>NZ_WYEW01000010.1:0-100725 GCF_015143665.1 Salegentibacter sp. BLCTC | reverse complement strand
ATTATCAACTAAAACATCGGTAGTATTATCCAGGTTAGACTGAATTTCATCTAAAGCATCCTGTACATTAGTAGAGGTTAAACCTGAATTGGTATTGTCATAACCGGAAGCACTTGCATTAGTATCGATGGTCGTAATTACGTCTCCATTACCATTTGTAAAAGTATATACCCCATCGGTTACACTTACTGAAGTAGTGTTGGCATCAATAATCACCTCCGTACCGTCTACAGCGGTATGCGTATAGGTGCCGTTGCCATTAGCAACTAAAACATCGGTAGTATTATCCAGGTTAGACTGAATTTCATCTAAAGCATCCTGTACATTAGTAGATGTTAAACCTGAATTGGTATTGTCGTAACCGGAAGCACTTGCATTGGTATCGATGGTCGTAATTACGTCTCCATTACCATTTGTAAAAGTATACACTCCATCGGTTACACTTACTGAAGTAGTGTTGGCATCAATAATCACCTCCGTACCGTCTACAGCGGTATGCGTATAGGTGCCATTATTGTTGTCTACTAATATATCAGACTCGCTCCCAATAATGCTTAAAATTTCATCATAGATCGCTCCCTGGTTTTGAATATTAGAAACCACATCATCAACTACAGTTACCGTGATACTCTCTCCGTTATCGTTGGTGAAGGTATAACTACCTCCCCCATTTTCGGTATAACTAGTAGTATTGGCATCAAAGTCTATAATATTACCCTCTGCATCGGTATAGGTGAAAGTACCGTCCCCGTTATCAGTCAGGTCAATATTACCTAAATCGGCATTGGTATCTTCAAGGTTCTGCTGAATTTCATCTAAAGCATCCTGTACATTGGTAGAAGTTAAACCTGAATTGGTATTGTCATAACCGGAAGCACTTGCATTGGTATCGATAGTCGTAATTACATCACCATTACCATTTGTAAAAGTATACACCCCATCGGTTACACTTACTGAAGTAGTGTTGGCATCAATAATCACCTCCGTACCGTCTACAGCGGTGTGGGTATAAGTACCATTATTGTTGTCTACTAATATATCAGATTCGTTTCCAATAATGCTTAAAATTTCATCATAGATCGCTCCCTGGTTTTGAATATTAGAAACCACATCATCAACTACAGTTACCGTGATACTCTCTCCATTATCGTTGGTGAAGGTATAACTACCTCCCCCATTTTCGGTATAACTAGTAGTATTGGCATCAAAGTCTATAATATTACCCTCTGCATCGGTATAGGTGAAAGTACCGTCCCCATTATCGGTCAGGTCAATATTACCTAAATCGGCATTGGTATCTTCAAGGTTCTGCTGAATCTCATCTAAAGCATCCTGTACATTAGTAGATGTTAAACCTGAATTGGTATTGTCGTAGCTATTACTATCTGCATTGGTATTGATATTAATTGTACTGCCATTAGCATTAGTCAAATCATAAGTCCCATCGGCGTTATCTACAAGATTGGTAGTATTAGCATCGAATTCGGTTGTATTTCCCTGAGAATCGGTAAAATTAAAGGTCCCGTCGCCATTATCGGTTATATTCGAGATATAAGAATTACTGGTTATAAGCTCAATAATTCTTTCATAGATATCTCCGTTATTATCAATATTACTTATAACATCGGCAGGAACATTTATGGTAGTAATTGTATCATCTTCACTGGTGTAAGTGTAAGTTCCATCTAAATTATCAACAAGCTTAGTAATACTTTCGTTTACAATCTCATCTAAATTTATACTTATACGATCTCCCTCCTGATCTAAATAAACAAACTCCTGATTCTCGGCATTCCAAATAACTATATTATCGGGGATATTAGAAGAAGGATCATTAGAAGTAGCTATTCTTTTCCAGCTACCGTTATACCAGTAATAATACCCCGGTGACATACTTTGGTTAGCAGAGGTATTAAACACCAAAAGACTTTCTACATTCCCATTGGTAATTGTAGATTCATCTGTTAAATTTAAAAGTGCAACCTGAGGTATTAATAGACCTTTATCGTTTGCTACTATCTCCAATTGGCTTGAAGGATTTGGCATATCGGTTCCAATACCCACCTGGGCACTAACAGAAAAGCCAATAAAAATAAATAGCAGAGGTAATAGTTTCTTCATAGAAAGTACTTTTAGAAATGGTTTACACCAAGATTTTTTTTGGATTAAACGGTAAAATAATTCTAGGCTTAAATTTTTCGCGAAATTGCAAAATATAACTAGATAAAGCCCGTTTCACGGGTATTACATAGATACTACATCTATAAAACAACACTCAAACAGCTTACGAGCAGACAATTACAAAGAAGCCATCCATTTGTACAAATCTGTTCCTTTAGGTAAAGAAAGTTTTTTGCGCAACCTGTATTTCTTAATTTGTACGGTTTTGTGTTGAACAAATGTGAATTGAGCAATCTCTTTTGTAGAGAATTTCAACCAAATCATAGCACATAATGCGATTTCTGAATCGGTTAAATTTATTTCTGTAGCGCTTAACTTTCCATAAAGGCTTGGGTATACCTGTTTAAATTTTCCTAGAAAAGCGGGATCATTATTTCTTGCTAAATCTATAACCTCATCAAAGCTTTCATTCAAACTCTGTTTTAAACGCTCTTTTTCTTTTCTGGAAATTTCTATTTTCTTCTTTTGCCTGCTGTTATGCCGAACTATAAAAAGTAAAACAAACGAAGTTCCAACTAAAGCAGATACCCCAAATACGAAAGAATAATCAGAGTCGACATCAATTTCTTTAGAGTTATTTTCCTCTACGATAAAATTTCTAAGAGGAATACTTAAAGATTTCATTTTTGCCATGCTTAGGCTATCATTGAGGTGAATATATTCTGCAAAGTATTTATTCGAATTTTTTAGGTCACTTTGTGTTCTATACACATAACCCATTTCTTTTAAAATTTCAACACTTAGGCTTATTCTCTTTAATCTTTTCGAGATATCTAATGCTTGTTGGTATTTATCTATAGAGGTCTCAACATCTCCCATTTTAAAATAATGATAGGCAAAACCTTTTAAAATAGTAGCTTGATCAAACTTAAAAAGATAACTACTATCCAAAGCGTCTGCATAGCCATTAAGGTTCCTGTTATCCCTTATAAATTCGGCGCCAGCCTCTAAATATGACTTTGATAAATCAAAATCACTCTCTGTATCTATTGCTAATTTCGATAAGCCCCGATATGTTGAAGAAAATGGGTATATAGACAAAGATTTCTTATAATAGATAATTGCTTTCTCCGACTCACCTAATTTTAAAAAGGCACTTGCGATATTATTATAAAAAATAGCAGAAAGATATTCTCCGTTCTCAAGCCCCTTACAAAGTTCTACAGCCTTGCTCCAGGTTTTTACGGCTTCCTTAAAAAGGCCAATATTTAAATAGTTTCTTGCTAACCCACCTAATATTCGAGCCTTTACTTCCTTACTATCTCCCTTATATTGTTTAGAAATAAGTTTTAAAAGGCTTAAACTTTTCTCATATTCGGCAATATCAATAAGTACCTGCGCCTCATTTATATATTTTAGTGCACTTTTATCTGTAATAACACTTATTTCAGGCAAACCTTTATCCTGTTGCAAACTATTGGCTGCACATAAGTTAGTGCCCAAAAAAATAAGATTTAAAAGAAAAAAGAAATATAACGACCTGATAACCAGAATTTTTATTGTTTAATACCCCTCAAAATAAGTAGGTTTTACTTTGAATAGTATTAAAAGTTTGTAAAGAAAAGATTACAAATATAAACCAACTCTTTTAAAAACCAGGGGGGTTGATAGAACAATTAACACATTACAAGCACAAGAGGTATAGAAAAAAAATTGTAGTTAATAAATTGATAATAAACTATTTAAACCGAAAAAGAATATAAGGTTATTTATAATACCTAAAATAAAAACAACAAGAAATAATATTCAGCTAACAAAGTTACCTCTATTATTACATCTTCATAAGATTCAAATAACCTGGGGCAAGCTTAACCTGGATATGAAGCCACATCTAGCTTCAAGGCAAACTTTTATTCTTCTATTACGAAAAAGAGTTTAGTGCATCTAACGGTTTAAGATACCAAAAAAGTAGCCTCGCCAGGAATCGAACCTGGATCTAAAGTTTAGGAAACTTCTATTCTATCCGTTGAACTACGAGGCCCTATAGGTGCCACAAAAATAATAATGTTTTCAGAAATTCATCATATTAAAACTTAAAACTTCCGGTAGTTTCCCGGCTTTTTTTAACTTTAATCTTAAAGACATATTTTTAAAATCAACCTCTATGAAATTTTTTGTCCTAAGCTTTTTTACAGCACTCATCTTTTTTGCCAATACCTGTAACCGCCAGGAAACAGAAGGCCAAATGGAACTTACCGGTAAAATAGAAAGCCAGGGAATTACTTCTTATCAATATGGCACACATGTTCTAAAAACGGAAAATGAATTCTATGCGTTAAGAAGCGACAAAATAGATCTGGATAAATTTATCGGAAAAGAAGTTACGGTTTCCGGCTCAAGGATAGATGGTTATCCAGTAGATGGCGGGCCTCTCTATATTCTGGTCACTAATGCAAAACAATTATAAATCATTTCTATATCAAGTGGTGTCTTAAAACACAAAAAGAGAATTTAGTGAAGTATTTCCCGGGAAGCCAACGAGGTATTAAATGAGAATTTTTTGAATTTAGAGGCAAGCCTCGAAACATTTAATCTAGATTATCGAGTAAAGTTTCGTTATCTTGGTTTTAAACAGAAATCAGGTATTATGAAAAATTTTTTACTCTTTACGGTTATCACTTTCATATCTTTTTTGAATGGCCAGGCCCAAAATCCGGAGATTAGCGGAGATCCATTTGCACATACCTATTCTATTGTTGCCAGGGATGCAAAAACCGGAGAAATGGCTGTTGGTGTTCAAAGTCATTGGTTTTCGGTAGGACCACTAGTCGCCTGGGGAAAATCGGGAGTGGGTGTAGTTGCTACGCAGTCGTTTGTAAACCCGGCTTTTGGCCCGGAAGGTCTTAAACTTTTAAACAAAGCTTATACTCCCGAAGAAGCTTTAGAGAGCCTTATTAATAACGATGAAGCCCGTGATTATAGGCAATTGGCCATTCTAAATAAATTTGGGCAAAATGCAGCCTATACCGGGAAGAATTGCGTAGCTGAAGCGAGCCATATTACGGGTGAAAATTTTGCAGTTCAGGCCAATATGATGTTAAACAACAAGGTTGTGCCTGAAATGGCTAAAGCTTTTACCGAAAATATGAACCTACCCCTGGCCGAAAGGGTACTTAGGGTTTTAAAAGCTGCTCAAAAAGCCGGTGGGGATATCCGCGGAAAACAATCGGCCGCATTAATTGTGGTTGGACCAGATAAAGTTGAAGAAGTCTGGAAGGATAAAAAAATAGACCTAAGAGTAGACGATCACGAAAATCCGATAGAAGAACTGGACCGGTTGCTAAGAACAGCCCGGGCTTACCAGTTTATGAATCGTGGCGATCTCGCTATGGAAACGGGGAATGTGGAAGAAGCACTGAAACAATACAGCACAGCCGAAAACATGTTTCCAAACAACCTGGAAATGCGATTCTGGAAAGCAGTAGCCCTTGCCAATAGCGATAGACTGGAAGAAGCAAAACAAATTTTTCAAAGAATCTTTGATAAAGATAAAAACTGGAAAATTATGCTAAAGCGTTTGCCCAAAGCCGGCCTCATAAATCTTAGTAAGGGGGAATTAGAGATGCTTACTGAGTAATCTACACATATTTAGTATCTTTATCACTTAAAATAATGCTGTTATGAAAATTACCTTTAATAAAATTCTATTGGGAATTGCCGTTGTATCACTTACGGCTTTTACGTCTTGTAAAGACGCAGAAAAGAAAACTGCTGAAGAAACCCAAACTATCCAAAATACCCAAATGAGTGGAAACACATCTGAAAATGCAGAAACCCCAGATGTCAACCCTCCACATGGCCAACCCGGACATCGTTGTGATATGCCGGTAGGAGCATCTTTAACCGAGTCAAACAGCTCAAGCCAACAACAGGAAATGACCTCATCTCCCATAAGGCTTAGGGAAGACAAACCAACTAAAAACCCTGCACACGGGGAGCCCTATCACGATTGTAGCATTCCCGTAGGTGCTGATTTGAAAGGTTAAATCTAGAAGATTCTATAAATTAAAACGTCATTACGAATGGAGTAAAGTAATCTGCCATTAAATTACAGATTATTCGTCCCTCGTAATGACGTTTTTTTAGTTCGTCAAGCTTCTTATTAATAAAAGCCTAATCTAATCCTCCTCTTCTTTCTCCATCTCTTGGCTCAGGCCAGGTCATTTGCTCACCGGTTCTTCGGTTAATTGGCAAAACGGCCTTTTCTCGTGAGGTAGTTTCAGGATCTTCACTCGCCATATAAGTCATAATAGCAGTCAAAATCACATTGCTGCGTACATCATCAAAAACAATTTTATCGTACGTATCTAAATTGGTATGCCAAGTATAATCCCAATAAGACCAGTTTAAAGAATTCAGCATAAAAGCAGGTGCTCCTGCAGCCACAAAAGAAGCGTGATCTGTTCCACCACTGGAAGGGGTTCCAGGGAAGGAAGTCTCAATCTCAGATTTTATCTCCTGAGGCACCGGCTCTAACCAACTGCTTATATAATCGTAAGCATGCAAAAATCCTTGTCCGTTAATAGTTTTTACCCTTCCGGTTCCGTTATCCTGGTTAAACAAAGCCTGTACATTAGCCACAATTTCGGGGTTATCTTTTACAAAAGCACGAGAACCGTTAAGCCCCTGCTCTTCTCCACCCCAGTGTCCGGCTATAATAGTTCGCTTTGGGTTTGGATATAATTTCTTTAAGATTCGCATTGTTTCCATCATCACCATGGTGCCGGTACCATTATCGGTTGCTCCGGTACCGCCATCCCAGGAATCAAAATGTGCCGAAAGAACAACATACTCTTCAGGCTTTTCGGTTCCTTCAATCCTTGCAATGGTATTAAATGTTGGCATTTCTCCAAGATCTTTAGATTGGGCAACTACCTTTATTTCGGGCGCATTATTGTTTTCTGCTAAACGGTAAAGCAATCCATAATCTTCTAAAGAAAGATCTATAGTAGGAATATCATTGGTATATGCACCAAACACTTTGTTAGCACCAAAACCGTGAGACCAGTTAGAAGTCACAATACCCACTGCACCGGCTTCTTCCAAAACTTTTGGGAGTTCGCGATAGCTATAACCGGTATTTTGAACTCGGCTTCTCCATAGAGAATCGGTTTCTTTTATGCTTTGTTGCATGTTCTTCCACGATTTTTCTGTGGCCCACTCTTCCCAGTTATATGGTGGCCTTCCGGTAGGTTCATTTACCGAAATCATCACAAATTTTCCTTTAACTGAAGAAAGCATATCGGCAAAGGCATCAGGGCTACTTGCTTCCGGTAAAATCACTACCTCGGCAGTTACGCCTTTTTTTCCTGTAGAAGGGCTCCAGGCCAATTGTCTTCCGTGCAAGGTTCTTAATCTTGGTTCTACAAGGTCTATATGGGTAATTCCACGTTCCCAGCCACGCCAGGTTCCATATTCCTCATTTTCGGCAGAAATTCCCCAGCTTTCATATTTTTTTACCGCCCAGTCATGTGCATTTTTCATTTGTGGAGTCCCAACCAATCTAGGACCAATCACATCTATCATCTCGTGACCCAGCTCCTCTAATCTTGAATTTTCATTGACCTCGGTTACAATCTTGTCTACCATTTCTTGCTGAGCCTGTACCTGTAATGTGCCGGCCACAAGAAATAAACTAAAAAGTGTACGTAAATTTTTCTTCATACTGTTTTAATCAATTTTTAAAAATAAAGGCTAAAGATATCAATTATATCTAATCTATCTTAAGGCTTAAGCTTTATCATTTTTAGCATTTTAACTATATTGCCGCCTGCTATTAAAAAATAAACCCACAACTCCTTAAATTGATGAAAAAGATTTTAGCCTATTCCTTCAAGTTTAAATTTCATGTTCTCTTTTTAACACTCTTAAGTTTTGGTTATACAGGAGTTTCCCAAACCAGTGAACTTTCGGTAGAAAAAGTAATGCAAGACCCTAATTGGATGGGGAATTTTCCCTCTAATATAAAGTGGAGTGCCGATAGTGAAACCATTTATTTTGATTACAATCCCGAACAGAATGTTGCTGATTCACTTTATAAAATTGAATTGCGAAATCCTTCAAAAATAAAAAAGGTAGATCTAAAGGAAGAGCAAAATTTAATTCCGCGATATGGCGATTTCAATAAAGATAGAACTAAAAAGATTTTTGGGGAGAATGGAAGCCTTAAGCTTTATAATATAAAAACCGGAAAAACCACCGAACTCCTTGATCTTTCAAAAGCAATTGAAAGCCCAAAATTCCTTGCTAACGAGGACAAAGTCAGCTTTACTTTAGATAAGAATGCTTTTGTTTATAATAGAAAAGAAGGTAGTATTAAGCAACTTACCAATATTAAAACCGGTACAGCAAAAGACGGGAAAGAAAAAGAAGTTTCAGAAAAAAATGCCTGGATAAGAGACGAAAACCTGGAACTATTACAAGTGGTAAATCAGCGAAAAACCAACAAAGAAAATAAAGAAGCATACAGGGAAGCCACGGCTAAAAAGGAACAATTTAGCTTCTACCTTGAAGATAAAAACCTAAGTAACCTTCAGGTTTCGCCTGATGCAAAATTTGCAACTTTTAAACTTATTACCCGTGAACGCGGCGAAAATACTGCAGTTCCAAATTATGTAGATGAATCTGGATATACCGTAAACCTGCCCGCACGAAGCAAGGTTGGTGAGAATAATACTAAAGTTGAGCTTGCTATTTACAATTTCGAAAAAGACACGGTTTACACCTTAAACACAAGTGAACTTCCCGGAATTACTGATTTACCGGATTACGTTAAAGATTACCCCGATAAAGACTGGGAAGAGACCGAGAGGGAAGTAGTTCCAACTACGGTTTATTTTTCAGAAAACGGCGAGCACGCTGTAGTTAATATTAGGTCTAAAGACAATAAAGACCGCTGGATAGCAAAAATCAACCTTGAAACAGGCGCCTTAAATACACTAGATCGCCAGCGTGACGAAGCCTGGATTGCAGGTCCCGGAATTGGCTACACCTTTTACGGAGGGGAAGAAATGGGGTGGTTACCAGATAATAAACATATTTATTTTCAAAGTGAAGAAACGGGATACTCTCATCTTTACCTGTTGGATGTTACCACCGGAAACAAAAAAGCACTTACCCAGGGAGATTTTGAAGTTTTTGACCCCGAGCTTTCTAATAACAAAAAGCATTGGTTTTTAACCACTTCAGAAGTTGGACCCGGTGAACGTCATTTCTATAAGATGCCGGTGATGGGCGGTAAGATGGAAAAACTAACTAAAATGGAGGGCAATAATGATGTTTATCTTTCTCCAGATGAAAAACACATGGCCATTTTATATTCCTATAGCAATAAGCCCTGGGAATTATACCTAAAGAAGACAAAAGCAAATGCTGAAGCCAAACAACTAACAGAAGGGCAATCTGAAGCATTTAGCAGTTACCCCTGGAGAACTCCTGAGTTGATAGAGTTTAAAGCCAGGGACGGTGCTATGGTTCCGGCCAGGCTATATATCCCTGAAGCCGATGTAAAAAATAACGCTGCCGTGGTTTTTGTGCACGGTGCGGGCTACCTGCAAAATACACACAAATGGTGGAGCAGCTATTTTAGGGAATATATGTTCCATAACCTTTTAACAGACCTTGGGTATACTGTTATAGATATAGATTACCGCGGAAGCGCAGGTTATGGTCGCGACTGGAGAACAGGAATTTACCGACATATGGGTGGAAAAGACCTTTCTGACCAGGTAGATGGCGTGGAATATTTAGTTAAGAATCACGGAATAAATCCCGAAAAAGTGGGGATTTATGGTGGAAGTTATGGTGGCTTCATCACTTTAATGGGAATGTTTACAGAACCCGAAACCTTTAAAGCCGGTGCCGCCTTAAGATCGGTAACCGATTGGGCGCATTATAATCACGGTTATACTTCCAATATTTTAAACGAACCCGCCGCCGATCCTATTGCTTATAAAAGATCTTCGCCCATTTATTTTGCTGAAGGCCTGGAAGGCGATTTATTAATTGCCCACGGAATGGTAGATGTAAATGTTCATTTTCAGGATGTGGTAAGGCTTTCCCAACGTTTAATTGAATTAGGGAAAGAAAACTGGGAAATGGCAGTTTACCCGGTAGAAGATCATGGTTTTGTAGAACCCAGCAGTTGGACAGATGAATATAGAAGAATTCTAAAATTATTCAACGAAAGCCTTTTAGAGTAATGGATATTGAATATGTAAGAAGCCAGTTTCCGGCATTGGAAAGAGAATTCACTTTTATGGATAATGCCGGGGGTTCGCAAACTTTAAGAAAAGTAGCTGAACGCATTAGCGGTTATTTGTTACATCATAATGTGCAGTTAGGTGCTTCCTACAAAGTTTCAAGGGAAGCAGGAGAAAAACTCAATTATGCCACCAAAAAAGTATGCGAATATATAAATGCAGCAAGACCTGAAGAGGTGGTTATGGGACCTTCTTCCAGTATGCTACTACGAATTTTAAGCACTTGTATTAGCAAGCAATGGAAGGAAGGCGACGAAGTAATTGTTACCAATACAGACCACGAAGCCAATGTTTCTCCCTGGACCGATTTAAAGAATAAAGGAATAAACGTAAAGCTTTGGAAAGCAAATCCCGAAAGCCTGGAGCTTGAACTAAGCGACCTCAACAAACTACTCACCAAACGCACTAAGCTCGTAGCTGTAACGCACGCATCCAATATTTTAGGAAGTATAAACCCTATAAAAGAAATCGCAAAAACCGTACACAAAGCCGGTGCGCTTATTTGTGTAGATGGAGTAGCTTACGCTCCGCACAGGCGTATAGATGTTAGAAAGCTGGATGTAGATTTTTATGTGTTTAGTTGGTATAAAACCTTTGGGCCCCACCTGGCCGTTATGTATGGCAGATATAATCTGTTACATCAAATGGACGGTATAAACCATTATTTTTTTAAGAAAAAAGATGTGCCCTATAAATTTCAACCAGGAAACTTCAATTTTGAACTCACTTACAGCCTATTAGGAATTACAGAATATTTTGAACAATTATTCAAAAACGAATTTCCCAAAGCGAAAAAAGTAGGTTTCCAGGACAAGATGAATAAGGTCTTTGAGCATATTAGCAAGCATGAAGAGCGAATTAGTAAACCCCTAATTAATTATTTATCTGAACATCCAGATATTCAAATTATTGGCAAAGCCACTGCCGATAGGAAAAAAAGGGTCCCCACCATTTCATTTGTTCATAGCACGATGAAAAGCGATGAAATTGTTGAACGTGTAGATGATTATCGTGTAGGGATTAGGTTTGGGGATTTTTATGCCAAAAAGTTAATTGAAGACGCAGGTTTAAAAGAAAAGAATGGGGTTGTGAGAGTTAGTTTGGTTCATTATAACTCTTTAGATGAAGTAAAAAGATTGATTTGGGTTTTAAAGAAGGTAATTTAGTCAATTCGCGGTAACTTATTTCTAATTGATTATAATTAAAAAACTCAATTTTGAGTTCGTCAAGCTGAATTTGTTTCAGCTTCTAACTTATTTGATTCTGAAATAAATTCAGCTTGACGGTTTATTTTGTTGACCTAATTTACTAATATAAAATTCATTATGAACAGAATGAAGTAACCTATATATCCTTTACTGCAAATGAAAAGATTACTTCTCCCTCTAAAAACCAACTAGCCTAAAGCTTGCTTCAGGTCTTGTATTAAATCTTCTTCATCTTCAATCCCTACACTTAACCTGATAAGAGAATCTACCACTCCTGTTTTTTCCCTTTCTTCTTTGGGTATAGATGCGTGGGTCATACTTGCAGGGTGCCCGGCTAAAGATTCCACACCTCCCAGTGATTCGGCCAGGGTAAATACCTTTAGTTTTTCTACGATTTTGGTAGCACTTTCCAGTGTATTTTCTTTTGTGGTAAAAGAGATCATTCCTCCAAAATCTTTCATTTGTTTTTTCGCGATCTCGTGGTTTGGATGATCTTCAAAACCCGGCCAGTATACTTTTCCCACGTTTGGGTGTGTTTTTAGAAATTTTGCGATTGCAGCTCCATTTTCGCAATGCCGTTGAATTCTAAGGTGCAGGGTTTTAATTCCTCTCAGTACTAAAAAACTATCCTGTGGTCCGCAAATAGCACCACTGGCCTTTTGGATAAAATAAATTCTATCCGCTAATTGTTTATCGTTAACAACCAGACTCCCCATAACCACATCGCTATGACCACCTAAGTATTTTGTAGCGCTATGCATTACAATATCGGCACCAAGCTCCAAAGGCTGTTGTAAATAAGGCGTGGCAAAAGTATTATCTACCGCTAACAGTAAATTGTTGGCTTTCGCGATTTTAGCCACCGCTTTAATATCAATAATATTCATCATTGGGTTGGTAGGTGTCTCTATCCAAATTAATTTGGTATTTTCATTTAGATAGCCTTTAATATTTTCGGCTTGATTCATTTCAATAAAATGAAATTTAACACCAAAATCTTCAAAAATACCGGTAAACAAGCGGTAAGATCCACCGTAAAGATCTTTGGTTGTAATAATTTCATCCCCGGGCTTAAAAAGCTTTAAAACAGCATCTATAGCAGCAAGACCAGAGCCAAATGCAAAACCAAAATTTCCGTTTTCAATACTGGCAATAGACTTTTCCAGGGCTGTTCTTGTAGGGTTTGCGCTTCGGGAGTATTCATAGCCTTTATGACCTCCTGGAGTACTTTGTGAATAAGTACTGGTTTGATAAATTGGTGGCATCACAGCACCGTATGCAGGATCTATATTTTCCTGCCCCCCGTGTATTGTCTTGGTATTAAATTTCATAATTTTCAGGTTTATAGCAAAAGTAACAGGCTCATTGTCTTTACGCAAAATAGGTTTATCTTTATTCACTTTATTTAACAGCTTTTTTTTATGTGCCGAAAATTTCTTTCCCTCCTTGTTATTTTTGTCTTTCTAAGTGCCTGTCGCGATGAAAAATCTGATGCGGGTGTAAATCAGGTAAAAGGTGATATGGAAGCCTTAAGCTTTTATGATGAAGGCCTATTACCTAAGGATTTTGAAGATTGTAAAAATGCCAAATGCCCAAAAATAAGGGTAAACTATTTAAAGTTTAGGGAAGATCGCGAAGCTGCCCTGGCAATGAATCGTTATAATGAAAAAAACCTTATTAAGATATTTGATAATGCTGAAGAAACTACGGAGAACAAAAGTGTTAAAGCAGCCGTAGAAGAATTTATTAAAGATTATCAGAATTTTAAAAAGGATTTTCCAAATTCTGCTATTGGTTACGAAGTTGAAATTTCTCAATCGATTTTGAGCCAAACTAAAGATTTATTGGTTCTGGAAACAGATTTCTACATTTTTACCGGGGGTGCCCACGGTTATGGCGCTAAACGTTTTGCTAATTTTGATGTTGCCTCAGGCGAATTATTAGATCATGAAGATTTGTTTTCGAACCTGGATGCTTTCCGAAATTATGCTGAAAAAGAATTCAGGAAAAAATACAAAATTCCGGAAGGAGAAAACATTAATGCCAAAGGATTTTTCTTTGAAAATGATACATTTGCGCTTCCGGAAAATATAGCTGTCACCAAAAATAGGGTTATCCTGGTCTATAATCGCTACGAAGCCGCCAGTTATGCCGAAGGGGAATTAAAGTTGTCTTTTCCGAAGAATAAAGTAAGCGAATGGCTTAACTACTAATTAAACTAGCTATGAAAAAAGTATATCACCTCTCCAGTTGCAACACCTGCCAAAAGATTATAAAAGAATTGGAATTTCCAAACTCTTTTGAGCTTCAGGACATCAAAGCAGAAGAAATTACCAAAGAACAGGTAGAAGAGATGCACGCGCTGGCCAAAAGTTATGAGGCATTATTTAGCCGTAGGGCACGCCTATATCGTGAAAGGGAACTCAATAAAAAAGAGCTCTCTGAACAGGATTATAAAGACCTTATTTTAGATCATTATACTTTTCTTAAAAGACCCGTGATTATTTATAATGACGAAATTTTTATAGGCAATTCTAAAAAAACCGTCGCGGCGGCTAAAGCTGCTATTCATGGATAAGAAACGCTTTCTGGCCATACTTGCGGCCATTGGCGCCGGCACAATTTATGGCCTTAACCATACTATTGCCAAAGGTGTGATGCCTACCTATATTGAACCTTTTGGATTTATATTTTTAAGGGTTTTTGGCGCGGCAATCCTTTTTTGGAGCATTAGCTGGCTGGGACCTAAAGAAAAAATTGCTACTTCAGACTGGCCCAGGATTTTAGGTTGTGCCGTTTTTGGAATGGTCATTAATATGCTATTTTTCTTTAAAGGGCTAAGCTTATCTACTCCAATAAACAGTTCGGTAATTGTAACACTTTCCCCGGTTATGGTGCTTATCCTAGCATCTATTCTAATAAGGGAACGTATCACTTTATTAAAAACACTCGGAATTATTGTAGGCCTGGCCGGCGCATTGGTTTTGGTGCTTTTTAGTACCGATAGTACCGAAAATGCGCCCAATATTCCCCTCGGAAATGTACTTTTTATAGTAAACGCATTTAGCTATGGGCTATATCTTATTTTGGTAAAACCACTTACCACAAAATATCACGCACTTACTTTAATGAAATGGTTATTTCTTATTGGGGTTGTTATCAATTTCCCCATCACCATTGGCGAATTTACCGAAGTAAACTGGAGCAGTTTACCGTTTGATGCTATTTGGAAAATGGCATTTGTGGTAGCCGGAACTACCTTTTCTACCTATTTACTCAATATCTATGCTTTAAAACAACTTTCGGCATCTACCATAAGTGTTTTTATTTACTTACAACCGCTTATTGCGATTGTATATGCCATTTTAATTGGCGCCGATGAGCTTAACCTGGTAAAAGCAGTTGCGGCCATATTAGTTTTTATAGGAGTTTATATGGTAACTAAAAAGAAAACCGAAGTTCGGACTTAATTTTAATCCTCTAGTTTTTTAGCCAATTTTTTTAAATAAGCCTTATTGGCCTTAATTGCTGAAAGGGGTGCGGTAAAAGTACTTACCCTACCAATTGCAGGAAAACTAAGCTTGCCTTTTGCGATTGAATTTGCCAGAAGTATCTGCACATAATTGTAAAAAAGAATGATTTTTTGCAGCAGATTGGTTCTTTGTTTTTGGAAACCCAGTTTTTCGGCAGTTCGGTCGTTAAGAATATAACTTGTACCCTCCAGGCTTATTTTTTCTGCTTCTTTTTCGCTGTATGAATCGCCAAGTTCTATTAAACCTAAAATATATTGATTAAGGATAAATCGTATACGTTGCTTTCCCTTCCAATTTCTATCAATCATATAATAGTAATCAAATAGGGTTCCGCCGTGTATTATAATTTTTTCGTTTTTCTCTTTTTCGGCAATGAAAAGCGGAGTATAATAGATTAATTTACCTTGTTTTTTACCCTGGGGCGTATCTATAAATGGCGCGAGCAAAGTAAGTATAAGCGGGGCTATAAACAAGGGCAAATAATACCATTCAAAAAATATAGCTATTAGGCCGAATAGTAAAAAAATAAAAAAAGCAAGCCCGGAAAACTTAAGAATCTCCCGGGTTTGTTCTTTGTCTGATTTTATATAGAAATTATGCTTTTTGATAAGAAAATGTCATTAAGTGTAAAAAAGGGATTTTTAGAGTCCTATTTTCTCTGGTTCCACGTGTTGTGGACGTTTTCCAAATTTCCTGGTATCTTCTTTGGTTAAAACTTTAAAGTCATCGGTATGGCCCAAACTGTCCAGGTTATCACGCAGGGCTTTGGGGAGTTTTGTAAGCTTTCTTTCTTTTAAATCTATCCAGGCTCCCATCATCTCACAGCTGGCAAAATTTTGACCATTTTCATCATAAAAATTATGCAAAAATTCAAAGTACATGCCATCCTCGGCAAGACCTTTTAATTGTAAAGTAACTTTAATAGGTTTCCCGGCAAACACTTCTTTAAAATAATAAATATGCTCATAAAATACCACCGGGCCAATGTTTTCTCTAGCCAAGTCTTCCTGGCCAAAACCATTTTCCATTAAAAAAGCCATTCGGGTATGGCTCATAAAATTCACATAAGCCGTATTGGCCAAATGCCTATTGGCGTCTATATCGCTCCAGCGTATTTCAAATTCTTTTGTGTACATGTTCTCTTCTACTTTTTTCAATAAAACTAAGCATAATTAGTATGCATGCATAAGTATTTTAAAAATTTCTACTGTACAGTATACTACAGTTTAAAATGAAGGAAGTTTATTTCAACCTGATTTTCTCTAAATAAGCTTTGGAAAATCACATATAGATTATAGACTTATCAACAAGATTCTTCCCTTAGCATAATACTACTTAACTTTGCACGCTATGCCTATACTTAAAACTAAATATAAAGCGCCCGGGATTTTCAAAAACGCTCATATAGCCAGCATTTATGCCGCTACGCTTAGAAAAGTAGCTTATAGTTTTCATACTGCCGACCGTATAGAATTAAGCGATGGAGATTTTTTAGATTTGGAGCGGGGTTTTTATTCTCCAAAAAATGACAAAATTATAATTCTACTTCATGGGCTTGCCGGAAACGCTAATAGACCCTACATGCTGGGAATGGCAAAACAGTTTCAGGACCAAGGTTGGGATGTGGCTTCTCTAAACTTTAGAAGTTGTAGCGGAGAAATGAACCGGCTATACCGAAGTTACCACGGCGGCGCTACCGAAGATCTACAAGCAGTAATAAAATTTATACAACAGGAAAACCAGTATAAAAAAATAGGCCTAATTGGTTTTAGCCTGGGTGGAAATTTACTGTTAAAATATCTGGGCGAACAGGCTCATATTCCTTCCGAAATCAAATCGGCGGTAGCCATTTCTACCCCTTGCGACCTTGCCGCTTCCCTGAAAGAGCTTAATAGAACCCGTAATTTTATATACTCAAAACGTTTTTTAAAAAACCTGAAAAAAGAGCTAGAACTAAGGCAAACCCATTTTCCCCAAAAAATTACTAAAGAAGAGATCACACAATGCAATTCGCTGCTGGCCATAGACGAAGTATACACAAGCAAGGCACACGGATTTAGAGATGCAGCAGATTATTATAAAAAATGCAGCTGTATAGGTTTTCTATCAAATATAACCACTCCCACGCTTCTGTTAAACGCAAAAAACGATTCTTTTCTTTCGGCTCATTCCTATCCTGAAGAAATAGCAAAAAAATCTAAATTTCTTTATTTAGAAACCCCTAAACACGGGGGGCACGTAGGCTATATTCAACATAATAAAGCCTATTATCACGAAGAAAGAGCCCTGGCCTTTATAGAAGAATTAAAACAAGCTTAAAAATACTAAGCCAAAAAGTCCTTAGGCGTAGTTAAGCATATGGATTGCCCCACAATTTAATATTCATACAAAATACTTTCACCCGAGTTTTCAATATTTAATTGAACTTTGTTTCCATTAACTTTTAGGTTCGAAATATCAAAAGTAAGTTCTTTTGTGATGTAGGCTTCGCATAACTCTTCATTTTTTAACGACAATCTTACATTCCTTTGTGGTATCCCAGATTCCAAAATTTCTCCTGAATCAATTAGTTTTATTTCCCAGGTATCTCCATTACAACCTCCGGCACTAAAATTAACTTTTAGACAGTTATTGTTTATCTCTAAACTATTAATAGTTAAAAAATTAGAAGGCGCCTCTATATAATCTTCCGTGCTAATTATAGTTTTTAGATCACAGTTGTTTTGTTTTTCATTAGTGTCATCACTAGAACAGCTAAATAAGGCAATTCCCAGTATTAGTAAAATGAGTATTTTATTCATACTACGTTATTTATGTTTTTATTAGATGCAAATCTGACGGATTAGTTGCGCAGCTTTCCGCTAAAGTTTTAGAATCTACAAAATACCTTTTTGCCGGCTTTGCACTGCTATAGAATTGATTATCTTTGCACAAGCTTAAAAATCACTCATGATCCAGTCAATGACAGGTTTTGGGAAAAGCATAACGCAACTCCCAACCAAAAAGATAACCGTTGAAATCAAATCGCTAAACAGCAAAAATCTTGATGTAAACGCCCGAATTCCTTCGCAATATCGCGAAAAAGAACTTCAACTAAGAAATACAATTTCAAAATCGCTTAATCGCGGAAAAGTAGATTTCTCCCTCTATGTAGAGATTACAGGTGAAGAAACTACAGCCTCTGTAAATACCGGCGTAGTTAAAAATTATATACAGCAATTAAAGAATATTGTAGACGGTAACGAAACCGAATTGCTGAAAATGGCTGTTAGAATGCCTGATGCGGTTACCACCGAGCGTGAGGAGATTGATGAATCTGAATTTAAAGCCATTGAAGCCGCCGTAATTGAAGCTTTAGAGGAAATCAATACGTTTAGAAAAGACGAGGGAAAAGCTTTGGAAAAAGACCTAAAGCTTAGGGTAAATAATATTGAGGCTTTATTGCAGGAGGTTCTAAGGATTGATCCCGAGCGAATTGATGCCGTTAAAGAACGCTTGCGAAAAGGGATTGCCGATCTTAAAGAAAATGTAGATGAAAACCGCTTTGAACAGGAACTGGTTTACTATATTGAAAAATTTGACATTACCGAAGAAAAAGTAAGACTGGAAAACCACCTAGCTTATTTTAACGAAAGCATAAATTCACCCGATTCTAACGGCCGAAAACTTGGTTTTATTTCTCAGGAAATGGGGCGTGAGATCAACACCATTGGCAGCAAATCTAATTATGCCCCTATGCAGCAATTAGTGGTGCAAATGAAGGACGAGCTTGAAAAAATTAAAGAACAACTTTTAAACGTACTTTAAATGGGTAATGGTAAACTTATTGTATTTTCGGCCCCCTCTGGATCGGGAAAAACAACCATAGTTCAACATTTGTTGAAGCACAAAGAGCTAAATCTGGAATTTTCAACTTCCGCAACCTCGCGCGCTCCCAGGGCCGATGAAAAAGATGGACAGCATTATTATTTTCTATCTTTAGAAGACTTTAAAACAAAGATTAAAAACGACGAATTCCTGGAATGGGAAGAAGTATATCGGGATAATTTTTACGGAACTTTAAAAAGTGAAGTAGAGCGTATTTGGGCCGAGGGAAAAAACGTAATTTTTGATATAGACGTAGTTGGCGGATTGGATATAAAAAACATCTATCCAGATAAAACCCTGGCGGTTTTTGTGAAGCCCCCAAGTATTGAAGAATTAAAAATAAGGCTGAAAAAACGTAAAACTGAGACCGACGACAAGATTAATATGCGTGTAGCCAAGGCCTCCATCGAATTGGCCACGGCTCCGCAATTTGATTTTATTATTGAGAACCATCATTTGGATACTGCGCTAAAAGAAGCTTACGAGTTGGTGGCTAGTTATGTTGGTGCAAAAAAACCAGCTAAAAATGAATAGGAAAGTAGGTTTGTTTTTTGGGACGTTCAATCCAATTCATACCGGGCATCTTATTATCGCCAACCACATGGCAGAGTTTTCAGATTTAGACGAAGTTTGGTTAGTGGTTACACCTCATAATCCACATAAAAAGAAAAGTACCCTTTTAGCTAATCACCATCGTTTGGACATGGTTTATAAAGCCTGTGAAGGTTATGAACATTTAAAACCCTCTAATGTAGAGTTTAACTTGCCCCAACCAAATTACACCTGTATTACCCTGGCGCACCTTCAGGAAAAATATCCTACCAACACATTTTGCCCAATTATGGGGGAAGACAACCTAAAAACTTTTCACAAGTGGAAGAATTATGAGGTAATCTTAGAAAATCATGAAATCTATGTTTACCCCCGAATTTCTGGAGGAGAGGTTGAAAATGAGTTTAAAAACCATCCAAAAATTAAACGGGTAGACGCTCCCGTGGTTGAAATTTCTTCAACATTTATAAGAAGAGCGGTAAAAGAAGATAAATTTATAAAGCCCTTGTTAACCCAATCTGTTTGGGATTATATTAAACTTATGAATTTTTATAGGTAATTCTATTTTAACATAGATTTTTTACTAATTTCGCGCCACCCTACTCAAAAAATCATTTTTTAACAATTTAATTTTATCCATTATGATTAAAAAAACTACCAAACTTGGTATGGTTGCCGCGGTGGCTTCTATCTTATTAACTTCTTGCTATTCTTACACAAGTGTTGTAGGTGAAGGCGCTCAGGGAAATCAGGAAAAAACTGAATGGAACCATTACGTAGTATACGGTTTGGCACCAGTAGGAGTTTCTGATTCTAAAGAAATGGCTGAAGGGGCAGAAAACTACAATGTGCACACTAGACAAACCTTCGTGAATGGTTTAGTATCAGCTCTTACCTTTGGTCTATATAGTCCAACTACTACTACTGTAACAAAATAAGAAATATAAAAACCCGGTGGGCACTTTATAGCCCACCGGATTTTAAATATCCTATTCAATTGAAAAATTTTTTTTTCTTCGTTTGTATTATAATCTCCCTGTTTTTAACCTGGAAGGTATTTAAAATTGCTTTGGTAGACCTCAATAACCTAACCGAATATGGTTGGGGATATTTTGTGGGAGAAATTATTCTTCTTTTAATTTTTATCTTTCTTTCCTGGAGATTATTCCCCAAATCTCAAAAAACCAATTAAAACTCAATCCAACACCGTACTCAATAACAAAAGACTGTTTAAAACCTTATTTTGGCCATTCTACTTAGCTGATTGAACCTACTTTTTTCATGGTGGAACTACAAGCTTTAGGACGTCGACTGCCCTCAATGTAACAACCTCAAAACTTTAAACAGTCTTTAATCTTTATTTCTTATTGTTGCTGTGGAATTCTTAAAACCTGGCCGGGATATATTTTATCCGGATCTTTAAGCATTGGTCTATTGGCTTCAAAAACCACCATATACTTATTGGCATCTTTATAGTATTCTTTAGCAATCTTACTTAAATTTTCACCACGTTCTACTGTGTGAAAACTAGCTTCAGGCGCTTCTATTTTCACGGCCAACCTATCATCTACCCTTGCAATCCCTTCAGAATTTCCAATTAAAAGAACAATTTTCTCACGAATTTCCTGAGAATCTGCCAACCCATATACAGTAGCCGTATTTGCTTCAATATTAATTACCGGATTCTCTACAGAAAGATCAAATTTTTCTATTATCTCCAGTAGTTTACTGGCAGCCTTTACATTCTCTTTTCGTAATATCTCATTCTTTGCTTCAGATACTTCTATATTCTCTTCTTCCTGCTCCTTCACCTTACCAAATATTTTCTCTCCGGCATCTTTTATAAATGAAAACACCCCCATAACACTGATAATTAATTTATTACACCGAAAAATACAAAAGAAATAGAATCCTACACTTGTTTTAATTCCTAAAACTTTGTTAGATTTTTGCCAGCCTACTGTAAGAAAACAAAAACCGCAAAGCAGAGTTAAATTTTGCATTTGCGGTTTTCAAACTAAATAACCAACCAAAAACTAAGAAAATCCTTTTATTAAAAGAAAGCTCTTTGTTAATAGACTAACGCACTAAATCTTTTAGAATTGTGAATTATAAAATTTATATATGTTAAACTTTTAGGACAATTTTTTAGCTAATAATTAATAAATAGCTTTATAAACCCTATGCTTTTAGATATACTTAGAAAATTGTTTATTTTTGGATTACAGAAAATCAATCTATGAACAAGTCCCCAAAGTTTGCCGTTATTGGCGGCGGTAGCTGGGCTACTGCAATTGTAAAAATGCTTAGTGAAAATGTAGATACCATATATTGGTATATGCGAAGCAATTATGCCATTGAACATATTAAAAAACAAGATCATAATCCAAACTATTTGAGCTCGGTTGAATTTGATATTAACCAACTAGAGCTTAGTAATGATATTAATAAAACAGTTGCCGCGGCAGATTACCTTATTTTTGCTATCCCTTCAGCATTTGTAAAACGAGAATTAGATGCTTTAACCATCTCTCTGGAAGATAAAATTATATTTTCGGCAATTAAGGGAATTGTACCCGAGAGCAGCCTTATTGTTGGTGAACACTTTGAAGAATACCATCAGGTTCCCGCCAATAACATTGGCGTTATTACAGGTCCGTGCCACGCCGAGGAAGTAGCCCTGGAGAGACTTTCTTACATCACTATTGCCTGTACCGATGAAAAGAAAGCCAAATTACTTGCAGATAATTTAAGCAGTGAATACATAAAGTGTAAGCTAAGCGACGATGTTACGGGAACCGAATATGCAGCAATGCTGAAAAATATTTATGCAATTGCCGCCGGAATAGCTCATGGATTAGGTTATGGAGATAACTTCCAGAGTGTGTTGATGAGTAACGCGATAAAAGAAATGAAACGCTTTATCAAGAAAGTACACAATATGAAGCGTAACATTAACGATTCTGCATACCTTGGTGACCTTCTGGTAACGGGATACTCTGTATTTAGCCGAAACCGTATGTTTGGAAATATGATTGGTAAAGGCTACACCGTAAAGAGTGCCCAAATGGAAATGAGCATGATTGCAGAAGGTTATTACGCTACCGAGAGTGCTTATAAAATAAACAAAGATAAAGGGGCAAAAACACCTATAATTAATGCTGTGTACGGAATTCTTTACGAAGGTAAAAACCCTAAAAAAGTAATTAAAAAACTAGCCGAAAAGCTTACATAAGCGGTTTATTCGGCTAGAATCCCTCTATTGGGAATAATAGGAATTTCACGTAATGCCTTTTCGTTTACGCTATTTTTTCTGAATATATATTTCTTTTCAAACATTTTACCACCAGCGAAAAAAGTTACCTGAAACTGGTTGTTCAATTTTAGAACTTCTTCTTGAAGAAATTCAATTTTTGCAAAAGATTTAGAAGGAAGCTTTTCCAGCTTATGGCGTATAACAGAGGTCTGTTTTTTATCATCGTAACCTTTGCTTACAATTAGAGCCATTTCAATGGCCTCGTCTCTATTGTTTATAAGATAGGCATTCCACTCTTCTACTTTAAAGGATTCATTATAAACCTTTACAGCGGCTACGTACACCTCTTCTACTACGGGTATGTCAATATCTTTTTTCACTGGTATTCAACCTTATTTTTAGGCTTTTTTCAACAATTTTTGGGAAGAAAGCCTAACTGCTTATAAAATATTTCCTAATGTAATTTCAATTATTTCTACTGCTATAAAAATAATGATAACCGCAAGGGCAAGTACCCCTAAAAGAATTAACCCAAGCTTTTTCATAGTTACAATTATTATAATCCCAGGCTATGGTTAAAGCAGCTAGAACGACGATTTAAATTGCTCTAAAAACCTAATATCGTTCTCATAAAACATTCTAATATCCCCAATTTGATACAGCAACATAGCTATACGCTCTATTCCCATACCAAAGGCAAAACCTGAATATTCCGTAGGGTCTATATTACAGTTTTTAAGCACATTTGGATCTACCATTCCACAACCCATAATCTCTAACCAACCTGTTCCTTTTGTAATTCGGTAATCGGTTTCAGTTTCAAGGCCCCAGTAAATATCAACCTCGGCACTTGGTTCGGTAAATGGGAAGTAAGAAGGTCTCAATCTAATTTTAGACTTTCCAAAAAGCTGCTTTGTAAAATAGAGCAAAGTTTGCTTTAAATCGGCAAAACTCACATTTTTATCAATATATAAACCCTCTACCTGGTGGAAAATACAATGTGAACGTGACGAGATGGCTTCGTTTCTAAAAACGCGTCCCGGAGAAATAGTTCTAATTGGCGGTTGATTGTTTTCCATATATCGCACCTGCACAGAAGAAGTATGGGTGCGCAGTAAAATATCGGGGTCTGTTTGAATAAAGAACGTATCCTGCATATCACGTGCCGGATGGTACTCAGGAAGGTTAAGGGCTGTAAAGTTATGCCAGTCGTCTTCCATTTCCGGTCCTTCAGAAACATTAAAACCTATATTGGAAAAAATCTCAATAATTTGATTCTTAACAATAGAAATAGGATGCCTGGCTCCAATTTCGATAGGCTCGCCGGGCCTTGAAAGATCTCCGTAAATTCCTTTTTCTTCCTGCTTGCTTTCCAGGTTTTCTTTTAAGGCTGCAACTTTAGCTTCTGAAGCTTTTTTAAGGGCATTTATAGTTTGCCCAAACTCCTTTTTCTGTTCGTTTGGCACTTGCTTAAAAGATGCGAAGAAATCGTTTAAAATCCCCTTTTTACCGAGATATTTAATTCTGAATGCTTCTACTTCTTTGGCCGACTCGGTTTTAAAAGCTTCTACTTCAGCTATATGTTGCTTAATTTTATCTATCATGAGATCTTTTTCTTTTCAAAAGGGCAAATTTAGTAAAAATGTAGTTTTAGGCAGCACATAGCCACTTTAATCTATATATTGATTATTGATAAAATAATTTACAATGGCCTCTTTCATTAAAACCGATTGTTCTCCCGGTTTAAGACTGGGCAACTGTTCTAAAGTTTTATAATGCGGCCATCCATCTTCATCAAAATAATCAAACTCATAATAGCCATAAGGTTCTAACAAACGGCAAATGGCAATGTGCATTAGGTCTATTTTATGGTCTTTTTTAAACCTCCTATGCGGCTGCCCTAATTCCTGCACACCAATAACATAAATTATCGCATCCAAATCCATTAACTCTCCATCGGCAAACTGATAAGAAAGTTTCTTTTGCAAACCCTCCCATCTATCTTTCAAATTTTCGTCTCGTGTCATGCCACAAAGATAATATCTTCCTTTTTGAAATGAAGCCATACCAGGACTTAAAATATTTGGCCTTATTCTTCATGCTATCTCTAGTCTATTTGTCACTGCATGCCTAAAGACCACCACCGGTATTTTACTATATTTGAAAAATGAACACAATAGATATTGTCCTGGCCCTGATTCTGCTTTACGGACTCGTTAGAGGTTTTTTTAGAGGGATTTTAGCTGAAATTGCCTCTCTTTTGGGTATAGTAGCCGGAATTTACGGGGCTATTCATTTCTCCTATATTTTAAGTGATTTCTTTGCTGAAAATATGAACTGGGATTCAGAATACGTAAACCTAATTGCATTTGCCATCACCTTTATCCTTATTGTTTTCCTAATCTCACTAGCCGGTAGAATCTTAACTAAAGTAGCCGGTTTTGCGGCATTAGGCATTGTAAATAAATTACTGGGTGGCGCTTTCGGACTCCTAAAAATGACATTTATTGCCAGTGTAATAATTATGTTTTTTGCTGCTACGAACGAAGAGGTTAATCTGGTTAGCAAAGAAAGCCTTGAGGAATCAAAGCTTTACAACCCGGTTAAAGTTATTGCTCCTATGCTGCTCCCTTCTATTCTTCGGGAAGCAAGAGACAGGAATATACTAGATAAAGAAAGCGTTCTTTTTGAAAACAAAAAAGAGGAGGCCTAGCCAGGAAAACCTCCTCTTACCACAAACAAAGTTGTTTCTAGCTCCCGGGGTTATACCGGTACGTCCAACCCGAAATACCTCCTGAAACTATCGGGGTTTGTAACTTCCCCTTTACCAGATACCAGTTTAATAGTAATATCTTTACGTTTGGCTTTTATTGCAAATTCATCTAAAATTTCAAGAACATCATAATCCAGCACCTTAGTTTGCCTAACATCAATTAAAACGCTTGCCCCTTTTGGTATTTCATTTAACTCCCTTAAAATGGCTCCTTTATTTAAAAAAGAAAGTTCTTCGGCAAGGGTAATTTTATAATTACCATCGTTAATATCGTACCCCTCTTTATGTAAAAAGTGGGAGTTCTTGTAACTATTAATTAAAATAACACCTATACCTACAGCCAGACCCAGCCCTATTCCCATAAGAAGGTCTAAAAACACCACTCCAAGAATTGTAATTATAAAAGGAAGGAACTGACCTTTCCCTAATTTAAACATCTGCTTAAATAAAGCCGGTTTAGCCAACTTGTAGCCTACCAGTAAAAGTACGGCGGCAAGAACGGCTAAAGGAATCATATTTAATACCGTTGGAATAGCAATAATAGAGAACAGAATTAGGAAACCGTGTAAAATGGCAGACATCTTTGTTCTTCCTCCAGACTGTGCATTTGTTGAGCTTCTTACAATTACCTGAGTAACCGGTAAACCTCCAATAAGTGCCGATACCATATTACCAGCACCCTGTGCATAAAGCTCACGGTTGGTATTTGTAGTCCTTTTTAGCGGATCTATTTTATCTATAGCTTCTACACTTAATAGAGTCTCTAAACTGGCAACTATTGCTATAGTTATTGCAACCACCCAAACTTCGGGGTTAGTAATTTCTGCAAAATTGGGTATAGAAAATTGTCCAAAAAAAGAAGCTGCACTATCGGGTACAGGTACAGAAACCAATTGAAAATCTTTAATTCCAAAAGTAGGCCCATCTACCACAAGATAATAAACCACCCCCATAGCAACAGCAACTAAGGGACCGGGGACAATACTAAAAATCTTGCTTTTTTTAGTAAGTACTTTTTCCCATAACAATAGAATCCCCAGGGCAACAAAACTTATTAGTAAAGTGCCATAATGAAGGTTATCAGCAATGTTCGCCAGGGCAGCACCAATACCGCCGTCTATAGAAAAAATCTCCAAATCGGCCGAAAAGCCAAGCACATTTGGAATCTGGGAAATAGCAATGGTAATACCAATACCGGCAAGCATCCCTTTAATTACCGAAGAGGGGAAATAATATCCAATTATTCCCGCTTTTAAAGCTCCCATAATAATTTGAAGAAGTCCGGCTATTACAACAGCCACTAAAAATATTTCATAGCTACCAAGAGATTGAATAGCTCCCAGTACAATTACAGCCAGGCCGGCAGCGGGACCACTTACCCCAAGTTGAGAGTTAGAAATACTTCCCACCACAATACCACCAACCATACCGGCAATTAAACCGGCAAATAATGGGGCTCCACTGGCAAGGGCTATTCCTAAACATAATGGAATGGCCACAAAAAATACTACAATACTCGCCGGAAAATCTTTATTTAAATGTTTAAACATAAAACGCTTTTTTATTTTGAAGATCAAAACATTTCAGGATCACACCTTCAAAATTAAGTTTAGGCATGCCTGAATTGACCTATTAGTCTAATTTTAAAAAATAATTGAATAGAATTTTATCCTGCATGTACAAGTAAATCACAGCAGGCCTTCTGCAAAAATTGCATAAGCTTTATAAAAATTCAGAAAAGGTTTAAATTAGATTAGGCCTGTTTGGGCGGCGGGCAAATAACATCCAAAAAAACGCTGGGATAGCTGTGTGAATAATAATCTTTGGTGAATGTATTCCTCTGTAGGTATTGTATGCTGGCATAATTAGAATTATGCTTTTCCAGATTGAATTCCAGATTGATTTGATTTTTAGAAGAACTCTCTTCTTCATTTACATTAAAGGCAAACGATATGTCTACAGAATTATCAATATAGGCCACAATGGTTGGAGTAGCAATAAATGCCATAAAAATAAAACTTAGAATGTAGGCCCACATTTTCATAGCGGCAAAAATAATGAGAAATGTTTTTAACTAAAAAGAAAAAGTCATACTTTAATGTTAAACTAATATTGATACAACTTATAGTTGCTTCAAATAATCGCCTTCTATCCAGCCCTGGGTGCCGTTAGAAAGCTCTATTTTAAACCACCCCTGATAATCTTCCAGCACCTTGGTTTTGGTTCCGGCATGAAGACTAAATGCCGCATCGCCCCTTTGTGAGGGTTCGTTTCTTACCGGGGCTTCGTCAGCAAAAATAATCGCAAATTGATTATTAAACTGAATTTCCTGTTGCTGAAATGCGAAAAAAACCGACATACCTCCTAATACGAAAACAAACATCGCCAGGCCAAAGAAAATGCGTTTCTGCAAAGATGTCCTGCTAAAGTAATAGAGTAGAAACAACACCACAAAAATCACCGATAAAGCAATAGCTATAAAGGCCCAGGTATTGTATGAGAAAGTAGAGATAAAGCTATTAATAGTCTTTTGAAAACCGGTTTCCTCTATTACCGGAATATCATCAATAGTCATGCTTCGTGCAAACTCTATATTGTTTTGTACATCTTCATCAGTAGGGTCTAACTGGAGCGCTTTCTCAAAATAATAAATGCTGGGCGCTACATTATTTAGCTTATAGTATGCATTTCCCAAATTATAATAAACCGCTACCGAAGTCTCTCCGTTTTCAAGGATCTTTTCGTATTTGCTTACCGCAGTTTCAAAATCGTTATTGGCATAGGCTTCATTGGCCTCTTCAAAAAGCGCTGTATTTTGGGCCTGCGCCAAAGAAGATAAAAATAGGAGCAATATCAATACCTGTTTTTTCATACTACAAATCTTTATCAAGTTTGGAAATTACTTTCACCGCTTTATCATAATCTTCGTGTTGTGCGGTATTGGAGGCAGGTGTATAACGGGCAAATTCGCAACTTTTTAATACCGCAATAAATTCTGCTGAAGTTTCACTGGCAACATTTTTTTCATTCAGGACTTCTAAAATCCTTTCTTTGCTCATTTCAGAGGTTTGTATATGTAACTTCGCCTTTAAATAATTATGCATAGCCCGCTCTAAAGCCTCATAGAAACTTTGTTGATCACCAAGGTTCTTCTTTGCTTCCGAAAGATATTTTCGAGCCAGTTTATCGGCTTTCTTCCTTTTGCTTCCGGTAACATCGGCTGCTTTGGCCTCTCTTCTTTTTCCGAATAAAACAACTAGCGGAATTGCAGCAAAAGGCAGAACTAAAGACCCCCAAAAGGTCCAGGACCTAAAAAATGCCTGCTGCTCTAAAGGTTTTAAATTAGTAGCTGTTTTTATAAACCTAAATTGCTCTGAAGGAAGGTTTAAAGCTTGCTTATTGTTTCCAGCAATAGTATTCCCCCCCGCCAACGCTGGGCCTTCTTCTACGTCTATTATAATCTCCTGGGAAGACAGGCTCTTATAGGTTTCGGTTTGTGGGTCAAAATAAGAGAAATTAAGGGGTTTTATAGGATATTGCCCTTTTCTTGTTGGCACAATGGTGTAGTTGTCTATTATACTTCCCTGTTTCCCATTAAGCGTAGTGGTTACGTTTTCTATTCTTTCGGGACTATACATTTCTAATGAAGAAGGTACTTCCAGCGCCGGTAATTCAAATAAATTTAAATTTCCATTTCCTCTAATTTCCACTTTGGCCTCTAAAGATTCTGAAGCTTTTAGTTGGTCTTTATTCGTACTTACATTCAGGCTGAATTTTCCAACCGCACCGTTAAATCCGGCGGGTTTGTTCCCCGGTAAGGCTTTTACATCTATGGTTCTGGTGCCGGCTGCCACCGTTTTATTGATGGTTTTATAAATCCTACTTCCAAAAATATCACGCCTGTCACTGGGCACATCTACCGAAACCGACAAGGTAAGTGGCTCTAGCTCCAATTTTCCGGTTTTTTGCGGATAAAGCACTGCTTTTTTAAGGACTACATAACGATAAGGCTCTCCCTGATATTCTCCATTTTCGGGCCTTAATTCCCTTATTTCGATATTCTGACTCCAAAAATCTTTAAACTTAGGACTATCTACCTCTCTAAAATTACTAACGCTAATTCGCGGACTCACATAGAGTTTATAAATTACCGTAATCCCTTCATTTAAATAGGGTGTTGCATCAGAAACTTCTGCCACCAAATGTAAATTATCTGAAGCTATTAATTCTGAATTATCCCCATCCATAGGCTTATCTACCGCTGCGGTTACCTGGATATCTATGGGTGTTGTTTTATAAACCTTGCCATCTACGGTAATTTCGGCCTGGGCAATGGTTTTATTACCCCTTGAGTTAGGTTGTAAGTAATAGGAATAAGTTTTGGAATAAGTGCGGTTTCCATTAATCCAACGGTTACTCACCGCCTGGTTTGGCCCACCAACCACGGTAAATCCATCAAAAGAAGGTGGACGAAAGTTATCACCATCCTGATTCATCTCAAAATCTATCCTAAGACGTTCGTTTACCCCTAGTTTATTCTTGCTCACTTTAGCCTCGAATTTCACCTGGGCCTGCAAACCAAGGCCGGTAAAAAATATAACACTGAGTATTAAAAATTTCAACTTCATCTGTAAAATCCCTTTCTTTAAGATAAGTATGATTTTGGCAAGAAATATATCAAAAATTTTACCAATCTTTTTCAGATTTCACTTTGGCACCTTTTTGTTTTTCTGCATTTATTTTATCCTGTACTTTTCTTTCTTCATTGTTCATTGCCTGTAGCAAACGCTGTATTTGCTCTGGAGACAACTGTCCTTGCGCCGGCTGAGGTTGGGCTTGTTGAGGTTGTTTATCTTCTTCCTCCTGGTCTCCCTGCCCGTCGTCTGGCTGTTCTTTTTCATCCTGGTCGCCTTCCTGCTCTTCCTGATCTTTATCTTGTTGATCCTTATCTCCTTCGTTCTCTCCTTCTCCCTGATTCTCCTGATCTTGATTCTCCTGGTTTTCTTTATTTTCCTGATCCTGGTTTTGATCTTGATTCTCCTCGTCCTGGTTCTCCTGGTCCTGATTTTCGTTATCGCCTCCGTCCTGGTTTTGATCTTGTTGCTGCTGTTCCAGCATTTTTTTAGCTAAGGCCAGATTATACCGGGTTTCATCATCGGTAGGGTTATTTCTTAAAGCATCCTTGTAAGCCTCAACAGCTTCCTGATATTTTTTCTGCTTCATAAAAGCATTTCCAAGGTTATGGTTTGCTTTGTGTTTTGCTTCTTTTGTATCGGCAACCTCGGCAGCCTGCTTAAATCGTTGTGCTGCCTGCGGTGAATTTTCGCGGGTATAATACATATTTCCCATATTATACCTGGCAGTACTGTTTTCAGGATCTTTTGCGATGGCTTTCCTGTAAGCAGCTTCTGCTTCGGGAAAATTGTTTTCACCAAGGGCTTCATCGGCCTCCTTCATAAATTGCAATGCCTCTTTCCGGGCTTGTTCTCTATCTTTATCGCTTTGTTGTTGGGCAACAACCTGAAATGAAAACAAAAAGCCAAGAATTAAAAATACACTAGCTCTTAGAGAAGCCATAAGGTGTACTGAGAAAAGGGACAATTTGAGTTTAGGGCAAAATCCCAAAACCTTCAAGCCGCTATTATCGAGTAATATGTGTCTTAAAGAACCTTTCATTAGCTCACTCCCCCGTTTTTCTTTTTTCGTTGAATAAATTAAGTTTTCTAATCCAGCCGGTTTTACCTTCCAGCATAAATATATCTAACAACAGCAGTAAAATTGCCAAACCAACAAACCACTGAAACTGCGATTTATAATCGGCAAATTGCTTGGCCTCAAATTCTGTTTTTTCAATGCCAAGTAACTCTTCCTGCACTTTCTCGGTAACTTCTGCAGTGACACTCCCATCGATATATTGACCATTGGCCTCTTTTGCAATCTCTTGAAGAACACCAGGATCTAACCTGGTTATTACCGTTTCTCCCTGATTGTCTTTTTTATAATTTTGAACTACACCATTTCTTTTTACAGGGATAGGCCCGCCTTTGGTTGTACCTACTCCAACGGTATAAATTCTAATCCCGGCCTCTGAAGCCTGCCTGGCCATATCTTCAATATTTCCTCCATGATCTTCCCCATCACTAAGAATAAACATAACCCGGTTGGTTTGTTGATTATCATCAAAAAAACCAATGGCAAGGTCTATAGCATCTCCAATCGCCGTACCCTGGGAAGAAATCATATCGGTATTTAAACTCTCCAGAAACATTTCGGCAGCACCATAATCTGTGGTGATTGGCAGTTGCGGAAAAGCACTACCGGCATAAGCAATAATCCCCACACGGTCACTCCCTAAATCGCCAATAATTTGCCGAACTAATTGCTTCGATTTTTCTAAGCGGTTTGGAGCAATATCTTCTGCCTCCATACTTTTAGAAACATCTACCGCAAAAACAATATCTACCCCTTCACGCTTTACGGTTTCTAATTGAGAGCCTATTTTAGGATTTACAAGTCCTATTACAAGGCCACCCAATGCCAATAAAACCAGCAATAATTTTAGCAAAGGTTTAAAAGAAGACCTGTTAGGCGATAAATAGCTTAAAAGTTCTGGCCTGGCAAATTTAGAACGGGCGCGTTTTTGCCATATCCTAAAAATAAGGTACAACAGAAGAACCGCCGGTATAAGCAGTAAAAACCATAAATATATTTTCTCTTCTAAGATCATTAAACTTCCCTTCAAGTTTTAAATAAAACCTCTAAATACGGTATATCGCAAGGTTATTTCAAAAAGCAGCAAGCCCAATGCCAACAAAGCATAAGGCCTAAACTTTTCGGTATAATTATAATACCTGAATTCTTCAATTTCAGATTTCTCCAGGCTATCTATCTCTTCATAAATCTCCTCCAGTTTTTCATTATTGGTAGCCCTAAAATATTCCCCACCGGTATCTGCAGCAATTTGTTGTAATAATGCTTCGTCAATTTCTACCCTTTGAATCCCGTATTGAAATCTTCCGTTAGGTAAAGTTCCTACAGGTGTTAATGCATTGCCGTTACTTCCCACTCCAATAGTATAAGTTTTAATCCCAAATTCTACTGCGAGTTCACTGGCTATTTTAGGATCTATAAACCCTGAATTGTTTACCCCATCGGTCAATAAAATAATCACCTTGCTTTTGGCGTCACTATCTTTTAACCTGTTTACGGCAGTTGCCAAACCAGAACCTATTGCAGTACCATTTTGTAAAACATTGCTATACTCAATTTCCTCTATAGCCCTTAAAGCAATACTTTTATCACTGGTAATGGGCGTTTTAGTAAAACTCTCACCGGCAAAAAGCACTAAACCAATCCTATCATTTGGGCGGTTTTCAATGAATTCGGCTCCAACTTCTTTTACAGATTCAAGTCGGTTAGGCTCAAAATCACGCGCCAGCATACTTGCTGAAACATCTATGGCCATCACAATATCTATTCCTCGAATATTGCTGCTTTGCGTGGTAACATCTACGGTTCTTGGCCTGGCCATAGCAGTAATTAAGAGCGTCAAAGCCAGTAAACGCAATACAAAAAGCACAGGTTTTAGTTTTGAAAGCAGGGATTGCTTTACTTTAAAACCTTTAACGCTAGAAATTTTAAGCTCTGGAGTTTGCTTTTTACGCTTCCAGAAATACCAGGCTATTGCCGGCAAAAGCAGCAATAACAACCAGAAAAATTCCGGATTTTCGAATGTATAATTAGCAAACATTACTTAATCTAATTTTTTAATTGAACCGAATTCTCAATACGTTGTGAAATTTCTTCGGCATATTCATCTCCTTCATTAAAGACTACCATAATTTGTTGAAAACCGCCATTGGCACCAAAATTTAAAATGGCATATTCCTTTATAATCGGCCCGCCGGTTACCGGGTTTTCAAGATTAAAAGTTCCGAACACTTTTATTCCTTCGGTATTATTTATAGTAGAAAAATCTTCCTGCTTTATAATAATATTCCTGGCCCCTCTGGCTTCCAGGGAGGTATAAATACCATCTACGGCCTTTTGCAAATCGAAATCGCTTTGTGGATTTACAGGGCCGGTAATGAGTAAAGTATATAAATTTCCTTCAAGCGTTCCCGCATCAAAGGTTTCACTGCCCAATAACATTTCCTGGAGTTCATCATTACGATCTACCGTTTTTCTTACCAAAACTTCGGGAGTGATAATGCTAACCTGGGGCGTACCGTACTCACTTCTAATCCAATCGCCTTCCAGTAATTCTTTGGTTTCATTCCCTAAAACCGAATCTTTTACAAAGTCAAAACCTTTAGTATTTATAAGCACCGTAATTACCACAAGTGCTGCAATTATTACTCCCCCAAGTATTGCAATAATCTTATTTCTTCTTTTTCGCTGTAGTTTTTCCTTTCGGTAATTCTCGTCCTGCATCAATTCCTCCTCGGTTGGTTCAGGAACCACCTGCCTAACATCTTTTATAAAATGTTCTACTTTGGTCCTATCGCTTTTTGCGGTAATCACATCGGGCCTGGAATTAGCAAATTTGGCCAAATCGGCACGTTTTAATAACTGCTGAAGATTGCCTATAGACGTATCTTTTAAACTTAATTCCCCTGCTTTTTTTCTTAATTCCAGATAAGCAATAAGCTCTGAAGTAGTGCTCTCCAGTGCCCTGTCGTAAATCTTCCTGTCCAGGTATTTCCTAACACTAAAAGTAAGCTGTGAGTAGTACTCCTTTATTTCCCTATCGGGCAATAAAGAAGAGTTGTCAAGCTGTTTTAACTCAAGCATTGCCTGTTCGTATGGAGGTAATTCAGGCACTTCTTCCTGCTTTTTCTTTTTTCTTCTGAGGAAATAAAAAGCAACACCAAGCAATACCAGAGCGGCCAGAAGCCACCAAATCCACTTTGGAAACTCAAAGCCTTTCGGCACATCTACTGCCGGTTTTATAGGGTACATTTTCTGCCGGGTGGTATCTACCTTTACATTGGCTACCTCAAGCCTAAAAGAATCGGTTAAATATTCCCGGTTTTGAATAATTACTTTTTGCTGCGGGATAGTGTAAGCTCCCGAATCGAACTGAGTAAGCGAATATTTTTTTAAAAGTTTAAACCTATCTTCAACCGTGGTAGTATCGGCCCCTAAAGATTCCACCATTTCCATAGGCTTGAAAGTTTGTCCTTCAGGAAAAACTACCAAATTGGTAGAATCGGTTTCTACTTCAATACTAAAGATAATTTGCTCGCCAATTTTTATAGAAGTAGAGTCTATTCCAGCATTTACTTTTGCTTGCTGTGCAAAAGACAAAAAAGGAAACAACAAGAAAAGCAGCAAACTTGCCGCCCCAAACTTAAATGTAGTTATTAAAGACTTTTCCTTCATTCTTTCTAGCCTCTTCTTTTAAAATAACCCAATAATTTCTTCACATAACTTTCGTCTACTCGGTTATTGATCACCCCGGCACCACTAAGCGTAAAACTTTCATTAAAATAAGCTGCGCGACCTCGATAATATTCGGCATAATTCCTTCTAACCGCTTTTGAACCGGTGTTTACCGTTACTAACTCTCCGGTTTCCTCATCCAACATTTGTACAAGGCCTAAATTAGGGATTTCCTCCTCAGCCGGGTCAAAAACCCTAATCCCGGTAACATCGTGTTTATTACCTGCAATCTTTAAGGTTTGCTGGTACTCATCGTCCATAAAATCAGAAAGCATAAAAACAATGGCCTTTTTCTTCATGACGTTAGAAAGATATTTTATGGCCGCCGCTATATCGGTTTTTTTAGATTGTGGTTTAAACTCTATTAACTCCCTTATAATTCGCAATACGTGATACCGCCCTTTTTTAGGCGGAATATAAAGCTCTATTTTATCAGAAAAAAGCATCAGCCCAATCTTATCGTTGTTTTGGGTGGCCGAAAAAGCCAAAGTGGCTGCAATTTCGGTAATAACCTCTTTTTTTAGCTGATTTTTTGTTCCGAAGAATTCAGAACCTGAAACATCTACCATAAGCATCATGGTAAGTTCACGTTCTTCTTCAAAAACCTTCACAAAAGGCTCGTTATAACGAGCGGTAACATTCCAGTCTATATTTCTAACATCGTCCCCAAACTGGTATTGTCTCACCTCACTAAAAGTCATTCCACGACCTTTAAAAGTAGAATGATATTCCCCGCCAAAAACGTGATCGCTCAAACGCCGGGTTTTTATTTCAATCTTTCTTACTTTTTTTAAGAGCTCTTTGGTATCCATTTTTTAGTGTGCAGTATGCTGTCTCAGTTTGCAGTATTCAATATAGATAAGTAGATGCAGTATACAATTTAGTATTTAACAGTACAGCTACCAACGCAACTGGATACTGCTAACTTTTTTCTACGGAACTTCTATCTCGTTTACTATCTTGTTTACAATATCCTCTGAAGTAACATTTTCTGCTTCGGCCTCGTATGTGATTCCAATTCTATGGCGAAGTACATCTAAAACAACAGCTCGTACATCTTCGGGAATTACATACCCACGGCGCTTAATAAACGCATAGCATTTTGCAGCTCTGGCCAGGTTAATACTTCCCCTCGGGGAGGCACCAAAGCTTATTAGCGGTTTTAGATCTTTTAAATTATATTTTTCGGGATTACGGGTAGCAAAAATAATATCCAGGATATACTTTTCTATTTTTTCATCCATATACACTTCCCGCACCGTTTGCTGCGCACGCAAAATTTGCTCTATGCTTACCACAGGGTTCACCTTTGGAAATTCACCCTTTAAGTTGGCACGCATAATTAGTTGTTCGTCGTTAATTTCAGGATAGTCTATAACGGTTTTCAACATAAAACGGTCTACTTGCGCTTCAGGCAATGGGTAGGTACCTTCCTGCTCTACCGGGTTTTGGGTGGCCATTACTAAAAATGGTTTATCTAAGATAAATGTTTCTTCCCCAATAGTCACCTGTTTTTCCTGCATAGCTTCCAGCAAAGCCGATTGTACCTTGGCTGGAGCCCGGTTAATCTCATCAGCCAATACGAAATTGGCAAAAATGGGTCCTTTTTTAATACTAAAATCATTTAATTTCATGTTGTAGATTAGTGTTCCTACAACATCTGCCGGCAGAAGATCTGGTGTAAACTGAATTCTGCTAAAGCTACCGTGAACAGCCTTAGAAAGCGTATTGATAGCAAGTGTTTTGGCTAAACCGGGAACACCTTCAAGCAAAATATGGCCCTGCCCTAACAAACCAATAAGCAAGCGCTCCATCATGTGCTTTTGCCCCACTATTACCTTGTTTACTTCGGTATTTAGCAAATCTACAAAAGCGCTCTCCCTCTCAATTTTTTCATTTAAACTCGCTATATCTACAGAGGCGTTGTTATCTATCATTTTATTCGTATTAAAGACCTTAAATTCGTGTCGCAAATTGGAAAATTATTAGCGTATAGGCTGTTAATGTATGGTTAAAAAACAAAAAAGCGGCCTTTATTAGCCGCTCTTTTTTTAGATAGGAATAATTTTATCTATTCCAAATAAATTGTTTCAAGATCTACAGGAGTGTCTTCCTCTACTTTAACATTATCTATTGTTTTCACCTCCAAGCCAGTTTCAGCATCTGGAGTAACGGTTACTTTATAAGTTCCCGCGGGAACGCCGTGTAATACAAAGTTTCCAGCTTCATCTGTATAAGCCGAAAGGGTATAGCTTGCATTCTGGGCTTTTACTAAAGACTTTGTTTCGGTAGGATGTATTTCGCCCACAATAGAACCCGTATTGGCCATCGCCATCATTCTAATTACCGGTTTTAGAATATAACCTCCGTTTCCTGTGGTTACCACAGATTCATCTACATCAAAATCCAAAAGGTATTCATAGCTTTCCCCTGGCTCAAGCTCTTGCTCTACCTTTAATTTTAAACCAGACTGCTGTGCACTTGGGGTAGCCATAGGAATTTCTACTCCATCTACCACTACAGCATTATCGGGTCCTAAAATCAATCTTACCTGATCAAGGTAACCAGCCGGAATTTCTACATCGGCCAATAACTGAGAGACCCCTCCGGTTAATTGCAAAAGATCATAACGTCCTGCTTCTACGTTGGCAAGGCTTTCCCATTCAGCTTCCTCTTCACCAACAGGAGCTTCAGTTTTAATCATCACGTCCTGCACATCTACCCAAACCTGGTCGTAATCACCGGGAGCATCTGTCATTCTAAGGGTTAACTGGGCGTTTCCTTCTACTCCTCCATTTTCATCATCATCGCTACAACTTGTAAATCCAAAGGCAACTACTGCTGCAAGCAATAAACTTTTTAACTTAAGGTTTTTCATTGTTTATATCTTAATTAGGTTAATTAATTGTTTAGTGAGCAAAACGCAGCACATTGAAAGAAATTATATCTTAAACCTGAGATTAACTAAATTTAACACGACTTTAAACGACATGTTTAAAGTTAGGCTACTTACTTATAATTACTTTAGTGACTAAAAAAACCTACTAAGATAGCATTGATTACCAAAATGGCATGCTAAAAAATAAAAACGCGTCTAGATGCATTAAAAGAGGGGGGGGGGATTTTAGGTTTTGCACAATAAAAATAACAGTCTAACAATAGCTATATTACAATTGAAAAATATAATTTATGATATATATACTTACAAAAACTAATAAGGAAGGGAGCCTAACTTTTAGTAGAAACGACAAATAAATTATGATCAACAAACGGCTTTTAATAAAAAATCTACTTGCTCACAACGATGAGAACAGTTTTTATGACAAAAAACTGAAGCTTAATATAGGTGAGAAAGAAGGAAAAGCCAAATTCCTAAAACACGTTTGCGCCCTTTCTAATTCTAACCCCGAAAACAATTCTTATATCGTTATTGGCGTAAGAGATGAAGACAATAGTATTGTTGGCACTGATTTTTTTGATGACAGTAAAATTCAGAATCTCGTAAATGCCTATTTAAGCAATCCGCCTTTAATTTCTTACGAGAATATCCCTTTTCCGCACCTACCAGGTAAACTGGTTGTTGGACTGGTAAGTATTAGACCAAATCATGGAAAAATATGTTCGCTTAAAAAGAACATTTGGAAATATTATGGGGGTTCGGTCTTTTTTAGGGAAGGAAGCATTAGTATGCCTAAGGTTTTTGATGTAAAAATTAAAAATGTGAACTCGGAAATAGTTGCGGCCATAGAAAAACATTCCCACAACAATATTGAGTTAACCCTGGACGGGGTATTCGATTTTCTTCAAAAAAGAAAAGACTATAACGCTACTTATAAAGTTTTTAAAGAATATTTTGTGGTTTGTTGGGCCGGAAAAAAGATAAAATCACAAGACGAAACTTTTTACTCCAGGGTAGATATAGAACTAATTAACGAACAGGTGAAATTGTTCTATTCAGATATGGACCAGGTAAGCATTAGCCTTTCTAACAACGAGTTTAAAATCCTTGAATATGTGCAGTTAGGCCTGCACGATAAGTATAAATTTTATCCGTTAGAAGAAGTTATTATAAACTTTAAAGATAATGTTAGTTACGATATTGAAAGTAAGCTTTTGTTTGAACCACCAAAGTTCGACAAAAAGACACTTTATCATATTTACAACACAAACAATAGCCTGGTTGAAAGACTAAAAAAGAAGCTTAAACTAAACAATCAACAAAAAAAAGACCTTAAAAATTTACCTTCCACCTATTTGCTTTGTTATTTAAATAATTTTGAGCAGGCCATAGATAAGATGGAAGAAGCAAAACCATATTTAAAAGAATACAGTCGGGAGGTTTATAATTACTATAAAGAAAGTATGCGAATTTTAAGAAAAGTAAAATACAATTAAAATGGGTAGAAATATTGCTATTGGAGACATTCACGGAGGGCTAAAAGCTTTAATACAACTACTGGAAAAAATAGAGGTAACCCCAAGCGATAAGTTAATATTTCTGGGCGATTATGTAGACGGCTGGAGCGATTCGGCCAACGTGGTTTCTTACCTTATAGATCTCGCAAAACAAAATACCTGTATTTTTTTGCGCGGCAATCATGATGATCTTACCCATCGCTGGCTGGAAACCGGAGAATTCAATGAAAAATGGCTGCAGCACGGCGGGCAATCCAGTATTGATGCATACAGGGATTTTTCTTCAGAAGAAATAGAAGCACATCTCAGGTTTTACAATCAGATGCTCAATTACTATATCGACGAGGAAAACAGGCTTTTTGTACATGCCGGGTTTACCAACCAACACGGCCCGGAACAGGAATATCACCAAACAGGATTTTATTGGGATAGAACTTTGTGGGAAATGGCACTCTCTATGGATGGGTCTATTAGCCCAAACGATACAAATTATCCAAAACGATTTCAAATTTTTGATGAAATTTTTATTGGACACACCCCGGTAACCAGAATCAATGAAACCACTCCCATAAAACGGGCCAGTGTTTGGAATTTAGATACCGGTGCAGCCTTTAAGGGCAAGCTCTCGGCTATGGAAGTAAATACAAAAGAAATTTGGCAAAGTGAACCTGTTTATAAATTTTATCCAAGTGAAAAAGGCAGAAATTAAGACGAATTTACCACAAAATGCCTTTTCTCTTTTTATCTTTGTAACTCTAGGATTTTAGGCTTTATTTGCAAGTAAAAATTTTTAAACAGCATATTTTAAATCCAATTCTTGCTTAAGAGTTGATTAATACCGGCAGAATTTTTAGATTTCTGCTTCAAAACAAACTGAAATGGCCCTCGACAATATTAGATTAGAAGTAATGAATACCGTTGAAAAACAGGTAGACGATTTCATTGAAAAATATCTTATTCCAGTAGAAGATATTTGGCAACCTACAGATCTTCTTCCAAACTTACAGGGAGAAAATTATATGGATCAAATTACCCAAATTAGGGAAGAAGCAAAAGAGCTTGAATACGATTTTTGGGTAGTTTTAGTGGCCGATATGGTTACCGAAGAAGCATTACCAACTTATGAGTCCTGGCTTATGGATATGGAAGGGGTAGAACAGCATGGGAAAATGCGCGGTGAGGAAAACGCCTGGTCTAAATGGGTTCGCCACTGGACCGGTGAAGAAAATCGCCACGGAGACACCCTAAATAAGTATCTATACCTATCGGGAAGGGTAAATATGCGTGAGATTGAAAAGACCACACAGTATTTAATAAACGATGGTTTTGATATTGGCACCGGTCGTGATCCTTACAAAAACTTTGTATATACCAGTTTCCAGGAGCTAGCAACCAATATTTCACACAAGCGAGTTGGGCAGTTGGCTAAAAAGAAAGGCAATAAAATGCTGGGAAAAATGTGTAATATCATCGCAGGAGATGAGATGAGGCACTATATGGCCTACCGGGAATTCGTAAAAACAATTTTTGAACATGACCCCAGTGAAATGATGTTGGCTTTTCACGATATGATGAAGAAAAAAATCGTAATGCCGGCCCAATTTCTAAGGGAAAGCGGTCAGGGTATTGCCGAAGCTTTTGAAAATTTCTCGAACGCAGCACAAAGACTTGGCGTTTATACAACCTACGATTATATAGAAATCCTTGAAAAACTAAACGGTTATTGGGAGATAGATAAAATGCGCTCATTAACCGATGAGGCCGAAAAAGCAAGGGATTATTTGATGAAATTACCAGATAGAATGCGAAGAATTGCAGGAAGAATGGCTATCCCGGAAGATCAATACACCTTTAAATGGGTAGAAGCCAACGGAAGGCTATAATCATTTGAAAAATTTATAAAATAGGAGGCTGTCTGAAAAGTCAAAATCGTCATCCTGAATTTAGTTCAGAGCCTGCTCCGAAATTTATTCGGAGATCTAATATGTTGATAATTAAATGACATGTTAGAAGCTGAAACGAGTTCAGCTTGACGAGAACAAACTTTCAAACAGCCTCTTTTTATTGAGCTATAATTAGTGATCAAGAGCTTAAGCACGCTCTGCTTTCCAAACTTTATAGGTAATCAAGTCTTTTTCAATGAGATTTAGACAAAACGCAATTACTGCCGCATCGTCCAAATACCCAACAATTGGAATAAAATCTGGGATTAGATCTAATGGCGAAAGCACGTATAGCAAAGCTCCACCAATAGCCGCAACTACATTAAAAGGGACTTCCCGGTAATTTCCGCTTGCGTAATCCCGTAATAAGTTAAAAAGCAATTGCGCATCATCTACATATCGCTGCAATTTCCCTTTACTTTCAAATTTAGATTTTATTTCCTCCTCATCTTCCAGCACCCCATGTACATCTTCCTCTTCAAAATTCTCCTGCCGTTTTTGATGTTCCTGTTTTATGGTTTCATCATCAATTTTACTCATTGCTCATCTTTTTTTTGGATGACCCCAAAATATAAAAATATTATGGAAGGCCTATTTATGAAAGTGCTAAAATCTGATAAAAAAAACCTCACAGCTTTAAAAAGCTGTGAGGTTTTTTTGGTTTATAATTCCAACCTGGCTTGCTTCGTCATTCTGTCCCGAAGCATCGAAACAGGGTTACGGCAATAACTTCTCAAAAAATTCCTAAAAATCCTTACAAATCAAATTTAATCCCTTGTGCCAAAGGCAGCTCGGTAGTATAATTAATCGTATTGGTTTGTCTTCTCATATATATTTTCCAGGCATCAGAACCGGATTCTCTGCCGCCCCCGGTTTCTTTTTCACCGCCAAAAGCCCCCCCAATTTCAGCACCTGAAGTTCCTATATTTACATTGGCGATCCCGCAATCTGAACCTTCTACCGAAAGAAAACGCTCTGCTTCCCTTAAATTGTTGGTCATTATTGCTGAAGAAAGCCCCTGCACTACCCCATTTTGCAATTCCAGGGCGTTAGAAACATCTCCAGAATATTTCATAATGTAGAGTACCGGCGCAAAAGTTTCGTGCTGCACAATCTCAAAATCATTTTTAGCTTCGGCAATTGCCGGTTTTACATAGCAACCGCTTTCATAACCTTCACCTTCCAGCACACCGCCTTCAACTAAAATCTTACCGCCTTCTTCCACTACTTTATCCAATGCGTTCTGGTAATTTTTCACAGCATCTTTATCAATAAGCGGCCCTACGTGATTATTTTCATCTAGCGGGTTTCCAATACGCAGTTGCTTATAAGCTTTTACAATAGCATCTTTTACCTTATCATAGATAGATTCGTGAATAATTAATCTTCTGGTAGAAGTACAACGCTGCCCACAAGTTCCCACAGCTCCAAAAACAGCACCGATTACCGTATTTTTAATATCGGCATCTGGCGTTACGATTATGGCGTTATTTCCACCTAATTCAAGAAGCGATTTTCCTAACCTTGCGGCCACGGCCTGGGCAACTATTTTTCCCATTCTAATAGAACCGGTAGCCGAAATTAACGGCACTCGTTTATCGTTGGTCATCATTTCACCCACTTTATAATCGCCGGTGATCAATGAAGAAATCCCTGCCGGAACATTATTTTCAGCAAAAACTCGAGCAGCAATATTTTGACAGGCTACAGAAGTTAACGGAGTCTTTTCTGATCCTTTCCAAACGCAAGCATCTCCGCAAACCCAGGCTAAAGCAGTATTCCAGGACCAAACAGCAACGGGAAAATTAAACGCCGAGATAATTCCAACCACTCCTAGCGGATGGTATTGCTCGTACATTCTATGCCCCGGGCGTTCAGAATGCATGGTTAATCCGTGCAATTGGCGTGAAAGTCCAACTGCGAAATCACAGATATCTATCATTTCCTGAACTTCGCCCAAACCTTCCTGGTATGATTTTCCCATTTCGTAAGAAACTAATTTACCAAGAGGTTCTTTTAGCCTTCTTAATTCATCATTAAATTGGCGAACCACCTCTCCTCGCTGTGGTGCCGGCCAGGTGCGCCATTCTTTAAAACCTGCCGTAGCTGTGCTAATTACCTTTTCATAATCTTCTTTGATCGTGGCTTTTACTTTTCCAATAAGCGCACCATCTACCGGAGAATACGATTCAATCACATCACCGCTACTAAAAAAATCTTTTCCGGTAGACGTTCCGTTGTTGGTTTCCTGCAATCCAAGATCTTTTAAAGCTTGCTTAATTCCGAATTTTTCTGCTATTTCACTCATTAAGTTGTAAATTTTATCTGTTCTTTTGTGTGTTTACTGCTAAAATAACAAAATTAAAGACTATTCTGTATCAATCACAAATCTTTCATCTACCGGCATCACTTCGCCACAGTTATCACAGGTACGCAACTTTTTACTTCCGTAGAAATGTTTAAAATGCTTTAAAAAATCGCGCTCAATATCATTTAACGGAAAATAAACTTCGTACAACTTATGGTTACACGCATCACAAAACCATAACAACCCATCTTTTGCATCTAGCTGTACACGTTTTCTTTCCACTACCAGACCAATAGACCCCTCTTTTCTAACCGGGGAATGCGGAACTTTTGCCGGATGCAAATACATATCTCCAGGCCCCAATTGCATTGTTTTCTTCTTTCCATCTTCCTGAATATGCACTTCAATTTCGCCCTCTAGCTGATAAAAAAGCTCTTCAGTCTCGTTATAATGGTAATCCTTGCGCGCATTTGGCCCGGCCACCACCATTACAATATAATCTTCAGATTCTTTATAAAGGTTTCGGTTACCAACCGGTGGCTTTAACGATTCTCGATTTTGCTCTATCCATTTATTAAGGTTAAAAGGTTTATTTACTGCCATGATTTTATAATTATATTGTTTAAAATTACAATTTAAAGCGCAAAAGAAAGGGCAATTTCCTTATCTTTTTGGGCGCCTTAACGGGCTATTCGCTGCAATTCCTCGGCGCCTGCTGCGCCTGTGGGATTTACACTGCTATCCCTGGCGCAAATACAAAATATACAAATGCCTACCTTAGAAGGAAAAATACCATTTTATGAAAAAAATCATTCTACTGTTTAGTTTATCACTTTTTTTAAGCTGCAATACCTCCACTAATAAGGAACCTGAAACGAAACAAACCAATAATACCGAAAAACAACAGGATTCCGTAGCGAATTTTGGCATCGTAATTCACGGGGGAGCAGGTACTATTCTAAAAGAAAATATGAGCGATTCCCTGGAACAGGAATATCAAGCCAAACTTGAAGAAGCCATAAAGGTCGGTCACAAGATTTTGGCAAATGGTGGGACTGCCATTGAAGCTGTACAGCGAACTATAAATATCATGGAGAATTCACCACTTTTCAACGCCGGAAAAGGAGCGGTTTTCACTAACGAAGGTAAAAATGAGCTCGATGCTTCTATTATGGATGGGCAAACATTAAATGCCGGGGCAGTATCGGGAGTAACTACCGTGAAGAATCCTATAAATCTAGCCTGGGAAGTGATGGAAAACTCCGAACACGTCATGCTTTCGGGAAAAGGTGCCGAACAATTTGCCAAAGAACGCGGCCTGGAAATTGTAGATCCGGGTTATTTCTATACCGAAAACCGATTTAAAAGCCTGGAACGTTTAAAAGCAAAAAACACCGAAAAAACAGAACTGGACCACGATGGCAAGACCGCTTTTGTAGATCCATTTATTAAAGATTCAAAATTTGGGACGGTAGGTTGTGCCGCTTTAGATAAAAACGGTAACCTGGCCGCAGGAACCTCAACCGGGGGAATGACGAATAAGAAATGGGGGCGCATAGGCGATGCCCCCATAATTGGAGCCGGCACCTATGCCAACAATAAAACCGCAGCGATTTCTGCAACCGGTTGGGGCGAGTTTTTTATTCGCGGTGTGGTAGCTTACGATATTTCTGCACTTATGGAATATAAAAAAATGAGTCTTGCACAGGCTGCAAAAGAAGTAATACAAAAAAAGAATCCGGAACTTGGAGGTAGTGGCGGGATTATCGCGATAGATCAACAGGGAAATGTTTCTATGGAATTTAATACTGCAGGCATGTACCGGGCTAAAATGAATAAAAATGGAAAATTAGAAATAGGAATTTATAAGAATTAAAATTAGCCAGTTTTTTGTTTTTATACCGGTACCAAAAACCTATTGCCGTATTCCTGTAATCGCTGTGGCTTCTAACATTGTAAACCTTTCCAAAAAATAAGGGTTTAATATAGAGTAAATTGTTTTAATTTTCTTTAACCTCAATTGAAAATGAATAGTAAATACAGCTTTTCCTTAATAATCCTTTTCACTTTTTGTACGTTTCAGGCCTATTCCCAAAGATTGTCTCGCGATAAAATAAATGATACACTAGAAAAAATGCCTGTTTTTTCTATTCATAAGGATAATTATTTTATATCCGGCATCCCCACCAATAAAGAGGTCTCGTCAGAAACTGCCGATGCAAAATATCAAATTAGCTTTAAAGCCCTAATTACCAGAAATACCCTTCCTTTTGACACGCATTTGTTTCTTACCTATACCCAAAAGGCTTTTTGGAATATTTATAAATTTTCCAGTCCATTTAGAGAGATTAACTTTAAGCCCGGAATTGCGCTTGGCAAACCTATTTATAACCAAAAAGATCATTTAGCCGGCATGGCATTCTTTCAAATAGAACACGAATCTAATGGTCGTGATAGTATCTATTCCAGAAGCTGGAATAAGGTTTCCCTGGGATATCATACAGCATTAAACGAAAGACTTCTTTTAAGCTTTAAGGCCTGGGTTCCTTTTAAATATGAAGATAATGCCGATTTAATGGAATATATAGGCTATGGAAAACTTAACCTCACTTACAACATTATACCCAACGAATTATATATAGATTTAATGTTGCTAAAAGGCACAAAAGACTGGAATGGTACGCTACAAACCCGTTTAATGTACAAACCATTTAATTCTTCAAACATCTATTTGATGCTGGAGTGGTTTAAAGGACATGCCGAAAGTCTCTTGAATTATCAGGAGAAACGTAGTATGATTCGCGCCGGATTCGTGCTAAAATCTAATGAATTAAACTTCCTTAAATCCTTGCCTGACGCGATTTAACAAATATTTAAAACTTATTGGTTCGGTTTATTCGGAACCAAATATTATTTTTGCAACCTCAAATTCCAATAATGAATATTACAGAATTAGAAAAGCAAAAAAAGCGACTTATTGAAAAACTGGGCGTTCAATTAGAAAAAGAACACCAGTTAGCCCCCGTAGCGGCAAGAATTTTCTCTACGGCTATTATTACAGGAAAAAAGGGAATTACTTTTGACGAGCTTGTTACTAATTTAAACGCAGGTAAAAGTACTGTTTCTACGCATTTAGATCATCTACAGGCAACAAACCGTATGGAATACTACACAAAAGCCGGTGATCGCAAACGCTATTTTATTGTAAAACCAGATTTAATGTTGAATTACATTGATGAAATGACCGCCAAATGGGAAGCTCAAAAAACGGTTCACTTAGAGGTTTTGGAATATAAAACCCAAATGAACAAGCTGGATAATGAAGATAATTTTGACCTGGAATTTCAAAGAAGTTTACTCACTTTTCTGGAGGAAGCAATCGCAGCAGTAAATAAATTAAAAGAAAATATAAACAAATAACTAGATAAGCATAGCAATGAAAAAGATAATTTATTTTAGTCTCTTTATACTAAGTGCGGGAGTTTTTACTTCTTGCTCAGATGGTACCAAAGCACAACAAAGAGCCCAGGGGCCAAGGCCTTTTCCCGTAATAGGTGTACCTACTAAAACAGTTACCGGACACACTTCTTATCCAACAAGTATTGAAGGTGTTGTAAATAGTGAAGTACGTGCAAAGGTACCCGGATATGTTACCAATGTTTTGGTTGATGCCGGAGAAAAAGTTAAAAAGGGACAGCTCCTGTTTAAACTTGAAACCGAATCTTTATCTGGCGATGCCGAAGCTGCAAAGGCCAATGTAAATGCAGCCCGGGTAGAAGTAGAAAAACTAAAACCCCTTGTTGAAAAAAATATTATTAGTAAGGTACAGCTAGAGACTGCAAAAGCGAAACTTTCTCAGGCAGAGGCGAATTACAATAGTATTGCTGCCAGTATAGGATACGCCAATATTAAAAGTCCGGTAGATGGTTACGTAGGTAATATTAATTATAGAAATGGAGCCCTGGTCTCTCCAGGCGACCCTACTCCACTTACAACCGTTTCCCAAACCGATGAGGTTTACGCTTTCTTTTCTATGAATGAAAAAGATTATATGAGTTTTATTCAGGAAACTGCGGGAAATACTATTGCAGAAAAAATAGCCAATTTTCCTGAAGTTTCTTTAATCCTTGCTAACGGCGAGAAATATAACGAAACAGGTAAAATAGAAACTGTTTCGGGACAAATTGATCCTTCAACAGGTTCGGTTACTTTTAGAGCAAAATTCCCAAACCCCAACCAACTATTGTCCAATGGAAATAGCGGTAAGATTCGAATTCCAAAAACTTATAAAGATGTGCTCTTAATACCCGAACTTTCAAGTTTTGAACAACAAGGGAAAACCTATGTTTACAAAGTTCAGGGCGATAGCATTGCTGTTTCTACTACAATTAAAGAAACCGCAAGGGTAAATAATTTTATAGTTGTTGAATCAGGACTGGAAAATAACGATAAAATTGTTGCCCAGGGCGTTGCCAAATTGAGAAACAACACCCCTATAAAACCGCAAGAAATTCCTTTTGACAGTATTGCGAATTCCATTAATAGAGTATTTAAATAAGATTTTAAGATGCTAAAGAAATTTATAGAAAGACCGGTATTATCTACGGTTGTTTCCATTATAATAGTGATACTGGGTATTCTGGGAATCTCAACGCTTCCGGTAACCCAATATCCAGACATTGCTCCGCCAACCGTACAGGTTCGTGCAAACTTCCCCGGTGCCAACGCTCAAACGGTACTGGAAAGTGTTATTATTCCTATTGAAGAGCAAATTAATGGGGTTGAAGGAATGGATTACATTACCTCAACTGCCAGTAATAATGGTAGTGCCAGCATTCAGGTATTTTTTGAACAAGGTATTGACCCCGATATTGCCGCGGTAAACGTACAAAATAGGGTGTCCAGGGCCACTCCCTTACTTCCACAGGAGGTTACGCAATCTGGTGTTACCACTCAAAAAGAACAAACCAGTGCATTGATGTTCTTCACAGTACTTTCAGAAAATGAAGAATACGATGCCACTTTTATTCAAAACTATCTTAACATTAACGTTATTCCAGAATTACAACGTATTAAAGGAGTTGGTAATGTAAATGTTTTTGGATCTAAGAAATATGCCATGCGTATTTGGCTTCAGCCGGAAAAATTGGCGGCATACAATTTAATTCCTTCCGATGTTATTGGAGCTATAAATGAACAAAGCCAGGAAGCGGCTGCCGGTTCTTTGGGTCAAAACAATGCCGAGGCTTTCGAGTATGTACTGCGCTATAGCGGAAGGTATCAAAACGAAGACCAGTATAAAGATATCATCATTAAAGCACTTGATAATGGTCAATTTCTAAGATTGGGTGATGTAGCAGAAGTTGAACTTGATGCTGAAGGCTACAATGTTATTGGATACACCAACGGAAAGCCGGGTGTGGCCATGGCAGTATACCAAACACCAGGTTCAAATGCCCAGGAAATTATTGAAAATATACACGATAAGCTGGAAGAAATGGAAAAGGAGTTTCCAACCGGCCTTTCGGTGTATATAAATTTTGATACCAACGAGTTCCTAACAGCCTCTATAGACAAGGTAATAGTTACTCTTATAGAAGCATTTATACTGGTATTTATTGTAGTATTTATATTCCTTCAGGATTTTAGGTCTACATTAATTCCGGCTATTGCGGTGCCGGTTTCCATAATAGGTACCTTCTTTTTCTTAAACCTTTTTGGATACTCTATAAACCTCTTAACGCTTTTTGCTCTCGTTCTCGCCATTGGTATTGTTGTGGATGATGCCATTGTGGTTGTAGAAGCCGTTCATGCAAAAATGGAAGAAGGAGCCAAAGATGCCTTAACCGGTACAAGAAAAGCTATGGACGAAATTACCGGAGCTATTATTTCTATTACACTTGTAATGGGTGCAGTTTTTATTCCGGTAACATTTATTACCGGGCCTACCGGAGTTTTCTATGAACAATTTGGGGTTACCCTTATAGTGGCCATTGCTATTTCTGCGGTAAACGCTTTAACTTTAAGTCCGGCACTATGTGCAATCTTCCTAAAACCACCCCGGGAAGATGAAGACTATAAGAAAAAGAACTTTTTACAACGATTTTTCAGCTCTTTTAATACAGCTTTTAAAGTAACTACAGATAAGTATGTAAATTCGCTATCCTTTCTAAATAGGCATAAATGGATTACAGGCCTTACGCTTGTAGCCTCGGTTGTGGCAATTATTTGGGCAGCTAAAACCACTCCAACTGGATTTGTTCCAGATGAAGACAGGGGAATATTGTTTGTAAATGTAGAATTACCGGCAGGAGCATCCCTGGATAGAACGGTAGGAATTACATCACAATTAGAAAAGAAAGCGCAGCAAATTGAAGGAGTTAAAGGTGTTTCTTTAGTAAATGGATTTAGTTTAATTGGTGGAGCAGGAAGTAACTTTGCGCTTGGTTTTGTTAAATTAGATAATTGGAGTGAGCGTGAAGAAGATCATCTCTCTGTAGAATCTATACAGGCACAGCTATTCCAAATTGGAGCTTCATTTACCGATGCAGAAATGCTATTCTTCTCCCCTCCCAGTATTCCAGGTTTTGGAGTTTCCGGAGGCTTTGAAGCAAAACTATTGGATAGATCGGGAGGTAGCTTCCAGGAACTGGATGAACAAACGCAAAATTATATCGCTGCCCTTTCACAAAGGCCAGAAATACAGTATGCACAAAGTTCTTTCAATACGAACTACCCACAATACGAGATGGAGCTAAATATCCCCAAAGCTAAAGAGGCCGGTGTAAGTATTTCTACCATATTCTCTACTTTACAAGGCTATATTGGAAGTATATACGCTGCAGACTTCTCTAGGTTTGGTAAACAATACCGTGTATATGTTCAGGCTTTCCCAGAAGATAGGGCAAGTACAGATGATCTAAACTCTCTTTATGTAAGGAACGAATCTGGAGAAATGGCTCCTTTAAGTGAATTTGTGAGTTTACAGCGAGTTTATGGGCCACAATCTGTAACAAGGTTTAACTTATTTAACTCGGCAACCATAAACGGTGCTCCGGCCCCTGGTTATTCCTCGGGAGACGCTATTGCTGCTGTTCAGGAAGTAAGTGCAGAATCTTTACCATCTAACTTCTCCATAGATTATGGCGGACTTACACGTGAAGAAATATCGGCTGGTTCCCAATCTACATTTATTTTAATTTTAAGTATTTTGTTTGTGTATTTTATTCTTGCAGCTCAATATGAAAGCTATCTTATTCCTTTTGCCGTTTTACTTTCGCTGCCTGTAGGAGTAATGGGTTCTTATTTGGTTACCAAATTTGCCGGACTTCAGGTAAATATTTACTTCCAAATTGCTTTAATTATGTTAATTGGATTGCTTGCTAAAAACGCAATTCTAATTATAGAATTTGCCATGCAACGAAGAAAAGCAGGGCTTTCTATTGTAAATGCCGCACTAGATGGTGCTAAGGTTAGGTTAAGACCAATTTTAATGACATCATTCGCATTTATTATTGGTTTACTGCCTTTGGTTTTTGCAGGCGGAACAGGAGCAGCTGGAAACCGTTCTATTGGTACAGGAGCTGTAGGAGGTTTATTGATAGGAACCCTTCTAGGTGTTTTTGTAATCCCTATTCTCTATATCATATTCCAATGGTTACAAGAAAAAATTTCGGGAGCACCGGAAGCGGCCCAAACAGAAAAGAAATCAATTTCTGAAAAAGTATAAAAATGAAAAAGAATAGAATATATAAATTGTTGCTAGCAGGAGCCGTACCATTTCTACTGGTTTCCTGCTTTGCAGCCAAGGAGTACGAACGTCCTGAATTAGAAGAAATTTCGGAAGAACTCTATAGAACAGATAAACTTCCGCAAGACTCTTTAAATATTGCGATGATTTCCTGGCAGGAGATTTTCACCGATCCTATTTTAAAAAGCCATATTGAAGAAGGGCTGGAAAACAATATTGATATTAGAATTGCTATTCAGCAAATGCTGGCAGCTGAAGCTTACGTAAAGCAAGGGAAAGCAAGTTATTTTCCAACCTTAAGCGCAGGGCCGTCTGTAAGTCACCAAATATTGTCCAGAAACAGTCAATTTGGTTCCTTTTTCAACGGAAACATCACGCAATATGATGTAACCGGGAACCTTTCCTGGGAAGCAGATATATGGGGAAAAATAAGAAGTAACGATCGGGCTTTTACTGCTGCATATTTGCAAAGTGAAGCCGCCCATAAAGCGGTTAAAACACAGCTTATTGCCAGTATTGCCAGTAACTATTACCAGTTACTTAGCCTGGACGAACAACTTAGAATTTCAGAGCAAACTCTTGAATATAGAAAAAGCAGCCTTGAAACTACACAGGCTTTAAAAGAAGCCGGTAATGTTACCGAGGTTGGTGTACAACAAACCAAGGCACAGTTGCACACAGCCGAAGCTTTAGTGGTACAGCTTAAAAATCAAATTCGCTTGCTTGAAAACTCTTTTGCCATTCTGTTGGGCGAAGGGCCTCAGGATATAAAACGAAGTGAGTTATCAAGGCAACGTATTAACACTTCGCTTAATAGCGGTGTACCCTCTCAACTTCTTAGAAACAGGCCTGATGTAATTGCCGCAGAATATGGGCTTATTAACGCTTTTGAGCTTACCAATGCAGCACGGGCAAACTTCTATCCTTCTCTTAGGTTAACTGCTTCGGGAGGTTTCCAAAGTTTAGAATTAGATAAATTATTAAATGCAAACTCTCTTTTTGCCAATTTAGGAGCGTCTTTATTACAACCTATCATTAACAAGAGGCAAATAAGAACTCAGTATGAAGTTTCCCAGGCTCAGCAACAACAAGCTTTGCTGAACTTTAAAAAAGCCATATTGGTAGCCGGTAGGGAAGTTTCTGATGCACTTTCTAATTACACTGCCAGTACAGAACGTATTGAAATACTAAATAATGAATATGAAGCCTATAATAAAGCTTCCGGATACTCAGAAGAACTGCTGAATAATGGTTTGGCCAATTATCTTGAAGTTTTAACCGCCAGAGAAAACGCATTAAATTCAAGGTTAAATTTAATTAATGCAGAGTACAATCAATTAAACGCAATAGTAAACCTATATAAAGCCCTTGGTGGAGGCTGGCAATAATTTTTTGAATTTTTGTTAATTGTTGAAAAGACAGTCACGGGATGAATTTCGTGGCTGTTTTTTGTTATAAAAACAATTTGGTTTCGACTAAAGCACGAAATTTAGTAGCTTTAAAAAGGCTTAATCCAAGACTTATGAAAAGTAATTTTAGTGATATTATAAAAGGTGAAAAGGCCGTATTGGTCGACTTTCACGCAACCTGGTGTGGCCCCTGTAAAACGCTTGCGCCAATTCTAAAAGAAGTAAAAGCCGAACTAGGCGATACAGTAAAAATTGTAAAAATAGATGTAGATAAAAACCAGGAACTGGCAGGAAAATATCAGGTTCGTGGAGTTCCCACCATGATTCTATTTAAAAATGGCCAGCAACTTTGGAGACAATCTGGGGTATTGCAAAAGGCCGATATAATTGAAGTTATCAATTCAAAGTCATAATGTAAATTACATCACAAAAATTACAGTACATCAATTTAGGATTATAGCAGAAGTCTTTTTTTAGATTCAGCTCAATATTTATAAATTGGTAAGTTTTGGTACTTTCAGTGCTTCAATTGACCAGCCTAAAAGCCCGGCACCGGCCAGATATGCACTCTCCATAAAATTTAATAAAGCCTGTCGCGGATTCTTTTCACTCCTAAGATTAGCGTATGTAAGTAAAGCCATAGGACTCCCACTTTCCATTTCCCAAATCGCAGTTTTGGGTTGTAAGGTTTGTTTTTCCAGGCCTTCAGGATTAGGAAAAGTATAAGAATAAAAGGCCGGCTCCTTCAAGGTATCATCCCCGGGCCAAAAACCAAAACTTATACATTCATGACTATAAGCATCCTTGTCTGAAAGTCTGGCTGCATCTGGCATTTTTGGAGCTTTTTTACCGGAAAACCTGGTTACCGCGAGATCCATAGAATGCCAGTATAAATGTACCGGACAGGTTTTTCCATAGAACCTCCCACTAAACTCATTAAAAACTCCATTTATCCATAATAAGCTTTTCCAAAGTTTTTCAGCATAATCTTTATGATAATGATGAACTTCTGAAAGATTTGAAAATTTGTTTTGAATTCCAAGGTCAAAAGGCTTGTCAACAATATCTACTTTTATATCCAATGTTTTTAGAACCTTAAAAATCTCATTGTAAAAATAGGAAACACTTAAACCGTTTTTCAGCTTTAAAAGCTCAAAACCACCTTCACTTGTGGCTATTTCCAATTGATGTTTAATAAAGTTAAAATCAATAGAAAAATTACTGAATCCATTGTTATAAGGAATTGCCCCTGTACTAAAACCTTGCTGGTTCACATAATGGGTTATATTCCACCAATGATTCTTTCTTGGCATAAGCCCCAATTTAATTTTGCCCACTATTTGTAGCAAAAGGTGAAGGCTAAGTTTTTCTTTCTCAAAACCCACATATTTTAAATCAGGAAGGGAGTTACTATTCATAGTTACATCATTAAAAATCAAGCAAGTATTTCCTGGAATTCCGATGTTTTTTCAATCACACTTTTAGCAAATGGACATAGAGGGATTACCTTTAACTTATTTTCTTTTGCAAAATTTACCGTTGCCTGTACCAATTTCTTACCAACACCTTTTCCCTTAAACTCTGGGTTCACTTCGGTGTGATCTACTATAAATTTATTCTTTCCGGCCCAGGTGTATTCTATCTTCCCCGCTTGTTTCCCAGACTCTACAGCCTTAAAAAATCCTTTGGTAACTTCATCTATTTGCTCAATCTTCATACTTCAAATTTTTAAATTCAATTCATTAAAATTTAGTTTAATTTTCCGCCTTTGGCGGTCCACCACGGGTTAACCTCAACCTCCAGCCTACCGGCTTTCACCATTGGGTCCTGCCTGGCCAAGCTATCGGCTTCCTTCAGGGTGGCGGTATTATAAACTGCAATTCCACGAATTTCCCCGTTACCGCCAAAAGGACCTATTAAACTGGCATAGCCCTCACTAGCCATCTTGCTTAAATAGGCCAAATGCTCCTTTTGCAAACGTGCTAATTCGGTAGAATCCTGACTTCTATTTTCTCCGGTTTTTAGAAAAACCATATAATATTGTTGCATTAAATAGGTGGTGTCATCGGCTTTATACCTAAAGGTTTGATAGCCTTTTTGCTTTAGATCATTTTCTACGGAATCTATATTGATTTTAGATCTCTCCTCCACACCTTTTTCAACCCGCGGATAGCCACGTTTTTGTTTGGGTAGCTCGTTACAGGAAACCAGTAAAAGCGGTAATACGAATATGTATATTAATTTTCTCATAACGTGAGGACTACCAATTTTTAAAAGGCTTTTCACTTAACTGCGAATTGTAATATTTTACGTCTCCGGTAACTTCCTTTCCCAGCCAATCTGGCTTTTTAAAAGAATCGGCTTCTGTATTAAGTTCTATTTCGGCAACGATTAAACCTTCGTTATCTCCATAAAATTCGTCAATTTCAAACATAAACTCCCCGGCTTGGACCAAATACCGGGTTTTCTCTATAATACCCGGTTCACAAAGCTCAAAAAGAGCTTCAGCTTCTTTAATATCAATTTCCTTTTCCCATTCAAATCGGGATAATCCACTTTTCGAAGATTTTCCTTTAATCGTTAAAAAAGCGGTATTGTTGGTAATTCTTAGCCGAACCGTTCGCTGCGGATCTTTATTTAAAAACCCTTGTTTTATAAAGAAGTTCTTAAAAGCTTCTTTTTTAAAATCTTTTGAAGTGACAAGGTATTTACGTTCTATTTCCTGCATCTAATTTTTATGTGCTATGTTTTTAATTTCATCTGAAGGTATTCTTTGCACGTCCAATTCAGGTGAATTGGCAATGGCTACCATGGCTTTGGCAATACTTTCAGCTGAAATAGATTTATATTTTCGTAAAGTTCCAAGAAAAAACGGATTAATAAAATTCAGCATTATTTTTCCTATTTTTTCAAAACTCCTACTCTCCTTTCGCTCACCGGTAATAAGCGAAGGCTGCAATATATAGGTATTCTTAATTTGCTGCGCCAAGACTTCTTTTTCCATCTTCCCCTTGGTACGATTATAAAACACCCTACTTTTAGGATTGGCACCCAGCGCAGAAATTACAAGAAAAGTATCAATATTATTCTCTTTACTCAATTTCGCAGCGGTAATTGGAATTCCGCGATCTATCCGGGTATAGGTTTCGTGATCTGGTGTTTTACTTTTGGTGGTACCTATACAGCAAAAAACCTCATCTGCCTTAAATTTATCTTTATAATCTTCCAGTTTGAATAAGTCTATTAAATGTTCCTCAATTTTAGGGTGTTTTACTTCTACTGAGTTTCTTGAGAAAAGTTTAATCTTTTCATAGCGCTCGTCTTCCAGTAATTGCTGAAGTAAAATTCCTCCGGTAAGTCCGGTAGCTCCTAAAATTATTGCTGTTTTTGGCATTGTATTCTTTTTTTTTAATTGGTTACTAATTTGTTTTGGCAACAATAATAGCTTTCGGTAAACTACCTCGGGGTATTAGACCCTTTGGCGGTGCCAATAAATAATATAAACAAAATAAGCCATCTCTACCTATGCCCTAACGAAACTTTAAGAAAGCATACCTGGTTAAAAAAGTGCAAGGTTCACCTAAAATTAATTTTCAAAAGAAATTCCTGCCTGCACAGGAGATAAGTTTACCTATTCAATTTGCTGTCTCTTATATCACGACAAGTTGAAGTTTCACTAAATTTGTAAAGTGAGCCAAAAACTTCCAATTCGCAAAATTATTCATATAGACATGGATGCCTTCTACGCTTCGGTAGAACAACTGGACAATCCCGAATTACGAGGTAAGGCCATTGCTGTAGGCGGAACTTCAGAAAGAGGGGTTGTTAGCGCAGCAAGTTATGAAGCTCGCAAATATGGCGTAAAAAGCGCTATGAGCAGCGTAATTGCAAAACGCAACTGCCCGCATCTAATTTTTGTAAAAACCCGTTTTGACCGTTACCGCGAAATTTCGCAGCAAATTAGGGAGATATTTTATGAATATACAGATTTGGTGGAACCGCTTTCTTTAGACGAAGCTTACCTGGATGTTACCGAAAATAAGAAAGGAAATCCCAGCGCCAGCCTTATCGCGAAAGAAATTAGGGAGAAAATTAAGGAGAAAACAGGTTTAAATGCTTCGGCCGGGATTTCTATCAATAAATTTATTGCGAAAGTCGCCAGTGATTTTAATAAACCAAACGGACAAAAAACGGTGAATCCTGAGGAAGTTGAAGCCTTTTTAGAGGTTTTGGATATCAGGAAGTTTCATGGCGTTGGAAAAGTAACGGCCGAAAAAATGTATAAGCTGGGCATTTTTACCGGGAAAGACCTAAAAACCAAAAGCCTGGAATATCTAACCGAAAAATTTGGGAAAAGCGGTGCGCATTATTTTAATGTAGTTCGCGGAATTCATTTAAGCGAGGTTAAACCAAACCGCATACGAAAATCGTTGGGTGCCGAACGCACTTTTAATGAAAATATCTCTTCGGAAATCTTTATGCTGGAAAGGTTGGAAAATATCGCCGAAGAAATCGCACGCCGACTTAAAAAAAGTAAGGTTGCCGGTAAAACTATTACCCTAAAAATTAAGTACAGTGATTTTACCCAACAAACCCGCAGTAAAACCGTTTCATTTTATATTTCCAGCAAAGAATTAATCCTTGAAAACGCTAAAGAATTATTATATCAGGAAAAGATGAAAGATTCGGTTCGACTTTTGGGAATTTCGCTTTCCAATTTAAATACGGACAAGAACGAAAAGAAACCAAAGGAGGAAAAGAAAATAGAAGTGCAGTTAAAGTTTGAGTTTTAAAATTTCGTTTTGGACTGCATAAACCATCATTCCAAATACGAATAATGTAGAAACCTGTTTTCTAAATTTAGTAGTAAAAATTTACAGATTAAACTGTCTCGGGACATTATGCCCATTGTCGCTGTCAATACAAAAAGCCACGAATTCACTAATTATGTATTCGTGGCTTACTTTTTAAAATAGCTAGAACTTATTCTATCTCTGAAACCCTTAAGGTATTTACCATTCCTTTTTCACCTATAGGCATTGCTGCCAGGTTAATGGTAAAGTCGCCGGTTTCAACAAAAGATTTTTCTTTTGCAATTCGGTTAATATCTTCAATGGTCTCATCGGTACTTACAAACTTATCGTAATGAAAGGCCTTAACCCCCCAAAGTAAACTTAGTTGTGATAAGATTCTATTATTAGAGGTAAACACCAAAATATGTGCTTCGGGCCTCCAGGCAGAAATCTGGAAGGCTGTATAACCACTATTGGTTAGGGTACAAATAGCCTTTGCTTTTATTTCGTTGGCCATATGTGCCGCGTGGTAACAAACCGCCTTTGTAATATACCGCTTGGTACGTACGTGTGGCGGGTCGTGAGGAACTTTAATCAATGGCGAGTTCTCTACAGATACCAGAATTTGCGCCATTTTTTGAATTACCTGTACCGGGTATTGTCCTACCGAAGTTTCCCCACTAAGCATTACCGCATCAGCACCATCCATAACAGAGTTGGCCACGTCGTTTACCTCAGCCCTGGTTGGGGTAAGGCTGGTGATCATGGTTTCCATCATTTGTGTGGCAATAATTACCGGGATTCGGGCTTTTTTAGCCGTAAGTACTAATTTCTTTTGAATAAGAGGAACTTCCTGCGCAGGTATCTCTACACCTAAGTCTCCCCTGGCTACCATAAGACCATCACAATAGGCTACGATCTTATCTATATTGGCTACACCTTCAGGCTTTTCAATCTTAGCTACAATAGGTATTTTGTATTCACTATGCTTTTTAATTAACTCCTGAAGTTCCTTTAAATCTTCGGCGTGACGTACAAAAGATAGAGCTATCCAATCTACCTGCATCTCACAAGCAAAAATCGCATCTTTCACATCCTTTTCAGTCAATGCGGGGAGTGAGATGTTAGTGTTTGGAAGGTTCACCCCCTTTTTAGATTTTAAAGGTCCGCCCTGAATAACACAGGTTCTAACTTCATCTTTTTTATTAGAACTTAATACCTCAAAAATAAGTTTTCCATCATCTAAAAGAATACGCTCTCCCGCTGATACATCTTGCGGAAAAGTCTCATAATTCATATAAACGCGTTCTGCAGTTCCCTTAAATTCTTTACCGGTTGCAAAAACAATTTCATCGCCTTCGGCAACAACCACTTCATCTTTCATTACCCCAACACGAAGTTTAGGGCCCTGTAGATCTCCCAAAATAGCGGCATTGTAACCTTTCTCCTTATTAAGGTCCCTAATCATTTGGATGCGTTCTTTTACATCATCATAATTGGCGTGGGAAAAATTAATTCTAAAAACATTTACTCCGGCCTGGAGCATTTTATCTAAAGTTTCTTTGGAACTAGTTGCCGGTCCCAGGGTAGCAACTATTTTAGTCTTCTTATTTGTTGGCATTATTCAAAAATTAAATTTTGTTTGGATTTCAGTAAATCTGTGTCAATTTTATAAACTGCTCTAACCGGTGGTATCTGGCTTATGGCATTAACAAGTAAATTGAGGTCTTTTTCACTAAGTTCTTCATCTATTTTAAGAAAGAAATCAACCTTCTTATACTCAGGCACCAGGTTTACCTGCAAGGGTCTAACTTCCTCTTCTTCAAACAATGAACCTGAACTTAATACTTTTTTGGATTCTCCTTTAAATTTGTTAGCCACCAGATGATAAGATCTAAAATTTTTTAGGTCTTTAAAAGAATAATGAGCATAAAAGGCTTTAACCTGTTTATGGTTAAAATCTAAATCCCTGCGCTCTCTCTTTAATTGAAGTTTAAGATACTTATTTAGCAAATAAGCCATCTTATAATCTTCTAAATCGCCATAAAGTGCAATTAATCCAAAATCGTCTTCCTCAACATCTTCAAGCAGCGTTTTATGCAATTGCATAGCTTTTAATTTAAGGCTAAAGATAAGATTAAGATTGAGAAAAATGAAGCTTTATCTCTTCAAAACTTTACGATTACATACGAAAACGTTTTAGTTTATAGTAATTTTCATGATTTTAAGTAATTTTATTTTGAAGCGCGTAATAAGCTCTTTTTGCCGTTTTTTCTTCTGCCTTCTTTTTAGAAGTGGCTCTGGCCTTGGCCACCACCTTATCGTCTAACCTCAATTTTACGGCAAAATGTTTAACATCGTCATTGCCCGTATCTTCATAAACCTCAAAATCAAACTCTCGTTTTTCTTTTTGACACCATTCTATAAAAAGGCTTTTGTAACTTATTACGCGGCCTTCCAATTGCTCTATATCAACATAGGGATCTATTACACGCTCGTATATAAAGCGTTTGCAATACTTATATCCCCTATCAAGATATATGGCGCCAATTAAAGCCTCAAATAAATTTCCATGAATATTAGAGCCAAATTGATTTTTAGGAATATTGGTTTGTACGTGGTCTATGAGCTTAAGGTCTTTGCCCAGCTCATTTAAATGCTTCCGGCTAACCACCTTAGAACGCATTTTGGTGAGGTAACCTTCATTGCCCCCGGGGACTGCTTTAAAAAGATGAGAAGCTATAACCGCACTTAATATGGCATCTCCCAGGAATTCCATACGTTCAAAGTTTATAGCATTACCCTTTTTATCTTTCATATTAAGGGAGCGGTGGGTAAACGCCTTCTCGTAATGAAGCAGGTTCTTGGGCCTAAAACCAAGTATTTTATGTAAAACCGAAAAAAAATTCCCGCCTTTACCAGAGCGGGAATTTAATATATTTCGAATAACACCCATAATATATTTGGTTATTCATCATATTTTTTAAATAAAACACAAGCGTTGTGCCCTCCAAACCCAAACGTATTACTCATAACAACTTTTACATCTCGTTTCTGAGCTTTGTTTAAAGTAAGGTTCAATTCAGGATCAATATTCTCATCTTTATGCTCGTGGTTAATAGTAGGTGGTACTATACCGTGTTGCATAGATAAAATTGCCGAAATAGCTTCTACCGCTCCGGCGGCACCCAGCAAATGTCCGGTCATTGATTTTGTTGAATTGATGTTTATTGTCTTGGCATGTTCACCAAACACTTTGCTTATAGCCTTCAATTCGGCCACATCTCCTAGAGGAGTAGAAGTTCCGTGCGTATTAATGGCGTCTACATCTTCAGGCTTCATACCTGCATTTCTTAGACAATTCTCCATAACCGCAACCACTCCATTTCCTTCAGGGTGAGGTGCCGTCATATGGTAAGCATCAGAAGACAAACCTCCTCCAAGTACTTCTGCATAAATCTTAGCTCCCCTGGCTTTTGCGTGCTCATATTCTTCCAGAATAAGCGCCCCACTACCTTCTCCTAAAACAAAACCATCGCGGGTAGCATCAAAAGGTCTTGATGCCGTTTCCGGATTGTCGTTTTGGGTAGAAAGCGCATGCATGGCATTAAAACCACCCATACCGGCCAAAGTTACCGCTGCTTCAGAACCTCCAGATACAATAATATCACTATGTCCCAGCCTAATATTATTCAAGGCATCTATCATGGCGTTGGCCGCCGATGCACAGGCCGATACAGTAGTGTAATTTGCACCCATAAACCCATGACGAATAGAGATATTACCCGGGGCAATATCTGCAATCATCTTAGGAATAAAGAAAGGATTAAATCTTGGAGTACCATCCCCTTCAGCAAAATTTATAACTTCATTCTGAAATGTTTCCAATCCGCCAATTCCGGCCCCCCATATTACACCAACCCGATACTTATCTACGGTATCCAGGTTGATGCCGGAATCTTTTATGGCTTCGTCTGAAGCTACGATGGCATATTGGGCAAACCTGTCCAGCCTTCTTACTTCCTTGCGATCAAAGAAATCCAGCGGATCAAAATTTTTGAGTTCACAAGCGAATTTGGTTTTGAATTTTTCAGTATCGAAATAGGTAATAGGTGCACCACCACTTTTTCCAGCTACCAAAGCCTCCCAATATTCTTCAATATTGTTACCAATGGGGGTTAGGGCTCCCAGCCCCGTTACTACAACTCGCTTTAACTCCATATGGTCTATACTCTTTTTATTTTTTTGCGTCTTCAATATAAGAAATTGCCTGACCTACTGTGGCAATGTTCTCAGCCTGGTCATCAGGAATCTGGATGTCGAATTCTTTTTCGAATTCCATGATCAATTCCACAGTGTCCAATGAATCAGCACCCAGGTCGTTTGTGAAGCTCGCTTCATTAACTACCTCGTTCTCGTCAACACCTAATTTGTCAACGATAATCGCTTTTACTCTTGATGCAATGTCTGACATAATATTTTTATTTAAATTTTGATTAGGTGGCAAAAATAAAAAACTTTATTTTAAAACCGATTTTTACTTTAAAAATGTGGCTGTAATTTACATAAATTTCATTGAAAGGACTTAATTTTACACTCTAATAATTGTTAACAAGCTTATTTTGAGCACTCCAACCGATTTTAACCAAAAAAAAATAGTTGTATTTGCTTCCGGCTCCGGAACCAATGCCGAAAATATTATTAAATTTTTTAAAAACTCGCCTCATGCCAGTGTTGTAGCGGTCTTTTCCAATAAACGGTCGGCCAAAGTACTGAAAAGAGCCCACAATTTAAATGTTAAGGCGCTTCATTTTGATAGGGACGCACTCTACAATAGTTATGATGTTCTGCATATTTTGGAAGATATAAATCCAGATTTAATTGTCTTAGCCGGATTTATGTGGATTTTTCCCCAGGACATTTTAAAAAGCTTTCCCGGTAAAATTATAAACATTCACCCTGCCCTGCTTCCAAAATATGGAGGAAAAGGTATGTATGGTATGAATGTGCATAAAGCCATTATTGAAAATAAGGAAAAAGAAAGCGGCATCAGCATTCATTTCGTAAATGAAAACTACGATGAAGGAGAAGTGATTTTTCAGGCTAAAACAAACATTTCAGAAGACGACACTCCTGAAACGCTTGCCGAAAAAATACACGAATTAGAATACAAGCATTTTCCGGAAATTATTCAACAATTACTTCAAAAGAATTCGTATTAATGCAAACAGCCCAGGTGCACATTTATACCGATGGTGCTGCAAGGGGAAATCCGGGCCCCGGTGGTTACGGCATTGTAATGGAATGGGTAGGAAAAAGCTATCGCAAGGAATTTGCAAAAGGCTTTAAACACACTACCAACAACAGGATGGAATTACTCGCGGTAATTGATGCTTTAAAAAAGCTAAAAAAGCCCGGCATTACAGCCATTGTTTTTACAGATTCAAAATATGTGGCCGATGCCGTAAACAAAAATTGGGTTTTTGGTTGGGAAAAGAAAAATTTTAAAGACCGAAAGAACGCCGATCTCTGGAAAGAACTTTTAAAAGAAATTCGAAAACACACTGTAAGTTTTAAATGGATAAAAGGACATAACAACCATCCACAAAATGAACGTTGTGATGCTTTAGCGGTAGCGGCCTCAAAAGAAAAAAAACTATTAATAGATGAAGGTTTTCAACAAAGTTAGATTCAACTATATTTTTTGATAAGTTCCTTTAAAGCAAGCCCTAAAAGGCATTATTAAAAACCCAGGCGTATTTTCATACGGAATACTTGCTATTTAAATCGCTATTATCGGGTAATTTTGATTGAGCCCTTGAAAAACAAACTGTATATTTGCAGCACATTTTTTAAATAAAACTATGAGTAAATTACTGATTGTAGGCACTGTAGCCTTTGATGCTATTGAAACTCCATTTGGAAAAACCGATAAAATTCTTGGAGGCGCAGGAACCTATATTGGGCTTTCGGCTTCACAGTTTAATGTAGACAGCGCAGTAGTATCTGTTGTGGGAGACGATTTTCCACAAGAATATCTGGACCTGCTTACTAAAAACAATATAAATATAGACGGAATTGAAGTAGTTCCCGGTGGGAAAACTTTCTTTTGGAGCGGCCGGTACCATAACGACCTTAACTCCAGAGATACTTTAGACACACAGCTAAATGTTCTGGCAGATTTTAAACCGGTAGTACCAGCTAACTATAAAGATGCCGAGATTGTAATGCTAGGCAACTTACATCCATTGGTTCAGCTTAGCGTTTTGGAACAACTAGAATCTCCAAAGTTAGCCATTCTTGACACCATGAATTTTTGGATGGACAATGCATTGGAAGACTTGATGAAAGTAATTAGCAAAGTAGATGTAATTACTATTAATGATGAAGAAGCCAGGCAACTTTCTGGAGAATACTCTTTAGCAAAAGCTGCTAAAAAAATCGCTGCCATGGGGCCTAAATATGTAGTGATAAAAAAAGGAGAACACGGCGCATTATTATTCCACGAAGAACAGGTATTTTTTGCTCCCGCCCTTCCTTTAGAAGAGGTTTTTGACCCTACAGGCGCCGGAGACACATTTGCAGGAGGCTTTGCAGGTTATCTTTCAAAGTCTGGCAATATTAGTTTTGAAAATATGAAAAACGCTATTATTTACGGGGCTAACCTTGCTTCTTTCTGTGTTGAAAAATTCGGCACCGAAAGAATGGAAGAGCTTTCAGGCAAAGAAGTTGATTCGCGCCTTGAAGAGTTCAAAAAATTAACTCAGTTTGAAATAGCATTAACCTAAACCTATGCCCTGAATTTTCAGGGCATTTTTTATATAAAACAGGATTCAAATCCTTTAATTATGAGTGACGCCTTAAAACACGAATGTGGGATTGCCCAAATACGATTGTTAAAACCGCTGGAGTATTATAAAGAAAAATATGGTACTGCCTTTTACGGAATAAACAAAATGTATTTAATGATGGAGAAGCAGCATAACCGCGGCCAGGATGGTGCCGGTTTTGCCAATATCAAGTTAAATACCGCTCCCGGAGATCGCTATATTAGTAGAATTAGATCTAACGAAGCCCAGCCAATTCAGGATATTTTTGAACAAATTAATGGCAGGATTAATGACGAGATCAAAGCCAATCCCGAATATGCCGATGATGTTGCCCTGCAAAAGAAGAACATTCCTTATGTAGGTGAAGTTTACCTTGGGCACGTACGCTACGGAACTTTCGGGAAAAACAGTATTGAAAGTGTACACCCGTTCCTTAGACAAAACAACTGGATGCACCGTAATCTAATTGTGGCAGGAAACTTTAATATGACCAACGTAAACCAGCTTTTTAATAACCTGGTAGAACTTGGGCAGCACCCAAAAGAAAAAGCCGATACCGTTACAGTAATGGAAAAAATTGGCCATTTCCTGGACTCCGAAGTTGAAAAACTCTATAAAAAATTAAAAAAGCAAGGCTTTTCAAAAGTAGCTGCTTCCCCTCTTATCGCAGAGAAATTAAACCTCGCTAAAATTCTTAGAAAGTCTTCCAAAAACTGGGATGGTGGTTATGCGATGGCCGGGATGCTTGGTCACGGAGACTCTTTTGTTTTACGAGATCCCGCCGGAATAAGGCCTGCCTATTACTATAAAGACGACGAAGTGGTAGTTGTGGCTTCAGAAAGACCGGTAATTCAAACTGCCTTCAACGTAAATTTTGACGATGTACATGAGCTGCCTCCCGGAAATGCTATTATTACCAAAAAGAGTGGAGAGGTAAATATTAAGAAAATTCTAGAACCCTTAGAACGAAAAGCCTGTTCATTTGAGCGTATTTATTTTTCACGAGGAAGTGATGCCGAGATTTATAAAGAACGTAAAATGCTTGGGCGTTTACTGATGCCCGAAGTACTAAAGTCTATAAACCACGACACCATAAATACCGTTTTCTCTTTTATTCCAAATACAGCAGAAACAAGTTTCTATGGAATGGTGGAAGCCGCACAGGACGAACTTAACAAGCAAAAGAATGACGCTATTCTTGCCGAAAAAGAAACTTTAACCGATGCCAGATTGCAAGAAATCCTGGCCCATAGGTTACGTACCGAAAAAATTGCGATTAAAGACGTAAAGCTTAGAACTTTTATTACAGAAGACAGTAGCCGGGACGATCTTGTAGCCCATGTATACGATGTAACTTATGGAGTGATTAAACCCGAAGACAGCCTGGTTATTATAGACGATAGCATTGTAAGGGGAACCACTTTAAAGAAAAGCATCATTAAAATGATGGACAGGTTAAACCCCAAACAAATTGTAGTAGTCTCTTCAGCACCGCAAATTCGCTATCCTGATTGTTATGGAATTGACATGGCACGCCTGGAAGGTCTTGTAGCTTTTAGAGCAGCACTAGAGCTTCTAAAAGATAACAACCAGTATGATATCGTAGAAAAAGTATATGAAAAATGTAAACTACAGGTGAACCTGGCCGATGAAGAAGTGAAAAATTTTGTAAAAGAAATTTACGAACCTTTTACTGATGAACAGATTTCAGATAAAATTTCAGAATTGCTTTGCGATACCGATGTAAATGCCAAGGTAAAAGTGATTTACCAAACTGTAGATAATTTACATAAGGCTTGCCCTAAAAATCTTGGAGACTGGTATTTTACAGGGAACTATCCAACCTTTGGAGGTAACCGGGTTGTGAATAGAGCTTTCATTAATTTTTATGAAGGTAACGAGGGTAGAGCCTACTAAATGCATTTTAACTAGTATTTCTGCCTTTCATCTAAAATGATTTCTAGCAGGACAAACTTTACATACATTAGCAGAACCATAAACATAAGTAGGTTAAGTTCATGGTAGATTTGGGGCAAAGAAAGGTGGATCTATGATCTGCCTTTTTTTATGCCCTTTGTATTTTCTAAAGCTTTCATCCAAAAAGTTTTTCCCACGATACAACGTACATAAAATTCATTTTTTCTTACAATTTCCCCTCACTATCAATACTTTAACAAGAAAATAGCCCTTTCATCTAAAAAACTTGTAATCAAGATTTATTCACTCTACTTTAGAATCACCATAACATAAGTAGGTTAAGTTCATGGTAGATTTGGGGCAAAAAAAGGTGGGTTTATTCCCGCCTTTTTTTATTGATAAAATTAAGAAACTACCTCAGGGCATTACAGCCTTTGGCGGCACCAATAAAAAAGGCCGCACTAATGGCGGCCTTTTTAATATTATAGAAATAACTATTTTTTATTTCTGTTTAGCATATCTGCTTCCAACTTCTTTCCAGTCAATAACATTAAAGAAAGCGTCAATATAATCTGGACGACGGTTTTGGTAGTTTAGGTAATATGCATGTTCCCAAACGTCCAATCCTAAGATAGGAGTTCCTCCACAGCCAATTCCTGGCATTAAAGGGTTATCCTGATTTGGAGTAGAACAAATTTCTACTTTTCCGCCTTCATGAACACAAAGCCACGCCCATCCAGAACCAAATTGTCCTGCAGCTGCTTTAGAAAATTCATCTTTGAAAGCTTCAAAAGAACCGTAAGCGGCATCTATTGCTTTAGCAAGTTCGCCTTCTGGTTTTCCTCCACCATCTGGAGACATAATATCCCAAAACAATCTATGGTTATAAAAACCTCCACCGTTGTTTCTTACAGCATTATTCGATTTATCAAGATTTTCAAGGATATTTTCTATAGTCTTTCCTTCAAGGTCTGTACCTTCAATCGCAGCGTTTAATTTACTGGTATAACCTGCGTGGTGCTTCCCGTGGTGAATCTCCATGGTTTTCGCATCTATATGTGGTTCTAATGCATCAAAAGCATATTTTAACTTTGGTAACTCAAAAGCCATTTGAATATATTTTTTTAGTGATTAGTATTAAATTCGATCAAATTTAGGTATTAAGCGATTTAATCAAAACATTTTAATGTTATAAAATACTTAAAAGCCTATATAAACCAACAAACATTTTTATTTTACCTTTAAAATTGAAAAAACTCACAAATACCAAATTCTTTTTTTGACAAACAATTTCACCATTTATAATGCCTCTGCAGGATCGGGAAAAACTTTTACCCTGGTCAAGGAATATTTACTTTTATTACTTAAAAGCGAAAAAAACGACGCTTATAAAAACATTTTGGCCATCACATTTACCAACAAGGCGGTAGATGAGATGAAGTCTAGAATTATTAGTAGCTTAAGAAGCTTTACTGACGAAGAGACGACTTCTGAAAATAATGCGCTCTTTAAAGCTGTTGCTAAAGAAACCGGGCTAACTGAGGTGTTACTTAAAGTTAAAGCTGCAAAAATCCTTAAAAGCATTATCCACAATTACGCGGCCTTTGAAGTATCTACCATAGATGGGTTTACCCACCGGGTTCTTAGAACTTTTGCCAAAGATCTAGGCTTACCGGTAAATTTTGAGATCGCACTTAATACGCGACAAATTCTTTTAGAGGCAGTAGATAGACTTATTGCCAAAGCTGGGACTCATAAAGATCTCACAAAGGTTCTGGTGGCCTTTGCCATCAATAAAACCGATGATGATAAAAGCTGGGATATTGCTAAAGATTTATTTGAAATTTCTGAATTGCTCATTGGGGAAAACCACCAGGAAGCCTTAAAAAAACTCAAAGGAAAAACTACTGAAGATTTTCAAAAATTCAAGGAAAAAATCAGTTTAGAAATTAAAAAAACCAAAGCTATTATTGCAGAAACCAGTTCAGAATTTTTTGAGCTTGTTGAAAGCAATAATATTGAAGAAAAAGACTTTAGCGGGGGTTACGTCTATAAACACTTTGTAAAATTAAGAGATCAAAAAACTATAGACGGTTTTGAAAAAGCCTGGATGTTAAAACTAGAAAGCGCCCCCCTTTATGCTAAATCTAATAAGAATCAAGCTGTAAAAGATTCATTAGACGGTATTCAGCCACTTATTGTTAGCCTTTTTGAGCTTTCTAAAAGAGCTTATCTAAATCTGGATTTTCTAGAAGCCATCAAAAAGAACCTAACCCAACTTTCGCTACTCAATGCGATAAACCAGGAAGTAGAGCTTATAAAAAAAGAGCGAAACCTAATTCTTATTTCAGAATTCAATCCTAAAATTAGTGCCCAGGTTAAAGACCAGCCAGCTCCATTTATTTACGAAAGACTTGGGGAACGTTATCAAAACTATTTTATAGATGAATTTCAGGATACCTCACAGATGCAGTGGGAAAACCTTATCCCTCTAATAGACCATAAACTTTCTTCAGAAAACGCGCAAGATTCTGCCAATGCCATGCTTGTAGGTGACGCTAAACAATCAATTTACAGGTGGCGCGGTGGAAAAGCCGAGCAATTTATAGACCTGTGTTTGGATACAAACCCCTTTAGTATAGAAAAGCAGGTAGAAAACCTTCCCAATAATTATCGCAGCGGAAGCCAAATTGTAAACTTCAACAATAGTTTATTTAATTATGCAGCGGGCACTTTACAAAACCCTTCTTACTCTAATTTATTCAAGGAAAGCAATCAAAGTCCGCAGGCAGGAGACTTTGGTTATGTAAACATCGATTTTATAGAGGCTGAAAATTCTACAGAAGAAGATGAGATCTATCCAGAAAAAATTCTGGAAATCATTCAAAACCTGGAGCATGAGAATTTTAAAAAAGGGGATATCTGCATCTTAACCCGTAAAAAGAAAGAAGGGGTTACGATTGCAAATTATTTAAGTGAACATAAAGTTCCGGTGGTTTCATCAGAAACTTTGCTTGTGGGGAATTCGCCGGAGGTAAATTTTATTGCTCATTTACTGGAATTCTCTCTAAATCCTAAAGACAACAACTTAAAACTTGAACTTTTTGATTTTCTTGCCAATTTTCTACAAATAGAAGACCGCTACCCTATTATTTCGGCTAATTTGCCAAAAGACGGAAAACTATTTTTTAATTGGTTAAAAGACTATAGTATCAATTTTAACCTGGACGAAATACAGCAACTCTCTGTCTACGAAGCCGCCGAGTATATTATTAGATGTTTCTCACTTGTAAAGACTTCTAATGCTTATGTTCAGTTCTTTCTTGATTTTATCTTTGAAAGTACGCAAAAGGCTACTGCCGGAATAGCCGATTTTATTGATTTATGGAAACAGGAGGTAGAAAATTTAAGTATAGTGGTTCCTAAAGCTGAAGATGCTGTACAAATAATGACCATTCATAAATCTAAAGGCCTGGAGTTCCCGGTGGTAATTTACCCCTATGCAAATTCAGATTCCAAAAGCACCCGAATGGATTCAGTTTGGCTTCCCATGGAACCACCTTTAGATGATATTCCTGTAAACTATTTAAGCGCAACAGACAAAATGCTAAATTGGGGTCCAAAGTCTTCAAACATTTACACCAACTTAATTTATCAAAAAGAGTTAGATACACTAAATGTTCTTTATGTAGCCTGCACCCGTGCCTCGCAACAACTCTATCTTTTAAGCAAAAAGGAAATAGATGCAAAAGGCAATGAAAAAGCCTATAAGACATCAGGCTTATTAATTGGCTTTTTAAAAGAAATCGGAAAGTGGGATGTTAATAAAAACACCTATGAATTTGGGGAAATAGCAAATCCTGATACTTCAAAAGAAACAAATTCTAAAAATATTGTTTTAGAAAGTTTTTACTCTTCTGCAACACAAAATCAAGCGGTTAATATCGTTACAAAATCGGGAATGCTTTGGGACAGCAAACAAGAAGAAGCGATTGAAAAAGGAGAAATTTTACACGAGTTACTGGCAAAAATCAACTATAAAGAACAGGTTAAACCGGTTGTTGAACAGGCGGTAAATGAAGGTGTAATTACTAAAGATTCAGCAGAAAAAATAGAGGTCTTACTTTATGAAATCACCAATCATCCACAACTTTTATCGTTTTATACCAAAGAAGCAAAAAATTATAATGAACGGGATATTTTAACTCCCGATGGCAAAAGGCTAAGACCAGATAGAATTAATTTTTCGGGAAATCAAGTGGACATTATAGATTACAAAACCGGGAAGTTTAATATTACCCACGAAAACCAAATTAATAATTATGCTAAGGTTTTGGAGGACATGGGTTATACGGTAAGCAGTAAAAATCTTGTGTATACAAATAAAAGGCTAAATGTGCGCCTTGTATAAAAGAAATGTAAGTTTGTAAAAAAATAGAATTATGTACGGATCGATAAAACAACATTTAGAAAAAGAACTCGAGCAAATTAAAGAAGACGGTCTTTTTAAAAAAGAACGAATAATTACCGGCCCTCAGGATGCGGTAATCAATATTTCTACCGGGCAGCAAGTGATTAATTTTTGCGCTAACAACTATTTAGGATTATCCTCCCACCCAGAGGTTATAAAAGCCGCAAAAGATACTATGGACAGTCACGGTTTTGGTATGTCTAGTGTTAGGTTTATTTGTGGAACCCAGGATATTCATAAAGAATTAGAACAAAAAATAGCCGATTTCTACGGAACAGAAGATACTATTCTTTATGCTGCTTGTTTTGACGCCAATGGCGGAATCTTTGAGCCACTTTTAACCAAAGAAGACGCGATAATTTCAGATTCACTAAACCATGCCTCTATTATTGATGGGGTACGTTTATGTAAAGCAGCCAGGTATCGCTATCAAAATGGTGATATGGCCGATTTGGAAAAACAACTTCAGGAAGCCAACGAAAAAGGTGCTCGCTTTAAAATTATTGTAACCGACGGTGTTTTCTCTATGGATGGCCTTGTAGCTCCATTAGACAAAATTTGTGACCTGGCCGATAAATATGACGCCCTGGTTATGATAGACGAATGCCATGCTACCGGGTTTATTGGTGAAAAAGGTATTGGTACCCTGGAGGAAAAAGGGGTTTTGGATAGAGTAGATATTATTACAGGAACCCTGGGTAAAGCCCTTGGTGGTGCAATGGGAGGCTACACCACCGCTAAAAAAGAAATCATAGAATTATTAAGACAACGTTCAAGACCCTATTTGTTCTCAAATTCACTGGCACCGGCCATTGTGGGCGCGTCTCTCAAGGTTTTTGATATGTTGGAAAACGATAATACACTACGTGAAAAACTAAAAAGTAACACCAAATACTTCAAACAGGGAATTAAAGATGCAGGTTTCGATATTATTGATGGTGAAGCGGCTATAGTCCCTGTAATGTTATATGACGCCAAATTATCGCAAAAAATGGCCGATAGACTTCTGGAAGAAGGTATTTATGTAATTGGATTCTTTTACCCGGTTGTTCCTAAAGAAAAAGCAAGAATTAGAGTACAACTATCGGCAGCGCATGAGCAGGAGCATTTAGATAAAGCTATTGAAGCATTTACAAGGGTTGGGAAAGAATTAGGAGTTATTTAAGAGATCGTGTTTTAGGGGGAAAACTGTAATGAAAATTTATCAAAAATAAAGGTCTACAATTCTTAAAAAGCTCTCAAAAAGCAGACTATCAAAGGGATTATTAAGAAAACTTTATTATTTTAAGCTTTGTTGATAAGCTTTAACGGTATACTTTTGTTAACAATTAACACTTAAAACTAAACTATTGAATATGAAACATCTTAGCAAAATTTTATTCGCTACAATGTTGGTTCTGGGTATCACTTCGGTGCAGGCACAGGATGCTAACAATCCCTGGGCTATTGGTGTCCAGACCAATGCGGTAGATTTTTACCCTACTGGTGAAGATGCTCCATTAGGAGGGACTTTCGACGAGTATTTTAATACAGGAGATCACTGGAATATTTTACCTTCTGTATCAAGATTATCTGTAGGACGCTATATTGGAAGCGGTTTCGTTTTTGAACTTGCGGGTTCTTTAAACCAAATTGAAAATTATGGTGACATGGGAGTTTCCCAAATGGCATACTATGCCGTTGATGGGTCTTTCAACTATAGCTTAAGAGCATTACTAAACGATGGATGGATTGATCCTGTTGTTGGTATTGGTGGTGGTTACACTAACATTGCTGATAATGGTGATATTCCAATTTCAGGCCTTAGTGCAGCGACACTTAACGGTAAGGTAGGTTTAAACTTCTGGTTTAACGACAACATTGCCTTAACACTTGAATCAAACTACAAGCACGTTTTTGATGTTGATGGTGCAACCCACTTTCAACACGCCGGTGGTATAAAATTCATGTTTGGTGGTACCGACTCTGATGGTGACGGAATCTACGATAAAGACGACGAATGTCCTGAAACTCCAGGATTACCTGAGTTTAACGGATGCCCTGATACTGACGGAGACGGTATTGAAGACCGTATGGATAACTGTCCTGATGAAGCTGGTTTAGCTGAATTTGACGGATGTCCTGATACAGATGGAGACGGAGTTCCAGACCCACAAGACGAATGTCCTGAAGAAGCTGGTTCTGTTGAAATGAACGGGTGTCCTGATGCCGATGGAGACGGAGTTGCCGATAACGAAGACGACTGTCCTAACGAAGCAGGTCCTGCTGAAAACAACGGATGTCCTTACGAAGATATGGATGGTGATGGTGTTTTAGATAAAGACGATGATTGTCCTGAAGTTGCTGGAACTGCAGCTAACAACGGATGTCCTGAGCCAGACGTAGAAGTTATTTCTGAATTGAATGAATATTCTAAAACTGTATTGTTCGACCTGAACAAAGCTACGATTAGAGACGATTCAGAAGAAGCACTTCAGTCTATTGCAGACATTATGAACGAATATCCTAACACAATTTTCCATATTGAAGGGCATACAGATAGTACCGGTAACGCCGATTATAACGAGAAACTTTCTCGTGAGCGTGCCGCATCAGTAGAAGCCTGGTTAGAAGAAAATGGTGTAGAAAGCAGCAGATTGACTTCTGAAGGTTATGGTGAATCAAGACCAATTGCTACTAACAGTACTGCCGCTGGAAGACAGGATAACCGTAGGGTTGAAATTTCTTTAGATAAGAATAAAGAAGTAAAAGATTCTGATTCTTCTATGGAATAAATAATCTTCCAATTAGATTGGATATTTATGATACAAAAACGTCCCGGATTCCGGGGCGTTTTTTATTTTTATGCTATGGTATCTTTTATTTCAAAAGTTCTTAAAGAACTTATCTCTTCCGAAGAAAATATTTCAGAAACAACTTTTATACTTCCCAGCAAACGAGCAGGAAGCTTTTTACTTAAAGAACTTTCGGCATTAGGCATGCATCATATTTTTGCGCCCAAAGTTTATAGTATTGAAGAGTTTACCGAAATTATTTCGGAAGCAAAAACAGTAGATAATACAATAACCTTATTTGAGTTTTACGAGGTTTATAAATCAGTTACTCCCGAAGAGGCACAGGAAGATTTTGAAACCTTTACCGCCTGGGCCCAAAGCCTAATCCACGATTTTAATGAAATTGATCGCTATTTAATAGACCATAAGAGCTTCTTTAATTACCTGGCAGACATTCAGGATTTAAAACACTGGTCTATTCAGGAGCCCAAAACAGAGCTCATAAATAATTACCTGGCCTTCTGGAAAAGTTTGCCCACTTATTACGATGGACTAAGAAAGGAGTTACTTTCCCAAAATAACGCCTACCAGGGACTAATTTACCGGTTGGCTTCAGAAAAAATAATTAATTATGCTCAAAATCATCCCACTAAACACGTTTTCATTGGCTTTAACGCACTAAATACAGCAGAACAACAAATTGTTCAGCATTTACTTGAAAAAGATATAACCGAAATCTATTGGGACCTCGACGAGGTTTTTGTTAAAGATCGGCAACATGATGCGTCCCTTTTTATAAATCAGTATTTGAAAGATTGGCCGGTTTACAAAAAAAGGAAGGCAAAGCTGCAGGTAAGTGAATATCACAAACCAAAAAAAATTCAAATTACCGGAATTCCTAAAAATGTTGGCCAGGCTAAATATTTGGGGGAATTACTGGCAGAATTAGACGAAGAAACCCTACAGGAAACCGCCGTGGTTTTGGGTCAGGAGGACCTTCTACTTCCAGTGCTAAACAGTTTGCCCCCAAATGTAAAAGATTTGAATATTACCATGGGGTTCCCGCTTAAGAACGCACCCATAGCTTCCCTTTTTGATAAGTTATTTCAAATTCATCAACATACAGCTTCAACCTATTATTATAAAGATGTTATTTCAGTAATCAATCATCCCGCCTTAAACGAAATACTAAAGCAACAAAACCGGGATTTTATAGAAAAAATTCAGTCAGAAAATACAGTAAACTTATCTTCTAAAGAAATTATAAATGCTTTTTCAGGTACCGCACAGTCTGTAGTAAAAGCTTGTTTTACAGACTGGGAGAATTCGCCTTCCAAAGCTCTGGAAGCTTTTCAGGAGATGATAAACCAGATTAAAAGTCATTTGAAGAGTAGCGGACATAAGCTTGCCCTGGAATTTTTATATCACTTTCACGTGTTATTTAACAAATTGGAAAATTTAAATAAAGCCTATCCGCATTTAAAAAGTATTAGTTCACTTTACCAATTTTATAAAGAAACAATAAGCACTCAAAATTTGGATTTTCAGGGAAGACCCTTTAAAGGCCTACAACTTATGGGAATGCTGGAATCACGTGCGTTAGATTTTAAAAATATAATAGTTTGTTCGGTTAACGAAGGGGTTTTGCCCTCGGGAAAATCTGGGAGTTCTTTTATTCCATTCGATTTAAAACAAACTTATAAACTTCCAACATACAAAGAAAAAGATGCTGTTTATACATACCATTTCTACCGGCTTTTACAGCGGGCAGAAAACATACATTTGCTTTACAACACAGAAACCGACGGTTTAAACTCGGGCGAAAAGAGCAGGTTTCTCACGCAATTGGAAATTGAAAAACAGCCGGCACACCAGCTTAAACACACCACGGTAAGCCCCAAAGTACCGGCTATTAAAAATGAACTTCGCGAGATAAAAAAAACGCCCGAAATTATTGAGAAAATAAAATCGCTTGCTGCTTACGGTTTCTCACCTTCGGCCCTAACCTCATATATAAGGAACCCCCTGGATTTTTACCGACAGTACGTGCTTGGCGTTCGAGACAGCCAGGAAGTAGAGGAAACGGTAGCCTACAACACCCTGGGCACTGTGGTGCACGATAGTTTAGAAAACTTCTACAAGCCCCTCGAGAATAATTTTCTTACGGCACAAGATATTGAAGCTTTTAAAGCAAAAATTGAGAAAGAAATCGCGCTTCAGTTTAAAAAATCTTATTTAAACGGGCCGCTTAACCAGGGGAAAAACCTATTGATTTTTGAAGTGGCCAAACGCTATCTTCGTAATTTCTTAAATCAGGAACTGGAACGACTTAAAAATGAAGAAATTAAGATCTTAAAAATTGAGGAAAACTTAAGATCTGAAATTAAGATAGGGAAGCTTGATTTTCCGATATTTATGCGCGGAAAAGTAGATAGAGTAGAAAATACTAACGGTATTACCAGAATTATTGACTATAAAACGGGAAAGGTAACCCAGGATAAAATTGAAATTGTAGATTGGGAAGATCTCACTTCAGATTATGATAAATACAGCAAGAGTTTTCAGGTACTGGCATACACCAAAATGATACATGACCAGAATTCGCTGGATTTTCCAGTTGAAGCAGGGATAATTTCGTTTAAAAATTTAAAAAATGGGTTCCTGAAATTCGCAAAAAAAGATAAACCGAGAACAAAAAATAAAGAAACTGCTATAAATAAAGAAACACTGGATGCATTTGAAATGGAATTAAAAAAATTAATTACAGAAATTTGCGATCCACAGGTTCCTTTCAAGGAAAAAGAAATATAAATGTCTATGGAAATTACAAAAAGAACCAATCTGCAGATTGATGGGAAACATAATAAGCCGATCTTAATCGACCTGATTTTTAAGGACGATAAAAAACCAAAACCAATCGTTATTTTTTGCCACGGCTACAAAGGTTTTAAAGATTGGGGAGCCTGGAATAAAATGGGAGAATTTTATGCCGAAAAAGGTTATTTCTTTGTAAAATTTAATTTCTCCCACAATGGCACTTCGCCCGATAATCCCACCGAATTTTTAAATATAGAGGCTTTTGGAGATAACAACTATATTAAAGAGCTAGACGATTTACAAAGTGTTATAGACTGGGTTTTAACACCAGATTTTCAGGAAGCACAACAAATAGACGTAAAGAGCATCAATCTAATTGGGCATTCAAGGGGCGGTGGAATTGCGGTTATAAAAGCTGCCGAAGAAGAAAGGATTAATAAACTTATTACTTTTGCCGCTGTAAGTGACTTTGCCTCGCGTTTTCCAAAAGAAAAAGAGCTGGAGGCCTGGGAGAAAAAAGGTGTGCAATACATAACAAACACCCGTACAGGGCAGCAATTACCCCATCATTATCAGTTTTACAAAAATTTTAGGGAAAATAGGGAGCGGCTGAACATTAAAAAATCGGCCAAAAAATTAGACATCCCTCATTTCATTGCGCACGGTAGTAACGACACTACAGTTTCTATTGCAGATGCCGGGAATTTATTTGAATGGAGTGCAATTTCAAAATTGCTTTTAGTTGAAAATGCCGATCACGTTTTTGGTATTTCCCATCCTTGGAATAAAGATGAATTATCAAAGGAGTTTCAGCATGTTTTAAACAGGACATCAGAGTTTTTAGCTGCTAGCGTCCAGGACTTAAAAGATGAATATATAGATAATGATGAAGCCGACTCTTAGGCTTTTCTAAAGTATGTTTGCACCAAAAACGGTCTTGAATTAATTTTTAAGATCGTTTTTTTATAAATCGTCATTCTGAATTTAGTTCAGAATCTAAGATTTTGAAAAGCTAAACAAGTTAAAAGCTGAAAGAAGACCAGCTTGACGCAATGAGCCCTTCTAAGTGAATTTCCTTTTTTATGCTGAATTTAGATCTTCATGATGAAAGATCGGCAAGATCCAACAAGCTCTCGATATTTTAAAAATAAAAGTTTAGAAATAAAAAAACCACCGCGAAAAACGGTGGTTTTGTGGAGAATATCGGAGTCGAACCGATGACCTTTTGGCTGCCAGCCAAACGCTCTAGCCAGCTGAGCTAATCCCCCGATTGGAAAGCAAATGTAATAATTTTCTATAAATTTCAGCAAAGAACTTTTATTTATTATTATAATTAAGAAATGATTAGAAAAGCAAGCATAACCGATCTCTCCGAAATAAAAAGCTTAACCGAAGCCTGTGCCAAAGCGCTTCAGGGGCAAAATATATTTCAGTGGAACGAACATTATCCTTCCCGTGAAAAGCTTCAAACCGATATTCAGAATAAGGAATTATATGTTTTTGAGGAAGAAAAAGTTATTATTTCCATTGTTGTGCTCACCCCAAAAATGGATAAGGTTTACCAGAATATTGATTGGCTTACCGAGACCGGCAACAACCTTTATGTGCATAGGCTCGCTACGAATCCGGCTTACTGGGGAAAAGCTTACGCCAGGAAAATGATGGATTTTGCCGAAGAATTTGCTAAAAACAGGAATTTTGACTCCATACGTTTAGATACATTTAGCAAGAACAAACGCAACCAGAAATTTTATGAAACCCGGGGGTATATAAAACTTGGGGACGTTTATTTTCCGCATAAAAATGAATATCCTTTTTACTGTTATGAAAAACCACTATCAAATCACATAGAAAAAACCGATAAAAACCCTTAAGAAATCAATTGTAAAATGAGGCTTTACAAGAAAGCATTCTATATTTGCCGATTATAAAGAATTGTTTTTTTGGAATCTTCCGTTAGTTTTAAAAATATCAATCAAATCGCCATCCCCGCCATCATTGCCGGGATTGCCGAGCCGCTTATCTCACTCACTGATATTGCGGTTATTGGAAATGTAGAAAAAAACTCGGTTGAAGCCCTTGCTGCAGCGGGAATTGTGGGTTCATTTCTTTCGGCTATTATCTGGATTGTAGCGCAAACCAAAACCGCGATTTCTGCTATTGTCTCACAACATTTAGGTGCAAACCGGCTTCACGCAGTAAAAACACTTATTCCCCAGGCCATTTATTTCAATCTTGCATTTAGCCTGGTGATTTATACCACCACCGCTTTTTTTGCCGAAGCAATCTTTAGTGCCTATAATGCCGAAGGCCTTATCTTGCAATATTCTGAAGACTATTATCAAATTCGGGCTTTAGGGTACCCGTTAACTTTAGTAACCTTTGCCATTTTTGGTGTATTTCGCGGACTTCAAAATACGCTTTGGGCAATGAAGTGCAGCCTTGTAGGTGCAGCTGTTAACGTTGGCCTGGACTTTCTTTTGGTGTATGGTATAGACGGCCTTATACCTCCCATGCATTTAAAAGGCGCTGCTTATGCCAGTCTTGCTGCGCAGGGGACCATGCTGGTAATGGCACTCTGGTTTTTCTTTAAAAAGACACCTTTCCACTTAAAACTAAGTCTGAATATAAACCCCAGGCTAAAAGGTCTTTTGCTTATGGCTGCCAACCTCTTTGTAAGAACAGCCGCTTTAAATTTCGCAATATACCTGGCAAATGCCTATGCAACAGATTATGGGAAAAATTATATCGCAGCACAAAGTATTTTAATGAATATCTGGTTGTTTTTTAGCTTTTTTATAGATGGCTATGCCAATGCCGGAAACGCGATTGGCGGAAAATTACTGGGTGCCAGGGATTATAAAAATTTATGGGAACTCAGTAAGAAAATTAGCAAATACGCGGTTTTGATAGCCTTTATCCTTATGGCTGTTTGCGGACTTTTATACAATGAAATTGGCCTGGTTTTTAATAAAGACACAGCGGTATTGGCCATTTTCTCCTCGGTATTCTGGATCGTATTATTAATGCAACCGGTAAACGCCATTGCCTTTATGTTCGATGGGATTTTTAAAGGTTTGGGCGAAGCAAAATACCTGCGAAACCTATTGCTTGTGGCCACGTTTTTGGGCTTTACCCCTGCCCTGTTAATTTCAGATTATTTTGGGCTACAACTCTATGGTATATGGATCGCATTTTTTGTTTGGATGCTTATTCGCAGTGCCGGACTGGTTATTAAATTCCGAAGGAAATATTTGCAAAAAGAAGTTTGATTCTCAGTGGCCAGTTGGCAGTAACAGTGAGCAGGTAAAAACAATTAAACCAAAACAGTACTTTTCAAAATTAATCTTTCTAAATTTGAGTATTCAGCTAACTGAAAAATGAATTTATGGCAACCACACGAGAAAACGGAAGTTTATACACACATATAGAAAATGGGATTGCTCATTTAGAATTTGGTCATCCGGCCAGTAATTCTTTTCCTTCAGACTTATTAGAACGACTGGAGAAAGAGTTTTACAAACTATCGGAAGACCAGAGCGTAAAAGTTATTTTATTAAAATCTGAGGGCGAAAAAGCCTTTTGCGCCGGTGCTTCTTTTGATGAGCTGGTAGCAATTGAAACTATGCAGGCAGGAAAATTCTTCTTTTCGGGCTTTGCCAAAGTTTTAAACGCTATGCGGAAATGTAAGAAACTTATCGTAGGCCGCATTCAGGGAAAAACAGTTGGCGGTGGCGTAGGCCTGGTTGCTGCCTGTGACTATGCTATGGCTACCGATGCTGCCGCAATAAAGCTTTCAGAAATTAGCATAGGTATTGGCCCCTTTGTAATTGCTCCGGCTGTAGAACGCAAAATTGGTGTGGGTGCATTGGGTGAACTAAGCCTGGCTGCCCACGAATGGAAAAACGCCTATTGGGCAAAAGATAAAGGTCTCTACGCCCGTGTTTTTGAAAACCTAAAAGATTTAGATAAAGAAATAGCCATTTTTACCGAAAAGCTGGCATCTTATAACCCCGAAGCCTTATATGAGATGAAGCAAATGCTTTGGAAAAATACAGATCACTGGGAACAATTACTTCCGGAAAGAGCAGCAATATCTGGAGAATTAGTGCTTTCAGATTTTACAAAAAACGCTTTAGCCAAATATAAAAAGTAAATAGGCCAGGTAATTATAGTTCTAAATTAGCATCCTTATAACATATTTGCCGGCCGGAAAAACGTAAATTCCACTTTGAAAACAAGCTTATGAGTTTACTACAGGAACATTTACCAAAAGATAGAGACCCCAACAGCGAACAGGAATGGGGTTTTACCATTTGGGAGTTTATTATTGGCAACTGGCTGTATTTGCTGGGTATTTTACTTATTCTTGCCGTTTTCTTCTATGCGCGTTATAATTGGAGAAAAAGGCAGCAGAAAAAACGTATGAACTAATGGGAGAAGATACCTGGGAATTTTTAAGCTTTTTAAGCGGAATGGGATTTTGGCTAATTTTAGCACTTGTTTTAATTGTTGTAGTGCTTTATAAGAAATTCAAGAATTAACCTATTGCGGCCAATTTTCGACCAGAGATTAAAAAGCTTTATTGGTAACGCCAAGTGGTTTAATACCCCAGGGCTTACCTCGAAATTAAAAAATAGTTTCAACTAATGCCCCGTGGGCTTTCCCAGAGGTAGTTTAGTTTAGAAAATAATTTGGGAGAATTTATTCTCGATTATCGGGTTTTTAACCAACCGGTTATACTCAACCTGGCAGTTTTTACCGGTTTTACCTCGTGTTCCATTAACTGGCTTTCAAAAATCACTACCCTACCCGGCATTGGATAAATAGCTTTGGCTACCTCCGCCCCATTTTCTTCGGAATAAATTACCAATTCCCCACCGTTTTCAGGTTTCCAATCTTCTTCGTTTAAATAACATACCAAAGAAAGTTTTCTCCTTCCATCATTTTGAAAGGTATCTAAATGCCGCTGGTAAAAAGTACCTTCGGGATAAAGCGCATAATGAAATTCCTTGGTTAAAATCCCCAAAAAGCAGGTTTTGTTTAAATAGGCTATTAATGAATTGATTTTATTAAAAAACAAATTTTCAGCCTCCCCTGCTTCGGCTTCATTGAGCCATAGAATAAAATCTCCCCGAATAGACTTCGCCACAATTTCGTTGGTTCTATTACCAATTGCAGCCTTTTTAAATTGGGATTCGTCAAATTTTAATTTTAATGCCCTTCGAAGCATCGCAACCTCTTCAGTATTAAAGAAATTATCTACAATGCTATAGTGATTTTCAACTAAATTGGTAATAATATTTTCGTAGAAAGGATTTTCTTTAAAATCCAGTTGTTCAAACAGTTCTAAATCAGTTTTGGTTTTCATTTTTTATAAAAAAAGCCTACAAATATACAACAGAAACTTAATTGTTTAGGAAAAAAATATAACGCTAAAAAACCCTTAACTTTGCCAAAAATAACGCAGAATGAGCAAGATTAGAATTACCAAACAGTTCTCTTTTGAAACCGGCCACGCCTTGTATGGTTATGATGGAAAATGCCGAAATGTTCACGGCCATAGTTATAAACTTAGTGTTTGTGTGATTGGGGAGCCAATTACCGATAAAGACAATGTAAAGTTTGGTATGGTGATAGATTTTGGGGACTTAAAAAAAATTGTAAAATCTGAAATTGTAGATCAGTTTGACCACGCAACGGTTTTCAATAAAAACACCCCCCACGTAGAGCTTGCCGAGGAATTAAAAAATAGGGGGCATCACGTAATCCTGGTAAATTACCAGCCTACCAGCGAAAATATGGTAGTGGATTTTGCTGAAAAGATTCAAAAGTATTTACCCGAGCATATAAAACTACATTCCCTAAAACTACAGGAAACCGAATCCAGTTTTGCTGAATGGTATGCAAGCGATCAGGCCCCCCAGCCCCCAAAGGGGGAGTAACCAAAGAAACTCCTTCCCTTTTGAGGGAAGGTGGATTAATCTTCGAGAGAAGATTAAGACGGAAGGGTTAAAATCTCAGGTTTTCCAAACCTATAAACTCATTTCCTAAAATATTTATATTTACAGCTTAGAATTATCATAAATGAATATCCCCGAAGGCAAAAAAGTTTATTTCTCCAGTGACAATCACCTGGGTGCACCTACCCAGGAAGAAAGCAAACCAAGGGAAATAAGGTTTGTAAAATGGCTGGATGAAATTAAAGAAGACGCTGCTGCCATATTTTTACTCGGAGATTTATTCGATTTTTGGTTTGAGTATAAGCATGCTGTACCTAAAGGTTTCGTGAGGGTTTTAGGAAAACTGGCCGAAATTAAAGATAGTGGTATTCCCGTATACTTCTTTGTAGGCAATCACGATTTATGGATGCACGATTATTTTGAAAAAGAATTAAATATCCCTGTATTTCATAAGCCGCAGGAATTCACATTTAACGATAAAACTTTTCTTGTGGGCCATGGGGACGGTTTGGGGCCTGGGGACCACGGCTATAAGCGTATGAAAAAGGTATTTACCAATCCGTTTTCAAAATGGCTTTATCGATGGTTACATCCCGATTTAGGCATTCCGCTGGCACAATATTTTTCGGTAAAAAATAAGGCAATTTCGGGAAAGGAAGAGCAGGAGTTTTTAGGAGAAGAAAAAGAATGGCTTATTCAATATTGCCGTAGAAAATTAGAAGAAAAACATTACGATTACTTTCTGTTTGGTCACCGGCATTTACCCCTGGAAATAGATTTAAGCGGAAAATCTACCTATATCAACACCGGCGATTGGATAGATTTTTATACCTACGCGGTTTTTGATGGGAAAGAGACTGAGCTGAAAAAATTGAAATAACTAATTCCTCCCACAGCCGTTTAAATAATCTTCCAGGTTTAACTTAAATAAAGTTCCCTCTATTAAATCTGAAATTTGTTCCAGCTCTATGGAACTTACCGCAAAATCCATTTTTTCAAGTGGAGATCTCAAAAGAATATTCCTACAGGATTTTTCTCTGCTACAATTACCGCAATTATAATATTTAGCTGCCTGTATATTGTTGGAAAAGTACTTAATTTCTTCGGGCAATAAATAAAAGCCCATATCTTTAAAAACCATCTGTACCCGCGCAGGATCGGCGTTTGGTAAGTTATTTTTCCACCTAAAGGAAATCCCCAATTTGTTATGATAAATTAAAGCTACATCTTCCATTTTAAAATATTTTTCTCGATAATCGAGATTAAAAAACTTTGAAACCAAGCTCAAAGTTCAACTATCATTTCCTAACCACTTACCTTATTTCCAGGAAGCTTAGTCAAATATAAAGTTTTTATTTAAAATGAATCTAAATAGAAGTAATTTATTCACTGATATCCTTTAATTTCAACTGAATGGAAACCTTCCCTTTCCATTCATTTTCATCTAAAGAATACACCGCCTTAAAAGTTTTCTTTTCTGAAATTGTCTCGAATTTCTCTCCCAGCCCAAAACCAATCATATCAAAAACGGGTTCTTTACCCTTTTGTTTTACCCGGCATTTTAAATGTGCTTCATCGGCACCCACACATTTGCCATAACCGGTATCACTAAGGTTTTGGGTCATAAAAACAGGACTCATATTACCCGGGCCAAAAGGAGCAAATTGCTTTAAAATTCTAAAGAATTTCGGGGTAATCTCATCCAGTTCAATTTCGGCATCTACAGCAATCTCAGGAGTTAGTAATCTTCTATCTATAGTTTCAGAAACCACCGACTCGAACTTCGCTTTAAAATTCTCATATTCCGAAGCTTCCAAAGTGAGTCCCGCTGCATATTTATGCCCGCCAAATTGTTCTATATGCTCTTTACAGGCTTCCAGGGCATTATACACATCAAATCCCTTCACCGAACGCGCTGAAGCAGCCAGTTTCTCCCCACTTTTGGTAAAAACCAGGGTGGGACGATAATAGGTTTCGGTTAATCGCGATGCTACTATCCCAATTACCCCTTTATGCCAGGATTCATGGTACACCACGGTACTATATCGTTCCTGCTCTTTTAAGTCCTCAATCTGGGCCAGTGCTTCCACGGTTATTGCTTTATCGGTATCCTTTCTTTCTGCATTAAAACTCTCTATCTCTGCGGCAAAATTCATAGCAGTAGCCTCATCTTCTTCGGTAAGTAAATTTACCGCATGCAAACCATGCTTCATTCTTCCGGCGGCATTTATACGAGGCGCAATAATAAACACAACATCGGTTATCGTGAGTTTATCTTTTTTAACCTGAGCTAAAATTGCTTTGAAACCCATTCTTGGGGCTACATTAATTACATTCAGCCCATGATAAGCCAGAATTCGGTTTTCTCCGGTGATGGGCACAATATCGGCACCAATGGCTGTAGCAACCAGGTCTAGATAAGGCAATAAAACCTCAGGAGCTCCCCCTCTTTTAGTATTTAGGGCCTGAATTAATTTAAAACCAACCCCACAACCACAAAGTTCTTTATAGGGGTATTCACAATCTTCCCTTTTGGGATCCAAAACTGCCACAGCTTCGGGAATATGTTCTCCCGGCCGGTGGTGATCACAAATAATAAAATCTATTCCTTTTTCGGCCGCATAAGCTACTTTATCTATAGCTTTAATTCCACAATCAAGCGCGATAATTAGGGAGATATCATTATCGGCTGCAAAATCAATGCTGCAGTAGGAAACCCCGTAACCTTCGGTATATCTATCGGGAATATAGGTGGCGATATTTGCGGTAAGGGTTTTTAAATAAGAAGCCATGAGGGCTACACTGGTAGTCCCATCTACATCATAATCGCCATACACCATAATATTTTCTCCGGAAGCGATGGCCTGCTGAATTCGGTCTACCGCCAAATTCATGTCTTTCATCAGGTATGGATCGTGCAGGTCTTTCAGGCTGGGCCTAAAGAACTTTTTGGCGGCCTCAAAACTACAAATACCCCGCTGAACCAACAATGTTGCCACGGGTGTTTCTACCCCCAATTCTTCGGCTAATCTTTCAACTAATAAGGGATCGGGTTTAGGTTTTATAGTCCAGCGCATTGTAATTTTTTCCCAAAAATACGTATTGTATTTCAATCAAAATAAGAGGGATTTCACTAAAACCGACTTCCAAAAAATTTCAGTAATTAATAATAATCCCTACTTTCACACTTCAGGATTTATAGATAAAATATGACTAAAATTATACAGGGACAGTACGTAGATATTCAAAACAGAAAGATTTTCCCTGCAGAAATCAGCATCGAAAACGGGAAAATCACAATGATTGAAGAAAAGCAACACAATGTAAAAAGCTTTTTACTTCCCGGATTTATAGATGCACATATTCATATTGAAAGTTCTATGTTGGTCCCCACAGAGTTTGCCCGTCTGGCTGTAATTCACGGTACGGTAGCCACAGTTTCCGACCCGCATGAAATTGCCAATGTTTTAGGGAAAGAAGGCGTTAGGTTTATGATTGAAAACGGAAAGGAGAGTCCGTTAAAATTTAATTTTGGTGCGCCTTCCTGTGTGCCGGCAACCAGTTTTGAAACTTCGGGGGCGATTATTGATTCTGAAGCTATTAAAGATTTATTGGCCTTACCTGAAATAAAATATCTTGCCGAAATGATGAATTATCCCGGCGTAATTTTTAAAGATGAAGAAGTACTTAAGAAAATTGCCTGGGCCAAACATTTTCAAAAACCCGTTGATGGGCATGCGCCCGGTTTGCGCGGCGACGATGCCGAAAAATATGCTGAAGCGGGTATCTCTACAGATCATGAATGCTATACCGTAGAAGAAGCAGCCGAAAAGCTTGGCTTAGGCATGAAAGTGATTATTCGTGAAGGTAGTGCCGCCAAAAATTTTGAAGCGCTTATAAGTTTGCTTCCCGAACATTATAAAAATATGATGTTTTGCTCTGATGATAAACATCCAGACGACCTTATTTTAGGGCATATTAACCAGCTTTGTGCAAGAGCAGTTGCCAAAGGAATTGATGTTTTTAAGGTACTGAAAGTTGCCTGTATTAATCCGGTGAATCATTATAATTTGGAAGTTGGACAACTAAGAATAGGCGATCCGGCCGATTTTATTGTGGTAAATGACCTAACCAGCTTTGAAGTTTTACAAACTTATATCAACGGTAAGTTAGTTGCTGAAAATGGTAACTCTCACATCAAATCTTCTGCCTTTGAAAAGCCGAATAATTTTAATACTTCCTCTAAAAACCCGGAAGATTTTAAAATAAAAGCCGCTGGAGATATTATAAAAGTAATCGAAGCCCTGGATGGAGAACTTATTACTAATGAAATTCAGCAGAAAGCTTTAGAAAAGAACGGGGAATTAATTTCAGATATTGAACAGGATATTTTAAAGATAACGGTGGTTAACCGGTATGAAGACAAAGCTCCTGCGGTAGCGTTTATAAAGAATTTTGGATTGAAAAAAGGAGCCATCGCCAGCTCGGTTGCGCACGATTCGCATAATATTATCGCGCTGGGAACTTCAGACGAAGAGATTTGCAATGCGGTAAACCTCATCATTGAAAATAAAGGCGGAATTTGTAGCGTGAATGAAAATGATCAAAAAGTTCTACCGCTACCAATTGCCGGAATTATTAGCGATAAAGATGGTTGGGAAACCGGCAAATTATACCAGGAAATAGATAAAATGGCCAAAGAATTGGGCAGTACTTTAAAAGCTCCTTTTATGACGCTTTCCTTTATGGCTCTTTTGGTCATTCCCGATCTAAAACTTTCGGATAAAGGCTTGTTTAGCGGGAAAAAGTTTGATTTTGTTGATTTACAGAAAATTTAAATCCTGGTAACAAGGTTACTCTAAGCAATAATATCCCGGATCCTGTTTTGTAATTTAGGGACTACTTCTTCCTCAAACCAAGGGTTTTTAGTACGCCAAAACCGGTTTACCGGCGAAGGATGTGGTAAACACCAATAATTGGGCAAAAAATCCCGATAAGCCTTTACTTTTTCGGTAAGGTTTAATTCGCCGGGCAGGTAATAATTTGCTGCATAGGCTCCAATAAGAATTGTAAGCTCTACATTTTTTAATTCTGAAAGTATAGTATTGTGCCACATAGGTGCACATTCCTTTCGGGGTGGTGCATCTCCGGTTTTAGCTTTTCCGGGGTAACAAAAGCCCATAGGCAGAATGGCAAAGTTATTAGGCTTATAAAAAGTATTTTCGTTTACCCCCAACCATTCCCGAAGCTTTTTTCCGCTTTGATCATTCCAGGCAACCCCGGTTTGATGCACTATTCTACCCGGCGCCTGACTAATTAAAACGATTTTAGAATTTTTAGTGGCATTTACGATAGGCTTTGCCCCAAGCGGTAAATGCTTTTCACAAAATTTACAATTCCGGGCTTCTTTTAGCAGTTGTTGCATTAAGATTTCCCCTTTACCACAATAACAATTTCTCCTTTAGGAGGTTTATTTGTATAATGTTCAAGCACCTCGGTGGCTGTACCGCGAATGGTTTCTTCGTGCAGTTTGGTAATTTCCCTGGAAACCGAAACCGGCCTGTCCTGGCCAAAATATTCTGAAAAATGCTTTAGTGTTTTTAGTAATTTATGGGGTGACTCATAAAAAATCATGGTACGGGTTTCTTCTGCCAGTAAAATTAAACGGGTTTGCCGGCCCTTTTTTACCGGTAAAAATCCTTCAAAAATAAATTTATCGTTAGGGAAACCGCTGTTTACCAGCGCCGGGACAAAAGCTGTTGCGCCGGGTAAACAATCTACCTCTATACCTGCTTCCACACAGGCCCGTGTTAATAAAAATCCCGGGTCTGAAATAGCGGGCGTACCGGCATCGCTAATTAATGCTATGTCTTCTCCACTCTTAATCCGGTCAACAATATGATTTACGGTTTTATGCTCGTTATGCATATGGTGACTTTGCATAGGCGTACCAATATCAAAATGCTTTAGAAGTTTACCACTATTTCGGGTGTCTTCCGCAAGTATGGTATCAACCTCCTTTAGCACTTTTACAGCCCTAAAAGTCATATCGTCTAAATTTCCTATTGGAGTGGGCACCAGGAACAGTTTTGCCATTAAAACAGTTTTAATTACTGAACTTATTCTCTATTTTGGCCAAAAACCGCTCTTCATAATCTTCTTTTCCCTCCCAGTGGTTATAATCTGGCTTCACTACCAATTGGATGAATTTTTGAGCTTCCTCTAGAGAGCTAAAGGTATTTAATTGGGAAATTACCCGGTTGTAATCTGAAGTATTTCCATCAAAAAGATTTTTTATAAATGCCAGACGTTCGTTAAGGCCAATATTTATTCCTTTTTTTAACCTGTCGTTTACCGATTTAGGCCTTTGGTCTTTTTGTTTGTTATTTAAAGGAGTAAAATCTGGAAGGTTATCATAATCTACCCCAATATTTCTAAAATCGTTTTTAGGTGCCTGGGGTTTAGGTTTTGATTGCTCTTCTATATCCATTTGAAGAGATTGCTGTGCCGGAGGGGCCTTTGGTTTAGGGTTTGCCTGTTCTATAAGTTCATCTACACGCTCAGATTCCGCAGGCATTTGCGCAACTATATCTTTTATTTTTTCTGTATTAGGTTCGGTAATGGCATCGGCATCCTTTCGGTATTCTGTTCCATCAGGCGCATAATCGTCCCTTTGATACTGCATTGGTTCTTTCTGCTCGGGCTTCTTCTCTATTTTAGGGCTCGGAACTTCCTCAGGAGTTTCAAGTGCCTCGAGGTTTTGTTCCATAAAATTCAATATAGAAAGCTGCTCATATAAGCTCGCTGCCTTTAATTTAAGGGCTTTGGTATCTAACTTTTCCTTTTCCGAAATTATTTCTTCGGCAAGCTCTACTAAGCTTTTTTTAAGTCTGTTTTTCATCTTTTTAGCAATATTTATAAACCCAATTTTATCTACAATAACTCAAATATCCATAAAATCACCTAGGGAAAACCTATAAAGTTTTAAATAGGAAAACTTACGAGTTTCAAGCCTCCCAGGAGTATTTACGCACCAACCAACAGCTAATATAGCTGCAAAAAAAGTGCCTTACTCATTAAACTCCCCCAGCAGTCCTTAACTTTTACCTTTATTCGGGATTATTGATTTCTCTTTGCAATACTTAGCTCCCCGGCTTTAATCGGGCTCGTATAGCCCACTTTAATAACTTTAGTAATTACGAGCCGCTAACAGCTTGTATTTTTAATAAATTTGTTCCAACTTTATCAAAAAGGGCAAGTTCCCATTTCGATTTGAAAATTACAAAATGTTTCTCGAAAATACAGTAAATCACGAAGAGCAATTTGGATGGATTGAGGTTATTTGCGGTAGTATGTTCTCGGGCAAGACCGAAGAACTGATTCGCCGTTTAAAAAGGGCCCAGTTTGCCAAACAAACCGTAGAGATCTTTAAACCTGCCATAGACACCCGTTACGACGAGGAAATGGTGGTCTCTCACGATTCTAATGAAATTAGGTCTACTCCCGTGCCTTCGGCTTCCAACATTAGGATTCTGGCCGATGGCTGCGACGTGATAGGTATAGATGAAGCCCAGTTTTTTGACGATGAGATTGTAACGGTTTGTAACGATCTTGCCAATAGGGGAATTCGGGTAATTGTAGCAGGATTGGATATGGATTTTAAAGGAAACCCCTTTGGCCCTATGCCCTATCTTATGGCCACGGCAGAATATGTTACCAAAGTACATGCCGTTTGTACCCATACCGGAAACCTGGCTCAATTTAGTTACAGAAAAGCAATTAATGACGATTTGGTTTTTCTTGGGGAGAATGAAGAGTACGAACCTTTAAGCCGTGCTGCTTATTATAAGGCTATGCTTAAAGAAAGAGTGAATAAGTTTGATGTGAAAGATGCTGAAGAATTACAAGCTAAATTAAAGAATAAAAATGCCTAAAGCCGAAGAAACCGTTCTGGAAATAGACCTTAACGCCTTAGCTCATAATTTTAAAACGATAAAATCCCAGCTAAAACCGGGTGTTAAATTTATGTCGGTTATTAAGGCTTTTGCCTATGGTCATGATGCTGATACCATAGCCCTGAAATTGGAGAGTTTAGGTACCGATTATTTTGCGGTTGCCTATACAGAAGAGGGAGTTAGGCTTAGAAAAGCAGGAATTACTTCACCTATTTTAATATTAAATCCGCAACCTGTAAATTATCCGCAAATTATTGAACACTGCCTGGAGCCTAATTTATATAGCGCCAGAACACTTCATCTTTTTATAGAATTAGCTGAAAAACAAAAGCAACACAACTATCCGGTACATATAAAGTTTAACACGGGTATGAATAGGCTTGGTTTTACCGAGGCTAACTACCACCATATTACCGAAAGTTTAAGGCGCACACAATCTGTTAAAGTAGTTTCGGCATTTACTCATTTAGCAGCCAGCGAAAACTGGAAAGAAAGGGAATTCACCCTTTCTCAAATTTATAAATTCAAAGAACTGGCAGGCAAACTTATAAAAGATATTGGCTACGAACCCTTATTGCACCTTTGTAATACCTCAGCGATTTTCAACTACCCTTCTGCTGCCTTTTCTATGGTAAGAAGCGGCCTGGGACTTTATGGCTTTGCCAACGATGAAAACCTCAACAAAAAACTTAAACCTGTTGCCACTTTTAAAACTATTATTTCTCAGATTCAATATTTAGAAAAAGGCGATACGGTAGGTTATGGGCGAGCTTTTAAAGCAGAGAAAACTGGAAAAACCGCTACCCTGCCCGTAGGCCATGCAGACGGCATAAAACGTATTTATGGCCATAAAAAAGCTGGAGTTTTTATAAACGAACAGTACGCTCCTATTGTAGGTACTGTATGTATGGACAGTATTATGGTAGATATTACAGGTATTGACTGTAATGAAGGTGATGAAGTAATTATTTTTGGTGGCCCACAGCAGGCTAGTGATTTAGCAGTAAAAGGAGGCACTGTTACCTATGAACTTATTACCGGTATCTCACAACGAGTAAAGCGCTTAATTATCGACTAATTAATTTAATTCCTTTTATATTCAATTATTGTGTAATTTGGTTTTCTACTAATCTAACCAAAATTTAGCATGAGTTTTTTTAAAGATTTTAAGAAATTTATTCTCAAGGGCGATATTATAGCTCTTGCAACTGCAGTAGTGATAGGTGCTGCTTTTAATAAAATTGTCGCTTCTGTTGTGGCCGATGTTATTATGCCTATAATAGGTTTAATAACAGGTGGAACCGATTTTTCACAGAAGTTTATCTCTTTAGACGGCGCTTCTTACAACAGCCTTGAAGCAGCAAAAGAAGCTGAAGCCGCTGTAATTACCTATGGAAATTTAATAGATACGATCATTCACTTTTTAATTGTTGCCTTTTTTATATTTTTAGTACTGCGTGCCTACGAAAAGACCAAAAAAGAAAAAGAGGCTCCAAAGTTAGTAGAACCAAAAGGTCCCACCCAGGAAGACTTACTTACTCAAATTAGAGATGAGTTAAAAAAACAAAACAGTAGAACTTAAGATACGAGCACCGCTATACTGCTCATATTAAAAATGTCGTAATTTAACTAAACCCCACAGGAAACTGCGGGGTCTTTTTTTAACTAAAATCACAAATTAGTTTAAAAACAATAATTCTTTTCAATTTTAAGGACTGAAACTATGTAAGTTAAGCCAAGGATAATAAATTTGCGGCTTGTTTTAAGAACATATATTAAACAAAGAAGATTTCCGCCAAAGTTTATGCTAGACTTTGTCGAATTGCGGAAATGACAAAAAAATATAATTATGAGAATTGCAGTGGTAGGTGCCACCGGAATGGTTGGCGAAATTATGCTAAAAGTATTAGCCGAAAGGGAATTTCCAATTACTGAATTATACCTGGTAGCTTCTGAAAGATCTGTAGGAAAAAAGATCAATTTTAAAGGAAAAGACTATGAAGTTATTGGTCTTCAAACTGCGGTAGATATTAAACCAGATATCGCCTTATTTTCTGCCGGGGGCGAAACTTCTTTAGAGTGGGCTCCCAAATTTGCCGAAAACGGAACAACGGTAGTAGATAATTCTTCGGCCTGGAGAATGGATGAAACCAAAAAACTGGTAATTCCCGAAATTAACGCTTCAGAATTAACAAAAGAAGACAAGATTATTGCCAACCCTAACTGTTCTACTATCCAGTTATTAATGGCATTAAAACCATTGCACGACGCTTTTAAAATTAAGCGAGTTATTGTCTCTACTTACCAGTCTATAACCGGTACCGGCGTAAAAGCTGTAGAACAATTGGAAAACGAATATAAAAATGAAAAAGGGGAAATGGCCTACCCCTACCCTATTCATAAGAATGCTTTGCCACATTGTGATGTTTTCCAGGAAAACGGCTATACCAAAGAAGAGATGAAGCTTACCAAAGAAACCAAAAAGATTTTGGGAGACGAATCGGTATTGGTAAGTGCAACCGCGATTAGAATTCCTGTGGTTGGCGGGCATTCAGAATCTGTGAATATTGAATTTGAAAACGACTTTGAGGAAGCCGAAGTAAGAAAAATATTAAGTGAATTCCCGGGAGTAAGTGTACAGGACAATCCAGACACCAATACTTACCCAATGCCCATTTATGCTGAAGGCAAAGACGATGTTTTTGTAGGTAGGATTCGTCGGGATTACTCGCAACCCAAAAGTTTAAATATGTGGATAGTAGCCGATAACCTTAGAAAAGGCGCCGCTACCAACACTATACAAATTGCCGAATACCTGGTTGAAAATAAATTGGTGTAAATTTCGACTAATTTTGTTAAAAGAAAGAAACCGGCTTGTAATTATGGGCCGGTTTTCTACTTTTGCGACCAATGAAACAAATTAGCGTACATATAAGCACTATTTTAGGTATAGTGATATTAGCAGCAAGCCTTCTGCCTGCCCTGCACGCGTTTCATCATGAAGTAAGCTCTGAAAGCAATTCAGCAATAAGTATAGAGTTTACCCAGGCATCTATAGATTGTGATGTATGTGATTTCCACATTTCCAATATTGATGCCCCCTCAATATTTACTTACGAAATATATACTCCCCAAAAAGAAACGGTTTACGCTATCTCTTTAGCAGAAACAGTTAACCTTTTTCCTAACCGATTATTTTCCCTTAGGGCTCCTCCAGCTGTGATTAGCTAAATAATTTTTAAGCATAAAATCTAACTTTTTAAAAGTTGATTTTACTGTATTCTCTTTTTATTAATCACAGTATTTTTCTCTATGAAACAATTACAATTTGTTTTATTGCTTTTTACCATTTTTCCTACAATTACTTTTTCCCAACAATTAAAATTAGAGGGAAGGGTTGTAAATGAACAGGATGAAGCTCTTTTAGGAGCTCATATTCATATAAATAACCGGTTTGTCTTAGCCGGGGAAAATGGCAGTTACCGCATTGGTGCTTTAAAGGAAGGTGAGCATCGTATCAACGTTTCATATATTGGTTTTAGAACTTTAGATACACTAATCTCACTGGCTGAAGATACTGTGGTTAATTTTAAACTAAAAGAAGATGCTGCCGCTTTAGAAGAAGTTTTTATAAATAGCCATGCGCGCAGAAGGTCTTCTGAAAATATCGAAAAAGTTAACAAAAAGTACCTCCAGGAACAATTTTCTGGCTCACTGGCTACTAGCCTGGAACGCTTACCCGGCGTGAATGCTTCTGAAATTGGTGCAGGTGCATCTAAACCTATAATTCGCGGACTTGGGTTTAACCGTGTAGCGGTCACCGAAAACGGTATTAAACAGGAAGGCCAGCAATGGGGTGCCGACCATGGGCTGGAAATAGACGCATTCTCTGTAGAAGATATTGAAATTATAAAAGGTGTTGGTGCTATAGAACACGGTAGCGACGCCATTGGCGGAGTTATAAAAATAATTAATGATAGAGTGCCCGGGGAAGGGCTTTCAGGCGAAGTAATTGGACTTACCAAAAGCGTGAACAATACTCTGACCGCTTCAACCAATTTGGCCTTAAGAAATAAGCGATTTTTTTATAAAATTAAAGCCACCGGAAGTGAATTTGGAGATTATTCGGTACCTACAGATACTATTGTATACTTAAACCGAAATGTCCCTATTTTTAATAATAGGCTAAAAAACACCGCAGGAAAAGAGGTTAATTTATATGGACAGGTAGGTTATTTGGGAGAGCATTACAAAGGAAGCCTTAGCATTAGCAATGTTTATTTTAAATCTGGTTTTTTCCCGGGGGCCCATGGTATTCCTTCTACAAACAGGGTACAGGACGATGGGGACCAAAGAAATATCGAGTATCCGTTTCAGCGGGTTAACCATCTAAAGCTTATCAACAAAAATGAATGGTTTTTTCACAACTTCAAGCTAGAAGCTATCTTAGGTTTCCAAAATAACCACCGGCAGGAATGGAGCCGGTTCCATACACATTATACCGGGCAGCTAGCCCCTGCAGTTAACCCAGATTTAGAGCTCAATTTTGACCTTAACACTTATGACGCCCAGGTGAAATTTACTAAAGATTTTATTGAAAATCATACTACTTCTATTGGGGTTCAAACCCAGCTTCAGGATAATACTATTAGTGGTTACAATTTTTTGCTCCCGGAATACGCTCGCGTTAACCAGGGAATTTATGCCACACATTCTTACCAGGTTTCAAAAAACATCAATTTAAATGCAGGTGCAAGACTGGATCTTAGCAAGATTAAAATTGAAAGCTTTTACGATAGCAATTTATATGAATATTTAATTGGAAATGGAAGCACCACAACCACCGCTACAGATTATGCCACTCGTAGCGAACAAACAACCAGGAACTTCAGCAACGTAAATGTAATGGCCGGGGCGCTATTTAATTTCCACAAAAATTGGGACTTTTCTGTAAACACCGGTACCAGTTTTAGGCTACCTACGGCCGTAGAGCTGGGCGCCAATGGTATTCACCACGGTTCTTTTAGGCACGAGCGGGGCGATTCAAATTTAGACCCTGAAAAAGGCTATGTTTTAGATACAAAATTGAATTACCGTAAAAACGATTTAAAGGCTTCCCTAAGCCCTTATTTGTATTATTTTGAAAATTACATTTTTCTAAATCCCAGCGGACGATTTTCAATTTTACCACACGCCGGGCAAGTTTACCAATTCACTCAAAGTGAAGCACTATTAACCGGGGTAGAGTTCGATTTTTATACAGTTTTTGCAGAAAAGTGGCATACCCAATTCACTTTTGAATATTTATATAACCGACAGGTAACCAGTGACAAATCCCGCAACTTCCCTTTACCTTTTACCCCGCCCGTAAATGGTTTTCTTGAAATAGGTTACGATTTTTCCCATAAGTCTAAAACATTTAAAAATACCGAAATCTTTGCCACTAGCACTTTTGCCTTTCAACAGGAAAGGGTTGCGCAAAATGAAGAAATAACTCCCAGTTATCAGGTTTTTGGTGGTGGATTAAGAACTAATATCCAACTAGCAAACTTTAAAGCGGCCATAAACCTTCAGGCTAGCAATGTTTTTAATACTAAATATTTTAACCATACCAATTTTTACCGGGCCCTGGAAATCCCTGAAATGGGTAGAAACATCCAGTTAATGGTGAAGATACCCATCAAATAATGCAAAAGCTTAAAAAACATATCAGCATCTTTTTACTTGCCGTGTTTTTATTTCCGCAGGGAGTAAGTGCTATGCATTATTTTGTAGTAAAGCATCACTCCTACGATAATAGCAAGCTTGTTTTTAAGAAGTCAAATGAGTTTGAATATCATACTTGCAACTACCATCTAAATGGATTCTCTCCTTTAATCTTAAGCGAAGAAAAGTTAAAGAAATCGCACAAAAACGAAACGCTAAGAAATCGTATAAAACACTGCTGCCTGGAAAATTATGTACAGCAACCTAATTTTAACTTTCAGCTACGTGGGCCACCTTTCAAAAGTAATTTCCCGTATAAAAAATAAAAACATAAAATTTCAATCTCGATATAGAGAAAAACATAAAAAAATTCAAAAATGAAAACCAAATTAGTTTATTTATTTAGTATTACCGCAACATTATTCCTGGCCTCTTGTAGTGAAGACGATGACAATGTAATAGACACAGAAGCTCCGGAAATTGTAATTTCAGATCCAGTAGACGGAGAAGAGATCGCCCCGGGAGGGGAAGTTCATTTTGATGCACTTTTAACCGATAATACAGAATTGGCTTCTTATAAGGTGGAAATTCACAATGCTTTTGACGGGCATACACACGCCATTGCAAAACAGGAAGGGCATAAGGATAATCCGTGGAGCTACAGTGAGGTTTTTGAAATAGAACCAGGACAAAAAAGCTTTGAAGCTCATCATCATATTCCAGTGCCTGCTGAAATTAATGGAGAGCATATTAGCGAAGGGCATTACCATTTTGGTTTATTTGTAACCGATGCTGCCGGCAACGAGTCGCAAGCCTTTCTTGAACTTCATATAGAAGGGGATCATGATGGTGATGGTAACGATCACGACCATGACCATGACCACTAATAGTTAAATTTTTAATTCTACTAATGATGGCCGTATTATTAATAATACGGCCATCATTAATTTATCAACTTTATAAAAATACATTCTAAAATTAATTACATTTGGCATTATCCTCATTAATAATAATTTATGAAAAAAACATTCTCCGGAATTTTTGCCCTTGCCGTCCTGGCTTCGTGCAACAATTCTAAATCAGAAAAAGAAATTACTTTGAACTATCCAGAAACCAAGAAAGTAGATACGGTAACCGATTATTTTGGGACCGAAGTAAAAGACCCTTACCGCTGGCTGGAAGACGACCGAAGCGAAGAAACAGAAAAATGGGTAAAAGCCCAAAACGAAGTTACTTTTGATTATCTAAACAGTATTCCGTATAAAAAAGAACTCGAAGAACGTCTTTCTGAAATATGGAATTACGAAAAAATAGGGGCTCCCTTTAAGGAAGGTGATTATACTTATTTTTATAAAAATGACGGACTTCAAAACCAATATGTGGTTTATAGGAAAAAAGGTGATGATGGTGAAACGGAAACCTTTCTTGATCCTAATAAATTTAGCGAAGATGGCACCACCTCCCTGGCCGGTTTAAGTTTCTCTAAAGACGGTAGCAAAGCGGCATACGCCATTTCTGAAGGCGGTAGCGACTGGAGGAAAGTGATTGTAATAGATACCGAAAATAAAGAACGTATAGAAGACACGATCCAAAATGTAAAATTTAGTGGGATTTCCTGGAAAGGCAACGAAGGTTTTTACTATTCCAGCTACGAGAAACCCGAGGGTAGCGAGCTTTCGGCAAAAACAGATCAGCATAGGCTGTTTTATCATAAATTGGGAACCCCACAGAATGAAGATCAAATAATTTTTGGAGATTCAGAAGCACAAAAGCATCGTTATGTTAGTGGTAGTGTTTCAGAAGATGATCGCTTTTTATTTATCTCTGCCAGGAATTCTACTTCAGGAGGAAAACTTTTTATGAAAGATCTTTCTAAAGAAAACTCAGAATTAGTAAGCATTTTAGATCACGAAGATTCTGATACTTATGTTATAGAAAATGAAGGAAGTAAATTATTTATCGTTACTAATTTAGAAGCACCTAATCGTAAAGTTGTAACCGTAGACGCTACAAATCCCGGTCCCGAAAACTGGGAAGATTTTATTCCTGAAACCAAAAATGTATTAAGCCCTTCTACCGGCGGAGGCTATTTTTTTGCCAGGTATATGGTAGACGCAGTTTCAGAAGTAAAACAATATGATTATAAAGGCGAATTGGTTCGTGAAATTGAACTTCCGGGAGTTGGTTCTGCTGGTGGCTTTGGAACTAAAAAAGAAAATAAAGAATTGTATTATTCTTTCACCAATTATGTAACTCCGGGTACGATTTACAAATACAATATTGAAGAAGGGACTTCTGAGATTTATAATAAACCAAATATAAAATTCAACCCCGAAGATTACGAAAGCAAACAGGTATTTTATACTTCAAAAGACGGAACAAAAGTTCCTATGATCATCACCCATAAAAAAGGCCTTGAGCTTAACGGTAAGAACCCAACAATACTTTATGGCTACGGAGGCTTTAATGTAAGTTTAACGCCCTCTTTTAATACCGCAAATGCGATTTGGATGGAACAAGGCGGCGTATATGCCGTGCCAAACCTTAGGGGTGGTGGCGAATATGGTAAAGAATGGCACGATGCCGGGATAAAATTGAAAAAACAAAATGTTTTTGACGATTTTATTGCAGCTGCCGAATACCTTATTGAAGAAAACTATACATCTAGCGATTACCTGGCCATTCGCGGAGGGTCTAACGGCGGACTTTTAGTAGGAGCTACCATGACCCAACGCCCAGATCTTATGCAAGTAGCCCTTCCGGCCGTTGGGGTGTTAGACATGTTACGTTACCATACCTTTACCGCCGGTGCGGGTTGGGCTTATGACTATGGAACATCTCAAGATAACAAAGAGATGTTTGAGTATCTCTACAATTATTCACCAATTCATAATGTTGAAGAAGGAACAGAATATCCTGCTACTTTAATTACTACCGGAGATCATGACGACCGTGTGGTACCTGCGCACTCGTTTAAATTTGCTGCTGAATTGCAGGAAAAACAAGCCGGTAATAACCCCACTTTAATAAGAATTGAAACCAAAGCCGGGCACGGAGCCGGAAAGCCTACCAGTATGATTATTGAAGAATATGCCGATATTTTTGGCTTTACACTTTACAATATGGGTTTTGAGACTTTACCCAATAAAACTGAAGAAAACCTAAAAGGATAATTTATTTAGTATTTATTTTAAAGAAGCTGTCTGAAAAGGTTTTAAACCGTCATCTTGAATTTATTTCAAAGCCTGCCCCGATTCTTTATCGGGGATCTAACGTGTTGATAATTAAAAACATGTTAGAAGCTGAAACAAGTTCAGCTTGACGAGAATAGACTTTTCAGATAGCCTCTTTTTTATGTACAAATATTTATAATAATTATATGTATTTCATTAAACTAAATCCCATATATGGCTCACTAGCAAGAAACCAGCTTAGTTAAAAATACTTTCATTTCTGGCAATACCGCCCGCTTCGAATTTATCTTCTCGGAAAGCTTAGTTATTAGGCATAGTTTTAATCTATCTCCCTCTTATTTTTCTTATCACTTCTTTCCAATTATAATTTTCTTTATTGGCATTGTTCCATTCCTCAACATAAGAAAGCATATCATCAAGTTTATTTTCATCAATCCATTTGCCATTTATAAAGACACCAGAAATTTTGCGGGTATTATTAATGTTCTTCAACGGATTTTTATCTAATAGAATTAAATCTGCAAACTTTCCTTTTTCGATTGTTCCAATTTTATCGTCAATTTCAAGCCATTCAGCGCCTAATCGGGTTGCAGAGGCTAAAGCTTCTTCATTAGTTAAGCCTGCCTCTACCAATAATTTAAGTTCGTCGTGAAGTGAAAACCCCCATACAATTCCAGAAGTTCCTGCATCCGTTCCTGTAACCATTGGAACACCTTCCTTTTTAAAAGCCTTAACTACTTTAACATGAAAGTCTACGAGCTTATCGAAGTAAGCAATACGTTTGGCATTTGTACCCTGGTAATACTGATTGGATTCAATCCATTTACTCTGCATAAGCGGGTGGACAAACTTAAAACTTTTAAGGTTTAATACACTATCAAGCGAACGTGCTTGTTTTGCTATATAAACAAGATTGGATAAATTAGGAATTAACCAAGTACCATTTTTTTTAGCCAAACGTGCATACTCTTGTGCTTTTTCAAAGCTGAACTCTTCCGTTTGTTTTGATAATTCCTCTGCGTGTGCGATTAACCCAAAGTGAGGAACAAAAAAATCCTCGGCAGGTTTTCCTTCAAATGCGGCAGGAACGTGACCCACAACTTTGATTCCCTGTTTCTCTGCTTCATCAATAATAGCTTTATAGGTCTCAATATTCAATTGAGAATATACTTTTATAAACTCATAACCTTCACCTTTTGCAAGTCTAACGGTTTGTCTTCCGTCAGATGGTGTTGTAGCAGTCATATTTGCATTACTCCCGTCTATTAATGCCGCCAAAGCAATTCTGGACTTGCAAGAAAAAGTCGGACATTTTTTCTAAGACCTATGCTACATTTTTAAATTGATAAAATTTTTGTTCTACTTCATAAGGAGTTTTATACCCTAAAAAAGAGTGTAAACGTT
>NZ_WYEW01000009.1:0-214534 GCF_015143665.1 Salegentibacter sp. BLCTC | reverse complement strand
AAGACTTAAGGTGGTTATGGCAACGGGGCTCACCTCTTTCCATTCCGAACAGAGAAGTTAAGCCCGTTAGCGCAGATGGTACTGCTATTTGTGGGAGAGTATGTCACCGCCTTTTTTTTTAAAGACCTTTACAGCAATGTAAAGGTCTTTTTTTTTTGAGCTAATTTTTCGGGAAGGGGGCTGCTATAAGTCTTTAAGTGGTTTTACAGGTGGGACTACATTTGCTACCGGTGGCAGGCTTTTAAAATAGAAGTACATGGCCTTTAAATCTTCATCCTTTATATCTTTAAAGTTTTGCCAGGGCATGGGCGGCAATAACATGCGGGCATTTTCCTGGCCTTTGTATTTTCCTTCCACCATAGCCCTTTTAAACTGTTGAAACGTCCAGTTGCCCATACCCGTGTCGTGTGGTGTTAAGTTTGCCGCATATGAAACTCCCCAGGGACCCACAAAAGCAGTTAAATCCTGGTTCATTAGTATCTCACTTTATCGCCTGATTTTACAATCAATCTTTCATATTCTCTATTCGGTTATAAGCTACCTTAGTTTAAGATAAGTAGCTTTTAACTTTTTGATGTTTTTTAATATGGCGAGAATATTCAGTTTATGATATCAATAGGGGCAATTTTTTGTGTATATTCGAAGAAATGATGCTATTCCTATATATTTTTATTGAAAACGATTAAAAACATTATTTGCCTGCTAATTTTATTCAGTTTTGTGCTCTTAGAGGACTTAGCTGCTCAGGATATTACGAGAAAGGATATATATATTCAATTTGATAAGCTTATTGGGATCGAAAACTCTGATCTATATAATGGTATTGCATATAATGAATTACATCAAATAGATCCTGAGGAAAATAAGTTTCTTTTTCCCTATGAAATGCATCCGGGTGATATAGTATATGATGGTAAAACCTACTATAACATATTACTAAATTACAATATATATAATGACGTTGTATTGGTGAAATTAAAAAATGACCTAGCTACTCATGTCTTTCAACTAATAACCGATAAGATTGAAGCTTTTGAAGTAAACAACTCAAAATATAAGCGAATTTCAGGAAATCAATTAAAGAAGATTCCTTCAGGAATTTACAAGATCTTGTATACTGATGAGAATCGAGATATCGTATTGATGGAAAAACATAGGTTAAAGGAAAGGAAGAATCTGAATGATAAGGTTACTGTTTATATGTATAAGAAACAAAAAAGCCATTTTGTTTTAAGAAAGTATGGCGAACTTTTCTTTTTACAGGATAAAATAGATTTTCAGAAGGTATTTCCAGGTTCTAAAAAAGAGATTGTTAATTTTTATAAGGAGTATAATTCTTTGCGGAAATCCAACCAAAGTGAGTTTATGTCTAAATTGATCGAACTTTTAATTTTAAAAAAATAATCGGGTTGAAGCAACAACTATTATTTCTTTCTTTTATGATTATGCCTTTTGTTTCGTTCTCTCAGGAAGAAACATTTTCTATTAATGCGGAAGGTATTACACTAAAAGAAGTTCTTTTAGAGATTGAATCTCAAAGCAATTATACTTTTTTCTTTGTAGATAGCTGGTTGGATGCCGATCCTATTTCAGTAAATTTTCAGAATAAACCTCTAAATACAATTCTCACAGAAGTTTTTAATGATACTTATTTGAATTATTATGTTTACAAAAATCAAATTATTCTAACTCCTAACAATTTGGTTTATGATGCGTTGCCCGAAGGATTTTTCGGGAGTGTAAATGATACTATAGGTAATAGTTTAAGGTCTGGAGACAAAGCCGGGAAAATGAATATGGAAAATATTAGCCCTATTTTTTATAAAGGAATACAAAATAGGAACTTAAATAAACCCATAAAAACCCTAAGTATCGGAAAAGAAACTACCGCGAAAAGTAACAAGAAATATTCTCTAAGTGGAGTGGTTACAGATAAGGTAAGTGGGAAGCCTATTTCTAATTTAGCCATTTTGGTTAAATCTAAGAATATTGGTGCTATAACCGATAGTCTTGGGTACTATGAAATTAAATTGCCTCAAGGTGCAAATCTTCTCGAAACCCAGTCATTAGGTTCTCAAAACCTCAGAACTAGGGTGGTAATGTATAATAATGGAAAGCTTGATATTAGCTTAAATGAAACCTATGAAGAGTTAGGCGAAGTTTTTTTAGAAACAACTAATAATAACAATGTTTCTGATGCTATTGTAGGGTCTGAAACAATTAATGTGGAACAAATAAAGAATATTCCATTGGTATTAGGTGAACGTGATATTTTGAAAGTGGCCACTACTTTACCGGGAATTACAAAGGCAGGAGAGGGTGCGGCAGGTTATAATGTTAGAGGAGGGAGGGTAGATCAAAACCTTATTTTACTTGACGACGCGGTGCTTTATAATCCTTCACATTTTTTCGGGATATTTTCTGCTATCAATCCTTTCACTTCAGGAGATGTAAATATTTATAAGGGAAGTATTCCGGCTAAGTATGGAGGCCGGCTATCATCGGTTTTTGACATACATACCAAAAATGCCAATACACAGAAATTTAGTGGAGAAGCAGCAATTGGACCGGTTACTAGTAACTTATCTTTAGAAGTTCCGGTAGTAAAGAATAAATCTGGGCTTATAATTGGTGGGCGTGCAACCTATTCAAACTGGATATTGAAAAATCTTGATGAAGAATCCCTTAATAATAGTGAGGCTTCTTTCTATGATATTATTGGCAAATACCACCATAGTTTTGATGATAAAAATAAAATTCAGGCTACAGGATATTTTAGTAAAGATAAGTTTAGTCTTACTTCCGATTCTTTATTCAGTTATCAAAACAGGTTAATGTCCATAAATTATGAACACAAATTCACCGAAGCCCATAAGGCAAATATCATTTTCTCTAACAGTGATTATAAATTCGATATAAGTTACGAAAACGACATTAGGGATAATTTTCAATCAGGATATAATATTAACGAGAGTGAATTAAAAATGATACTTGATTATGAGTTAAATGAAAATCATAACTTTATTTATGGATTATCCAGTAAACTCTATGTGGTAGACCCCGGGGAAATAAAACCTATAGGAGGGGAATCAGAAATAACTAAATTAAAAATACCCCGGGAAAGGGGACTGGAATCTTCAGTGTTTATTTCAGACGAGTTTAAAATAAGTGAGAAATTGCTCTTAAATACTGGGGTGCGATATTCTATATATGCTGCATTGGGAGAAAGAAGTCAGAGAATTTATGAAACCGGGCTCCCAAAAAGCACAGCTACTGTGCTAGATACTTTAAATTATAAGAATAATGAGGTGATTGAAACCTATGGAGGGGCAGAGGCCCGCCTATCGGCTCGTTACTTTCTAAAGCCAAATTTATCAGTAAAAGCTTCCTATAATAATACTTATCAATACATTCACACATTAACAAACAATACTACCATCTCTCCTACAGATATTTATAAATTATCAGATTTAAATATAGCCCCTCAGAAAGCAAATCAATACTCTTTAGGTCTTTATAAAAATATAGATAATAATTTGTATGAATTAAGCGCGGAAGCTTACTATAAAAGGTCTAAGAATTTATTGGATTTTAAAACCGGCGCAAAATTATTTTTGAATGAAAATGTAGAAACCGAAGCACTTCAGGGAGTTGGTAAATCTTACGGTATCGAGTTTCTTGTTAAGAAAACAAGAGGTAAATTAAATGGATGGCTGGGGTATACTTACTCCAGGTCCCTAATTAAATTAGATAGTGAATTTAACGAGCAGATTGTAAATGCAGGAAGATATTTCCCTTCAAATTTCGACAAGCCACACGATGTAAGTTTGGTAGCCAATTACAAGATTACTAAAAGGTTTAGTTTTTCGGCTAATTTTGCTTATCAAACCGGTCGCCCGGTCACTTACCCTATTGGTCAATATGATTTTAATGGCGCAGAATACGTTTTTTATAGTGACCGAAATAAATATAGAATCCCAGATTATTATAGACTGGACTTAAGCTTTAATATAGAGGGAAATCATAAAATTGATAAGCTGGCACATAGCTTTTGGAATATCTCTATTTACAATGTATTAGGAAGAAATAACCCATATTCTGTATTTTTTGTAACTAAAGATGGAAAAGTCGAAGCTTTACAAAGTTCTATTTTTTCTGTGCCTATTCCCACAATCACTTATAATTTTAAATTTTAAGTAATGAGAAGTTATGCTATAAAATACATAGTGGTTTTTAGTCTTCTCATAAGCGTTTTTGGCTGTGTAGAGCCGTTTGATATAGAAACTGAAAACCTGGAAAGTGCCCTGGTAATTGAGGCAACCATTACTAATGAATATAAGAAACAGGAAATTAAACTTTCCCGAACTTATGCGCTTGGTGATGAAGGTCCAAATCCTGAATCTGGGGCTCAGGTGAAAGTTGTAAACCTATCTGGAGATTTGTATCAATTTCAGGAAGAAGAACCTGGAGTTTATAGATCATCTCAAGAATTTTCTGCTGAGAATAATAGTTCATCTTATCAATTAGAAGTTATTACCAGTGACGGAAAAACCTATGCCTCAGAACCTGTAAAGCTCGATGCCTCTAGTGAAATTATGGAAATGGATATTGTGAAATCAACACAACCTATTAACGGTGTGGAAAAAGAAGGTTTGGCACTAACCGTAAACTCTGGAGAAAACGATTCGAAATTTTATCGTTATACTTATCAGGAAACCTATGAATTTCGTTCACTTTATAGAATACCATTTAAGTTTATTCTTGAGAACGGGGTTATAGATACAGCTCCCAAAACAGAAGAAGAATATCTTTGTTATGTTACAAGAGATTCAGAAAGTATCATAATTTCCAGTTCCTCAAATATAGTTAATGAAGCTGTAAGTGATTTTCCTGTACGATTTCTAAGTAAGGAAAATCCGGCTATTTCCTACAGATATAGCTTACTTGTTAAACAATATAGTCTATCCAGGGAAGCTTATACTTTTTACGAAGTTCTAAATGAATTATCTGGTTCTGAAAGTCTTTTTTCACAAAATCAGCCGGGTTTTGTGAATGGAAATGTCTTTTCGGTAGATAATCCTAACGAAAAGGTGCTTGGTTATTTTAGTGTTTCTGCCGTAGATTCACATAGAGTTTTCTTCAATTTTACAGACTTTTATGATAGGACAGAAAGACCTCCGTACCCTTATAATTGTACGATTACCAGGCCAGAATATCCTGTTCTTTTAAATGCTGTTGAAAATGATGCAGTAAGCCTTATAAGCCAGGCTAATGGCGGTGCCGATAGTGAAGGAATGGGGCCCTATAGAGTGGTGCCGAAGCCTTGTGTGGATTGTAGGGTTTTTGGAGTTAATGTTAAACCCGATTTTTGGGAAGATTAAACTATGGGATTGAAAACAATTTATTTCTCACTTTTATTTTTATTCTTAGCCTCTTCTGCTTTTGGTCAGAAACCTGAGGCTAAGTTTAAAGAACAGCAGTTTAAACCAGAAGAGAAAGTTTTTGTGGACTACAATTCTTCTCTTGTTTTTCCTGGTGAATATCTTTATTACAAAGTTTACGTGCTTAACGATAAAACCAATAGACTAAGTTCTTTAAGTCAAATAGCTTATGTGAAAATGGTGAGCGAAAATGGAGAAACAATTTTTACTCATAAAATAAATACAGCTTCAGGCACAGGCAATGGTGATTTTTTTGTGCCCACAAATATTGCCTCTGGGACTTATAAATTAATTGCATTTACAGAATGGATGTATAACAAAAGTGACACCAACTTCTTTAGTGGGACTGTATTTGTTATTAATCCTTATACCACCAAAGGCGAAAAAAGTTTAAAACGTGTTGCTTCGGCTCAAGTAGAGGATATAAATACAATTTCAGAAAAAGAAAATTCAGCAACAGGAATTATTAAGTTATCAAATAAAGCAATATTCAATAAAAGAGAAGAAGTAAAGCTACTTTTAGATTCATTAAAACTTAAAGAGGGAAACTATTCCCTGTCTGTTTATAAAAAGAATAAATTAAAACTTCCCGATAAACTGAATATTTCTAATTTTCAGAAGATATATCCAAAGGAAGATAACAATTCAAATTCTACTTCAAGTCAACTTTATCTTCCAGAACTTCGGGGGGACTTATTTAGGGGAACGATATCAACAACTAATAAAAATCTTTCTGTTTCAAACCAAAGTTTGGCGGTCTCAGTGCCCGGAGATAATTTTCAGCTTAAAATAAGTAATACTAATGAAGAAGGGGTGTTTTATTTTAACCTGGATGCCAGCCAGAGTGTAGATAATTTAGTAGTTCAGATGATGGGAGAAAATGCGCACGACTTTGAAATTGAATTAGATTCGCTTCCAAAATTTAACTATTCTTCACTTTATTTTCCACCATTGGAGATAAGTCCTGATATGGAATCGGAAATTGTAAAGCGTAGTGTATTTAATCAAATAGAGAATAGCTATTATAGTATTAAGCCCGATACATTAAAGACTCAGGGAAAAAAGGAACCATTTTTTGGCTCTAAAAACATAGCAGTTTATCCTTTAGATGACTATACCAGGTTTCCTACTGTTAAAGAGACTTTTATAGAAGTAATTAGTGCTGCTAAGATTAGAGAAAATAAAAAGGGCGAGAGTGTATTTGGCGTATACTCCAGAAATAGTGATTTAGAATTTATTAGTAGTGCACTTCTTCTTGTAGACGGGCTTTATATAGAAAATACTGAAGCTTTAATGAATTATAGCGCAAATAAAATAGATGTAATTAAAGTGGTGAGGAATGAATATTATTATGGTTCTAAAATTTTTGGTGGAATAATCTCTATCGAAACCAAAGAGAATGATTTTGTAGGTAGCTACCAATCAGGTTCCTTGAAAAAATTTGATATAATACCAGTAAGAGCTGCCAAAAATTATTATGTGGTTAATTATAAGAAACAGGAGCTTGATAGGATTCCCGATTTTAGAAGGCAATTATTATGGAAACCTAGGCTTACTAATAATTTTCAAAATATAAGTTTCTTTACCTCAGATGTTGAGGGTGATTATATTATCACGCTTCAGGGTATTAGTAACGATGGACGTATAATTTTTGATCAAATATGCTTTGAGGTGGTAGATTAAAACTGTATTTATTGGCACCGCCAAAGGCTGTAATACCCTGAGGTAGTTTACTAGTAAGTTAAAATATTAATTAGGAGTATGTTAGAAATTGTATTTATAAATTATAAAGCTAATATTTTAGCGCTTAAGGCAATCTTTTGTTTGCTTATCTTATTACTTAATTAACTGAACAAAATATATTTCTTCTAGTCAAAAACAGCCTTTACTATTGTCATTATTCCTTTAAATAATAAAAGCATAGCCGCGATTAAGGCTATGATTCCCAGAATTAAAACCGGGATATAATAGGGGTGATCCTGGTTGTTAAAGGCCGTGAAAAGCACAGAAGGGCCTATTAATATTAATGGAAGTGCAAAAGCCAGGTATTTAATTCCTTTACCAAGTATTTTTTTATCGGTGTGTTTCATCATTGCACAATATAAGTAGTAGAATCTGCTTCTGAAAGTCTAAAATAACCAAAAGGATAATTTTCTGGATTGGATTGGTTAATAATATTTCCTTTTACCGTTGCGGGTTGAGACTGGAAAGGCCCCCCGCCGTTATCTCCACCTTGAGAGCGTAATATAAATAAATAGTTATAAAATGCTTTAGATATCCCTTCCATAGTGATAAATACTTCATCACCAGGCACCAAATCTTCGTCGGAATAGGAAGCTGAAAACTGATTACCGTCTGTAAATTTATCTTCGTAAATTTCCAGGGAAAGTTTAGAAATTGAGAAATCTTTAAAAGTAAAAAGATAAAAATTTTCTTCACCTTTTGGATCAGTAAAAAAAGGTTCAATCTCCAGGTCTTCGCGGGTAAAGCCACCTTCGTTATTCTGTTCAATAAAGTCTATTCCAGAAACAGGTACAAAATTGGAACTGGCGGTATATATTTCTTCTTTATACTTTATTTCTAAAGTATATTCTTCTTCAAGTTTGGGCTTGAAACTAGTATTGGTGTAAATGCCCTGTTCCTGATGTTTAAAAATAAATTCTTCTCCATTTTTGGATCTAATAATAATTTCGGCATCACTCACGGTTGCTATTTCGTCTTCATAGTAACCAGTAGTTTCTGTTAATATAATTTTCTGTTCATTTCCAGGGGTGTCCATATACCAAAGCAAGGATGCATCTACTACAAGCCTGGGGGAGCTTTCTTCTAAATTCAACTCTATAACTTCCTCGCAAGAAATTAAAACTGAAGTAAGGAATAAGAGGCTTAAATACTTTATTGGCAGCACCAAAGCATATAACACCCCAAGGCCTGCCTCTAAATTAAAAATTTGTTTCAAACGAATGCCTCTTAGGCTTGCCCCTAGGTAGTTTACTTTTTTCATCTTAAAATTTAAAATTATAGGTCACAGATGGTATGATTCCGAATAGGCTTAATTTTGCTGCTTCATTACGTCCGGTTTCGTCATTCTCTCTAAAACTTATAGAATTGGCGTTTTTTCTATTGTATACGTTGTAAATTCCAAAATTCCAGGACGATTGCAAGCCATCTTTTTTATTTGGTTTGGGTACGTAGGTTGCAGAAAGGTCTAACCTATGATAGGCAGGTAATCTATTGCTGTTTCTATCACCGTAAACCGGTACATTTATTCCGTTAAAGTTATATTTCCCGGTAGGATAGGTAACCGGTAAACCTGTTTGAAACGCAAAATTTAGGCTAAAATCCCATTTAGAATTGTAATCGTAGGTGCCGGTTAGGTTTATATCGTGGGTTTTATCATAACTGGTAGCATACCATTTTCCATTATTTATGCCGCTTTCAATGGGGGTTCTACCGGGAGTTTGTTGTTCAGATTTAGATAAAGTATAGGCTAACCAACCGGTTAGGCGGCCTTTGTTCTTTTTAGCTAAGACTTCTAAACCATAGGCCCTGGAGCGTCCGTTTAAAATAATAGTTTCAATATTATTGTTCGCAATAAGATTTGCGCCATTTACATAATCTATTCTATTTTGAATGTCTTTATAAAAAACTTCAGATTCTAGGGTATAAGTTCCCTGTTGAAATTTACGAAAATAGCCTAGTGCATATTGATCTAAAATTTGAGGTTGAATAAAAGGACCACTTGGAGCCCATACATCAAGAGGGGTAGGGGAACTGGTGTTGGAGATTAAATGCAGGTATTGAGCCATTCTATTATAACTGGCTTTTATCGATTGCGTATCGTTGAAATTATAGGCTAAGGCGAGTCGGGGTTCTAAATTAGAATAAGTTTTTATTACTTCAGATCGGGAATATGTTTTTTCATTTATAGGTTCTGCTTCCTCATATATATCTAAACTTTCATTATAAATAATAGGGTTGTCGTCCCGGTATTCGTTGAAGCTGTCCTGCCCCAATCTAAAGAAGTTGCTAAACCTTAAACCATATTCTGCCGAAAAACTATTAGATATTTTGTGCTCTACAGAAAAGTAAGTGGCATTTTCAAAAGCATATTTATTGGTGAGTTTAAAATAATTAATTCCTGATTTTTCATCTATAGGTTCAATCTCACCGGGGTTAAATTCGTGGTAAGTATTATGAATGCCATATTCCAGTTGAAACGTATCGTTTAAATAGTGATTAAAATCGTATTTGATATTTAGATTTTTAATGCCACTATCCCAATTGAATCCTACAAAATCAAGGGTAAGTCCATAATAGTAATCGCTATAAATTAACGACAAATTGGTAAAGATATCATCTGAAACCAGGTGATTCCATCTAAGGTTAAAAACCGAATTTCCGTAGGTATTTATAAAATTCTGATTTATATCAAACACATCACGACCAAAATAACCTGAAAATAATAATTTATTATCGTCATTTATGGAGTAAGTAAGTTTTGCATTTAAATCGTAGAAGTAAGCTATGTTTGGATTATCGGCTAATTTTAGAAATAAATGGGCATACGAACTACGGCCACCAACCAGGAAAGAACCTTTATCTTTTACAATGGGTCCTTCGGCCAGTAATCTGCTTGAAATAACGCCAATTCCCCCCTGGGCCTCAAAAGTTCTGCTATTGCCATCGCGTTGATATATGTCTAGTACAGAGGAAACCCGGCCGCCATATTTTGCGGGAATTCCTCCTTTATATAATTTAAGGTCTTTAATGGCATCAGGATTAAACACCGAAAAGAAACCAAAAAGATGAGAGGAATTAAAAATAGTGGCTTCATCAAGCAAAATAAGGTTTTGATCTACCGCCCCACCGCGAACATTAAAGCCTGAAGCTCCTTCTCCTGCATTAGAGACACCCGGTAGTAATAAAAGCGATTTTATAACATCTACTTCCCCAAAAACTACCGGTAACTTTTGAATACTGTTTATAGAAAGCTTGTTAACACTCATCTCCGGATTTTTTAGATTAAAGCCTTCGTTGGTAGAAGTTATTACTACTTCATTTAAATTTTCTGAACTCGCAGTAAGTGCGGTGTTAAATGTGGTATCGCCATCTATACTAATCGTCTCTTTAATACTTTGGAAACCCAAATATGAAATCTCTATAGTATAGGTTCCTTTAGGTAATTTTATGGAATAGAAACCATATTCGTTGGTAATTACGCCTTTTTTCTCTTCAGGGATAAGAATGTTAACCCCAATTAAAGTCTCATTGTTGGATGCATTGCTAATTGTTCCTTTTAGAGTGTACTTTTCCTGAGCATTTAAACCCAGGCTGATAAAAAAGAAAACTAATATTAAAGAGGAGAGAAGTGAGAGTTTCAATTTTTTAAGTAAATATAGTGTAGAAGCTTATTATTTAAAAGCTTAATTACATTATTAAGAATTGTTGAAGGATTGCGGTTATAAAAATAAAGCCGGAAAACACTTTCCGGCTTTAAATTCAATTTGTTCAATGTTAAAGAGGTTGAAATTTCAAGGCCTGGAGCCGAAATTCCCTTTTCCTTTTTTAATAGCTCGTGGATATACCGCGAGCATATAAAATTAGAAAAGAACTACCCTAAAATATCGTTCAAAAGCTTACTTGGTCTCATAGCTTTAGAAGTAAGTTCTTCTTCGGGTTTGTAATAACCTCCAATATTTACCGGAGATCCCTGTGCATCTATAAGCTCTTTATTAATTTGCTCTTCATTTTCTTCTAACTTCGAAGCAATAGTTTTGAAATGTTCTTTTAGGTCGGTGTCTTTATCCTGAGCGGCTAAAGCTTGTGCCCAATATAAAGCCAGGTAAAAATGACTTCCGCGGTTATCAAGTTCATTTACTTTTCTGGATGGAGATTTACTATTCTCCAAAAATTTGTTAGTTGCTTCATCTAAAGCCTCAGAAAGAACAAGGGCTTTTTTGTTTTCATACTTTTCACCTAAATGCTCTAAAGAAGCCGCCAGGGCAAGAAATTCACCCAGCGAATCCCAACGTAAGTGGCCTTCTTCCAAAAACTGTTGTACGTGTTTAGGGGCAGATCCACCGGCACCGGTTTCAAACAAACCTCCGCCATTCATTAATGGAACTATAGAAAGCATTTTGGCACTGGTTCCTACCTCTAGAATCGGGAAAAGATCGGTTAAATAATCTCTTAAAACGTTTCCAGTAACCGATATGGTATCTTTTCCGGCTTTTACACGTTCTAAAGTATATTTAGTAGCTTCAGCAACCGACATTATTTTAATCTCCAAACCTTCGGTATCGTGGTTTGGTAAGTACTGATTTACTTTTTTGATAAGTTCTGCATCGTGAGCACGGTTTTCGTCTAACCAGAAAATAGCCGGCCATCCGGTTGCTTTTGCTCTGTTAACTGCTAATTTAATCCAATCCTGTACGGGTGCATCCTTAACCTGGCACATTCTCCAAATATCACCTTCTTCAACCTCATGTTCTGTTAGTACTTTTCCACTTTCATCTACTACACGAACAGTTCCGGCAGCCGGAATCTCAAAAGTTTTGTCGTGAGAACCATACTCTTCAGCTTTTTGAGCCATTAGCCCTACGTTTGGAACAGTTCCCATAGTGGTAGGATCAAAAGCACCATGTTTTTGGCAAAATTCAATGGTTTCCTGGTAAAGAGGAGCATAACTACTATCTGGAATTACTGCTTTGGTATCCTGGGTCTCGTTATTTTTATTCCACATTTGGCCAGAGGTTCTAATCATTGCCGGCATAGAGGCATCAATAATAACATCACTTGGTACGTGAAGATTGGTAATTCCTTTGTCAGAATTAACCATCGCTATATCGGGCCCTTGTTCAAGGTTAGATTCAATTTTAGACTCTATAGCGGCTTTTTTATCGGCAGGAAGTTTTTCAATAGCGTTTAAAATATCTCCCAATCCGCTGTTTGGATCACCACCTGCATTTTTAATTTCTTCGCCATATTCATTAAAAACGTCTTCAAAAAATACTTTTACCGCATGGCCAAAAATAATGGGATCAGAAACCTTCATCATAGTAGCCTTCATATGCAATGAAAAAAGGATTCCTTTTTCTTTGGCGTCTTTTACCTGTTCCCTAAGAAACTTTAAAAGAGCGTTTTTACTCATTAGGCTGGCATCAATAACTTCACCTTTAAGTAGCTGCAGATTATCTTTAAGCACTTTTTTATCACCACTTTCTGAGGTGAATTCAATTTTTACACTAGTATCTGCGCTAAGGGTTAAAGATTTTTCGTTGGCCTTAAAGTCTCCACCATTCATAGTAGCAACATGAGATTTAGAGCTTGAGCTCCATTTACCCATAGAATGAGGGTGGTTTTTAGCGAAATTCTTTACTGCTTTAGGAGCTCTTCTATCAGAGTTCCCTTCACGAAGTACCGGGTTTACGGCACTACCCTTAACCTTGTCATAGGTAGCCTTTATTTTCTTTTCCTCATCATTAGATGCTTCGTCTGGATAATTAGGTAGTTTATATCCCTTCTCTTGAAGCTCCTTAATAGCCGCTTTAAGCTGCGGGATAGAAGCACTAATATTAGGTAGTTTAATAATGTTGGCCTCTGGCTTCTTGGCGAGCTCTCCCAGCTCGGTTAAATCATCGCTTACTTTTTGTTCTTCTGAAAGATATTCAGGAAATTGTGATAAAATTCTACCGGCCAGGGAAATATCTTTGGTTTCCATACTAACGTTGGCCGCTTTGGTATACGACTTTACGATTGGGTAGAAAGAGTAAGTGGCTAAAGCAGGGGCTTCATCTGTTTTTGTATAAATTATCTTGCCAATTTGTGTCATTATGTAATTTTTATAGCTAATTAATTATGAAATGTCTAAATTCACTGAACGCCCAATTTTTACTGGGCGTTCGAGTACTGCGCAATATAATATTTTTCAAGCTTTTATCATAGCTGAAGCAACATGAAAGCTTGTTAATTATTAGTAAAGAAACATAAAAAAGCCATTTCATCTTAATAGCTAAAATGAAATGGCTTCAACTGAAATAATACATGCTCACTGAATTTTCGAAATTCTTTAAGGAAAAAATCCCGGTGTGTACTATTTCAATGATTCAAAAATAAAAACTCAAAACAGTTATATTCCTGAATCTAAAGGTTCTTATCCTTCAAACTTCTTTTGACCTGGCAAAAATGAGCGTTATATAGAAGATAAAAACCATAGGTAAAGGTTTTTAAAATTTACCGGGAATTCGTTGATTAGAAATCCTTTTGTCATTCTTTTTTCAACCAATTCCTAGATTAAATATACAACCAAATATAAGTTTTTGCAAGAAATTTAACATTTTAATACACAGTTGTTTACGTGGTTTTTTGCTTTGATTTTAATTTGTTAAAAAGAAGCCGTCTGAAAAGGTTCTAAACCCTTAGCTTGAAACAAGCTAAGCTTGAGGAAAGTACACTTTTTTGGGCAGCCCCTTTAATTTTTAATAACTACCTACTCTGTTACTGCACGATAGGCGTTTATTCTTCCTTTTCCAAAGTATAAGCTCTTGCCATTTCCATCAATCTTGTCGGCTGTCTTTTCAATTTGTTTCTGAACTTCTTTAGGGCTCATTTTTCCGTTTTTAGCAATAATTAATGCAGCGATCCCTGAAACATGTGGTGCAGCCATGCTTGTTCCTGCACTCCAGTATGCGCTGTTGTTATTACCGGTACTTAGAATCATATCTTCAAGAGCAACGTCAAAATCACCTCCTGGAGCAGCAACATCTACTAAAGATTTTCCATGGGTGGTATAACTTGCCGGAATATCAAAGTTGGTATAATCTGCTGTTGCATCATAACCATTAGGTGCGGTTGCCGATACCGTAAGCACATTATTAAGTCCTCCTGGTATTTTTATATAAGCTGAATTGCCATCATAATTAACACCGTCATTTCCTGCAGTGGCTATTATAGTACTACCTTGTTTTGCAGCGAAATTCAGGGCTCTTTGTTGGGCATTTACAATTTCCATAACGTATTTACCCGGTATTTTGAAAGGTACACCATTGGCGTCAATCAGTTTTCCATTTTTATTTAAGGTTGCACCCAGGCTCATGTTAATTACATCTGCTTTATTGGCACCGGCATAAACAATACCTGCGTTAATAGAACTAAAAGCACCTCTACCAGTAAACTCAGAAAGCACTTTTACTGCAACAAGTTCAGCGTTTGGTGCAACCCCTATTAGTCCTAAACCATTTTGGGCGGCAGCAATGGTTCCTGCTACGTGGGTGCCGTGGTTGTTAAATGGGGTACTTTCTAAAATATTCCAGTCTTCTCCAGGTACAAATGAAGCCGAAAGTGTTGTGTTTAAATTGGGAGCCAGTTCTACATGTTCAGCATCTATCCCCGAGTCAAGCACAAATACGTTGGCCCCGCTTCCCGTAAATCCGGCATTCCAGGCTTGTGGTGCATCAATCGCCTCCAGACCCCATAGGTAATCGTAGTAATAATAGGGCTCTGTGCTTCCAATGCTTGGCGTAGCATCAGGGAGGTTAGATTCTATATTTTCAGAAGTTGGTATCCAGGCTATTTCATAATCTGGAACAACAGAAGTAACGTTTCTTTTCTTTATGGTATTCTGAATGAAATTTGCATCTTTTGAGCTTACAATAGAAATTCCAATTTCAGGAATTGAACTTACAATCTTCCCGCCGCTTTTTGTAAGATCTTCCTCCACACTTTTTGTTGAATTGCTTGAATTTGAAATAACCATGTAATTTGTAAATGGAGGCTCTTTTAGTTCTGCAAAAGCATTTTCTTCCTTATTAGGTAAGTTCTCTTCTTTTTCACAAGCGCTAAATAAAGCTCCAAGAAAGAAAACACATACCAGTGTTCTCCATACCTGAATTGTTGTTTTTTTCATAATATATTTTTTAGTTTTTTAATACGCTTTAAATTACATGATTACATGTATTTAACGAAATATTAGTAAAATATTTTTAGTTAAAATATCTTAAGGGTTGATTTTTTATTGTTTTGCGGTATAATTATTAATAAAAACAAAATATCAAGGCATTGTGTGAAAATAGGTGTGAAAAAATATAAATAAAAAAAGCCCCGAACTCTCGGGGCTTTCTATAAATTTAATAAGATGCGATTTATCTTTTAGCTTCCTTAATACGGGCTTTTTTCCCGGTAAGTTCTCTAAAGTAATAAATACGAGCTCTTCTTACTTTTCCTCGCTTGTTCACTTCAATTTTTTGAATTGCAGGAAGGTTTAGAGGGAAAATTCTTTCAACACCTACAGTACCACTCATTTTTCTAATGGTGAATGTTTGTGAAGAACCGCTTCCTCTTTTCTGAATTACAACCCCTTTAAAAAACTGGGTACGGGTTTTTTGACCCTCTTTAATTTCGTAATACACAGTAATGGTATCACCTGCAGAAAATTGAGGTAAATCTTTTCTTTCAACGAATTCGTCTTGTACGTACTTAATTAACGATTCCATAATTGTCTTTATTAATATAAAATCTAAAACAACATACACGGACCTCGCCAGAGGTTATTTTAGAACGAGTGCAAAAGTATTAATTTTAATTTATAATGCAATTGTGAAATTGCAATTATTTTTCTGTTTCATCCAAAAGATCAGGTCTTAAGCGTTTGGTTCTTTCCCAGGCTTTTTCCTCCCGCCAGGCTTCTATCTTTGGAAAATTGCCAGAGGTTAATACTTCCGGAACTTTCCAGCCTTTATATTCGGCCGGCCTTGTGTAAACCGGTGGCGCTAACAGGTTATCCTGAAAAGAATCGGTTAAAGCCGAATTCTCATTGCCTAGTACCCCGGGAATTAATCTGATAATGGCATCACAAACTACGGCAGCACCCAGTTCTCCACCAGAAAGCACATAATCACCAATAGATATTTCTTTGGTAATAAAGTGATCACGTACTCTTTGGTCTACACCTTTGTAATGCCCACACAATATAATAAGGTTTTCTTTGAGGGAAAGTGAATTAGCTGTTTTTTGGTTAAAACGTTCTCCATCAGGACTCATATAAATCACCTCCTCGTAATCCCTTTGGCTCTTAAGGTTGGAAATACATTTGTCTATAGGCTCTATCATCATTACCATTCCGGCACCACCCCCAAATTGATAGTCATCTATTTGTTTGTAATTATCGGTTACATAATCTCTTAAATTATGCAAGTGGATTTCTACATGGCCGCTATCTATGGCTCTTTTTACAATAGAAGCATCAAAAGGGCTTTTAAGTAAATCTGGAACAACGGTAATTATATCTATGCGCATATTTTAGTATAAAATGCAAAGATGCTAATTATAAATTAAGCTGAAGGAAAATTATTCTTTAGCTTTATTTTTCTCATCTTGTAGCATACGGCCTAAACGTTGTTCTTTTTCCAGGGCTTTCGCACGATAGGCGTCAAATTCTTTTTCGGTTTCGTTTAGCCTATGTCTAGCTTCTTTGGTAGTGGCATTAGAGTTTTTAAACTTATAAATAAAGAAAAGAAGTGCAAGGATTAAAAAACCTACTATTCCCCACATCATGGCCATATAGCTACCTTTGCTAAAAGGCATTCCCAGAAATTTTATCGCGTCCTTTTCTTCGTTTACGCGCTTTAGGTCTTCTTGGGTAGCAGCTAATTGATTTTTAAGGTTTTCAATTTCTTCACTTTGGCTCTCTATTGTGCTTTGCTCTTGCTGTAATTCGTTTTTTAAATCCTGTACGTGACGTTTTGTGTTGTTGCGCAGCTCGATTAAAGCGTCATAATCTACCACTTTATAGCCCTGGTAGTTATTTGATGATTCGATAAGATTATCGAATTCATCTTCAATAAAATTAGATGTAGCTAAAGAATCTTGAGCGGTTAAAGCACCAACTGAAAATATTAAAAGTAAACTTGAAAAAATAATGTTACGCATCATTTGGGTTTTTCTGGTTGAGAATTTATATGCTTGAACGCCTGCATTTTCTACTTATTGTAATGGCCTTCAATATTTTAAAATTTATTTGCTAAATTCCTTTAAATTAATAATTTGAGCGCGCAAATGTAACGTATTTCAACTTAAAAACCCACCGTCTAAGGGTGGGTTTTTTTGTAAAGTTTTGGTCAATAAAGCGAAGCTGCACCAAGTAGAAAGATTTTTGAATATTTTGGAAGCCTTAGCTTTATTGAGATTGCAAATACCTTATAAAGTTTATAAGCTCTAGTAATAGGTAAACCTCCTTACTTTTGCAATATACTTTGCCAGTCTTATTAATTGATGGCTGTAACCGTATTCATTATCATACCATATATAAAGAATAACATTTTTTCCATCTGCAGAAACTATAGTTGCTTTACTGTCATAAATTGCCGGAGCATTAGAACCAACTATATCTGAAGAAACCAATTCATTATCTAACGAATATTTAATCTGCTCTACAAGTTCACCTTCCAGCGCATATTTTCTTAAAACCTGGTTTATACTTTCAACACTTGTTTGGGCTTCTACTTCAAGGTTTAAAATAGCCAAAGAACCATTAGGTACGGGGACTCTAATTGCATTAGAAGTTAATTTACCTTCAAAAACGGGTAATGCTTTGGCTACGGCTTTACCGGCACCGGTTTCGGTAATAACCATATTTAGTGCAGCCGCGCGGCCCCGACGATATTTGCTATGCATATTGTCTACCAAGTTCTGGTCGTTGGTATAGGCGTGAATAGTTTCTAAATGCCCGTGTATAACTCCAAGTGTATCCTGAACAGCTTTTAAAACTGGAGTGATTGCGTTGGTAGTGCAGGAAGCTGCTGAGAATATCGAAATTTTATCTGGGTTATATTCTTTATGGTTTACACCGTGAACAATATTAGGAACGCCCTTTCCCGGAGCAGAAAGTAAAACTTTTGCCGCTCCTTTTGCTTTTAAATGCCTACTTAATGCCTCTTTATCCCTAAAAGCGCCGGTGTTGTCTATAATTAATGCTTTGTCTATTCCGTATTTTGTGTAATCTATATCTTCAGGTTTATCTGCCGATATTACATTTACCGTGGTGCCATTTATAATAAGGGCCTTGTGCTCTTCATCTACGTTAACCGTTCCGGAAAAAACTCCGTGAACCGAATCATTCTTTAGTAAGGAAGCACGTTTCTCCAGTACAGTTCTATTTACCGCTCCGCGCGTAACAATGGCTCGTAACCTTAGTTGGTTACCTTTACCGGTTCTGGCCATAAGTTCTCTGGCTACCAAACGACCAATGCGTCCAAAACCATAAAGTACTACATCTTTAGGTACTATCTTCCCATATTTTTTTGCGTCTTTTAATTTGTCGGAAACAAAAGCCATGGCATTAAGGTGTCCCTGGTCTTCTAAATGATATTCGTAGGTTAGTTTGCCAATATCCAGTTTTGCAGGTGGTAGATCCATGTCCTGGATTGCTTTTGCAATTTCTACCGAATCAAAAATTGAAATAGGCTTCCCTACAAATTCTCCTGCATATTCATGAAGATCAAGAATATCACTAATGTTTCTATCCAGCAATTGATTCCTGAAAAGAACAAGTTCAATAGACTTGTTGTACCAAAGATCGCTAACGATGTTAATGAATTCTACGGTCGTTTTACGCCGATTTGCCTGAAAGGAAAGTTCTTTTTCGTAAACTTTGTTAAAGTTCATGTGTGGTTTGTGTTGTTTTAATCCCTCATAGAGGGCTTAATTCATCGAGACTTATCTCGAATATTTAAAATTATTTTCTATTCATACCTCGTTTGTTTGCATCGAGGTTTTCTGATTAATGCCGCAAAAGTATATATTTCAAACGTTTTCGTAAAGAAAAATTTGTATAAAAAACTCCCTTTGGTATGAGGGAGTTTTTTTGGATTTTAAGTTTAATCTATCGCCAAACCATATGTTGTTTTTGGCCGTTTTTATCGACGATACTTATAATAATTTCTTCTGAAGGATTTTTTCGTCTAAAAATTCGTTCTACATCACCAACATTAGAAACTTTCTTATTATCTATAGCAGTTATAATGGTTCCTACTAGCTCTGAAGCTGGTAGCCTTGGAGATAAAGTTTTGTGAATTTTAACACCATGGTCAATGTTTAAAGCTTGTAGATCTTCCTTGGTGGCATTGGTAACTTCAATTTTTATAGGTTCAATTACATAAGTTTCAAACTTACTGAGTTTTACCCTTACCTGCTTTTCGTCTCCGTCTCTCAAAAAGGTAACTTCAACTTCATCATCCGGGCGTTTTGTGTAAATATAACCGGTAAGATCTGAGAATTTATTAATTTGTATGTTATCTATTTTCTTGATTACATCACCTTCCTTTAAACCGGCTTTTTCGGCACCGCTACCACTGGTAACTTCTGCTACCAGAACTCCCTGGGAAGTTTTTAAGTCTAATTCTTCAATAGCAGTTTGGGTAACACTTCCACCTCGAATGCCTAAAATTCCTTTTTGTACATCACCATACTCCATGATATCCTCTACTATTTTTCGGGTATTGTTGGAAGGTACGGCAAAGGCATAACCTACATAGCTACCTGTTTGGGAGGTGATAGCAGTATTAATTCCTACAAGTTCCCCATTTATATTAACTAAAGCACCTCCACTATTTCCCGGGTTTATAGCCGCATCAGTTTGAATAAAAGATTGTGGAGTGTTATCAAAGGTGTTTAAGTCTCTTGCTGTAGCACTAATAATACCGGCAGTAACCGTACTTTTTAAGTTAAAAGGGTTTCCAACAGCTAAAACCCATTCTCCAAGCTTTACATTGTTGGAATCTCCAAATGGAATATAGTCTAAATTTTCAGCATCAATTTTTAATAATGCGATGTCTGAAGTTTCATCGGTACCAATAATCTCTGCTTTATAGGTTTTGTTGTTGTTTAAGGTAACTTCAACTTCGTTTGCCTCTTTAATCACATGGTTGTTGGTTACAATATAACCATCGGGGGAAATAATAACCCCAGAACCTGCTCCCTGTAAGGCTTTTCCGCCACTGTGGTTGCCATAAATTAGGTCTCTCATAGTTCTCGGGCCTCTGTAAATAGCAACATTTTTAACGTGAACAACCCCATTTACCGTATTTTCAGCCGCTTTGGTGAAATCGGCATTGGTGCCGTAAAGATTTTTGGCATAATTCGCTGAAATTACTTCAGCACCTGTATTGGAAACCGGTGGTAAAGTAGGAGGCACTTCCTCTTCAAAAAATATCTTATAACTCCCTAAAGTTAGGGCGCCTCCAAGTATAGAAACGAGAAGTAGTTTTGATAAATTTTTCATTTTGTAAAACGTGTTTTTGTATAATTCAACTTTAAAATTATAATATTAATATTTTCAGTTTTTAACTTTAACGGCCATTTAACAACCTAAAAAATCGTCTATTTTATAGTATCTTTGTAGCCCTTAAAATTTACGTAATGAAAATTCCATTTTACAAATATCAAGGTACGGGAAACGATTTTGTGATGATTGATAACCGTCAAAATCTAATATCCAAAAACAATACCAAATTAATAAACAGGCTTTGTGACCGAAAATTTGGCATTGGGGGGGACGGGTTAATACTTTTAGAGAACCCTGAAGTGGCCGGAGACGATTTTAGAATGGTGTATTTTAATGCAGATGGTAATGAAAGTAGTATGTGTGGTAATGGAGGTAGGTGCCTTGTTGCTTTTGCTAAATTCCTTGGAATTATTGAAGATAAAGCAACTTTTACTGCTGTAGACGGGCCGCACAAAGCAACAATTACCGGCGATGAGGTAAGTTTGCAAATGCAGGATCTTACCGAAATAAAACAATCGGGAAATATGGCATTTCTGGATACCGGGTCACCGCATCATGTTGTTTTTACAAAAAATGTAGCTCAACTAGATGTAAAAAAAGAAGGTGCAGAAATTAGATATTCTGATGCTTATATAGGTAACGGTGGCACCAATGTAAATTTTGTAGATATGCAGGAGAATAACACCTTTCTTGTGAGAACCTACGAAAGGGGGGTAGAAGATGAGACGCTTTCCTGTGGAACCGGTGTAACTGCCGTTGCCCTTGCGGCACATGCCTCGGGAAAGGCAAATAGCAACACCGTAAAACTTATTGTTCCGGGTGGGGAACTGTCGGTTTCTTTTAAAAAGGAAGGCGATACCTATAGGGATGTTTGGCTTACCGGCCCGGCAGAACAGGTTTTTAAAGGGGAAATAATATGCTAAGTTTAAAAGGAAATAAGGTTTATTTGCGAGCACTTGAGCCTGAAGATCTCGACTTTGTTCACAGGATTGAAAATACTGAAGAGTTTTGGGAAGTAAGTGCGACACAAACTCCTTATTCCAGGTATATGATTAAGCAATATCTTGAAAATGCACATCGGGATATTTATGATGTGAAGCAATTGCGGTTGGTAATATGTGATCTTCAGAAAAAAGAGGTGGGTTTAATAGATATTTTTGATTTTGAGCCAAAAGATCGCCGTGCGGCCATAGGTATATTAATAGCCGATGCAGCAGACCGCGAAAAAGGCTATGGTGCTGAAACGCTTAAGCTTATTTGTAGTTATTGTTTTAAACATCTGGCCCTGCACCAGGTATACGCGAATATTACCCAGGGAAACGAAACCAGTATAAAGCTTTTTGAAAAGCAGGGGTTTCAAAAAGTTGGGGTGAAGAAAGATTGGACCTATTCTCAGGGGCAATTTAAAGACGAAATTCTATATCAATTGATCAATAAATAATGTACATAAAAAAAATTCTCCTTGCCATAGCTATTCTTGGGCTGGTGGCTCTTTCTATTTTTAGTTATTATATCTATAACAGTATCTTTTCTGCCAATACTTCTTTTTCAGAAGACAAATTGGTTTATGTGCCTACCGGTGCAAATTATCAAACTGTAATAGATAGCCTGCAACCTTTTGTTGAAGATATGAATTCTTTTGATATGGTAGCCAGAAAAAAAGGCTATGCTTCAAATATTAAAGCAGGTAGGTTTGCGATTAAACCCGGTATGAACAACAATGAGTTGGTAAACGCTTTACGACGTGGCAATGTGCCGGTTAAACTAACCTTCAACAATCAGGAGCGTCTTGAAGACCTGGCAGGAAGAATCGCTCAGCAAATTGAAGCCGATAGCATTGCTTTAATTAAAGCATTTAAAGATGGAGATTTTTTAACTGAAAACAATTTTACCGAGGCTGATGCCCTGGCTATGTATATTCCAAACCAGTATGAGGTGTATTGGAATACCTCTGCTGAAGAATTTAGAAGTAGAATGAAGCGCGAATATGAACGTTTTTGGACAGAAGAGAAAAGAAAGAAAGCCAGAGAAATTGGGTTGAACCCTAAAGAGGTGTCTACTTTAGCTTCAATAGTACATAAAGAGACGGTTAAAGTTGATGAGAGACCAAAAGTAGCAGGAGTTTATATGAATAGGTATAAAAATGGCTGGAAGTTGGATGCCGATCCTACCGTAATCTATGCCCTTAAGAACAAAACCCAGAAATGGGATACTGTTATAAAAAGAGTGCTGTATAAAGATTTAGAACTCGATTCGCCTTACAATACATACAAATTTAAAGACTTGCCTCCCGGCCCGATTTTTATGGCAGATATTTCTGCAATAAATGCGGTACTTAATTATGAAGATCATGATTACTTCTATTTTGTTGCCGATGTAGAAAATTTTGGCTATCATAAATTTGCTAAAAATCTGGCACAACATAACAGGAATAAGCGTGAATATGTGCGTTGGATTAATAAGCAGGGTATAAAAAGATAGATTAAATTTTTAGGTCCTGGGCTTAAGGTTTCTCTAACACTTTGAATAGCTGTTTCTTATAGCGATGTTAAGTAGGGGTGAAACTTTATAAATTGCTTAACAGGCTGGTCTTTAGATTTTTAAAATTTGTTGTACATTTGCACGGCGAAATTGAAAGGGGTGTTAGTTATATTATTTAGCTAAAACCGTTAACCTTTCAGAAACAAAATCTAATGAGAAAGAAAATTGCAAAATTTTCAATCTTGCCTGTTTTTGCAGGCTGCATGTTTTTCAGTTTTTCGACCAGAGAAGCAGCGAATTTGGAAATTGAAGGTTATTCAACTTCCAATCTTGAACTAAATTATACTGTGGCTCTTTTAGAGGAAAGCGAATTAGTAGAAGATTTGAGCCTAAAAAGGCCTTTGCCTAAGCTAGGTAAGTCTTATGACGGATTCAAAGAAGCGCTGGGATTTAAAGAGTCTCGCGGAAATTACCAAAGTGTGAACGAGTTTGGCTATATGGGAAAATACCAGTTTGGTATTGGAACATTAGAATTGTTGGGAATATACAATGCTGCCGAATTCCTTAACTCTCCTGCTTTGCAAGAAGCGGCCTTTTACACAAATTCATCAAGAAATAAGTGGATCTTAATTCGTGATATTGCTCGCTTTGAGGGTAAGGTGATCAATGGGGTAAAAGTAACTGAATCTGGTATTCTTGCGGCTGCCCATCTTGCTGGTCCCGGAAGTGTGAAAAAATATCTGAGAAGTTGGGGTGCGCAATCTTTTAGCGATGCTTTTGGAACTTCAATTAGAAATTATATGAAAAAGTTTGGCGGTTATGATACTTCGTTTATAAAACCGGAGCAAAACCCCAGGGTAAATATAAAAGCCTATAGAGCTTAAATTTCTTTCTGAAATACAAAAATAGCAGGCCTCTTGTGGAGGTCTGTTTTTGTTTTCTTCCATTCCGAAGCCGGTTTGGTTACTATATATTCTGTAGGTAGAGTAAGGTCACAGGCTACACATAGCCTTGTTGTGGGGTGTAAAAACTGAAGCAAATCTTCAAGTAATTTGTTGTTACGGTATGGGGTTTCAATAAAAATTTGAGCTTCGTTCTTTTCAAAGGAAAGCCGCTCTAAATCTTTTATTTCCTTTTTGCGTTCTTTTTTGTCTATGGGTAAATATCCATTAAAGGTAAAACGCTGCCCATTCATGCCGCTGCCCATCATTGCCAGTAAAATTGAAGAAGGTCCAACTAGTGGGATTATCTGTATACCTTCATTATGGGCGATTTTCACAATTTCTGCACCCGGGTCTGCAACACCGGGGCATCCGGCTTCACTTAATAAGCCAATATTTTTACCTTCTTTACAATCGTTTAAGAAAGAAGGAATTTCACTAGCTTCGGTAAACTTGTTTAGGCTGTAAAACTTTAAAATAGACTGCTGCTTTTCTGGAAGTAGTTGTTTGATATGCCTGCGGGCTGTCTTTTCATTTTCAACAATATAAATATCCAGCTCCTGCATAATTTCTTTCACCTGAATGGGTAAAACCTGCATTGGGTTTGCCGCTCCCATGGTAGTAGGGATAAGATAAAGTTTTCCGGAGTATTTAAAGCCTGGCATTATGCTTTCTGTTCTTCCTTTAATTGTTTCGCTATTTTATCGCAGGCCTCATCAAGCATTTGGTATACGTTTTCAAAGCCGTGGTCGCCGCCGTAATATGGGTCGGGGACGTCCACATTTTCAGCGGGGAAAATTTCATCCAGAATTAATTGCACCTTTGCGCGATCGTCGTCGTTTCTTGCCAGGGAAATTACATCTCTAAAGTTGGAATTGTCCATAACATAAATAAGATCGAACTTATCGAAATCTTCTACTTTAAATTGTCTTCCGCGTTGATAAGTGATATCCAGCTTATTCTTTTTTGCTATGGCAATAGACCGCGGATCGGGAGTATCGTTAATATGATAACCTGCGGTTCCAGCCGAATCTACAAAAACCTGAGATTCATCTACTTTAGACTTTAAAATTCCCTCAGCAAGCGGTGATCTGCATATATTGCCAAGGCACACCATTAATACCTTAGTTTTCATAGATACTTTTTATATAGTAAGTTTTTTGTTGAGGTCTTCAACAAATTTTTTGAATTGTTTGTCGGTGGTAGATAAGTTATCTACGGTTTTGCATGCATGTAAAACAGTGGCGTGGTCACGTTTGCCAATTTGAGATCCAATACTGGCTAAAGAGGCTTTGGTGAATTTTTTAGCAAAAAACATAGCTAGCTGTCTTGCCTGTACAATATGTCTTTTACGAGTCTTAGATTGTAAGGTTTGTATATCCATTTGGAAATAATCGCTTACTACCTTCTGAATATAATCTATAGAAACTTCTCGCTTGGTATTTTTTACGTAGTTGTCTACAATTTTTTTAGCGAGTTCTAAGGTGATATCCTTTTTGTTGAAAGAAGAGTGGGCTATAAGCGAAATAATCGCCCCCTCCAATTCGCGAATATTCGTTTTAATATTATTGGCTAAAAACTCAACAATCTCCTCAGGCATCTCTACACCGTCTCTGTAAAGTTTGTTTTTAATAATAGAAATCCTGGTTTCAAAATCTGGATGTTGCAGTTCGGCAGAAAGCCCCCATTTAAACCTGGAAAGCAGGCGTTGCTCAATATCCTGCATATCTACCGGTGCCTTATCACTGGTTAAGATAACTTGTTTACCGTTTTGATGTAAATGATTGAAAATATGGAAAAATACATCCTGGGTTCCCGCTTTACCTGATAACAATTGAATATCATCAACAATTAAAACATCAATAATTTGATAAAAATGAATAAAATCATTTCTATTATTTTTCTTGACTGATTCTATGTACTGCTGGGTAAACTTTTCAGCCGAAATATATAGAACGGTCTTTTCGGGATATTTATCTTTAATTTCAACCCCAATGGCATGTGCTAAATGGGTTTTTCCTAATCCTACCCCGCCAAAAATAAGCAGTGGGTTAAAAGAAGTTCCTCCCGGTTTATTGGCCACAGCCAGTCCGGCCGATCTTGCTAAACGGTTAGAATCTCCTTCCAGAAAATTTTCGAAATTGTAGCTCGGGTTTAATTGTGATTCAATTTTTACATTTCTAATTCCCGGGATTATAAATGGGTTTTTTAATTCTGGGTTTTTATTCTTTATAGGTACATCTACTTCCTGGGAAGTCATATTACTGCGCTGTGTACTCGGAATCTTTTCGGTAAACGGCATTTTGTTTCCGTAAGTATTTTCCATCTTAATCACATACACCAATTTTGCTTTTTCTCCAAGCTCTTTGGTAAGTGAAACTTTTAAAAGCTTTACGTAGTGCTCTTCCAGCCACTCATAAAAAAACTTTGAAGGCACTTGAATACTTAGGGCACAGTCTGTAAGTTTTACTGCTTGTATGGGTTCAAACCACGTTTTATATGCCTGTGGAGTAATATTATCTTTGATAAAAGCCAGACAGCTATTCCAAACTGATTGCGCAGTTTTTGACATGCTTTGTGTTGTATTATTTTAGGTTAGTAGTGGTTTATTTGTAGTTAAAAAGATATAGGGGTCTCTTAACTTAAGTGGAACAAATATGTGAACAAATTATCTAATAAAAAAACCAGTTTGGGCTTGACTTTTAAGAAAAATTTACGCATACTTATTTCCGCCAATGAAAATACAAAACCTCATTCACATTACCTGTTAAATTCAGTATGAAAAGTCATGTCTCTTATGTTAAAGTCCGTTATGCAGAAACCGATCAAATGGGGGTGGTGCACCACGGAAATTATGCTCAATACTTCGAAATAGCACGTCTTGAGTGGCTTATGGCCTTCGGGATTTCGTATAAAAATATGGAAGAAACCGGGGTGATGTTACCTGTTTATGAACTTCAAACAAAATTTTTAAAGCCAGCCGTTTTTGAAGATGAACTTAAAATTGAAGTAAAATTGAAAGAACTTCCGTCTGTGAAGATAACTTTTGAATATGTAATTTATAATCAAAATAAAGAACTACTCACAACCGGGGCTACTACACTTGTTTTTATGGATGCTATTTCTAAAAAACCTATTCGATGCCCAAAATATATTTTAGATAAGTTGAAATAATAATTAAACAAATTCTTATACTTTTAGACCTGTAGGGTTTGCGCGATTAAACGTCATTTAAAAAAGATTTTAGGAATGTATGCTGTTTAAATTTTAATGTTCCATTCTTTTTATTCCTACCTTGTAGGTTGAATTGAATTTTTCAAAAATTGCATCTGCTTCTTTTTTTCTAACAGAAATATAAATTTTGCAATCCAGGGCCAGTTTTTGCTCTATAATTGTAAGGTTATTTTCCTTTATTAAGCGCATTACAATATTCATTTCGGGATAATCAAAACTAATCTCAAATACTTCGTCTATAGTGTATGTAATTATATCGGCTTCTTCCAGGGCCATTTGTGCGGCGGTTTTATACGCATTTATAAGTCCGCCAACACCAAGTTTTACACCACCAAAATACCTTACCACAACAATTAAAATGTTGGTGACTTCAAACGACTGGATTTGGCCGTAAATGGGCATCCCGGCAGAATTTGAAGGCTCTCCATCGTCGTTGGCCCGATATTGAAAATCAGATTTTCCTAATTGCCAGGCATAACACCAATGCCGGGCTTTGTGGTGTTTCGATTTTAATTCTTCTAAATGAAGAGTAGCTTCGTCTTCAGTTTTGACCGGAAAAGCATAACCGAAGAATTTTGAGTTTCGGTCTTTAAATAAAACTTCGGGAGAAGCTTTGGTTATGGTTTTATAGGTGTCTTTCATTATTATTGAATTTTAAATCCTACTTGATTACGCTCCCTAGTTTATTGGGAGAAGTAACCTGTAATTGGATATAATCTTTTACTGACTACTTGCTACCAAAATAATACTTAGCACAGCCAGGGCAATACCAATCCAGTTTTTCTTTAGTAGCACCTCTTTAAAAAGTACAATCCCAAGGATGGTAGAAGCTAGTACAATCCCAACATGATTTAAAGTGAAAATCACCGAATTTTCAAATCCCGGAGAACGGAGGGCCATTACTAAAAAATAGATCGAAAAATAATTGGGAATTCCTAATGCGATTCCGCCGGCAATGTTCCTCCAGGTAATTTTTAATTTTCCTAAAAATGCCTGGCCAATTAAAATAAGTGTCCCAATTATTCCTGCAACACCAAAAATACTGGACGAAAAAAGTCCTACATCATTTTCTGAAACATAAAAGTTTTCCAGGTAATTTATAGTGGTATCAATAACTCCACTTCCAATAAAAACCAGTAAGGGAAATATGAGGTTTTCTCTTTTTATACTTATGCCTTTTTTTGTTTTTATTGAGCTTAAGTATACCGCCACCAAAGCAAGTATAACCCCCGTAATTTTTAAGAACCCCAGACTTTCATTATAAATAAATATTCCACAGAAAACCGGGATGGCAACCGACATTTTGGTAGCTACCGAAACCACCGATAGCCCGCTGCGCTGTGTGGTGATAGCTGCAAGATTAAATACAGTAATAAACAGGGCACCTAAAATAATAATACCCATAAACCATGATTCAGAGGGAATCCTTATCAGGTCTTCCGTACTTTCAATATACCCAAAAAAGCCTACAGTACATGCTATAAAATAATTAATAATTATAGCCTGTAGTGTGTTTACACCATATTTTTTATAAAGTCTAAAGACTACAAAAATTATGGTAGAAGAAAGAATGCTTAGCAGTAGGTAAATCAAAACAATTCCTTTCTGGCGGTAAATAAATCTATAATGTCTTCCTTCTCCGGATTAATATTCCAGGTGTGTAGCCCTAAGCTTTTGGCGGCTTCGGTGTTTTCTCTGGTGTCGTCTATAAAAAGGCATTCCCCGGCTTCTAAATTATGCTCTTGTAGTACAAACTCATAAATCTCCGCATCGGGTTTTCTAAAATTTATTTCGTGCGAAAGATAAAATGCATCAAAACAAGCTTTAAAATCTTCAAAAAAAGACACATTTTCTTTTATCCAATCTATATGAATTTCATTGGTGTTGCTTAGAAGAATTAACCGGTAATTTTTTTCTTCAGAAAGTTTCTTTAGAAATCGGTAGCGGTATTCGGGGAAGTCTATTAAAATGGCATTCCAGGAATTTTTAAACTGGTGTTCCTGAAGCTTAGGATATTCGGTTTGGTAAGATTTTATAAAAGCTTCTGATGAAATAAGCCCCTTTTCATATTGCTGATTTACTTGCAGTAAATTTTCTGAAAGTGCTGGGATTTGATGTTTACTCATTTCACGCATAGTTGCCGGTTTGTCCAGGTTTACAAATACGTCTCCAAAATCGAATATTAGGTTTTTAATCATTTTTGTAAATTTTTAAAGTATCTCGTTCCAGGTTGGTTTTTAAAATTGTCTTGCCTGAAAATCCCGGTGCTTTTACACCTTCATGAAACTCTGAAATTCCCGAAAAAACCCTGGCTTCGTCCCAAAGATTAAAATTTATAAATTCCTGAAGCGTTTTTGCTCCTCCTTCAATAATAAGCGACTGTAAGTTGTGCCTGTGTAGCACCTCGCAAATTTGTGCCGGGAGCTGTTCCTTAAAATTTAAGGTTTCAAATACTAAATTAGGGGTAGATGTTTCGGTTTTTTTGGTGAAAACAATAGTTTTTATACTACTATCAAATAAAGCTGAATTTTCTGGAATTTTTAATTCCCTGTCTATCACTACCCGCACAGGATTTTCACCTTTCCAAAGTCTTGTGTTTAATTTAGGGTTATCTGCAATGGCAGTGTTTGTACCTACTAAAATAGCTTGTTCTTCACTACGCCATTTGTGTACCAATTGCTTAGAATATTGATTGGTAATCCAAACCGGCTCCCTTGTTTCCTGAATTTTTGGAGCGATAAAACCATCGGCGGTTTGGGCCCATTTCAAAACAATATAGGGGCGCTTTTTTTGATGAAAGGTGAAAAAGCGCTTGTTGAGATCCCGGCATTCTTTCTCTAAAACACCAATTTGGACATCACAACCTGCTTCCATCAATTTCTTAATACCACGCCCGGCTACCTTAGCAAAAGGGTCTATGGTGCCAATTATCACTTTTTTAATGCCTTTTGCAATAATTAAATCACTACACGGAGGAGTTTTTCCATAATGGCTGCAAGGCTCCAGGCTAACATATATTGTGGCGTGCTTTAAAAGCGATGTGTCTTTAACAGAATTTACCGCGTTTACTTCAGCATGGGCTTCCCCTGATTTTTGATGCCAGCCTTCACCAATAATTTTATTTTTATGAACAATTACGCTACCTACCAATGGATTAGGGTAGGTGGTTCCCAGGCCATTTTTGGCCAGTTCGATACAACGTTTTATGTATTTTTCGTGTATATTCACACCGCTAAAATAGGATTATTTACCAAGAATGAGCATACTAAAAATACGCGAGATTCAAAAGGAAGACAACCAGCAAGTTGCCAAAGTGGTGAGAAAGGTTTTATTAGAAATGGGCGTTCCCAAAGTTGGTACTGCCTATGAAGATGAAGCCCTGGACAATATGTTTGCTACATATCAAAAGCCACGAATGGCCTACTTTGTGGTAGAAGAGAAAGGAAAAATTCTTGGTGGTGCGGGTATTGCCCCACTAATTGGACTGGAAGAAAACATCTGTGAATTACAAAAAATGTATTTCCTGCCCGAGGCCCGTGGCAAAGGTTTAGGTGCAAAAATGATGGATGCCAGCCTGAAATTTGGTAAATCCCAGGGTTTTAAACAATGCTATATTGAAACTTTGCCTTATATGCAAGACGCAAGAAAACTTTACGCCCGTAGCGGATTTAGATCTTTAGAAAAACCGCTGGGAGAAACAGGTCATTATAATTGTACAATGTGGATGATTAAGGATATTTAAAAGTGAAGAGTGAAGAGGAGGTGTTAAATACTTTTCCTAACCCACAAACAGAAATAACTGAAAACTTACACAGGAGAACTGATAACTCATAAATTTAAATGAAATTAAAAGCACAAAAAGAACTTTTTCTAGAAACGCTTGAAAAAGATTATCTGGTTGAAGAAGTGCTTTCATTTTTCTTTTTGCTCACTGAAGCATTTTTGGGAGTAAGGCGCTTAGACCTGGCTTTAGATCCGGATCTTGAAATAGAACCTGCTAATATAGGTAGGTTTGAAAATGCTTTGGCAAGGTTAAAAAACCATGAGCCTATTCAGTATATTATTGGGGAAACCGAGTTTTTCGGATTAACTTTTAGTGTAGATAATAATGTGCTGGTGCCAAGACCGGAAACAGAAGAACTAGTGCAATGGGTTTTAGAGGATTTTGCTCTGGAAGAAAAACCATTGAAAATTTTGGATATAGGGACCGGGAGTGGCTGTATTGCGATTTCCCTGGCAAGACATCTTCCTAAAGCTAAAGTTTCGGCCCTGGATATTTCTGAAAAAGCCCTGGAAATTGCTAAAGCCAATGCAAAAAATAATGAGGTGGAAATTAGTTTTATCCAGCAGGATATTTTAAAAACCGAAACATTATCGAGTCATTGGGACATTATAGTATCTAACCCACCTTATGTGCGCGAGCTGGAAAAAAAGGAAATGCAACGAAATGTTTTGGACCATGAGCCTGAAACAGCTTTATATGTTAAAGATCAAGATCCTTTACTTTTTTATAATAAAATCACGAAATTAGCTAAGAAGGCCCTTAATCCTAAAGCAAAACTTTACTTTGAGATTAATCAATATCTCGCCGAAGAAACCAAAACAATGATGCAGGAGCAGGGTTTTATCTGTGAAAAGCGAAAAGATCTCTTTGGGAATTTTAGGATGTTAAAGGGAGTTGCATCAACTAATTAAAGTACTATGAGAAAATTTATTGGTTTGCTCATTTGCGCCTTTATCATGAACTCGTGTAACCTGTTTGGAGGAACCGGTGTTGATTTTGAAATAAAAAATAATACTAATGCTGTGTTACATAGCGTACAGCTTAAAACAAACAAAGGTTCTAAAACTAAAATTTTTAATAGACTCGAGCCCGGTAAATCGGTTTCGGGTTTTTTGAAAATGAAAAAGGGCAAAGGTAATGGGGGTTATGTTCTGCAATATGAAAGGGAGGAGGAGAAAGCTGAGAAAATCATCAACGAAAAATTTTCTGATGGAAACGCCATGAGCCATAAATTGATTTTTGAGATCGAAGCAGATACTGTATATCTTGATATAGAGCATTATTATTAGTAATACTCTTGAGGCTTATTTCTATTAAATTGGGATGAGTTTACGCAAGGCTTTTGGTTGGGAAGGTTAGAAGTTTATCCCGGTAATTTTTAAACAAGAAAACATTTATTTTGGAAAAAAGCACTAAAAATAATCTTAAGAGTATTGCCGTTTTTTGCGCAAGTAGCGACGGAAATGATGAGAAAATATATGCCGAATCTTACCGCTTGGGCAAAACTTTAGCTCAAAAAAACATTCAATTGGTTTATGGAGGAAGTAAACTTGGTTTAATGGGGCAGGTAGCTACCGGCGCATTACAAAATAACGGAAAAGTGATTGGGGTGATTCCAGATTTTCTGAAAACCAAAGAATTGGTGCACACCGGTTTAAGCCGGTTAATTACCACGCGCGATATGCATGAGCGCAAGCTTAAAATCCATGAACTAAGCGACGGTTTTATAGCTCTTCCTGGTGGTTTTGGTACTTTTGAAGAACTTTTTGAAATTGTTACCTGGGCGCAGTTAGGACTGCATCAAAACCCTATTGGCTTATTAAATATCGACGGATTTTATGATGATTTAATAGCTATGCTTAAAACTATGGTTAGAAAAGGTTTGCTTAAAAAAGAGAATTTTGACCTTCTGATAATTGCTGAAAATACTGAAGAATTGTTGGAAAAAATGTACCACTTTAAGCCTATGCCTGTGCCTAAATGGATGCGTAAAGACCAGACTTAAAAAGGATTCTTAGAAATGAAAATCCAGAAGCTTCAAATATATTCATAATGTAGCTAGACAATTGCTGTTTTATAGGGAGCTATCAAATTTGAAACTTGCCGAATATAGATGATGGATTTAAAAGGAGATGCTTGGCATGTTTTAAGCTTTCCTGTCTATAGCTAAAAATCGATTAATTTCTGTGGTGGCGCCACTTTAGTGTAACAATCACTTTTCTTAATCGTCTTTAAAAAAACATAATTTATGAGGAAAATATTATTTTTCGTGCTTTTTATCATTTCTGTAGGCCAAATTAACGGACAGGAAAAACCTAGTATCTCGGAAATCATTAACGAGGCTAATACGCTCTATAAAGAGAAAAACTACAAGACCGCCAAAGACAAATATTTAAAAATAGTAGAACTAGCAGATTTTGAGTGGCAAAAAATGAATGCTACTTACAATGCTGCCCGTTGTTTAGCTTTGCAAAAAAAAGTAGATAGCGCTGTTGTCTTATTAGATGATGTTGTGAAGTATGGGTTTAAATATAAATCTTACCTTATGAAAGATTCCGATTTAGCTATTTTGCATAAAAATAAAAAGTGGGAAAAATTAGTAGATAAAATCCCTGAACCTAATTTGCCTAATAACAACCCAAATCGTGCTCAAATTGTTACGAGTGATATTCATAATTTTTGGCAAGCCTATAATTTAGTGCGAGAAGACTCTTTAAATGCAAAGAATATTTACAAAAAATACTATTTCGAGAAGGCTAGTGATGGTATGCAAGATTATATGGGTGCAAAAGTAAGTTCCATCGATTATTTTGTAAAACACGTTGAATCACATCCAAGATTATATAAAACGATAAAAGAGAACACTTTGATGGTCGATGAATATAGAAAAGGCATTCAAAGCAGTTTTAAGAATCTTAAAGAAATATACCCCAAAGCAATATTTCCAGACGTATATTTTATAATTGGTGCGTTTACAAGCGGTGGAACAGTTACACCTACAGGTTTGCTAATTGGTGTAAATCAAATGAGTGATGGAGAGGGAGTAGATACAGGAGAACTTGATTTTGGCGATAAATTATTGATGAATAAATCTAAATACCTCCCTAATGTGGTTGCTCATGAATTAATTCATTTTCAACAGGACGGAATGAAAAAAGATACAACCACTCTTGGATATGTAATACAAGAAGGGATGGCCGATTTTATTGGTGAATTGATTAGCGGGGAGACGCCCAATCGCAAAATTTTTGAATGGGCAAAAGGGAAGGAAAATAAAATATGGAGTGAATTTAAAAAGGATATGTATTATGATCGATACAATAATTGGATAGCTAACTATAAAACAGCTTCTGAAGATAGTTATCCAGATTTGGGTTATTGGGTTGGTTATGAGATTTGTAAATCTTACTATGAAAATTCAAAAGACAAAAGGCAGGCAATAAACGAAATGCTGAATATTCAAGATTATAAAGAATTTTTGAAGGACAGCAATTGGGAACACAAACTGAAAATAATAAATCAACGCGAAGAGCGTATATAAGAAATAGTGGTTTAAGGGCTTAAAATAAGGAGGTTTTGGTGAATTTATTGTCAGTGCCAGTGCCAGTGCAAAAAATCACGCCAGGGAATCCGCTGCTTTTTATTCACAATTAGGAATTAGGAATAAGGATAAAATATAATTGAATTTACCTCTTGCTAGGACTTCCGTAAACCTAAATCGGCCATTTTCTCGGATGAAAATATTTTTAGTATTAGTGAAGTTTGACTTGCACCTAAAAATATTCAGAGGGAATTCAATTTTCTAAATATTAATTGTAAACTTGATATATATGATGGCAGTTTTAAGCTGTTTTGTGTAGTTGGTGAAGATGAAAGCTTGTCTGTTGGTATTTTCAAAACCTTAAAAATTGGTTTCCTGCCAAAAGTCCCAATGGTAAATTTCAATTTGAAATAGAATTTACACATCATGGAAAAAAACATTGCCTTATTTTTGAAAACGATAAACTAAAAACTCAGCAATAATTTAGCAGTTCTCCTTTTTATGACTATCCAGGAAAAGATTAAACAATTACGAGAAGAATTACATAGGCACAATTACCTATATTATATTGAAGATAAACCTGAAATAAGCGATTATGACTTTGATATGAAGCTAAAAGAGCTTCAGCAACTGGAAGAGCAGCATCCCGAATTTGAGGATAGCAACTCGCCAACAAGACGTGTAGGGGGCGCGATAACTAAAAATTTCAATACTGTTGTTCACGACCATAGAATGTATTCGCTTTCCAACTCCTATTCGAAGGAAGAGTTGGAAGATTGGGAAAAACGTATTGAAAAAGCTATTGGCGGGAAAGTGCAGTATGTTTGCGAGTTAAAATATGATGGTGCTTCCATTAGTCTTACCTATGAAAATGGTATGTTAAAGCGTGCAGTTACACGGGGTGACGGTTTTCAGGGAGACGATGTTACCAATAATATAAAAACAATAAAATCTGTACCCTTAAAATTAAAGGGCGATTTCCCTAAGAAATTTGATATTAGGGGAGAGATTGTTTTGCCGTATGAAGGTTTTGCAAAGATGAATGCAGAAAGAATAGAAGCAGGAGAAGAACCTTATGCTAACCCCAGGAACACCGCCTCGGGAAGCTTGAAACTTCAGGATAGTGCCGAGGTAGCCAAAAGACCTTTGGATTGCTTGTTGTATAGCCTGGTAGCCGATAGCTTACCGGTAAAATCTCAATTTGAAGGCCTTGAAAAAGCAAGGGAGTGGGGTTTTAAAGTTCCGGCTGAAGCAGAATTAAAAAACAGTATTGCCGAGGTACTGGAGTATGTGAATTACTGGGATCAGTACCGCCACGATCTTCCTTATGAAACCGATGGCGTGGTGGTAAAAGTAAATAGTTTTGATCAACAAGACGAGCTGGGGTATACAGCTAAATCACCTCGTTGGGCCATGGCTTATAAGTTTAAGGCAGAGCAAGAAAGTACAAAACTGAATAAAATTACCTACCAGGTAGGCAGGACAGGTGCAATAACCCCCGTGGCTAATCTCAATCCGGTGCAATTGGCGGGAACTACGGTAAAGCGGGCTTCTTTGCACAATGCCGACCAGATTGAAAAATTGGACGTTAGGGAAGGGGATATCGTTTTTGTAGAAAAAGGAGGTGAAATTATTCCAAAAATTGTAGGTGTAGATTTTACACAAAGAGATCCGGCAACCCCCGAAACCAAGTATGCTGAAACCTGCCCTGAATGCGATAGCGAGTTAGTTAGAAAAGAAGGGGAAGCACAACATTACTGCCCTAATTATCATGGTTGCCCCCCGCAAATTATTGGGAGAATTCAACATTTTATTTCACGAAAAGCAATGGATATTGAAGGCCTGGGCGGGGAAACAGTTGCTTTATTAGTGAATGCTAATTTAATTGCCAATTACGCCGATTTATATACGCTAAAAAAAGAGGATGTTCTTCCCCTGGAACGAATGGCAGAGAAATCGGCCGATAACCTAATTAATGGTATTGAAAAGTCTAAAGAAATTCCCTTTGAACGTGTTTTGTTTGCTCTTGGTATTAGGTATGTAGGGGAAACAGTAGCTAAAAAACTGGCAAAATATTATAAAAGTATAGATGCATTAGCTTCAGCGAATATCGAAGACCTTACCGCAGTTGATGAAATAGGGGAACGCATTGCACAAAGTGTCACCGACTTCTTTGCTTCAGAAGAGAATAAAGTAATTATTGAGCGTCTTAAAGATTACGGGCTTCAATTAGAAATAGCTGTTGAGGAACTGGAAAACCAAAGTGATAAACTGGGAGGAAATACTTTTGTAATTTCGGGGGTTTTTGAAAAGGTTTCCAGGAATGAACTCAAGAAAATGATAGAAGATAACGGAGGGAAGGTCTCTGGATCTATTTCGGGAAAAACAAATTATTTAGTAGCCGGGGACAATATGGGGCCTAGTAAACTCACAAAAGCAGAAAAATTGGGGACTACAATTATAAGTGAAGATGAGTTTTTGGAGATGCTTGATTAATTTTTTTTGAGTTCGTTTTTCCATCAATAGAAAAAATGAGCTTTAGTATTAATAGGTACGAAGTTTTTATAAAACCCATAGAAAAGCCTTTGTTTATTGGCACCGCCAAAGGGTGTAATACCCCGAGGTAGTTTGCTGAGGTTTAAGCTTTAAAGCTTAAACCTCAATTTTTAATCCATTAGTTTCAATATTATTTTTATCGTCTAAATAAAAATCAATTCTTCCCAGGTAAAGGCCATAACAGCCTACCTGATTTACCAGGACTTTTTTACCTGCTTTATTTGTTTCAACAGTAGGTTTTTCTAAAAAAGTATGGGTGTGACCGCCAATAATAAGGTCAATGTTTTCTGTGGCTTTTGCTAGTTTAAGGTCAGAGACTTTGTCGCTATTGTATTTGTAGCCTAAGTGCGAAAGGCAAATTACCAGGTCGCATTTTTTTTCTTCTTTTAAAATTCGGCTTTGGTCTTGTGCAATTTCTATAGGATCCAGGTATTTAGTTTCTTTGTAAAGACTATCGTTTACCAGCCCTTGTAATTCAACCCCCAAACCAAAAACGCCAATTTTAACTCCGTCTTTTGTAAAAACTTTATGTTGGTGGGTATGGCCATCCAGTACAGTATTGCTGAAGTTGTAATTAGAGGAAATAAAACTGAATTCGGCATGTGGGAGTTGCGCAAGTAAACCATCTATACCATTATCGAAATCGTGGTTTCCTATGGTAGCAGCATCGTATTGCATTTTACTCATTAGTTTAAATTCCAATTCCCCCCCATAGAAATTAAAGTATGGTGTGCCCTGAAAAATATCTCCCGCGTCTAACAATAGCGTATTTGGGTTTTCATTTTTAATCTGCTCAATTAAAGTTGCCCGCCTGGCAACACCACCCATATTTGGATTCCTGGAATTATCGGGGCCAAAAGGCTCAATATGGCTGTGAACATCGTTGGTATGCAGAATGGTAATATGCTTTTTATAATTTGGCTTAAAAGAAAATGTGCTTAAACCACCAATTCCTATAAACGCAGTTGCTGCCGAGGTTTGTTGAATAAAATTTCTTCTTTTCATTATTTTCTTCTCAATAATCGAAATTTAGATAGCTGTATGTGAATTTCGAAATTAAAAACTTAATTAATAGACTTTTATAAAGCTTCTTTGTTGGCACCGCCAAAGGGTGTAATACCCCCGAGGTAGTTTACTGTCTAATAAACCTATTGTCTTTAGTTACTTTTAAGGTGTCTACTTTTTTAAAATAATCTATAATAGCATTACGTAACTTATAATTTATTTTAGTTAGGCCTACCGGATTCTTAAAAAACAGCATATTATCGCCCCCTTGCTGTAAATAGTCTGAGGTGGCTACAAAATAAGTCTTGTCTTTTTCTATTTTTTTTCCTTTTATTTCTGCGCTTTTAACTTTATAATTTTTATTCATTATAATTTGAATGCCACTTACGGGATGGGCAGTTTTTGCACGCTCAAGATAAGTAAGCATTTCTTTGATTTTTGCTCCAGAAATTTCAGCAATCACAATTTCATTCTCAAAAGGCATTAGTGCGTAGGCGCTTCTGGTAGATATTTTTCCTTTATTTAAGCCAGCTCTAATTCCGCCGTGATTAAGCAGAACCATATCTATCTCGTTTCCTGTTCTGCTTTTAAAAACAGGACCGGCTTGTTCCATAACCACATCGGCCATTAAATTACCAATGGCAGTATTTAAATCGCCGTCGCTTTTTACCATAGCCCGCGGATTATAAGCTAATGTGCTATCTAAAGTTTTATTTAAATGCTCTTTAAAAGGGGTTATAAACTCTTTTATTTCAGTATTGGATTCAATCTTGTTATCTATAGCAATACGCTGCCCTTTAACTTTAGCCGTTTCAATAGAATCGTCTTTACAGCTCAGTATAATTAGGGCAAAGAATGCGTAATTAATCAATTTGAATAATTTCATCTTTATTTTATTAAAAATGCAAAGATAAATAGATTATCTGTGTAGTTAAGGTTTTGTCTTTTAAAACTATAGCGGTAATTCAGCGAGGAAAATAGATGTTTTGTCGAAAAATGGGAGACAAGCTTAAAAATGAGCCTTGCTATCCCTCTAAAAAAGAAATTTAACAATATTATTTTTTTATTTTCGGCAGGCAAATGAATGAAAATGAGTTTTTTTCAATATTTATTACTTCTTTTCCTTCCGGTATTGAGCGTAAATATATATGCTGCAATAGGGGATTTGAATTGGTTGATGCGGCTAACTCAGCTTCTATTTATTGTAGGTGTTTTTGTTATATACGTAAGGCGCAATAAAAAAATAGGCTTTAATGCATTGTGTTTTTTTGTTTTTTTCTTCCTGGCTCAGCTTGTAGGGCTCTTTTTTCATTCAGATACCTTTTCATTTCTTTTACTTCTCTTCTATATAGGTGGTTATTTTTGCTTGTGTAGAGAGGCTTTTCAAAACACTCAAAGACAGGCTGCCACTAAAAGTATGCTTATATACTTTCTGCTTTTAATAAGTGTAAACACCTATCTTTTGTTTACCCATGTAACAGAACTCAAAGATTATATGAGTAATGATTTAGAGTTTGCGGTATATATACTTTATTATCTTAATTTATTGATTCTGGGGATAGTTGGACTTATCTATTACCTAAATTCCTACTCAAGAAAATCGGTATACTTTATTACCCTGATGCTTTCATTTATTTTTTCTGATGTTTTAAGGGATGGAGCACATTTTTATTTAAACGACTCTGCAATTTTAATCACCGGTAATTTATTATGGTTTACGGGTTTAATATTTTGCTTGCTTTTCTTCCTTACCCCAGAGCGTAAACTTAGGCTAATGAACCTGGTTTAAATGATATAAGAAACATTGTATTCTGTTCATTTTTTAACAGAAAAAATAAAGCTGTTAAATATGTGCTTCATTTAAAAACCGAAGCTAAGTTTTGCTTTTAAACATATACAAAATCAATACATTTGTCTCCCAAAAATCTTGCGGTTTTAATTTAAAAATGGCAAGCCTTTTGGATTATCATCAAAATAAAAAAATATAATGAAATCATTTATTGGTACCGGTGTAGCTTTAATAACTCCTTTTAAGGAAGACTTATCGGTAGATGTACAAGCACTGGAGAACCTGGTAGAGAGCCAGATTGAGAACGGAGTAGATTACCTGGTGGTTTTAGGAACAACCGCCGAAAGTGCCAGTCTTGATAAAGAAGAAAAGCAACTAGTAAAAAATACCGTAGTTAAGCAGAATAATAACCGACTTCCTCTGGTTTTAGGCCTTGGTGGAAATAATACCCGTTTGGTATGTGAAGAGTTGAAAGCTGAAGATTTTACAGGTTTTGACGCCATACTTTCGGTTTCTCCTTTTTATAATAAACCAACCCAGGAAGGAATCTATCAGCACTTTAAAGCGGTGTCTACTGCTTCTCCTTTGCCCATAATTCTTTATAATGTACCGGGGAGAACTGCATCTAATATGCTGCCGGAAACTATAAATCGTATAGCAAGGGATTTTGAAAATGTAATCGGGGTTAAAGAAGCTGCCGGAGATATGGTGCAGGCAATGAAATTAATAAGCTTGGTACCGGAAGATTTTCTCGTGATTTCAGGAGACGATATGCTTACCCTGCCTATGACCTTGGCCGGGGGTAAAGGAGTAATTTCTGTGATTGCACAGGGCTTACCTGTCGAGTTCTCTAAAATGGTGTCGCTGGGCTTAGATGGTAAATCGGCCGAAGCTTATAAACTTCATTATAAAATACAACACTCTATAGATTTAATTTTTGCCGAAGGGAATCCGGCCGGAATTAAAGCCTTGTTGGCCCAAAAAGGGAGCATTGAGAATTATGTGAGATTGCCTTTAGTAAAGGCTACACCTGAACTTCAGCAGCAAATTCAGGATTTCCTTAGCAATTTTAAATAATGTAGTTAGATCTCGATTCTCGAGTGTCTTTTAAAAACTAATTACAGAGACTGTCTGAAAAGTCTAGTTTCGTCAGGCTGAATCTGCCAATCCATTTAGGCGGGCTTTTTTTAGCTTCTAACATGTTTTGAATACCAACATCTTAGATTCTGAAATAACCCCGATAGCTTTCGGGGTAGAATGACGATTTAAAAGCTTTTCAGATAGTTTTATTTTTTTCAGTAATAACTTATTTTTTTCTTCATAATATAATAAAAAGGGAGTTAGAAGGTTGTTTAAGGCTATAGCACAAAGTTTTTTTTATACTGAAGAAAAATGTACTTTTGCCAGATGTTTTTACAAATGATGAAGAAAGCAATTTTATTAGCAGCAGTTTTAATGCTCACTGTATCCTGCGGGGAATATCAGGACTTACTTAAAAGTGATGATAGCGGAAAGAAATATTCTTATGCCGAACAGCTTTATAACGAAGCCCAGGAAAATGGAGACAAGCGCAAGTATCGCAAGGCCTTAAGGTTGTTTGAACAAATTGTTCAGCAATACCGTGGAAAACCACAAGGGGAGAAACTTAGTTTCTTATTTGCCAATACTTATTACGAATTAGGTGATTATTACCTTTCTTCTTATGAATTTGAGCGTTTTCAGCAATCTTACCCTAATAGTGAAAAAGTAGAAGAAGCTGCTTATAAAAAGGCTAGAAGCTTTTATGAACTTTCACCAAGATATGATTTAGATCAAACCGATACTAATAAAGCTGTTACAGAGTTACAGGCTTATTTAAATACATTTCCGGAAGGGGAGTACGTAGATAGGGCCAATGAGATGGCGACCGAGTTGCGTATAAAACTAGAGAAAAAAGAATTCGAAATAGCTAAGCAATATCATTTAACAGGCGAGGCCAGAGCCGGAAACTACAGGGCTGCTATTACTTCATTTACAAACTTTTTGGCCAATAATCCCGGTTCTCCTTTTAGGGAATCTGCCCAATATTATAGATTCGATTCTGCCTATAGATTAGCAATTAATAGCTTTAGGAGTTTAATGGAAGAACGCCTTAATGAAGCACTCGAGTTTTACGAAACCTATAAAAAATATTATCCGGAAGGCGAGTATATGGCGCCCATGGAAGCTTCGGCAGAAGATATAAAATCACGCTTACAAAATTTTTAATAGTAGAAGAAAGATGGATATTAAAAAGACAGACGCACCAATTAACACAATTACCTTCGATAAAAACAAGGTAGACGAGCCAACAGGTAATATATACGAGGCTATTTCGGTGGTTGCTAAAAGAGCTAATCAAATTAATTCTGAGATCAAAAAGGAATTATTGGAAAAGCTTGATGAGTTTGCTACGTACAACGATAGTCTTGACGAGATTTTTGAAAACAAAGAGCAAATAGAGGTTTCTAAGTTTTATGAAAAACTTCCAAAACCACATGCGCTTGCTATGCAAGAATGGTTAGATGGTAAAATCTATTACCGAAACACAAAAGATTCTGAAGCAGAAGCTTAAGCAAGATGTCTGTACTAAAAGGCAAAAAAGTACTTCTTGGTATTAGTGGCGGTATTGCTGCTTATAAATCTGCTTTTTTAGTACGTTTATTTATTAAGGCCGGTGCGCAGGTAAAAGTTATCATGACGCCGGCTGCCAAAGAATTTGTAACCCCGCTCACCTTATCTACTTTGTCGAAAAATGAGGTGTTTTCTTCTTTTACCGAAGATGATGAAGATGAGCAATGGAACAATCATGTAGAACTCGGCCTTTGGGCCGATTTTATGCTTCTAGCCCCTGCAACAGCCAATACCTTGTCTAAAATGGCTTCGGGCAATAGCGATAATTTTTTGCTGGCAACCTATCTCTCGGCCAAATGCCCGGTGTTTTTTGCACCTGCAATGGATTTAGATATGTTTAAGCATCCTTCCACAACCAATAGTTTTGAAACCTTAAAGTCTTACGGAAATATTATGATTCCGGCAGGAACAGGTGAACTTGCCAGTGGTTTAACAGGTGAGGGGAGAATGGCAGAGCCTGAAGTGATTATAGATTTTTTAGAAAATTATTTTTCTGAAAACCTACCCTTAAAGGGAAAGAAGCTGTTAATAACCGCCGGGCCAACTTACGAGGCTATAGATCCGGTACGCTTTATAGGAAATCATTCCAGTGGTAAAATGGGCTTTGAATTGGCTAAAAAAGCCGCCGATTTTGGTGCTGAGGTAATTCTAATTTCTGGTCCTACTCACCTAGAAATTAATGATTCAAGGATTAATTTAATACGTGTGGTGAGTACAGGCGAAATGTATACCGCCGTGCATAATTATTTTGAAGATGTTGATGTGGCTATTGCAGCTGCTGCGGTTTCAGATTATACCCCAAAAAATGTAGCTACACAAAAAATTAAAAAGGCCGATGAGAATTTAAGCCTGGAGCTTACCAAAACCCCGGATATTCTCTTATCTATGGGTAAAAAGAAAACCCATCAAAAACTTATTGGCTTTGCCCTGGAAACCAATAACGAACTTGTGCATGCAAGAGAAAAGCTGCTTAAGAAAAATCTAGACTTTATTGTGCTTAATTCTATGAATGATGCCGGTGCCGGCTTTAAAAAAGACACGAATAAAGTTACTTTGGTCTATAAAGATTCAGAAAAAGCCTTTGATCTTAAATCCAAGGCAGAAGTGGCTACTGATATTATAAATGAAATTGTACATTTGTTAGATGCGTAACTTTCTGTTTTTTATTTTTTTACTTGCCGGGATAACTTCTACCCGTGCCCAGGAGCTCAATTGCGAAATAGTAATAAATACCGAACAAACAGGCCAAAGCAATCTTTCTGTTTTTAGAACTTTAGAGAACTCACTACGGGAATTTGTAAATCAAACTTCCTGGACCAGTAAAGAATTTGAGCCGGGAGAACGTATTAATTGTAGTATGTTTATTACTATAACTGAGTTTGAAGGCGAATCGTTTAGTGGTACCATCCAGGTGCAATCTTCAAGGCCGGTATATGGTACTAATATGGTTAGCCCTGTTTTTAATTTTAACGATAATCAATTCAGTTTTAATTACAGGGAATATGAGCCGTTAAATTATAGTCAGAACTCTTTTTCCAATAATCTGGTTTCTGTGGTTTCTTTTTATGTGTATACTATTTTAGGTTTGGATGCCGATACTTTTGCTAAAGAGGGCGGAACCGATTATTACCAGGAAGCTAATCAAATCGTAAATACAGCGCAACAAAGCGGAAGGACAGGCTGGAACGGTGCCGATGGCCAAAACTCGCGTTTTAGGTTGAATTCCGATTTGCTTTCTAATATGTTTACCGAATATCGTACTGCTTTATACCAATATCATCGCCAGGGATTAGATGTAATGCATAAAGATTCTGAAGCCGGGAAAATAGCTATTGCCGATGCGATAGAAAGCTTAAACACTATGAATTCCCGACGGGCAAATTCTTTGCTACTAAGGAGCCTTTTTGATGCCAAAGCCGATGAAATTAGTCAGATTTTTAGTGATGGGCCAGATATTAACCGCCCTGGCTTTAAAGAAACTTTAAGTGGTCTTGCTCCGCGTTATTCCAGAAATTGGAGAAACCTGCAATAGGCTTTTTAAGTTTATAATCTTAATTTAGGTAGATTTTTATCTTTAAAACCTGTTTAATTCAAATTCTTAGAGTTGCCAAAACTTATGGAATCAATCCAAAAGTTTATTGTTGATTGGGAATAATTTCTCCCTTATATTTAGCCAAAATTTAGTTTACATTGCTTACAGCTCTATCTATAAAAAATTACGCCTTAATTGAAGATATAAATATTAGGCTTCAGGAAGGTTTTACGATAATTACAGGCGAAACAGGTGCCGGTAAATCTATTATGTTGGGTGCACTTGGCCTTCTTTTAGGAAACCGCGCCGACTATGGTAGTATTAGGGACACAGATAAAAAGTGTGTAATAGAAGGCTCTTTTAATATTGCTAATTACAGATTAAAAGATTTCTTCGAGTCGGCAGACCTGGATTATGAGGAAAATACAATTATTAGGCGCGAAATTTTGTCTTCGGGAAAATCCCGTGCCTTTGTAAACGATACGCCGGTAAAGTTAACTTCGTTGCAAAAACTTGGGCAGTATTTAATAGATATTCACAGTCAGCACGAAACTTTAAGTTTGGGTAATAACGATTATCAATTTCAGGTAATTGATACTATTGCCAATAGCGATGCTTTGCTGTTGGAGTATAAAACCGAACGTAAATCATACAAAGACCTTCAAAAAAAGCTGGAGAATTTAAAAGAGCAGCAGGCGCAGGCCACCAAAGAATATGATTATAACCTGTTTTTGTTAAACGAGCTTGAAGAAGCGCGCTTAGAGGAAGGAATACAGGAAGAACTGGAAGCCCGCTATGAAGAATTAAGCAATGTGGAAGAGCTAACCGAAAACCTAAGTTCGGCCTTAAATTTATTGGAACAGGAGGAAATTGGAAGTTTAGATAGTTTAAAACAGGCGCGAGCTTCCCTGTCTAAAATAGCCGGTTTATCTTCAAATTATGAAAATTTTCATCAGCGAATTGAAAGTGTAATTATTGAATTAGATGATCTTTCAGGCGAACTAAGCCAGGCTTTAGAAAATATAGAGGCTAATCCTGAAGAGCTTGAAGCAACCAACCAAAAACTTCAGGTGATCTATAATTTACAGAAAAAACATTCCGCAGAAAATATCGCCGAATTAATACAGATAAAAGAGGAATTGCAGGAAAAAGTAGCTGTAAGTGAAAATGCAGAAAATGCGCTTTCTGAAATAGAAAAGGCTATTGTTAAGCAGGAAAGTAAATTGGGCGCTATTGCCGATAAGCTTCATGAAAAACGAAAAGCCATCGTTCCTACTTTTATTAAAGAAGTAGAATTTTTATTAAACGACCTGGGAATGCCAAACGCACGCCTAAAAATAGAACTTAAAAAAGCAGGCGGTTTTCTAGCGAATGGCAGGGACGAATTATTCTGGTACCTGGCAGCTAATAAAGGTGGTGATTTTAAAGAAATTAAAAAAGCAGCTTCCGGAGGGGAACTTTCCAGGATTATGTTGGCGGTAAAAAGTATTTTGGCGGCCCAAAGTAAACTTCCTACTATTATTTTTGATGAAATAGATACAGGGGTTTCCGGTGACATAGCGCAAAAAATGGCCGGTATTTTACAGCGTATGGGGAATTCCATGCAGGTAATTGCTATTACTCACCTGCCGCAAATTGCCGGTAAGGGAAATAGTCATTTTAAAATTTTTAAAGAAGATTCAGTCAATGCTACAACCACTAAAATTAAGGAATTAGAAGCTGAGCAAAGAATTGAAGAACTAGCCCTTATGCTTGGTGGGGCAACAATTGGAAAGTCGGCAATGGCACATGCAAGAGCACTTCTGGATTAAAACTATGGGCTGATTGTAATTTTGCTATCTTTACCGCAAAATTGGGAGCTAAAGCACTTTGAGGCTTGCTTCGAAATTTAATATTTATCATTACAAATACCTTTTTGAGTTTTCTCTGAGGTAATTAAGCTAACAACCACGAAAAAATATATCACTATGTCATACAACCTGTTAAAAGGAAAAAAAGGAATTATTTTTGGCGCTTTAGATGAAAATTCCATTGCCTGGAAAACCGCCGAAAGAGTGAAAGAAGAGGGTGGGGAATTTGTGCTTACCAATGCTCCTATTGCGTTAAGAATGGGTACTATTGATAAACTGGCCGAAAAGACCGGTTCGCAAGTTATTCCTGCTGATGCTACTAACCTGGAAGATCTGGAAAACCTGGTTGAAAAATCTATGGAAATCCTGGGTGGGAAAATAGACTTTGTACTTCACGCTATTGGGATGTCGGTAAACGTAAGAAAAGGAAATCATTATACAGAGCAGAATTACGATTTCACCCAAAAAGGTTGGGATATTTCTGCGGTGTCTTTTCATAAAACCATGCAGGTACTTTACAAAAAAGAAGCGATGAACGAGTGGGGAAGTATCGTAGCACTTAGCTATATGGCCGCACAACGTGTATTTCCCGATTATAATGATATGGCCGATAATAAAGCCTTTTTAGAGTCTATTGCCCGCAGCTTTGGTTATTTCTTTGGGAAAGATCACAAAGTAAGAGTGAACACTATTTCACAGTCACCAACCCCAACCACTGCAGGACAGGGTGTAAAAGGATTTGACGGATTTATCGCCTATGCCGATAAAATGTCGCCACTTGGTAATGCAACCGCGTTAGAGTGTGCCGATTATACTGTGAGCCTTTTCTCTGATCTTACTAAAAAAGTTACTCTTCAAAATCTTTTCCACGATGGTGGTTTTGCCAATATGGGCGTAAGCCAGGAAGTTATGGAGTCTTTTATTAAAGGACAGGAGGAAAAATAAAATTTATTCACGCTGAACTTGTTTTATGTATGGGTTTTTAACTAAGCCTATACCCTGAAACAAGTTCAGGGTGACTTTTTTTTCATGTCATGCTGAACCTACCCGATGGGTTAGGTGGGCTTGTTTTAGGGTCTAATATGATGGGAACTCCACTCAACCTGGATTCTGAAACAAGTTCAGGATGACGAAAAAAACAACGTTATGATGGGCTCATTTCAGCATCTATTGTAATATGCGCTTTTGCTCAACTTATACCTCCGATAGAAATCGGAGCAAACACTGAAACCAGTTCAGGCTAAGTAGAAAAGTAGTTTCAGTGTAATATTGATTTAGAATAAAGAGTTCACAATTAAGGTCACGCTGAATTTATTTCAGCGTTTAGTTTGAATAAAAGTTCTCACAACTTATACCTTCGATAGAAATCGGAGCAGGTTCTGAAAAAAGTTAATGGTGACGTTAAGAAGAAATATTTAATTAAAAATCTTCAAATTCTATTTAAAGCATGGCCCCGGATTATTCTTTTGTAATTCCCGTGTACAATCGCCCCGATGAGGTGAGGGAGTTGTTGGAAAGCATGCTTAAGCTTCAATTTTCACGAGATTTTGAGATTGTTATTGTGGAAGACGGCTCTAATATTTCTTCCCAAAAAATCGTAGAAGATTTTCAGGATAAGCTGTCTATTAGTTATTATTTTAAACCGAATTCCGGTCCTGGCGATTCCCGAAATTTTGGAATGAAAAAAGCCAAAGGGAATTACTTTCTTATTTTAGATTCTGATGTTTTATTACCACAAAATTATCTGCAGGAAATAGATAGTTTCCTTAAGAAAAATTATTGTGATTGCTTTGGTGGGCCAGACGCTTCACACCCTTCATTTAGCAAAACCCAAAAAGCCATAGATTATGCCATGACCTCCTTTTTTACTACCGGGGGGATTAGGGGTAAAAAATCTTCGGTGAACAATTTTCAGCCCAGGAGTTTTAATATGGGAATTTCCCAAAAAGCCTTTAAAGCATCAGGCGGATTTGGGCAAATTCATCCGGGCGAGGATCCCGATCTTTCACTTCGGCTAAAAAAAATGGGCTTTAAACTCTGTCTTATCCCCAAAGCTGTGGTTTTTCATAAACGCCGTATAGACTGGTCTAAATTTTATACCCAGGTGAAAAAATTTGGCCTGGTAAGACCAATCCTTAACCAGTGGCATAAAGGTTCTGCCAGGATTACCTATTGGTTCCCGGCGGTTTTTGCATTTGGGCTTTTGTTTGCTATTCTGATTTTAAAATTCGGATTTTGGTGGTTATTTCTATTATATGTTTTATATTTTGTACTTATAGCCACCCACGCTGCTATTAAAAATGGAAGTTTAGAAATTGGCTTTTTGGCTGTTTATGCTACATTGGTACAATTTCTTGGTTATGGGTACGGTTTTATAACGTCGGTTTGGTATATTCAAATTTTAAAAAAAGACCCTCAATTAAAATTTCCGAATTTATTCTTTAAAAATGTTTAAAAACATAGAATTTAAACGAATTTCTGTAAAAAAATCCAGCCTAAAGACCTTTGGGTTCTTTTTGCTGTTCTCTTCTTTTATATGGTTTTCAGTGCAAATTTCTAAAGAGTATACGCAAATAATAGACATTCCGGTTTCTTATGTAAACATTCCTTTAGACAAGAGTATAACTAAAGAAAGACCCGGCTTTTTAAAATTAAGGATTCAGGATAAGGGTTTTGCTATTTGGTATTATAAACTTTTTAAGCCCAGGGTAGAACTGGATCTTGGAAAAGCCTTAGAGCAGAATGGGGCCCTGGTTTATAACTTTGAAGCTAACCGGGAGACACTGGAAGACCAGGTTAATATTAATTTCGAAAAAGCCCGGTTTTTACAGGAAAGTATCGCCATAGCTTATCAAGCTAAAAAAGTAAAAAAGATAAAGATAAAGCCCAGGATAGACTTAAGTTATGCAGTAGGTTATTCGGCTAGCAGAGAGATAAAACTAACTCCTGATTCTATAAAAGTAAGCGGCCCCGAAAACATTATTGATACTTTACAGAGCCTGCAAACGGTGAAATTACAGGTGAGCAATATTAAAACTGATGTTTCGGGTAGTGTGAGAGTAGATACTTCTAAGCTTGGAATGCTTAGCTTTTATACCACAAAAGTGAACTATAGCCAGGAGGTAGAGAAATTTACGGAAGGCAGCGTTAAAGTTCCGGTAACAGTCTTAAACTTACCTGAGAATACCAATATCTCTATATTTCCCAAACAGGTTCTGGTATATTTTCAGGTAAATTTAAAGCAATATGAAATGGTAAAACCCGAAGATTTTAGCGTGGTTTGCGATTTTAATGATATAAGTGAGGGAGATGACTTTATAATTGCCAGTATTGCGAAGTCCCCCTCTTTTGTTAGAAACCTTAGACTTAACGAACGTAAAATTCAATTTGTAATAAAAAGATGATGGTAGTGGGGCTAACAGGCGGTATTGGTAGTGGGAAAACTACAGTGGCGGGTTTCTTTAAAGAGAAAAACGTGCCGATTTATATTGCAGATGATGCCGGGAAACGCCTGCTGGAAACTTCAGCAGAAATAAGGGAGCATGTAATAAAATTAATAGGAGAAAAAGCTTACACCGATACTGCTCCCAATCGCAAGTACATTGCTTCTGTAGTATTTAAGGATTCAGAAAAATTAGAAGCTTTAAATAAAATAATCCATCCGGCGGTAGCAAAAGATTTTGAAAACTGGCAACGTAAACAAAAGGCCGCTTATGTAATTTACGAAGCCGCGATTCTGTTTGAAGCAGGTGGATATAAAAAATGCGATATAAATATTTTGGTTACCGCAACCAAAGAAGAAAAGCTTAAAAGATTGCAGGAACGTGACCAAAGTACTATTTCTGAAATTGAAGCACGAATGGAGAAACAATGGAGCGATGAGCAGAAGAGAAAACTGGCTGATTTTGAAATTGAAAACCACGATTTAACCCTTACCAGAAGCCGGGTTGACGAATTACATGAGATTATCTTAAAACGAGGTAAAAATTAGCAGAAGTTTTGTTAACATTTGGTTAAACGATTGACGCCCTAAATGTTAAAATATTACTTTTGGGCACATGAATAAGAAGCTTTTTTTACTGCTTGTAATCTTAATGAGCCTGTCCCTAATAGGTATTATTTTCGTACAGGGATACTGGATTAAGAGTACTGTAGATGATAAAGAAGCACAATTTACCTACGACGTTAAACAGGTGCTTTTGCGCGTGGCAAACCAAATTCAAAATCAGGAAATTGAAGATTACTGGATTAAATTTAAGGATGCCGATAGCACCAATAGTCGGTTAGAATCTTCTACCGTTACCGAATATTCTTACGTAAATCAGAATAAATTAAGAAACCAAACCCTTTTTCATTCAGATGCTATTTTAGAGGAAGATTATAAGGTTTCTTCTAGCTTTATAGAATCGGCAAGGGATAGTATTCCGTTCACCAAGCTTATCAATAAAAAAGTGACCAAAATTGTAAACAGTCGCAATAAAATAGATGGGAGGGAACTAAGTTCACAGCAGCAAATAGAGCGTATTATTCGAATGGACGAATATGAGAAAAATTTGTTGAAAGAATATATAGCCGATCATACCAGTAAGTTGCCTTTGCACCAAAGGGTAAGTGAACAAACTATAGAAAGGCTACTTGCCCAGGAGCTTAGCAATCGTGAGATAGCATCAGAGTTTGAGTATGGGGTTTATAGCAATAGTATTTCTACAAATTTGCATAGCGATGATTTTTCGCTTAGCCACCCGGCCACCTATGGTGTGCCACTTTTTGCAGACGACCTTGGGAATAGCAATTACCAGTTGTTGGTTAATTTCACCGAAAAGAAAAAAGTAGTGCTCTCTTCGGTAACTTTAATGGCATCACTTTCTATAATTTTTACCCTGATTATTGTAGTTGCGTATTCCAGCGCATTATCGCAATTGATAAAACAACGGCAAATTTCCCAGATAAAAACCGATTTTATCAATAATATGACCCACGAATTTAAAACACCTATCGCCACGATTAACCTGGCTTTAGATGCGATAAAAAACCCTAAGATTAGCGAAGATGAAGAAAAGAAAAGGCGCTATCTTAAAATGATTCGTGACGAAAATAAACGTATGCACGCCCAGGTAGAAAATGTTTTGCGCATTTCCAAACTTGAAAAAAACGAGCTGGACCTTAAAAAAGAAAGGCTGCAGTTACATGAAATTGTGGAAGATGCCATTACCCACATAGAACTTATAGTAGAAGATCGCGGCGGTTATGTACAAACCCATTTTGGAGCCTTACGCTCTTCAATTTTGGCCAATCAGGATCATTTTACCAATGTAATGGTTAATATGCTGGACAATGCTGTAAAATACTCAGACGATCGCCCCAAAATTGATATTTATACCGAAAATGTTAAGAACTACATCATTCTAAAAATCCGGGATCAGGGAATAGGAATGTCTAAGTTGGTTCAAAAGAAAATATTTGAAAAATTTTATCGCGAACATACCGGAGATATCCATAATGTAAAAGGCCACGGCTTAGGTTTGGCGTATGCCAAGCGAATTATAGAAGACCATCATGGACAGGTTTGGGTGGAAAGCGAAAAAGGAAAAGGAAGCACATTTATAATTAAATTACCTCTAATATCTTAAATATATGGAAACTGAAGACAAGAAAATTTTGTTAGTAGAAGACGATCCAAACTTTGGAACGGTCTTAAAAGATTATTTGGCGATGAACGATTACGAAGTAACACACGCCAAAAACGGAATGGAAGGATTTGAAAAGTTTAAAAAAGACGATTTCGACCTTTGTATCCTGGATGTAATGATGCCTTACAAAGATGGTTTTACCCTGGCTAAGGAAATAAGGGAGAAAAACGAAGATATTCCAATTATTTTCCTAACCGCTAAAGCGATGAAGGAAGATGTACTTAAGGGTTATAAGGTAGGAGCAGACGATTACCTAAACAAACCTTTTGATAGTGAAGTATTGCTTATGAAGATTAAAGCCATTATGCAGCGTAAAGCTACAGATAGTGTGGCAGACTCTAAGCAGTTTGAATTTGAAATTGGTTCGTTTCATTTAAACTCTAAATTAAGGTTCTTAACTTTTAAAGAGGAAGAACCACAAAAACTATCTCCAAAAGAGAACGAGTTGTTGCGTTTGCTTGCCCTGCACGAAAACGATTTGATGCCAAGGGAGCTGGCACTTACCAAAATATGGAGAGACGATAATTACTTTACTTCCAGAAGTATGGATGTATATATCGCCAAACTGCGTAAATACCTTAAAAAAGACGAGAATGTTGAAATTTTAAATATTCACGGCGAAGGATTTAGGTTGGTGGTAAAAAACCAGGAAAACGCCGAAGCATAAGGCAAGGCGGTTTTTTCAGTTTCCGGGAATAATGAGAGTGGCGTAAATGTATATTTTCGTCCATTTAAGATTTATCGTAATGCTGAGTTATTTCGGCGTCACATGTTTCGTTCTATCGTCATGCTAAATTTATTTCAGCATCTAAGTTGATAGGGATTCTAACATGTTAGATCGCCGAAAGAATTCGTGGCAGGCTCTGTAACTAGCACGCCTGAACGGATATGCAATTAAGCATGACGATATTTAGACGAAGAGTCTTAAGCAAAAAGGCTACTCTCATTGTTTTCCTCCCCGGGATTTTTTGTTAAGCTATACGTGCTATGCTCGGAGAGCGGTTTTCGGCTGCTTTTAAATTACGGAAAGCCGTAGAATTAACGTTATTTTTTAAGCTTTCCCATTACAAGTTTTATCTTTACTGCCGGAGGTGCTAATACCCGGCTATGAAACACGATTACTTTACATTACCCGGCTTTTCTTTTCGGTTACTACCGCTACACCTTTCTACAGTATTTTTTTTATTTCTTTTTTTATTGAATTTTACGCTTGGGTTTGGGCAGGACTGCACAATTACGAGTACAGCATCTAATCCTACAGATGAAAGTCCTATCCCTTTGGAACTAAATTTTGAAGGACCAATAAATCGCGATTTGGTTGCTGATGATTTTGATTTAACTAATGGAGGAATTGGTAAAATTGAAAGGGGAACTCCTGGGTTTGAAAATTCAAATAGTTCTGATATTAATGATTTTCCTGTTATTGCTGGTTTAACAGATTTTTTTCTATCAGGTTACGATGATCTTTTAGATGAAGAACAAAGAATGGCCTATTTAAGCGATAAAATTAGCCAATCTATAATATCAATCGACGTAGATTCCGATGGTGATATTTTCTATTTGACATTTGCAGACGGAGTTTTTCAATATTTGGAAAATGAGGCTGATAAGAATATAATTGGAGGTGATAAATTTTCTGTGCCATTGGATATGGTAATCGATAACAATGATAGAATTATAGTTGCAGATCCGGAGAATTTACGGGTTAGAATTTTTGGCCAGAACGGTGTTTTGGACTATGATATTGGTGGTGGTTTTGGGAATGGAAGTGGAGACTTTTATGGTCCAACTGGATTAGCCGTAAATGATGACAATATTTTATATGTAGCTGATCAATATGCTGGGGAATATTGTAAAAAAGATGACGATGGGAAGTGTGTAAATCCAAAACAAAACCTGGATCTGGTAAAGCTTTATAATCTAAATTCACCCGAGGAAGACTATATTAGACAGTACGGTTTTGATGTTATAGATGATCCTTATAGAATTGCGGTTGATGCCGCTAATAATGTTTATGTTTCCGATTCAGGAGATTCTGGACGGGTTTTAGTTTTTAATGATCAAGACCAGCAAGAAAACACAATTCTTGGTGGTTCAAGTGATTCGCCAGGAAGTATAATTATAGACGATTTTGGTTATGTATATGTAATAAATTATAACGGAGAATTAACTTTCTCAGACATTTATGTAGATCCTTTGGTTCTAATTACTAACTATGAAGAAATTCAAAATGCGGATTATCAGGTGGATGTTTATTCTCCTTATCCTAATTTAAATCCCGTTACCTCTTTTTCAAAAAATTTAAACTTACCTATTGATTTAGCATTAGATAATTGTAATAATATTTTGGTAAATGACCTAGAGTTAGGGGGCACTGCGGAATCTATACTGGATATTAAAGCTAATTTTGATTTTGATTTAGAAACATTTACGCGCCACGATAATTTTATAGCTGAAGTGACTCCTGATGAAGAAGGTGAAGTTGTAGTTGCTTTAAATTCTGAAAATGATTTTTTTTCTTGTGATCCGCAACCTGAATGTAGTTTTTCTATCGTTTACGGCACGCAAAATTTAAATACAGCTCCCACGGCGGTTGATGATGTTTACGCAGTAGACCAGGATGCTATTTTAAATGAATCTGCTCCCGGGGTTTTAGAAAATGATACTGATGCCGAAGCCGATAATTTAACAGCGAGTATTGTTAGCACTGTTTCCAACGGTACACTCACCTTAAATTCCGATGGCTCATTTATCTATGAGCCTAATACCGGTTATTTTGGTCCGGATAGTTTTACCTACATAGCCAATGATGGTATTGAAGATTCGGAAGTTGCTACGGTGAGTATCACTGTCAACCAGGTATCTCCAACAAACACAGCTCCCAAGGCGGTTGATGATGTTTACGTAGTAGATCAGGATGCTGTTTTAAATGAATCTGCTCCCGGGGTTTTAGAAAATGATACTGATGCCGAAGCCGATAATTTAACCGCAAATATTGTTAGCACTGTTTCCAACGGTACACTTACCTTAAATCCTGATGGTTCATTTATCTACGAGCCTAATACCGGTTATGTTGGTTCAGATAGTTTTACCTACGTAGCCAACGATGGTACAGATGATTCGGAAGTAGCTACGGTGAGTATCACTGTCAACCAGGTATCTCCAACTAACACAGCTCCCACAGCGGTTGATGATGTTTACGCAGTAGATCAGGATGCTATTTTAAATGAATCTGCTCCCGGGGTTTTAGAAAATGATACTGATGCTGAAGCCGATAATTTAACAACGAGTATTGTTAGCACTGTTTCCAACGGTACACTCACCTTAAATTCCGATGGCTCATTTATCTATGAGCCTAATACCGGTTATTTTGGTCCGGATAGTTTTACCTACATAGCCAATGATGGTATTGATGATTCGGAAGTTGCTACGGTGAGTATCACTGTCAACCAGGTATCTCCAACAAACACAGCTCCCAAGGCGGTTGATGATGTTTACGCAGTAGACCAGGATGCTATTTTAAATGAATCTGCTCCCGGGGTTTTAGAAAATGATACTGATGCCGAAGCCGATAATTTAACAGTGAGTATTGTTAGCACGGTTTCCAACGGTACACTCACCTTAAATTCTGATGGTTCATTTATCTACGAGCCTAATACCGGTTATTTTGGTCCGGACAGTTTTACCTACGTAGCCAATGATGGTATTGAAGATTCAGGAGTCGCAACGGTGAGTATAACTGTAAACGAGGTGTCTCCAACAAATACAGCTCCCACGGCGGTTGATGATGTTTACGTAGTAGATCAGGATGCTATTTTAAATGAATCTGCTCCCGGGGTTTTAGAAAATGATACTGATGCCGAAGCCGATAATTTAACAGCGAGTATTGTTAGCACGGTTTCCAACGGTACACTCACTTTTAATCCTGATGGTTCATTTATCTACGAGCCTAATACCGATTATTTTGGTTCAGACAGTTTTACCTACATAGCCAATGATGGTAATGATGATTCGGAAGTAGCTACAGTTACGATAACAGTTAATTCTACAAACCCCAACGCACCGGAAATAGATTGTGTAAACCACGAGCTTTTCCTGGATGAAAACGGACAGGCAGTTTTAAATCCCGGGGATCTTTTGGTTGGCGAGCCCGGGAACTTGTTAATAACTGCAGATAAAGTGAATTTTGACTGTACTAATTTAGGAGCAAATGATGTGATTTTAACAGCAACCGATCCTGAAACCGGTTTAAGCAGTACTTGTTCCGCCAGTATTTTTATAATAGATGATATTTTTCCGGTAGCAAGCTGTAAAATAGATTATAAAGTGTATCTGGACAACAGCGGCAATGCCACTTTAGCTCCCGAAGACCTAAATAACAATTCTACCGATAATTGTGGGATTGTTTCCATGGCCTTAAGTCAGACCGAATTTACCCGCGCCGATCTTGGAGAAGTACCTATAACTTTAACTGTACGCGACGAAGCTGGAAATTTGGATTCCTGTGAAACTACCGTAGAAGTAGTAGAGGAAGCTTCGGGCAATTTTGAATGCCGCGAGAGCATAGTGGTTTATCTAGATGAAAACGGAGAGGCCGGCCTGGGCCTGGAAGAGCTTTATACCGGAGATACAAGTGGAATAACCCTGGAAGCAAGTCAGTTAAGATTTAACTGTAACGATGTGGGGAAGGTTTCTGTTCAACTGGATTATTCAGGTGCACAAACCGGGAGTTGTAGCATTAGTGTAGAAGTGCAGGATGAAATCGCCCCAGAGATTATTACAGACGTGGTAGAACTTAATCTGGATACTGAAGGTTTTGCTTATTTAGAAGAAAACGATGTTTTAGTGCAGGATAATTGTAACCGGGAGTTTGTTTATCGTTTTGGGAAATCGGTTTTTAGTTGTGAAGATGTAGGCTCCAACACTATAAATGTTGAGGTGGAAGATATAAACGGTAATATCGCTACTAAAAATATTGAAGTGAGGGTAAATGGAGAAGCTTGCGAAACTCCAGACGATTTAAAGTTTTTATTTATCTATCCAAACCCCAATAACGGTATTTTTACCATTGTGACCCCCGATGGCATGACGGTAGAAAAGGTACGTGTTTTCGATTCCCGGGGGCGTTACATTCTACAGCAAAATTATAATGTGAGTGGCCGATTTTACCGAATGAGCATCGAAGCAGTGGCCGAATCGGTTTACACCCTGCAAATTCTCACCAACAAAGGCATTGTTGTAAAACGAGTGATTGTTAGTAGGTAGGGTTCGGTAAGCGGTGTAAGCGGTAAGCAGTTGGCAGTTACAGTTTGCAGTATTATCATGATTGCGAACACGCTGTTACTTCTAGTGTCTCGACGCGAGTCGGGATATATCGAGAAGTGTTTTTAGTTCCCACTTCACAAGATTCTCGATACGCCGTTATTTTCGTTTGCACGCAAATACCGCCACTCGAATTGACGTTCTCCACTTAGTAACAAACCTGGAACTTTAAAAGCAAAGCTTGCCACACTGGCTAACGCCGCTTCGCATTGAAGAAACAAAAAATATTCGTGTATTTGTGGCGAAAAACAACAAACCCCAGACTTGACAAACCGTCAACCCACAACTCACAACCCACAACTCAAAACTAAGAACCACCAACTTATTTTACCAAACCAACAACAAACTCTTAACGCTTTTTTGGCAGTGAAAATTAAGCTTACTGCCTAATTTCGTTAAGTGTCCCAAAGAGATATCCTACCGGGAACCTGAATTAAAACTATACGAATTGAAGCAAAAATACATAAAACCAAATTGGCTCTTTTTGGGCCTTTTTATCATCATTGTTGCGGCCTGTAATCAACATAAACAAGAAAAAATAGAAGAAACGGCACCTGTTCAATTAGATACTATTTCTTTAGAACCACCGGTTTTTAAAACAACTTACAGTTTAGACTCTATTTCCGATAGGCAACATTTAGACAGTCTTAAATCTAGCCTGTCTAAAACAGAAAGAAAATTGGTGTATGCACTAAATAGAATTGATGAACACCGAATAAAGCCGGGTTCAAAATTAATAATTCCTGATTCGCTGGTAGCTGATATAAATTTGTATTCCCCATTTCCCTCAACTTTAAGTTTGCTGGATTCTATACAAAAAACGGTATTGATTTCGCAGCGTATACAAGCGTTTGCGCTTTACGAAAATGGCGATTTATTGCGATGGGGTCCGGTTAGTACCGGCAAACAAAGCACAGGTACACCTTCAGGTCTTTATTATGGAAATTATAAAGCAAAGCGAAAAATAAGTACCATAGACGAATCCTGGGTGTTGCCTTATTATTTTAATTTTATGAATTTTGAAGGTATAGGCACCCATGAGTATACACTTCCGGGGTATCCCGCCAGTCATGGATGTGTAAGAATGTACCGGGAGGATGCGCAAGCTATCTACCAATGGGCCAATATGTGGAAATTGGAAAGTGATGTGATTGTTCAAAACGGAACTCCCTTTATGGTAATAGGTGAATATAATTTTAAGGGGGAACTGCCCTGGTTAAAACTTGTAGAAGATAATACAGATAACGATTTAAATCTTCAGGAAATAGACACGATTAAAGTCTATGCTCAGCGTTATAAAAACGATCCTTTAAACTTGAAACTGGAAGATATGGGTGAAAAGGAAATAGTGCTTTAAGTTATTTTTCATTTTGTATTTTAGAGAAAAATAAATTTATGAAACTTAGATTAAGCTTTATTGGTTTGTTAAGTGCTTTTTTATGTAGTTTCGGAAGCCTGGTGGCACAAGAAGAAACCACAATTATGGTAAGAGCTTTGGCAAAAGATGCAAAATTTATAGGAAGCTCTATTGGCGGTGCTAAAATTATTGTGAGCAATGCTGAAACGGGCGAAATCCTGGATCAGGGTTTTACCACGGGAAGTACTGGAAATACAGAACTTATTCTTAAAACTCCCCATAAGCGTTACGATAATATTACCGATGAAAAGACCGCAGGCTTTAAAGCGGTGCTTTCTATCGAGGAACCTACATTTATAAACGTAGAAGCCCATGCTCCTTATAATAAAAAGCAGTCCAGGGTAGTTTCCAGTACACAACTTTGGGCAATACCAGGTAAAAATATAACAGGCGATGGGGTAGTACTGGATGTTCCGGGTTTTGTGGTAGATATTCTTGCCCCCCAAACCCACGAGCGAATTAAATCTTCAAGCAAAATAAACCTTAAAGCAAATATTGTAATGATGTGTGGCTGTCCCGTAACCGAAGGTGGTACATGGGATGCCAATCAATATGAAGTGAAAGCTATAATAAAAGGAGAAGGTCAGAAAGCCCGGGAAATCACATTGAAACCAACAGACAAGCCCAGTACTTTTGAAGCAGCAATAAACTTAGACAAAGCTTATTATACCATTACTGTTTATGCATTTGATCCGTTAACAGGCAATAGCGGAGTAGACAAAACCAATATTATTGTGAATTAACTCACTAAGTGAGATTTGATAATGGAAGTTGCGCCTTACCGTCATTTAGTGAATAAAATGAGCGCAGCAATCTTTTGTAGTGAAAAGTGGGTATTGATGAGTTAATTGTTAAAAGTGAAGAGTTAATACCTTCCGTCACTTCAATTTCTATGACAAAACAACCCATAACCGATAACTCATAACCGAAAACCGCCAATCGCCTCCTTACAATGACGAAACAAAAAATATTCGGGTATTCGTGGCGAAAAACAACAAACCTCAAACAATAAACACCAGAGGCTACCAATACCGGATTTTCAGAAAACCATAACTCAAACTCATAACTCAAACTCACAACCCATAACCGATAACTCATAACCGAGAACCGCCAATCGCCTCCTCGCAATGACGAAACAAAAAATATTCGTGTACTCGTGGCGAAAAACAACAAACCTCAAACAACAAACTTCAAACAACAAACACCAGAGACTACCAATACCGGATTTTCAGAAAATCATAACTCAAACTCACAACCCACAACCCATAACCGATAACTCATAACCGAGAACCGCTAATCGCCTCCTCGCAATGACGTCACTAATTACTACACTCAAAACATTTCATTAATCCTGGACTTATTTTAATGTCTTCAGAGCCTTTAAGAGGTTTGTTTAGTAATTCTCTTTCGGTAATAATTCGGTGAAACTCTTTTGCATATTCCACTAAATTATCTCTACGGGATTTTATTTTTCCAGTGATCTCTTTGCTGCTTTGTTTAGCAATATTTTTTGGCCAAACTTTAAATGAATTGGCAATGGCTTCATCGGTTAATAGGTTCTGCAGATTTTTTGCTTCCGTAGTAAAGATTTTAACCGGGGTATTGGTAAGGAAATAAATATCGTTAGGGTAAACCAGCCCGGGCATATGCTCGATCTCTTTTTCAAAAGGTCTTACTTTTGGCTCAATATTTTTATTGGAAATGATCCCGGGAATTACACCGCCTAAATTAAAGAAAGCATTATCGCGATCTCCAGCCAAAGGTATAGCTTTAAAGTTTTTGTCTTCCTTTTGAACTACCCAACCCCATTGCTTGGTATGGCGGTCCCAATCGCCAATGAGCATATCGAATAAACGCGCTCTTACAAAGGCATTTTTATCTATGGAAACCTTTTTCGGATTTCCCTCTTTTAATTCTTGCAGGTTTTTGGTGTCTAAGATTTGATATACATTTTTATAGTCTGTCCAGTTCTCTTTCCCTTCGGTTTCGTATTCCAGCAGAAATAAACGATTTCCATATTTTTCATTGTATTGCTTTCCTAAAAACTCCTGTTTCGGCACAAAAACTACTTTGGGATGGCTGTGCAAGACTCCTGCTTTTTCAGAAAGAGATGCTGCCAGAATTGCGCCATAGGGATGCGAAGCCGAAATGGCGTCTATTACAATATTTTTAAGACCCAGGTTGCGAGCCCACTCTGGAACGTGGGTAGAGGGATCTTTGTTAACACTGCGTAGGGAATATAAAAATCCGTTTTTATCCTTTAAGCGAAGCGAGTGGGTTTGTGTGCCGCCACCTTCTTTTACGATCTTCATTCCCCCATACAGGCTGTCCAGAAAAAGTACCGGAACTTTTATCGGGCTGGTCCAGGCTTCACGGTAATTCGCTCCCTGCATGATATTCTTAAGTTCATTTGCTTTGTATAAGCTACTGGCAGCAACTTCTACCGAATCATATCTTCGAAAATCTATGTTTTCCAGATCATCAAGATCCTGTATAGTGACCGTTTCAAATTCTTTATCTGTGCTGGAAACCGAAAAATATACCAGTGTTATAAACCCAATAATAAGTATAAAAACTAACCAAAGTAGTTTTTTCATTTTCTGTTATTTTAAATAGGTTTAAAAATACAGATTTATGAATTATTCTAATGAGAAAAAAGGATTATACCTGTTGAGATTCTATTCGATAATCGTGATTGTATAATCCTGGACTTGCTTTAAAATTAAAAATTTGTTTCCAAAGAATGCCTCGATGGCCGGTCCCGACGTAGTTTACTACCTCAGGAAATTTCCCCTTCTAAAATTGAAATTTTCCAGTGAATAGCAAAGGCTACTTTACCGGCAAACAAGCCAACAAAGAAATTTAGATATACAGATTTGAAATTACATTTACAGAAAAATTTTCCTGTAAACAGAAAAGCGCTTTACTAAGATTTTGTAAAAAGAAACGATAAGCCTAGCCTAAAACAATAGTTTTTAAGGCAAAATCCAGGAAGATAACAAGCATAAGGGCGGTAAAAATAATTCCAACTAATTTTAAGATATTAATACGATCTTTCATATTTTAAATATTGGTTATACATAGGTTTAAATAGAACATTCTGTAACCAAAGTAGGTTCTTTACAGAAATATAAACCTCTTTAAAATTGTGTTTTAATAGAATATTCTATTAAAATTAACTATAAATATAACTAAAATTAATTATTTTATCCAAATTAGATGTGAATCTTGTGGTTTTTCACACTGGATTGATGTGGTGTTTTTAGATGTTCTTTTCTTGTTCGAGTTTTAGTTCAATTTCTTCTAAAACCTTGTTGAGCTTATAAAAAGACTCCTCTTCAATTATATCTTTGTTGATTTTTATCTTCTTGCTTTTTGTTTCCAGGATATAACTTTTCTCAAGCTTTACAATAGTCTCAATTTCATTAAGTTTTACACTTTTTGGAAAGATAGAGTTTTTGGTTAGGTTATTCTTGTCTATGCTAAGGTATTGATGCTTCCTTTCATAATACCAAACGGCTAATTGTAGTAGGCCAAAAATAATCCAGCTAAAATAAATTAGCGAAAAATTGTTTAGGGGAACTAGAATAATTCCAATTGCTAAAAAGCTTATTCCAAAATAAAGTTGATAATTAAGCCTTTTCTTTTTATAATATATAATCACGGTTTAGGATATTTTTAAAGGTGAATTATTAAAATTTCTGTGGATAATTTAAACCTTCTCAACCACTAAAGTTTTGGATAGTTTATCATAAAGATTCTGTTTTTTATCATCCCAAAGCAACCAAATAAGAGGAATTAACAGGTAGCCCAATACATATTTAAGCATTTCTCTAATGGCACCTTCCTGCCCTTTATTTATATCTTTACCGGTTTCAGCAGAAATAACTTTTAGATCAAAAATACGATGGCCTAGATTTCCTGAGAAAATGGGATAGAAAATGGCGCCTACAATTAATCCCGTGACTGCTGAAATCGGGATGTCTATAAGCTCTAAATCCTGCTCCCAGTAATAGCTAAAAGATTTCCCAAATAGTAGGTAAATGCCAATTATTACAATTGTATATAATACCCCTTCTGTAATTGTGGCTGCCAGTCTTTTGCCTCTTGAGGCCAGTTTATAGCCGTGAACTTCTTCTTGTTTCATATATTATTATATAAATTACAAAGTAATTGTTACAGTTTTAAAAAAACAGCAAGCCAGACTTTGGAATAAAAATAAATTTAGTCCCAGGACGGTAGCTGCCAACTGTATTTTTTCTCAATAATAGAGATTTATACCGATAGGTGTGGCGATTGAGAGGCTTTCACCGCAATCGAAAACAGCTATCGACTTGATATGTTGTTGGCTTGCCACCAGGTCATTTACTTTTTATAGTAAGACTTTAAAAGGAATCGAGTAGGTAAATTATAATCATTATAATTTCGATGCCCCGGTAATTTTAGAAAAATAAATACTTTTTTGCAAGCTATGCCAAAGTTTCCCCAGTTTAAAAGTAAGCTACACTCAAATATTATTTTTTAGAATAAATGCTTTAGAGCAATTTATTGTCTTCATAATTGTTTTTGTAATAAGTGACCAAAAATAATAAAATGTTATACAAATAACTAAAAAATAGAAATGGATCAATTAAAATAAATATCGATACAATTTTCCCAAACTTTGCCATTATGTTTTAAAAGGCTAAAGTTTTTAACCAAAAAGGAATCAGTGAATTTACGTGTTTTAAAATCTGCCCAGGCTTTGGGAAATTCTTTATAATGAAGATCGCGAGATGCGATGCTTATATGGGGGTGGATTTTAGAAAAAGTTTCGTGCTTTTTAAAGCTGAAATTTTTATGAAGAATTGCTTGTAAATCCTTGTGCAGGTTAATAAGTTCTTTATGGTCTTCAATATTTATAAAAATTACTTTTTGACCAAATCTTCCAAAATCTTTTAATTCCACCTGAAAATTGTTTTGGGTTTTAGCAAAACCCTGTAAAGCTTCTATGAGTTTTTCTTCTTCGGTTTCCGGAATCTTAAATGGAATTTGCAGCGTAATATGCGCCGGAAGTTTTAGTGCATGTTTTGCCTCATATTTTTCGGCAATCTCCAGCTTTAGCGATTTTATTCGCATACTTATTTCTTCCGGGAGTGTTATGGCTATAAAATACAGTGGCATTTCAGTTGAAATTGCGATTAAACCTGCTTTAATTTCCGAATAAAATTTTAGAAAACACTTTAATTACCTGCAAAAACTCACACAGCTTTAAAACCGATTTTTTTCAGCAATAAAAACGCTTGTCTTATTACAATAATAGATAATCAAACCAAAGGTAAACAGCAGTAAATTTTGTACCAGGCTGTTTACCATTATGTTTAAATCGTCTCCAGTGACTACTTTTATAAGTTTTCCAATTATGGAAAGTCCGGGGCCAATCATCATTATAATAGCCCAAAAGTGTATGGCCGTTTTTGCCAGTTTGTGCTTATTAAATAGTAGGTATAAAAGTGCCAATTCTATAACTATTGCAATTAATCCCATGAGATTGCCTGTAACAACCATATAGGTGCTCCATATTAGTAAAAGAAAGATATAAGTAATTAGGAGCCAGTAAAACCACTTATTTTTGAAAACCGCTTCCACGAGGACTTATTTTGCAGCTTTTTTTGCTGGTACCTCTAAATCTATAATTTTTTGATGCCTTAATAAATCTTCAAAGCTTTCGCGTTCTCTAATTAAATGTGCTTTGCCGTTATACCATAATACTTCGGCAGGACGGTAGCGGGAATTAAAATTACTGGCCATAGAAAAAGAATAGGCGCCGGCATTGCTAAACGCCAAAATATCGCCTTCAGTAATTTCGGCAATCCTACGATTGTTTGCAAAAGTATCGGTTTCACAAATATAACCTACCACCGAGTAAAACCTGAATTTCCCATCGGGATTGGAAATATTGTGAATGTCGTGATGTGAGCCATAAAACATGGGGCGGATTAGATGATTAAAACCTGTGTCTACTCCGGCAAAAACGGTAGAAGTGGTTTGTTTTATCACGTTTACCTTAGTTAAAAACTTTCCTGCTTCACTAACCAAAAATTTTCCTGGTTCAAAAACAAGGGTTAACTCCCGGCCATATTCTTTACAGAAATTCTTAAAACGTTCGCTTAGTTTTTCTCCCAGTTCTTCTATATCGGTCTCAATGTCATTTTCACGGTAAGGCACTTTAAATCCGCTTCCAAAATCAAGAAATTCAAGATTTTTAAAATTTTTAGCCGAATCAAAAAGAATTTCAGAAGCACGCAGAAAAACTTCAATATCAAGAATATCACTGCCGGTGTGCATATGAATCCCATTTATGGTCATTCCTGTATTTTCAACTATGCGCAACAAAAGTGGCATTTGGTGAATAGAAATTCCAAATTTAGAATCTACGTGGCCTACCGAAATTTTAGAATTACCACCCGCTAAAATATGCGGATTTATACGTATACATACGGGAACCTCGGGGTGTTTGGCTCCAAATTGCTCTAAAATAGAAAGGTTATCTATATTGATTTGTACACCTAGTCGTACCACCTGTTCAATCTCTTCCAGGGAAACCCCGTTTGGAGTGTAAATAATATCTTTTGGCGTAACCCCCGCTTCCAATGCAAGCCTAACCTCTTGTATAGAAACGGTATCCATACCGCTCCCCAGGGAGTTTAGATATTTTAAGATAGAAATATTAGAAAGAGCCTTTACTGCATAGTGAATACGTAAATCTTTAATTTCTGAAAATGCACTTTTTAGTCGGTTGTACTGAAAAGCAATCTTTTCGGCATCATACACATATACGGGGCTTCCAAATTCCCGGGCAACAGCTAGTAAATCTTGATTAGTCATAACAGCTAAAAAATTAGTTGGCAAAAAAGAGGAGAAATTTCAACTTCCACAAACACAAGCTCCAAAAATAACGAATTCTTTGAAATTGTTAAGATTATAGAAAAACATCTTTTACGGCTCTTAGCTCACTGCAGCTAGTTCAATTTTTCTTTTTCTTCTAATAAGAATAATAACTATAGCAATAAAAACTCCCATTCCTGCCATCACAGCTCCTACTAAAGAAGCAGCGGTGAAACTATATCCAAAAGCAATGGGGAGACCGGCAAAATAAGCTCCCGAAGCGTTTCCCATATTAAAAGCACTTTGGTTCATAGAAGATCCAAGGCTTTCTGAACCTTTAGCCGAGTTGATCATAACCATTTGTATAGGCGTAGAAAGGCAAAAAGCGATCGTAGCAATAAGGAATGTCATTACTAAAATTGCGATTTGATTTTCGGCTACGTAGGCATTGGTAATTAATGCTAAAGCCATTAGAACCATGCTCATCAATACTGCGTAAATAGGAGAAAATCTTTCGGCGAGTTTGGCGCCAATAAGGTTACCTATTACCATGCCCAATCCTGCTAAAATCATAACATAGCTTACAATTCCTTCTGGATGGCCGGCCACTTTGGTAAGTAATGGCGCAATATAACTATACCAGGCAAAAAAGCCCCCGGTGCCAATAGTAGTAAGTAAAATAACCATCCATAGTTCACCGCGTTTTAGTACTTTAAGGTCTTTTTTTATTCCTTCAGAAGAAGATTTTGGTAATTCGGGCATCCATAATTTTATACTGGTAATAGCCATTAAGCCTACTACACCAACCAACATAAAGGAAAGGTTCCAACTAAAGTTTTGTCCCAAATAAGTGCCCAGGGGGACCCCAATAACATTCGCCATGGTTAAGCCCGTAAACATGGTAGCAATTGCCCTGGCAGCTTTGCCCGGTCTGGCCAATTGCCCGGCAACCACAGCGCCAATTCCAAAGAATGCACCGTGGGGTAAACCAGATAAAAACCGGGAAACCAATAAAAGCTCATAAGAATTTGCAAAAGCCGAAAGCGAGTTAAATAGGGTAAACCACAGCATAAGAAGAAGTAGGGTTTTATGTGCCGGCCATTTACTTCCAAAAGCGGTTAATAAAGGGGCGCCAATTACGACACCCAAAGCATAGGCTGAAATAAAATGCCCTGCCTGCGGAATACTAATATCTAATGCCGAAGCTACTTCCGGGAGGATTCCCATTATTACAAATTCTGTCATTCCAATACCAAAACCTCCAATGGCCAGGGCAAAAAGTGCTTTATTCATTTCTAGTTTCAGATTTTAACAAGCGGCAAAAGTAATGGGAGTAGTGCTAATAAAATACAAAATCACGCAAAATCTACGATAAGCTTATAGTGCTTACATACCAGTAATAGCTTGCTTTTTTAAAATGACTTCCTTAATAAAAAGCTAAATTTTACAGGATAAATGAAATTCTGTAGCTCGGGTTACCAACTTGAAATTCAAAACTTTCTTCAATTAGATAGCTTGTGAGCTCGTTGCGAGCGAGTTTAGCCGAAAAATAGATTATAGAAGAGTATGGGATATCCTAAAAAAGATTGGTACAATAGCTATACATTTGTTACTTTTGCTAACCATAAAAAATACTGAAGAAATAGCTGATTATGAACATACACGAATATCAAGGAAAGGAAATTTTAAGCAGTTTTGGCGTACGTATTCAACGTGGCCTGGTTGCGCATAATGCAAAAGAGGCTGTAGACGCTGCTAAGGAGTTAACCGAACAAACCGGTACCGGGTGGCACGTTATTAAGGCTCAGGTACACGCAGGTGGCCGTGGAAAAGGTGGAGGTGTAAAACTAGCCAAGAACCTAAAGGAAGTTGAAGAAGTTGCAGGAGACATTATTGGGATGAACCTGGTAACGCCGCAAACTTCTGCCGAGGGTAAAAAAGTACATCAGGTTTTAATTGCCGAAGATGTGTATTATCCAGGAGATAGCGAACCCGAAGAATATTATATGTCTGTATTGCTTAACCGTGCCACAGGACGTAACATGATTATGTATTCTACCGAAGGAGGAGTGGATATTGAAACTGTAGCCGAAGAAACTCCGCATTTGATTTTTACCGAAGAGATAGATCCTGCTACCGGATTAATGCCTTTTCAGGCTAGAAGAATAGCTTTTAACCTTAAGTTAAGCGGTGCTGCTTTTAAAGAGATGACCAAATTTGTGATGTCGCTTTACAAAGCATTTGAAAAATCTGATTCTTCACTTTTTGAAATCAACCCGGTTTTAAAAACAAGTGATGATAAAATTCTTGCAGTAGATGCAAAAGTAACCCTTGATGATAACGCGCTTTTCCGTCATAAAGACTATGCTGAAATGCGTGACATTCGTGAGGAAAATCAAACTGAAGTTGAAGCCAAAGAAGTTGGACTTAACTATGTAGACCTTGATGGTAATGTGGGCTGTATGGTAAATGGCGCCGGACTTGCCATGGCTACTATGGACCTTATTAAACAAGCGGGAGGAGAGCCAGCAAACTTCCTTGACGTTGGTGGTACAGCTGATGCGAAAAGAGTAGAAGAAGCTTTTCGTTTAATCTTAAAAGATGAGAAAGTAGAAGCTATCCTGGTAAATATCTTTGGAGGTATAGTTCGTTGTGACCGTGTGGCACAGGGAATTGTAGATGCCTATAAGAATATGGGAGACGCGGTTAACGTGCCAATTATTGTACGTTTACAGGGTACCAATGCTGATATTGCCAAGAAATTAATTGACGATAGCGGATTTAAGATCCACTCGGCAGTGCAATTCCAGGAAGCAGCAGATAAAGTACAGGAAGTACTTAAATAATATATTCTTCAGGATTAGTTATCTTGATTAAATAAGGACTGTCTAAAGTTTGATTTTGACTGTCTGAGAAGTTTTACAATTCGTCATTCTGTCCCGAAAGCTTTCGGGACTATTTCAGCATCTAAGTTGATAACAATTTTAGAGGCTGAAAATAAGTTTAGCTTGACGTATAAGAAAGTTTTTCCGGATAGTTATAACATATCAAAGCTTAGACAGTTTTTTTTATGCCTAATTTTTATTTGTTAAAGTGTGTTAAAAATAATATAAGCCTGTAACATATAGAGTTTTAAGTTGGTCTTTAATATGTATAACCTTAAAATTTTATATTATGAAAACTTTAAAATTCGTATTATGTGCTTTAGCCATTAGCGCCGGAACTTTACTTCACGCTGCTCCTGAAAAATCAACTGAAACTTTTGTAGCTTTTAATAAGGAGATTCAGCAATTATTAAAAAATATTGATCTTGAAGTAAGTGAAGATGTGGAGGCTTATTTAATAGTTAGATTTAACTGTAAAAATGAAATGGAAGTGCTTTATGTAGGATCAAAAAACGCTGAGGCCCGTAAGAAAATCAAAAAATGTTTAAATAATAAAGAGATAAAAACTGTTTTAGATCCATCTATAGAAAATTATAAGCTTCCTATAAGGTTGAAAGCTTAAAAGTTGCTTCAATCAAAAAATGAAAAAGAATAAAAAAACCCGGCTCATCACCGGGTTTTCGTTTTTTAGAATTTCTATTTTTCTTTGTCTGGATACCAATCCAATATTCCTACTTCAATTTCCGGGTTTCCTTTGTTCACCAGGGTTTTAAACTTTTCTATATCAGCAAAACCATCTTTACCTCTAAAATGATAAGGAATTACCTTTTTTGGGGCAAAAGCCAGCACTCCATCGGCGGCAGCTTCTACCGTCATGGTATAAGGTAAATTCATAGGAATTAAAGCCAAATCTATATTTTCCAGGTTTCGCATTTCAGGAATATCTTCGGTATCTCCGGCTATATAAAGCCGCTTACCATTCTTTTCCAGCACATATCCATTACCGCGCCCTTTGGTATGAAAAGCCTCAGGGTCTTCCGGTAAGTTATACATGGGAATGGCTTCAATATTAAAGTCCATCACTTTTGTGTTAGCTCCATTTTTCAAAGTCTCCAAAATTGTATCTAATTCCTTAGGTAGGTTTTCTTTTACAGCCTTTGGTACAATAACAGGAATCTCTTTAAGATTTAGAGCTTGCAAAGTCTCAGCACTCATATGGTCTCCGTGAATATCGGTTATAAGAATGAAATCTGGCTTTTCCATTCCTTTAAATGCCTCAGCACCTCCTACAGGGTCTATATAAAAAGTCGCGTCGCCCCAATTTATTACGGCAGTAGCGTGAGAGATGGGGGTAATGTTTATAGATGCTGTTTCCTCTTCATCTTGCTGCTGACTTATTTTAGAGGAATTTTCTGTTTCTGCTAAGGGGTTTTCGTCTTTTTTACCTTCATTTTTACAGCCGGAAAATAAAATTCCAAAGCTAATTAGTGTTAGTAAGTATTTCATATTTAGTTGTTTTCTATTAAAAATAAGGAACGACGACCAAAATAGCTTAAGATTTGTAAAACTTTAAGAAAGGTTCAGGCGCATTTTAATGTCTCCACGAGAATAGGGGTTGTTTTCTCCCATGGGAATTTCTTTAAATCCATATTTCTCATAAATATAGATTGCGTTTTCAAGCTTTCGGTTTGAAAATATAATAAGCTGATCCCAATTTTGTTTGGCTGCAAACTCTAAGGTATGCTCCATTAATTTCTGCCCTATTTTCTTTCCCTGGTGTTCAGGGCTAATTGCCATTTTAGTAAGCTCAAAAATTCCTTCCTCAATTTTCATAAGGGCCACACAGCCAATTGTTTTTTCTTCTTCTTTTACTAAAAAAATTGTACCCCCTGGGTCTATAATGTGTTTTTGTGGATTTCCTAATACTTCTTCATCGTGAGGCTCTACCCAAAAATATTCTTCTAACCAGGCAATATTTAGAGCTTTAAAATCAGTAGCGTAAACTGGACTGTATGTGATTATTTTCATTTTTAAATTAAATTTTTTATTTGGGCAGGGGTTAATTGTTTGTTTTCTCTATAAAGTCGGTAACAAAATATGATAAGGCTTTTCCTATTTGTGCCGGATTATGGGATCCAGGAGCAGCTTCACAAATGTGTAAATACTTGCAATTTTTTTCTTTAGAACTAAGTTGAAGAAAACTTCTAAGCGTATTTAGATCGAAGCCTGAAGGCGATTGTGCACTGCTTGGGAAGTTTATAATTGCATCGCAATCTACTTCTAAACCAAAGGCATCTTTATTTATAAACTCCAGCTGAGAACTAAAGGCTCTTAATATTTCCTGGTGGGATTGCGAAATAAGATCGTCAAAAAGGCAAAATTTAATATGGGAGTTTGCTTTTAACTCGTTAAAAATATATTGAGGTGTATAGTTTTTATGTAAACCAAAAATTGCATATTTCTGCAGGAATCCATTGTGTTTGGCAAAGCTAAAACCGTTGCCACTATGTCTATGCTCTAATTTTCTAAGATCGGTATGTGCGTCTATGTTTAAAACATTAATCGGGTTTTTTAGGGCCCTGGAAGTGCCTTTTATATTTCCAAAAGCGTTGTTGTGGCCACCCCCTATAATTATGGGAGTTTTACCTGCAGCAACTATTTTTTCTACAAGCAAGCTTACTTTTTTATCTATTTCTGATACGAGGTCACCAAGTTTCACAAAATAATTAGGATCACTAGCATCTATATTGGCTGCTTTTTGCATTTCGCCTTTACACTCAATTTCACCAAGGAGTAAAATATTCTTAGCATTGGTAAAAACATTCTCCTGTATATTCAAAAAAGAACTTAAAAAAACTTCCCAGGCCTTGGAAGTACCGGGTTTTCCGTAATTAGCCCTAACCCCAATATCTTCCGGAATCCCAACAAGCACAAACTTAGCCTTGCTGTTTGTAATTTCTTCCAGATTTTCAATAAAAGCGATTTTTTCGCCTAAGCGCGTCTCGCCTTCTCTTCTGGAAATTAACTTTTCTATGGTTTTGTAAGCGTATAATTTTAAAACTTCCATTAGCCTACAATTTTCCCGTTAATAAAAACCGATTCTATAGCATTAGTGCCAAAGGCATAGGGCAGAAAGGTATAAGACGGAATTTCTTTAGTAAGTATAAAATTGGCTTTTTTGCCCCTGGTAATGCTTCCGTGGGTTTTGCTGAGGTCCATTGCGTAAGCACCGTTTATAGTAGCTGCATTTATGGCCTCTTCGGGGGTCATTTTCATTTTTATGCAGGCCAGGGAAACTACCAGGTTCATATTTCCGCTTGGGGTGCTTCCCGGATTAAAATCGCTTGCAAGTGCTAATGGCAATCCTGCATCCAGCATTTTACGCGCCGGGGTGTAGGGAATACTAAGAAATAATGAGCAGGAGGGAAGCGCAACCGGCATAGTATCAGTTCCTTTTAAACTTTCAATATCTTCAGGTCGCATTACCTCTAAATGGTCTACACTTAAAGCATCATGCTCAATACCCGCCTGAATACCACCAATAGCATGAAATTGATTGACATGTATTTTGGGTTTTAAGCTAAATTTTTTCGCTGCTGAAAGTAGTTTATGTGTATCATCAACGCTGAAATATCCTTTTTCACAAAAAATATCTATATATTCTGCCAGGTTTTCTTTGGCAACTTTTGGTAAGATCTTTTCAATTACCAGGTCCATATAAGCATCTGGGTTTTCTTTGTATTCCCTTGGGATAGCGTGTGCACCCAAAAAAGTTGCTTTAATTGGAAGGTCGTAATTTTCCTGAAGCTTTCTTATTACCCGAAGCATTTTTAGTTCACCTTCTTCGGTTAATCCGTAACCCGATTTAATTTCAACCGCACCGGTACCCAGTTTTATTACTTCTTCCAGCCTTTTAGCAGATTGCCGGTAGACTTCTTCTTCTGAAGTTTCCTGTAGGGTTTTGGCCGAGTTTAAAATCCCGCCACCGCGATTAGCTATTTCTTCGTATGAAAGTCCGTTAATACGGTCTGCGAATTCCTGCTCCCTGTTGCCGGCATAGACGATATGCGTGTGAGAATCGCACCATCCGGGCAGAATTATCTTTCCTTTGGCATCAATAGTTTTATCTACTTCAAGTTTAGGTAGTGAAGACATTTCACCATAATTGGCAATCGTATCATTTTCAATAAGCAACCAGGCATTTTTAATAGTTGGCAACTCTTTCATTTCTGCACCAGATAATTTGGTAATGTTGTCTTCCCTTATTTGAAGAAGTTCTTTTATGTTGATAAATAATTGTTTCATTGTGGTTTGTTTTTGTGTAGGTTTTATGCCGATTTTCGGCCTTAAACAAATATAAAAACTAAGCCGGGAAAACCGACTTTTAACTACAAACAAAAAAGCTTACAGAAAAGTCTTTTCTAATTATAAAAGCGTTTTTAATTTCTTAGTTAACACAAGTAGAAATACTTGTCGAAAAAAAAAATCGTCACCTTAAATTAAATCAGGGTGACGAATTATAATAGTATACTAACTCGGGTTAAGCCCAAGAGACATTGCTTGGAAACAAATTTTAATTTTGAGCTAAGCCTTGGGCTATTATATCTTTTAGCGGTGCCAATAAAGTAATTTTTGATTCACACCTAATATAGAATTTGTTTTATAGCTTGCCCCGATTTCTATCGGAGATCTAAATATCATATTAGAAGTAGAAACCTGCCGTAGGTTTAGCCGGGCAGGTTTCAGCTTGATGCTACTAAACCTTTTGTAAACTCTAATTTTTTAGGGATTTCATATCTATTACAAAGCGATATTTAACATCAGATTTTACAACCCTGTCAAAAGCTTCATTTATATTTTGCATATCAATCATTTCAATATCTGAAACAATATTATGTTTACCACAAAAATCCAGCATTTCCTGTGTTTCTTTAATTCCGCCAATTACCGAACCGGCAATACGTTTTCTCCCGGTAATTAATCCGCCTCCATGCACCGGGTCTAGCGGTTCAATGGCTCCTACCAGTACCATGGTGGCATCTCGTTTTAACAAAGCTACATAAGGATTTATATCATGACCAACCGGAACGGTATTCAACAGAAAATCGAAAGTACCGGCCTGTTTTTTCATGTCTTCATCGTTTTTAGAGATCAGTACTTCATCGGCACCCAATTTTTTGGCGTCTTCAGATTTTGAAGGAGAAGTAGTAATCATAACTACATGTGCTCCCATGGCATGGGCAAATTTTACTCCCATATGCCCAAGTCCGCCCAATCCTATTACACCAACTTTATCTCCTTTTTTTACATTCCAATGCCGTAATGGAGAATAAGTAGTAATACCTGCACAAAGTAATGGGGCAGCAGCTTTAGCGTCTATATTTTCCGGTACTTTAAGTACAAATTCTTTATCCACTACAATTTGTTCGGCGTAACCTCCAAAGGTATGTCCTCCCAAATGTTTGTCTTTGCTATTGTAAGTTAAAGTAGCCCCGTTTTCACAAAATTGCTCCAGGTCTTCCTTACAGGAATCGCATTCCTGACAGGAATCTACCATACAACCAACCCCTACAAGGTCTCCCTCTTTAAAGTTATTTACGTTTTCTCCAACCTGGGTAACACGGCCTATAATTTCGTGCCCGGGTACTACAGGGTATACAGAATTTTTCCAGTCGTTTCTAACCTGGTGTATATCACTATGGCAAACCCCACAGTAGTCTATTTCAATCTTTACATCGTTGGGGGTTATTTCCCTGCGCTCAATATCTAAGGCTTCTAAATTGGCATCGCTGGCTTGCGCACCAAATGCTTTTACTTTACTCATAATCATTCAATTTTTCTTAAAGATAAAGAATTGATGGCGCAATTATTAATAGGATAATTGCTTTAACTTTATTTAACTTTTGTTTTAAAAATAATTCTTTCAACACAGGAAACAGCTTTAAAACCCGAAGTATTTAGATTATTTATTTTTACATTAGGGCGAATTTTGAATGTATTATAAATGACAAAGAAAAATCCGGGATTAAATACCATTTGTACCCATATTGGAGAATTGGAAGACAAGCAGTTTAAGGGTGCAGTTTCGCCCTTATATATGGCTACTTCTTATGCTTTTGAAGATGTAGAGGTAAAACGTTACCCGCGTTATTTTAACACGCCAAATCAGGTAGCTTTAGCTCAAAAAATGGCAGCTTTAGAGCACGCTGAAGCCGCTTTGATCTTTGGTAGCGGTATGGCTGCAGTAAGTACCGCTCTTTTGGCTTTTGCACAAAAGGGAGACCACGTGGTGTTTCAAAATACGCTTTACGGGGGAACCAGTAATTTAGTGACAGAAGAGTTTGAGAAATTCGGGATGGAATATTCTTTTACAAAAGACGCTACACCTGAATCTTTTGAAGCTGAAATAAAAGAGAATACCAGGGTGATTTATATTGAGACACCTTCAAATCCCTTACTTACCGTAACCGATATAAAAGCAATTGCCGAAATTGCTAAAAAACATAACCTGGTAAGTATGATAGATAATACTTTTGCTTCGCCGGTAAACCAGAACCCTATAGATTTTGGGATAGATATTGTTTTGCATTCGGCTACAAAATATATGGGTGGCCATAGCGATATTCTTGCGGGAACTGCCATAGGTTCAGAAAAGCATATAGACAGGATCTTTCAATTGGCTAAGAATTTTGGCGGAAGTTTAAGTGATTTTACGGTTTGGATGTTAGAAAGAAGCTTAAAAACCATGGGCTTGCGCGTGCGTGCGCAAAATGAAAATGCGCTTGAATTAGCTAAGTTTCTTGAAGAGCATAAGGATATTTCCAGGGTTTATTATCCGGGATTAGCATCGCATCCAGATCATGACCTTGCTAAAGCCCAAATGAAAGGTTTTGGAGGGATGATGTCTTTTGAATTACGCGAAGGTTTGGATTATGATCTTTTTCAGAAAAAATTAAAACTTATAAAATCTTCTATGAGCCTTGCGGGTGTAGAATCAACTATACTTTTACCAGCAAAAACATCACACGGGTTGCTTTCTCCTGAAGAACGGGAAGCCCAGGGAATCAAAGACGGCTTAATGCGATTTTCTGTGGGAATAGAGGAGAAGGAAGATTTAATAGAAGACCTGGGACAGGCTTTAAAGGAAATACAAGCTTAGAAATACGAGATGTGAAGTTTGAAAGATTAACTTAAAATTAGATTTCCGCGGCAGCGAAAATGACAAAGTAAATATTATGAAATTAGATATATTGGCTATAGGTGCGCATCCAGATGATGTAGAGCTAAGTTGCGCCGGTACTATAGCAAAAGAAGTAGATAGAGGAAAGAAAGTAGGAATTTTAGATCTTACCCGTGGCGAGTTGGGCACCCGGGGCACAGCTGAGACCAGAGATCAGGAAGCTAAAAATGCGGCTAAAATTTTAGGCGTTTCGGTTCGGGAAAACCTTGAATTTAGTGATGCTTTTTTTATGAATAACGCTGCACATCAGCTGGAAATAATAAAAATATTAAGAAAATATCGTCCGGAAATTGTGTTGTGTAATGCGATAGATGATAGGCATATAGATCATGGAAAAGGAGCAAAACTAACCAGTGATGCGTGTTTTTTAAGCGGACTTCGTAAAATTGAAACCATATATGAGGGAGAAAGCCAGCAAGAATGGCGGCCAAAGCATGTATATCATTATATTCAATGGAAAAATCTAAAGCCCGATGTAGTAGTTGATATTTCGGGATATATCGATAAAAAGATGGCGTCGGTAAAAGCCTACAGAACCCAGTTTTACGATGAGGATTCCAAGGAGCCGGAAACGCCAATTTCCAGTAGTAACTTTTTAGAAAGTATTACTTACAGGGCAAGAGACCTGGGAAGGCTTATTAATACCGAACACGCCGAAGGCTATACGGTAGAACGCTACCCTGCTGTAGATTCTATTTTCGATTTAATTTAAAAAATACTTTTTAGCTAAATTGTTCGTTTAAAGCTTTTTATAATTGTTGCTCAAAAATAAACTTGAATTTCAATTTAATATTGATTTTTTTTCTTTGGGAAATTGCTAAAATAGCTTACATTTGCAACCGCAATTAAAATGGTGGTTGTAGCTCAGCTGGTTAGAGCGCCGGATTGTGGTTCCGGAGGTCGCCGGTTCGAAACCGGTCTTCCACCCTTTATTCAGCCCTTCGGAAACGAAGGGCTTTTTTAATTTTTAGAGTTGAGGTTTTGAATATTACGGTTGAGAAGCCTGTCCCGATTGGAGTTCCTGGAACGGAATATCGTGAAAACCGGTCTTCCTCCCTTTATTCAAGCTTTCAGGTTGCTGACCAGAAGCTTCGGGATTGTTTTAGCATTTTTTAAGCCTTGAATTCGATGAGCTTATATTCTGAAATTAATTCAGAAAGACGATTTCAAGTATTTATTTCCCGCCTAAGATTCTAAAATCCTATTAGCAATCCTTATTTTTGCCAAAATCAAAATTCTTATTTCATGAACTCCAGAGAAGCACAGCTAAAAGCATTTGATCGTTTATTAACTATTATGGACGAGCTTAGGGAGCAATGCCCCTGGGACAGGAAGCAAACCATGGAGTCGCTAAGGCACCTTACTATTGAGGAAACTTACGAGCTTGGAGATGCGATTTTGGATAAAGATCTGGAAGAAGTTAGAAAAGAATTGGGCGACCTGTTGCTTCACCTGGTTTTTTATGCGAAAATAGGTAGCGAAAGCGAGGACTTTGATATTGCCGATGTAGCTAATGGTATTTGTGACAAACTAATAGACCGTCATCCGCATATTTATGGAGATGTTAAAGTAACCGATGAAGCCGAAGTTAAAAAGAACTGGGAAAACCTAAAGTTAAAGGAAGGTAAAAAAAGTGTATTGGAAGGCGTACCACGTTCCCTGCCGGCTGTAGTAAAAGCCAGTAGAATTCAGGAGAAAGTTGCCGGGGTAGGATTTGATTGGGAAAAGCCCGAGCAGGTTTTTGAAAAACTTCAGGAAGAATTAGGGGAATTACAGCACGAGATAAATACAGCCAATAAGGATAAAATGGAAGCCGAATTTGGCGATGTGATGTTCTCTATGATAAATTATGCCAGGTTTCTTGGAATAAACCCTGAAAATGCCCTGGAACGAACCAATAAAAAGTTTATAAACCGATTTCAATATCTGGAAGAGAAAGCCAAAGAACAAAATAAAGCTTTAAAAGATATGAGCCTGGCTGAAATGGATGTCTTTTGGAACGAGGCCAAGTTGAAGTAATTCTTCTTCAGTTTTATTCTTATTTTGCTCTAAATTTTGAGAAATAACTATCAAGGGCTTTCTTGGTTTATTTACTAAAAACAATAGAATCAGCCCTAATTTCCAGGCCTGAAAAACCTAAATTCTCTTTTATCCACTTCAAACTTTTTTCAGTATAGAAAAAGACGTGCGTGGCGTCGTTTTTATAATACCAGTTATTAAAATCAATTTTATCTGAATAGAGAGCGGTTTTACAGTAGAGTTTTCCTCCCGGTTTTAAAAGAGATGCCAGTGTTTTAAATTCTCCTTTCGGTTTATAGAAATGCTCCATCACTTCACAGCATATTATAAAGTGATATTGTGACTTTAGAGCCTCTTTGTTGGGGTGAAAATACGGGTCGTATAAAGTAGTTTTATAGCCTGCTTTTTCTAATTGAATACTAATTACGGGGCCTGTTCCGCAACCATAATCAAGGCCGTTATCCTCTGGAGAAAAATCCTGAAGAATACGGGAAGTTATAGGCTTAACAAAATCCTGGTAACCGGTGTTTTCTACATCATTGTTATGGGTAAGGTAGCGTGCCTCTTCTGCTTTTTTGGAAATATAATATTCAGGTAATAGTTGAATGCTCCCACAATGGGTGCATTCAACAAATTCCCTGTTTTTATCTGACCAAGATTTTTTAGTTGCTCCCTTACAAAGAAGGCAATTCATAGCTGCCGTGCTTAGTAGAGCGATTTGATTTTACGTAGCTTTTCTTTCCAAATCTCAAGCTGTTCTTTTTGGGCTGCTATATTTTTATGAACATCCTGTACCAGCGGGTTATCTTCATCTACATTAGAGAAAAACTGTAAGTTATTCTCCAACTGTCTAATTTCAGCCTTTGTTTCTTCTATTTTCTTAGTTAGGAAATAATGTTCGTTACGAAGTTTTTTATCGTCATCGGCATCGTTTAAAGCCTGTACCTTATTTTCATATTTAAGCATTTCGGCCTTGGTATGATCTACATCAAGCTTATTGAAAAGTTGATCTAAAGCCTTATTGAATTTTCCTTCAATAAAACGCTTGTTATAAGGTACTGATCCTAAATTTTTCCAGTCTTCAATAAACTGTTTTATTTTAGGCAGGTCTTCTTTTTTATCGCCACTAAGTTCAAAAGATTTAACCTGTTCCAGGAGGTCTTTTTTCTTGTCGAAAGCTTCAAATTCTTCTTTGTTCTCTTCTTTGCGCGTTTCGTGCAGGCGTTCAAAATAGTGATTACAGGCTGCTTTAAACTGTTTCCAAACCTTATCGCTATCTTTTCTTGGAACATGGCCTATTTTCTTCCAATCTGCCTGTATTTTTTTCATTAAAGGCGTCACGGTTTTAAAATCCTCACTATCCTTGTTGTCTTCAGCAATTTGAATAAGCTCTTTTTTCTTCTCGAGATTATCGTATTGTTGCTTTTTAAGGTTTTTATAGAAAGCATTTTTATTACGGTTAAATCGGCGAACACTTTGTTTAAAATCAGTCCAGGTTTCTTCATTCTTATTACGTGGTACCTTACCTGCATTAAAGAATGCTTCCCTTAGTGCTTCAATCTCTTTAATCTTCTGTTGCCATTTGTTATGGCCTTTATATTCTTCAGCTGCAATTGCTTTTATCTTTTCGATAATAGCCTGCTTGGCTTTCCAGTTTTCTTCGTAACGCTCATCTAAGGTATTAAAATACTCCTGGCGTTTATCGTGGATTTGCTTGGTAGCATTGCTAAATCGGTTCCAAATATCTTCCCGAAATTCTTTGGCAACAGGCCCAAGTTCTTCTTTCCACATTTTATGAAGCATTTGCAGCTCCCTAAACGCACGGTTTATGTCATTTTCCTGTGCTAATTCCTCAGCGCGGTCAATAACCTTTAATTTTTGATCTAGATTGTGTTTAAAATCCAGGTCCCTAAACTCACGGTTTAAATGAAGAAAATCATAAAAATTCTCTACATGATGGTGATAAGTGTTCCAAACATCGTTGTATTTTTCTCTTGGAATTGGTCCCGCAACGCGCCAGCTATCCTGAAGATCTTTAAAATGCTTGTAGGTGGTATTTATATTTTCTTCCACATCTATAAGCCCCTTTAACTCTTCAATAATTTCCAGGCGTTTGGAAAGATTTTTATTAAGGTCTTGTTTAAGTTGCTTATAATAATTATTGCGTTTCTCCCTATAATCAAAATAAAGGGAATTGAAACGCTTTTTAAGAGGGGTAGAGTAGTGGAAGTCTATAATATTACCGCCATCGGCAAGAAATTCTTCTTTCTTCTCCTCTTCCTCTTCATTAAACTTGGCATTAAATTCGGCACGAATTTCAATAACGTGATCTTTAATGGCCTGTACCTTTTCGTTTTTAAGCAAAGTTTCAAATTCATCTACCAATTGCTCTTTGCTCATCGCATGGTAATCTTTCTTCGGAATATTGTGCCGTTCTGCCTTAGATTCATCTTCACTATCTTCGGCAACCGAGTTGTCTATATGTTCCTGATGGTGTTTAGAGTCCCTTTCTTCCTCTTCAGAAGTTTTTTCATGATCATCATTATCATCTTCAAGAGTCTTATTTTCTACTTCAGATTCAGACTGATTTTCTTCTTGAGGCCGGGTTTGTTTTCGGCTTTCCTCCAAAAGAGCATCATTATCATCGTCTTCTTCGCTATTGGCTTTATTTTCTTCTGAAGTGTTCTTTTTATCACTGGCTTCTGCAATCATGGCATCTTCCAGCTTATCGTCTTCAGTTTTGATTTCAGAAGCAGTTTCTGCAGGTTCAACCACCGTATTATCTGTGGGCTTGGTTGTTTCGTTTTCAGACTTTTCAGAAAATGATTGTTCTGCTACATTTTCATCCCGGTTTTCTACCTGTTGCTTTTCGCTATTCTGAGTTTTTTCAGAATTTTTGGCAGCTTCATTAGAAAACTCCTCTTTATTTTTATCATCTTCTTGCTGAGACATATCTTTCAATGTTAAGGTTCTTGTAAATTAATTAGGCTGAAAGATAGTAACTCCAACAAAATTGGGCAAACAATTCGCTTTTTTTGTAAGATTTAAAATAAAAAAAAGGGCTTTATTTATTCCAAATGCGCCAGGCACTTTCAGCTTGTAATTCAAGCATTTCCAATCCGTTTTTAATTTTGGCTCCCTGTTCTTTTGCCAGGACCAGGAGTTGGGTGGTTTCGGGGTTGTAAATAAGGTCGTAAACCAGGTGTTTGTTGGTTAAATGCTCAATGGGGAATTTGGGATATTTTTCTACGTTGGGGAAGGTACCTACAGGAGTAGTGTTAATTATAATGTTGTGGTCATTAACTATTTCCTGTGAAAGATCCTGATAGCTTAATTTTAGCTCTCCCGAAGTTCTTGAGACAAATTTATAGGCAATTCCCATTTTTTTAAAGGCATATGCTATCGCTTTTGAAGCTCCACCGGTTCCCAGGATAAGGGCTTTTTTATGATGAGGTTTTAGCAAGGGTTTTATAGATTCAGAAAAGCCTATGTAGTCTGTATTGTAGCCAATAAGTTTATTGCCATTTATTTTTATGGTATTTACTGCGCCAATTTCTTCAGCCTCAGGAGCCAGATCGTCCAAAAAATTAATGATTTCTTCTTTGTAAGGAATGGTGACATTCAGGCCTTGTAGGTTTGGTGTCTCTTTTATAACATCCCGAAATTGGTTTATATTTTGTAAATCGAAATTAAGATACTCGGCATCAATATTTTCTTTTTTAAATTTTTTGCTGAAATAAGTTCGGGAAAATGAGTAACTAATATTCTTACCTAATAAGCCAAAAGTTTTCATTTGATTGCGGGTTTTTGGTTTTTCTTTTCGTACCAGGCGAGTCCTAATACAATGAGTATTCCTATTAAGATAAAGAAAATTGCCAACCAGGTTTCAGCTGAAGAAAAAGTTGGAAAATAGCGGTCGTAATAATCTATTACCCCATTCCCCTGGCTATCCAGAATTATTTCCCCTTCTTTATCTAACTTAAAAATTTTTTCTTTCCATGGCCAAACCACTCCAAGTGATCCTGTAATAAAGCCAATTATGGCGGCAAAAGTATCTTTTTTATAATGTTTTAAAACAAAGCCAAGAACATGCGAAAGTGTTACCAGGCCGGCCAGAGAGCCTGCGCCAAATACCAGGAGTACTTCTAAAAGCCTTATTCTTTCCGGATCTTGTGTAAAGCTAAAATCAAGTAAAATTAGTTCAGACAGGGTGTCGTAAAGGGCATTTACCGAGTCTACCAGCAGTAATACATAATTTCCAAATAGAATAAGAATAAAAGATCCCGAAAGTCCCGGCAGCGTCATTCCCGATACGCCTACCATACCGCAAAAAAATACAAACCAAAGATTGTCGTTTTCTTTTGCAGGTTCAAGGAAACTAATGGCTACCCCGGCCAGTATTCCCAGGAAAACAAATATTAGGGAGCGTTTGCTCCATTCGTCAAAATCCTTACTTATGTAATATATAGAGCCTATAATCATGCCGAAGAACGAAGCCCAAACATATAATTCGTAATGAAGAATTAGGTAATCCAGTAATTTTGAAACACTAAAATAGCTAATAAGCATTCCTAAAATAAGTAAGCTTAGGAATCTCCCGTTAGTATAATGAAACAGACTTCTAAATCGCCCATTTATAAGCAATATAAAAGCCTTGTAATTTATTTTTTGAAGTGAATAAATAAATTCTTCGTAAAAACCGGCTACAAAAGCCACAACACCTCCAGAAACACCGGGAACTTTATTAGCAGCTCCCATGGCCAGACCTTTAAGGACTAAAAGTACTTTATCTGTAAAGGTTCTAGTTTGTTGCATGGGTGTTTTCTGAGCTTTTTGCGGCAAAAGTTTCTAAGCCTAGAATTAAGAAAAATCCTGCGAGCATCAAAATAATAGCAACTAATGTTTGTGGTTCTCCATTAAAATTCCATGGTAAAACTGATGCTTCTTTAAGAACAACTTCTTTGTCTCCATACATTTCGGTTTGCAACACATGCTTCCAGGGCCATATTTTATTGAGAGAACCGGCAATAAACCCGGTTAATACGGCAAGTGTAAGACTACTATAATGTACAAAAAGCCATTTAAGGATCTTAGAGAAACTAAGTAACCCAACTACGGCTCCTATAGCAAAAATGCCCAGGGTTTGAAAATCGAAATCGTGTACAGCATCGGTAAGCTTTTTATAGGCCCCCAGTAAAACCAGGATAAATGCACCCGAAATACCGGGAAGTATCATAGCACATATTGCGATAGCTCCAGAGAAAAAGATGTATATGTTACTATCTTTTGCGGCCATAGGGGGCAGGGATACAATATAGAATGCAATGGCTGCACCAATAACCAGGGCCAGTGCTATTTTAAAATTCCATTTGGGAATTTGCTTGCCTACATACCAAATACTGGCAAACACAAGGCCGAAGAAAAAAGACCATATCATTATGGGATGATTTTCCAGCATATATTTCGCAGCCCTCATAAGAGAGAAAAAACTGATAAGGATTCCAGTAAAAAGTGCTAAAATAAAAGGGCCGTTAAGCTGTTGCCACATGGCTTTAAAACCTTTTTCTTTCCAGGTAGTGACCAATGAAAAATTTACACCGCTTATGGTAGAAATTAATTCTTCATAAATTCCGGTAATAAAAGCAATAGTTCCTCCAGAGACCCCGGGAACAACGTCTGCCGCACCCATTGCCATACCTTTTAAAGTTACAGGTAGATAATCTTTAAACCTTTTTCGCATGTGAACAAATTAAAATTCCGGCTCAAAGTTAGCAAAATAACTAAGAGAGATTTATAAAGGAATTTATAATTTGCTTTACACTTTTTCGGTTAAAAACATTTGGAAATAATTCTTCGATAACAATATAATACTCGGCATCTAATTTTAATCCTCTATTCAAATGAAAATAAGCTTTTTCGCCTTCATTTTCACTAAAATATAATCCTGCCAAACGAAATTCAATCTCTGCGGTATTTGGATAAAATTCCACTGCCTGGTTTAGGTTTTTAATTGCGGTATCAAATTCTCCAAGATCTATTAAAATATCACAACGTCTAATCCAGGTCTCCAATTCATAGTTCCCCAGGTCTAAACTTTTTTTATAGCCTTTTTCTGCTTCTTCAAAAAACTTTAGACGATTATTGATTTTGGCGTAGCGTTTCCAATATAGCACATTGTCTTCGTCAATATTTATGGCTTTGTTGATGTAGTACAGGGCTTTCTGGAAATTTTTCTTTTTTATGTAAAAATCGGTGATGGCAATCCAACCTTTATCCAAAAGCGGATCTTCATGTACGCAATCTTTGTAATGTTTAAGCGCAAGCTCATTTAAGCCCAGTTTTTCGAAGCATTTTCCAATTCGTAAATAAGTAAAAGACGTAGGGTCGTCTAATTCTAAGGTTAATCGGTAATTTTCTATAGCTTCGTGATAGCGGCCTAGCTTCTCCAGTACTTTTCCTTTTTCCAGATAAGCGCCAATAAAATACTCATCGCTTATTATCGCAAAATCGAAAGCCGATAATGCTTTTTCATAATTTTTTAAATCAAAATACTGTTTGCCTACCTGGTGCCAGGCTACTTCACAATACGGATTTTTGTCTAAATACATGTTTAGATATGCGATGGCTTCTTTTTTTTGATCCAGAAAATCAAAACAATACATTACATTGTATAAAGCCGAATAATCTTCTTCATCGGCTTCTAAGCATTTCATAAAGCTAAACTTGGCATTTTCAAAGTCTTCAAGGAAGAGATATTCCATTCCAATTAAAGAGTAGATCTCTGCCGGGTCTAGGGTTATATCAAGTGCCATCTTTAACACCTGTATAGCTTTAGCGTGAAGGTCGCGTTTAGAGAGAATTTGTGCTTTTTGAATATAAACTTCTTCGTTAGAAGATTCTAGTTGCTGTAATTCGCTTAGCATAGACTCGGCTATATCCAGCTTATCTTCAAAAACAAGAATTTCAATCTTAAAGAGTTTTAAATTGGTAGAAGTTGGATGTTGCGCCAGGCCTAATTTAACAGCCTTTTTGGCCAGGGCAAATTTCCCGTTCTCTAAATAGTAATTGATAATATCTTCAAATTCGGCCGAATCAAAGAATAAAACATCATTTGTTTTAAGCATAGATTCAAAGCGTGAAAGTGAGAATTTGTTTTCGTCGTTATGGCTTAACTGCATACGTGGGTAATTACGGGATTTCTACTTGCTCACTAAGTGAGACTTAAAATTTTCAACACTTAAATTGAAATTGCCTGATCTTTTAAACTTAATATCTTGAGACGAGCCCAAAGACATTTCTTAAAAATAAAAATGATTATGTTTTAAAAAATCAAAAATCAATATTCTTGTTAACAAATTAATGAACAGTTTGTTGCTGTCTCATTATTTCATCCAATACGTCAATAATGATGCCACAGCCTTCTTTTATCTCCTCTTCCGAAATGGTAAGCGGCGGTGTTATTCTTACTGCCTTTTTTTCGAATAACAACCAGAAAAGTATAAGTTCTTTTTCCTTGCACTTTAAGATTAAATGATTTGTTATTTCTTCAGAATTAGTAATAATAGCAAGCATTAAGCCCATTCCCCTAACTTCTGAAATAAGCGGATGCACCAGTAATTTTCTAAAAAGTTTTTCTTTTTTTAGACTCTCTGCCATTAAGTCTGAACTGGTAATTTCCTTTAAAGTAGCTAAAGCTGAAGCAGCAATTACAGGATTTCCCCCAAAGGTTGTAATATGTCCCATTTTAGGGTTGTCTGAAAGGCTATCCATAATTTGGGCAGATGCGGCAAATGCACCAATGGGCATTCCGCCACCCATTCCTTTTCCTAAAGCAACAATATCGGGAACCATATCAAAATTTTCAAATCCAAAAAGTTTTCCGGTTCGTCCAAATCCAGGTTGAATTTCATCTAAAATCAATAAAGCACCTACTTGTTCACAGCGTTGTTTTATCTTTTTTAAATAATCGTTCTTTGGAAGAATAAATCCGGCACCTCCCTGTATACTTTCCAGAATTACGGCTGCGGTTTTCCTGGTTATTTTTTCCAGATCTTTTTCCTCATTAAACCGAATAAAAGAAATATCTCCCAAAAGCGGCCTAAAAGGCTTTTGGCGTTCTTCGTAATCCATTAAGCTAAGCGATCCCATGGTGTTGCCGTGATAGGCCTGCTGGGCAGCTATAATTTCGGATCTTCCTGTATAACGGCGTGCTAGTTTTAAAGCGCCTTCTATAGCTTCTGTTCCAGAATTTGTGAGATAGGTTTTTTCAAGTGGTTTAGGGTAGTATTTGGCCAGTAAGCTTGCTAATTCTACGGCAGGTTGCTGGGCGTATTCCCCGTAAACCATTACATGTAGGTATTTTTCAGCCTGTGTTTTAATGGCATGAACCACTTTGGGATGGCAGTGGCCTAAACTACAAGCCGAAACACCGGCTACAAAATCCAGGTGTTTTTTTCCGTCAGTAGTAAAAATATAGGAGCCTTTTGCCGATGCTATCTCCAAACCTAGGGGATGTGGAGTAGTTTGCGCCTGGTACTTTAAAAAGTCTTTATTAATTGCCTTCGTCATCTTCAGCTTCGTTCTTGTTGTCTTTTTGTGAGTTTTCTGGCTTTATTAAAGGTGTTGGTACTTTCTTTGAAATGCTATCTTTAACTGTCTTTTTTGCTTCTTCTGCCTTTTCCTTAATTATTTGCGGGCTTTCTTTTAACTGCGGAATACTGTCTTTTACCTTGTTTTGTAAATCTTCCGGCTTTAGCCTGGACTTGTCATTTAGTAGCATCTCATCTCCTTCTTCGCGTTCATCGAAGAATTCGCCTTCTTCTTCAGGTAAAGCTATTCCTTCAATTTTAACCAATTCGGGTTCTGGCTTTCCTTTAAATAAATCTTCCTTAGAAAGTAACCTTTCATCACCACGCCAATTAAAACCAATTAGTTCACGAACATTAAGGGGGAAGTCTTCTTCCGGAGTTAAATTTCCGTCTACGTTCTGGTAATAATAGATATCCTGGATTTCCCGATTTTCAAATAGAATTTTAATAGAACTGGACAGGGTTTTATTTATTCCTATAAGTTCCTGGTCGTTATTACGGCTGTAGTATAGGGTTTCGGTATTTTTGTTGATATCTACCTGGTACAATTCATTATCCTCAAATAAACCAACCAAATCCATTCCTTTTACCTGGTTATAGCCTTCTATAGTGTCTTTCTGAATCAAAAATGCATTATTAAATACCCGCATCGAATCCAGTTGTTCTGTTTTGGTATTGCTTTGTAAATGAATAGTGTCCCCCGTCATTTGGCTAAGTCCGCTCCACAGCACCGGACTTCTTTTTTTATCTACAGAAGAAACCGGGCCGCTGTTTAAGTTAATCATTTTGGTAAGGCCGGTTTCCTGGTTAATATGAACCGAATCGCTTTTGCCACTCATATCGCTTTTAAATAAGCGCACGTCATAAAAACCACGAATAATACGTTTCTCGGGTTTCCCGGTAATCATTATGGTATCGCCATGAATAAAAAGCGAATCATTATCCTGAACGCTGGCTGCTACCGCCCTTTTTGTAATAAAAACAGAATCTTTATCTCGAAATACTTCGGCGTAGTGTCCGGTTACAACACTTTTGTTAATGGTATCAATAACCCGAATGTTATTGGTGGCCGAAGCAAAATTTGTATTCCTATTAAAATATAGGCTATCGCCTTTTACCGTTCTGTTATTGTAATCTATCCTGGAGTTTTTTACGAAATAGCCTGTATCGCCACGGGTATCATAAAAACCGCGTTCACAATACACCGTACTGGTTTCACTCTCAATGGTAGATGAACCATACAGGTATGCGTGCCCGGTTTTTCCATAAAAATCAAGTTGTTCTGAATTTATAACATACTCGGGATTGGTAAGCACTACATCTGAAACAAAAGAATATTTATCCTGCTCCATATAATACCTTCCAATATTACTGTTAATAACCCCACCGGTATCTATTACTTTACCACCACTTCGGTAGTAAGCCTGTTGTTTTAGTCTATCAAAAAAAAGACTGTCAGATTCCAGGGTGGTTTGGGGGCGTTTCATCACTACATCGCCACTGGCAAATGCAAATTGGGAGTTTCCATTATACTCAGCATAGCTACTGTTTAGTTTTACAGTATCGCCTTGCTGCATTCTTACATTTCCGAAGGCTCTAAAAAAATTCTCTTCTTTATAATGAATGGCAAGATCGCACCACACTTCTATACCTTCGTGTTTAAAATACACCTGGTTTTCTACTTTGCTTAAAACAAAAGCTCCTGGATATTTTTCATCCTGGATATTTCTATCGGCACTATAATCAATCTCTTTGGCTTCCTGGGCCTTAACTAAAGAAGGAATGCACAAAGTTACCAATACTAAGAAAAGAATGATTTTTTTCAAGTCTATAATTTTTTCAAAAGTAATTAAAATTTGGGGGAATAATCTTTTTAAGATAAGGAGGTGTACAATAAGATGAACCTTGATTTTTTAATGAGTAACATTTTTTTTAGAAAACTTTAACTCTCTTATAAAAACCGTCATTGCTAAGCATACGTAAATATGGTAAATGATCTCTTGAACAATTCAATGAGGCATTGGATAGAATTTTTTTGGTTTCGAGATAAATCCCGGAGCACAATAGATTATCGAGTAAACAACTAAAAACTTAAATTATGGAAAAACCACGTATTAAGGTAGAAGCAGTAACTGCAAAACCTTCAAAAAACAGGAGTTCAAGACGAAAGTTTCTTAAAATGGGCGGACTCGCCATGGCAGGTTCAGGCTTACTGCTCTATGGATGTAGTGATGATGATATGACCCCAGATCCAACTCCCCCGGGAGAAGTTTTTGATCTTGGGAGTGGCGATGTAGGGATACTAAATTATGCATATGCGTTAGAGCAACTGGAAGCTGCATTTTATACAAAAGTCTTAGATGGCTCTTATTGGGCAGGAGCTACTGCTGAAGAAAAATTGATTTTAGAAGATTTATATGATCATGAGGTTATACATAGAGAGTTTTTTAAAGCTGCAATTAGTGCTAACGCTGAAGCCAGCCAGGTGCTGCCAGAGTTAGAATTTGATTTTAGCGGTGTAAATTTTGCAGATAGAGATTCTGTATTATCAACAGCCAGGGTATTGGAAGATACCGGTGTTGCCGCGTATAATGGAGCAGGTAAATTATTGCAAACTCCAGACTTTTTAGTGATTGCAGGTAAAATTGTTTCGGTAGAGGCGAGGCATGCTGCTGCCATTCGTTCTATTTATTTAGAAGATAATACGGCTTTTGCCGGAGACGATGTTATTGATGCTAATGGGCTGGATCTGGCTAAAGATCCGGAAACAATTCTTGGGGAAGTTGGCGCAACCGGCTTCGTGGTTACACCATTTACAGCCAATAATTTACCTAAATAATCATTTTTAACTTTAAAAAACAATATTATGGATATTATAAAATTTTTAGACGAATTTACTTCAGAAAGTCTTACTAAGAAAGCTTCTTCCAGGCGGGAAATGCTGGGTAACCTTGGGAATTTAGGTAAGAAGGCGGCTATGGTAGCTGTTCCTTTTGGACTTGCTTCTACCTCTGGAAAAGCTTTTGCACAAAGTAACGGGAACGATGCCATAGGTGCGTTACAGCTTGCCCTTACCCTGGAATATCTTGAAGCCGAATTTTATATAAAGGCCCTGGATTCTGGAGTATTACCAAGCGGTGGCAGGGCTGAAGCAGTTTATAACCAAATTTCTAAGCACGAAAGTGCCCACGTAGAATTTCTAAAAGCAGGCTTGGGAGATAACGCCGTAGATTCGCCTGAATTCGATTTTACCGCAGGAGGGGCTTTTGATCCTTTTAATAAGAATAATGATATGGCTTACGCCCAGTTATTGGCGTTGGCCCAGGCCTTTGAAGACACCGGTGTAAGAGCTTATAAGGGTCAGGCAGGGAATCTTATGGGAACCGATTTTCTTACTCCGGCATTGCAAATACATTCAGTTGAAGCAAGGCACGCCTCAGAGATTAGAAGGTTGAGAGCCAATGTTTTAAATGAAAACACCAATGAAAATGCACTAGGCTGGATAAACTTAAACAATAGGGGGCCGGGAATGCCGGAAGCTACCCAGGCTGTTTATGACGGGGAAGAAAATATTATGCAGGGAGGCGTAAACCTGGTAGATGCTACCGGCTTTAGTGCCGAAGCAGTATCACAATCTTACGATGAGCCTATGAGTGGACAGGTAGCTCAACAAATAGCCAGCTTATTCATCGTTTCCTAAGGATGAATAAATAACTTAATTCTAAGTTTTTGTTATAGAGGATTTTGTTATGAAAAAAAGCCGTTTCAATTTGAAACGGCTTTTTGTTTTTTATCTAATAAGATTTTTGATTAACGTGTGATAGTTTGGGTTCTGTCTGGCCCAACTGAAACCACTTTAATCGGAATTTCCAGTTCTTTCTCTAAAAATGCAACATAGTCATTAAACTCTTTAGGAAGTTCCTCTACTTTTGTCATCCCGGTAAGATCGGCTTCCCAACCTTTAATTTCGGTATAAATGGGAGTGATATTTTCTGCTTCAATATTATAAGGCAAGTGGTCAATTTCCTCACCTTTGTAATTATAAGCGGTACATACTTTTAAGGTTTTAAAACCACTAAGTACATCGCCTTTCATCATGATTAACTGGGTGATTCCATTTACCTGTACGGCATATTTTAGAGCTACAAGGTCTAACCAACCACACCTACGCGCACGACCGGTTGTAGCACCAAATTCGTTTCCAACACGTCCCATAGTTTCACCGTCCTCATCAAAAAGTTCGGTAGGGAAGGGGCCACTTCCAACTCTTGTGGTATATGCCTTGAAAATCCCATAGGCCTCACCAATTTTATTTGGTGCAACTCCAAGACCTGTACAAGCTCCAGCCGCAGTAGTGGTAGAAGAAGTTACAAACGGATAGGTTCCAAAATCTATGTCTAATAAAGATCCCTGAGCACCTTCGGCTAAAATAGTTTTACCTTCTTTTTGTGCCTGGTGCAAATAAGCTTCACTATCTATAAAAGTTAGTGATTTAAGAGTTTCTACCGCATTAAAAAATTCCTTCTCCAATTCAGCAAGATCGTATTGCACGTCTACATCGTAGAATTTGATCATTTTCTCATGCTTGTCGGCCAGGGTTCTGTATTTTTCTTTCCAGTTTTCCAGTTCCAGGTCACCTACACGAATTCCGTTTCTCCCGGTTTTGTCCATATAAGTTGGTCCAATTCCTTTAAGGGTAGAGCCAATTTTAGCCTTTCCTTTTGAAGCTTCAGAAGCTGCATCCAGAAGTCTGTGAGTAGGTAGGATTAAATGTGCTTTTCTGGAAATAAATAATTTAGACTTATAATCTATATTATTTTTACTAAGATTATCCAGTTCTTTTTTAAAAATTACGGGATCTATCACCACACCATTACCTACAAGGTTAATGGTTTGATCATGAAAAATTCCTGAAGGAATTGTATGTAAAACGTGTTTTTGCCCATCGAATTCGAGGGTGTGTCCTGCGTTTGGTCCTCCCTGAAATCTTGCAATGATATCGTATTTAGAGGTGAGTACATCAACAATTTTTCCTTTGCCTTCGTCACCCCACTGGAGACCGAGTAGTAAATCTACCGCCATTGAAATCTTAAGTTAATTGGTTGTTTTTTTGTTGCCGTAAAAATATAAAGAATGTTTGGTAATTTCTATATCAAACACCTCTTCAATTGTTTTTTTTATGGACTGAATGCGTGGATCGCAAAATTCTATAACCTCACCGGTATCGGTTAAAATAACGTGATCGTGCTGCCGGTCAAAATATGACTTTTCATATTGCGCCTGATTTTGCCCAAACTGGTGTTTTCTAACCAAGCCGCATTCCAGCAATAATTCTATAGTATTATAGAGGGTTGCACGACTTACCCGGTATTTTTTGTTTTTCATTTTAATGTAGAGTGATTCTATATCAAAATGATCGTCGTTATTATATATTTCCTGAAGTATGGCAAAACGTTCGGGGGTTTTTCTATGCCCTTTTTCCTCCAAATACTTGGTGAACACGTTTTTAACTACTGCCTGATCGTTCTTATTTACAACTTTTTTGCTCATAATTCTTTGTAGCTTACAAAGGTATAGGATTATTCACGGCTAACCTTATCGATGCCGTTAATTTTTTTAAGGCGGTTAATAATAGTGTTGAGTATGGCATTGTTCTTTACTTTAAGCGTTATTTCACCGCTAAAGACGCCATCTACACTTTCAAAACCTACCTTTTGCATATTTACATTGAGGTTGCTCGAAATTTCTTTCGTTACCTCGCTCACCAAACCTAAGTTATCAATTCCGGTTAATTTTATAACAGCTTTAAAGTCTTGCTGAGAAGAATCTATCCATTTTGCCGGAATAATCCTGTAGGCATAATTACTTTGAAGCTGAAGTGCATTGGGACAATTTTTCTTATGTACTTTTATACCATCATTTACGGTTACAAAACCAAAGACCTGGTCTCCGGGTATTGGATTGCAACAATTGGCCAGTTTGTATTCTAAAGTTTCATCTTCGTCCCTTCCAAAAACAAGCTGGTCGAATTTAGAGGTAATTTCATCTTTATTGAGATCTTCAGCAATAACCGGTTTGGTGATTTTACGTTTAATATAGCTCACCAATGCGTTGCTCCTGGATGAAGCAAACTCCTTAAGTTTTTGATTGTCTATCTTACCAATTCCAACCCTATAGAATAAATCCAAACTGGTTTTTAAATTAAAATGAACAACCAATTCATTAATTACCTTTTCATTAAAAGGAATTTTTTGCGCGCGCAGTTTTCTGGTGAGAATAGCTTTGCCTTCTTCGGCTATTTCACGTTTTTCATCTTTTAAAGAAGATTTTATTTTAGCCCGTGCTCTTGCCGTAGTGGCATAGTCTAACCAGTTTACGTTTGGTTTTGCGTTTTCGGATGTTATTATTTCAACCTGGTCGCCGCTTTTTAATTGATGGCTTAAGGGGACCAATTTATTATTAACTCTTGCACCACGGGTTTTTAAACCAATTTCGGTATGAATGCTAAATGCAAAATCTAAGGGGGTAGCCCCTTTAGGCAGAGATTTTAGATCTCCTTGTGGTGTAAAGATAAATATCTCTTTAGAGTAGAGATTCAGCTTAAATTGCTCTACAAAATCTACTGCATTAACATCTGGGTTTTCAAGGGCCTCCTGTAGCCTGTTTAACCATTCTTCAATTCCGCGGTCTTCTTTCGTGTCTCCTTGCTTATATTTATAATGTGCAGCATAACCTTTTTCGGCAATTTCATTCATTCTATGACTCCTAATTTGCACTTCTACCCAACGGCCTTTTGGTCCCATTACTGTAATATGCAGGGCTTCGTAACCGGTAGATTTTGGAGAAGAGATCCAGTCTCGAAGACGGGTAGGATTAGGCCTAAAATGGTCGGTAACTATAGAGTAAATTTTCCAGGCAAGAAATTTTTCGTTGGCCTGGTCGCTTTTATAAATAATTCGGATGGCAAATTTATCGTAGACCTCATCATAACTCACATTTTGAGCCTTCATTTTACGATGTATAGAATAAATAGATTTAGGCCTTCCTTTTATATCGTAATCCAGCTCTTCCTGATTAAGGGAGTCTTCAATAATTTGTGAGAACTCTTTTATATAGGCATCCTGTTCCTCTTTGCTTTCTTTTATTTTTTTTAGGATGTCCTGGTAAACTTCGGGTTCGGTATATTTTAAGGAGAGGTCTTCCAGTTCGGTTTTAATATTGTAAAGACCAATTCTATGTGCCAACGGAGCATAAATATAGAGTGTTTCTGAAGCGATCTTTTCCTGTTTGTCACGTCTCATTGCATCCATGGTTTGCATATTATGCAACCTGTCGGCAATTTTGATAATGATTACCCGAATATCGTCGTTGAGCGTGAGTAGCATTTTCCGAAAATTCTCGGCTTGTAACGAAACATCTTTATCTTTCTTTAAGCTAGATATTTTTGTGAGTCCGTTAACGATGGTCGCCACCGTTTTTCCAAACATTTCTTCTATATCCTCAAGCGTATAAATTGTATCCTCAACAACATCGTGCAGGAGCGCCGCAACAATAGAAGTGGCGTCCAGGCCAATTTCGGAGGCTACAATTTTAGCCACAGTTATGGGATGGAAGATATAGGCTTCGCCAGATTTTCTTCGTTGATCTTTGTGTGCCTCAACAGCGGTATCAAAAGCTTTTCTAATTTGCTTTTTATCCTCGTCGTTTAGACTGCGATAGCTTATACGCAGTAGCTCTTTATACTGTCGGGCAATTTCTTTGTTTTCTTTTTCTATAGCAGCTTCTGTCATAATTTAAAAGTACGATTAAGATTATAAAGAAACAACTACAAACTGCGCTTTAGATTTTTAAATCTTTGCAACAGGGTAGGGTGTGAATAGTGCATAAAAACATAGGCCTTATGTGGCGTAAGATTACTTAAGCTGTTTCGGCTAAGTTTTTTTAAACTTGAAATTAAGGGCTGGGCTGCATAGGTTTCTTTTGCAAAATTATCGGCCTGGTATTCAAATTTTCGTGATAAATAATTCATCAATAAACCGGTAATTTCTGAAATTGGACTATACAGTATTCCAAAGGCAATTAAACCAATATGAAAACTTGGTTCTTCTACGCCCAGGGCCTGGGATAGTACAGGGCTTCCTACAAATAAAGAAAGAAGCCATAAGGTAAAACCTGTGGTTACAATAGAAGCAACTAAATTTACCAGGATATGGTTTTTTTTATAATGTCCAACTTCGTGAGCCAGTACTGCTACAATTTCTTCTTCTTCCAGGTCTTCTACTAAAGTATCAAAAAGTGTAATACGCTTTTCGCTGCCAAATCCTGAAAAATACGCATTTGCTTTAGTGCTTCTTTTAGAACCGTCTATTATAAAAATATTATCCAATTTAAAACCTACACTTGCTGCATAGGTTTCGATTTTGGTTCGTAAAGATCCTTCCTCCAGGGGGCTTTGCTTATTAAATAAAGGCACAATGAGTTTTGCATAAAACATATTAAGAAATACAGAAAAAACAGCCACAAGTATCCAGGCATACCACCAGAAATCATTTCCGGCAAATTGATAAAACCAAACTATAAGTGCCAGAATTCCACCGCCAAGTACCGCCATCATTAGCCAGCCTTTTATCTTATCTAAAAAAAAGGTTTTTTTAGTTGTTTTATTAAAACCATATTTTTCTTCAATTACAAAAGTGCTGTACCAGGAAAAAGGCGTGGTAAGAATATCACTGCCTATCATTATAATTCCGAAGAAAATCAGGGCTACCAGGATATCATTATCGGTGAAATTTCGGGCAATCCCATCTACCCAGGCAAATCCGTCAAAAACAATAAACCCCAAAGTGAGTAATACCGAAAAACTACCTGTTAAAATACCAAATCGGTACCGTTCTTTCTTATAAGCTTGCGATTTTTCGTACTCTTCCGGGTCGTAAACATCATCAAGTTCCTTTGGGATGGGATCATCAAAATGTTTTGCGTTAAGTGCATCCAAAATTTTATCGATGATAAAATCGATAATAATAATGCCAATAATAATATAAAATAGGGTTTGCGGATTCAAATGATTTTAGTTTTAATGCTGAATTATACAATACAACCCCGGTTTCTCTTTAAAAACCGCGTTGTCTTTTGGCTTCAAAAATAAGTATTCCTGCAGCAACAGAAACATTCATAGAATCAATTTCACCACTCATTGGAATAATTATGTTTTGCGTTGAATTTTCACGCCATTCTTCGCTTAAGCCCGTAGCTTCAGTACCAACTACAATGGCTGAAGCCCTGGTAAAGTCTATCGTATGATATGGCTTTGAGGCTTGCAATGCCGCGGCATATATAGAAATGTTATGTTGCTTTAAAAAAGCAATGATCTCTGAAGTGCTTCCGGTAGCAATTTTATTGGTGAATACACAGCCAACACTAGAGCGAATTATATTGGGATTGTATAAATCGGTTTTTGGGTTTGCAATAAAAACAGCATCTACTTTTGCAGCATCTGCAGTTCTTAAAATCGCGCCAATGTTTCCGGGCTTTTCTGGTGCTTCTGCGATAAGGATTAAAGGGTTTTTTGTTTTGAATGTAATATCCTGAAGCCTGTTTTCCTTTGTTTTGAAAATAGCTAAAATACCTTCAGTACTACCCCTATATGCTATTTTTTCATAAACTTCAGCAGAAATTTCAGTAATAGGAACCTGGGGTGAGTTTAGTTTTTCAACTTCCTTCAATTCAATTAAGCCGGGGCAAAAGTAAATAGCTTTTAAAGATAAGTTTCCTTTTATAGCCAGTGCTATCTCCCGTTGACCTTCTACTAAAAAAACACCTTCTTTTCGGCGTAGCCTGGATTTTTCCTGCAATTGGAGTAGGTGCTTAACTTCCTTGTTCTGTGTGCTGCTTATTTGCTTAATCATAGGCGTAAAAATAGGGAGTTTAAACCTATTGCAAAGAAAAGAGGTTAACAAAAATACCTTTACTGGTAAAACTGTTAACCTCTTAATAAATTTAGGGAAATGCAGATTACTTACTTGCGCTCTCGTACTTCTTTTTATAACGCTCGTAAAGTTCGGTTTGGTGCGTATCCAAACTTACCTGGCGGCCCTGTATAAAAGCGTGGGTAAGAATATTTCCGCGCATATCTAAAGCGTCTCCTTCACTAATAAATAGGGTTGCTGTTTTTCCTTTTTCTAAAGTCCCAACCATATTATCTATTCCAAGAATTTTGGCGGTATTTGAAGTGATTAATTTAAGGGCTTCTTCTTTTCCCAAACCATAAGCACCGGTGGTTCCGGCATAAAAAGGAAGGTTTCGAGTGTTCATTCGTTCCATGCTACCGCTACTTTCGAGGGCAACCAAAACCCCCTGGTTATGCAAAATACCCGCTAATTTATAAGGGAAATCATAATCATGGTCGTCACTGTTTGGAGTATCATGAGGCCGTTGTACCAAAACAGGAATATTATTTTCTTTTAGATCTTCAATAGCCTTATGGGCTTCATAACCCCCAACAATAACTAAATGCTCCAGTTTCTGGTCTTTTTTAAAGTCTATAACATCCAGAATTTCCTTTTTTGCGTTTACGTGAACATATACTCTTTTATCTCCGGTAAAAACATTTTTCATCGCTTCATACGCCAGATTGGTTTTTTGGTTGTTCCCGGCTAAATATGCTTTAGCTGAAGCAAAAAACTCTTCCAGTTTTAAGATTTTTTCCTGGTAGTCTTCGCTTACTTTTACTCCGGGATCTTCACCCGCCCACCAGCGGCCTCTGGTAAAGCTATCTGGCCAGTTAATATGCAAACCATCATCTTCTTTAATAACGGCGTCTTCCCAATTCCAGGCATCAAACTGTACAATAGAAGAAGTTCCCGAGATGCTCCCACCACGCGGAACAATTTGCCCCATTAGCACTCCATTTGGTCGCATGCTTTCCACAATTTTACTTTCGGCATTATAGGCAATTATACTTCTAATATGCGGAAGCATAGAGCCTATTTCGTCCTCATCGTCTGTAGCGCGTACTGCATCAATTTCTACCAAACCTAAAGTAGCGTTGGGTGCAATAAAACCGGGGTAAACGTGCTTGCCTTCGGCTTCAATAATTCTCCCACGGTATTGCATTTTTGTTTCAGTGGCATCCATTACCTGGGTGATTTTCCCATCTTCAAAAATTATTAAACTATTTTCAATTATTTCTCCATTTCCAAGGTGGGCGGTAGCCCCCACAATAGTTACTGCTTCTGTTTGTTTTGAAGCAGGGGTTTGCTGGGCAAAAGAATTTCCTATGCAGGCAAATAATGCTAGTAATATTAAATATTTCATCTTCATTCGTTCTTTTATTAATGTACTTCTTCTAATAAGTTACAGTGGATGTGTTGTTCTTCTTTTTTAGTCACCGGTTGCGTTTCTAAACCTTTGTTTTTGGCCTGCAGCATTTGGGTGATAATTTTGCTTCGTTGTTCCTGAATTTCTTCTCGTAATTCTTTGTCTTTCTCTATATCAAAGAAAACCTTTCCCTGAATAAGGGTTTTTTCAGCTTTAGCATATATAGATAATGGGTTGTCTGACCATAACACAAGATCGGCGTCTTTTCCTGTTTTTACACTTCCAACCCTATCGTCTATATGTAATAATTTTGCCGGGTTTAGGGTAACAAACTTCCAGGCATCTTCTTCAGAAACTCCGCCGTATTTTACAGATTTTGCGGCTTCCTGGTTGAGCCTTCTACTCATTTCGGCATCATCACTATTAATTGCTGTAACAATTCCCTGGCTGTGCATAATTGGTGCATTATACGGTATTGCATCATTCACTTCATATTTATAGGCCCACCAATCTGAAAAAGTAGAACCTCCCGCACCGTGTGCCTTCATTTTATCGGCTACTTTATAACCTTCCAGAATATGGGTGAAAGTATTGATTCTAAAATCAAAATTTTCGGCAACTTTCATCAACATATTAATCTCGCTTTGCACATAAGAGTGGGCTGAAACAAAACGTTCACTATTTAGAATTTCAACCAGCGTTTCCATTTCTAGATCTTTTCTAAAATCTTCGTCGTTATTTCTGGCTTCTTCATATTCTCTTGCCCTGGTAAAATAATCGGTAAAAACCTGTTCTACCCCCATACGGGTTTGCGGAAACCTGGATCGGCTTCCCCAATTAGATTGCTTTACATTTTCCCCTAATGCGAATTTTATAAATTTAGGAGAATCTTCAAAAATTAAGTCTTCAGCGTTTTCCCCCCATTTTAACCTTAAAATAGCAGAACGCCCCCCAATAGGGTTTGCCGAACCGTGTAAAAGTTGAACGGTAGTTACCCCACCGGCAAGATTTCGGTAAATATTGATATCTGTAGGGTCTACAACGTCTTCCATACTAACTTCGGCAGTAGAATTATGCCCGGCTTCGTTAATGGCAGATGCTGCAATATGGGAATGCTCGTCTATAATTCCGGAGGTTAGGTGTTTTCCAGTGGCATCAATTACACGGGCGTTACCCGCGCGAAGGTTTTGACCTATTTTCGAAATTTTTCCGTTTTTTACCAATACATCGGTATTTTCTATAATCCCTTCTTTTTCATTGGTCCAAACCGTGGCATTTTGAAAAAGAATAGTTTCTTCTTTTGGCATTTCTGAAAAACCGTATGCTTTATTAGGAAAACTTACCGGCATAATTTCACGAAGCTCCTCTTCTTTAGCTTCTTCGTCGTCATTTTCTTCTACCTCTTCTGCTTCAGCGGTTTTAGTTGAAACTTCCTTAGTTGCGGTAAACCTGGTTTCAGAGCCATCACTTAGGTAAGCAGTTCCGGAAATTTCATTAGCATTTTCTCCAATTTTAGCTACCAAACGGGTAAACGCTGTTTTTGTAGTATCGGGCGAAGAAAGTAATAAATTCATCCAGTTATTGGAAAAACTAAGCTTTGCGCCCAATTTAGTGTCGTTAGACTTTACACTGGCTTTTGGCGCTTCCGGTTTGCCGGTTATGTTAAGTTTATAGTCTTTTCCTTCTAATTTAAGCTGGTAATTACCGGTAATATCGTTGGTTTTTATTTTGTTAATCACTGTTCTTTTTCCCTGGGTCCAGTTTTCGTAGATACTTGTTTCTTCATCAAAATAATCGCCCGAGGTAATGATAAAGTTTGCCCAGGCACCTTCTTTTAGAGTTCCCAAACGATTTTCTTCTCCAAGTATTTTTGCCGGGGTTGTGGTTAAAGCGGCAAGTGCATCTTCCTTATTTAAGCCATATTTAACCGCTTTTAATAAGTTGCTTCTAAAATCTTTTTCAACATTCAGGTCGTGTGTGGTTATGGTAAACGGAATGTCATTTTCGGCAAGCATTTTAAGGTTTGCCGGGGCCTGGTTCCAGGTTTTCATTTCCTCTAAGCTGAGATGTTCTGCCAGGAAAGGGTTTTCTACATCGTAGGGATTCGGGAAATTTAAGGGAACAATAAATGTGCTTCCGGTTTCTTTAATTTCCTGCATGCGCTGGTATTCTTTACCATCGCCTAAAATCACATAATTTATGTTAAATTCTTTCCCTATTTTTCCTGCTCTTAAAGCATCAAGAAGATTATTGGTGGCAAAAATTTGGGTAAGATTTTTATTTCTGTTTAAAGCTTCCAGGGCCAAATCTTTGTTCTCAGACTTTCCCTTTTCGTACCAATTGGCATCCAAATATGCCTGCCTAATTAAAGCCATTGCCCCCATAGTAGAGGTAGGATAAGATTGGTGGGACAATTTACTTTTATCGAAAGAAAGGTATTGCGCCGAACGATCTTTTAAAATTCGTTCTCCTTCGCTGCCGGCAGGGTTTAGGGCTACCAACATTCCTGTTCCCCGAATAATACCATCGGGAACGTGGGTGTTTACTACTCCAAATCCGGCTTTATGCAGGGAAGTAGCAGCTTTATCATCATAACTAAAAACTTCTACGGCCTTAGTTTCTGGTCTAATATGGTCGTTCCAATAGTAGCCTTCACGACTAGCTTGGTATTGAGGCTGGCCATTACTTCTTTGAACTGCTTTAGGCTCTTTTACGCCAAAACTGCTGTAAAGGTCAATAAAGGAAGGATATACTTCGTTTCCTTCCAGGTCTATCACAATACTGTTTGTAGGTTCTTTAACCGATTTACCGATGGCTGTGATTTTGCCATCTTTTACAACAAAACTTCCGTTTTCAATAATTTCCTGCGGACTTACGTGAATTTTTGCATTTTTAAATACGGTGTAATTGGTTTGAGGATTTTTCACCCCATCGTTTTTGGGGAAGTATTCCTGGGCTTTACTTTGCAAACTTGCCAGAAACACCAGACATAGTAAAAGTCTTAATTTCATAAATTTTAGTTGAATTAAATGTGGTTTTGCACTTAAGAGGGGGAAATTAAGAAAATTATAACTAAGCTGAAATTTGTTTTGAAAATTAGTTGAGATTTCATTGGCACCGCCAAAGGGTGTAATATCCCGAGGCTTGCCTCGAAATTAAAAATCTGTTTCCAACGAATGCCCCGTGGCCTTACCCCGAGGTAGTTTATTGATGCCTTTTTTTCTCAGTAAATCAAAATCATGAATAATTGGTCATGATAAACTTGTTTCAGCATTTAACACGAATAGTCTATGCTTTTAAGCTCACCGAATAAATTTCGGGGTTGAGGTTTAAATTTTAGAATATGACTGTTCGAGGATATTAAATTTATTTTCTCAATCCTAAATAATGAATAGGTTAAAGGCTATTTTTTTCTTCTGAAAAATAATTAACCAGCAAGGCAACTACATAACTATAGCTTTTCATCCCGTCTGCCTGATTATTTACTATTAAAAAACGATTGTAAAAAGCCTGAAACAAAGGTTCAAACGGGTTTTGATGGGCAAGCCAAAAATCTTCTACTTCCCGGTAATTTTCTAAAATCCCCACATTCATTTTTGCTTTTAAGGTTTCAAATTTATCGGGATCCCTACGGTAAAGTTCACTTAAACAGTAGCGTAAGGCAAAGGTGTAGCCCGAATACCTAAAATAAGCATCGGGGTGATTCATCGTGCTTAAACAGGCTATAAAATTGGCCTCGTTTTCTTTTGCAAAACCTAATTGATGACCAATTTCGTGACTTGCGGTGGTAGGAATTTTATAAGCTACAATTTGCGTGTTTACCTGGGCTTCCCCGGTTAATGGATTCAGGTAGCCATTAAAGCCCATATACGAAAGCGGAATACTGTATAAGGAGCGTTTTAGGGATTCTCCTTTGTAGGTGAGTTCAGGATAAGTCTTGCTAATATTAGTAAAACCTGTTATTGTTTTTGCAAAGATTTCATCTTTAGAATAGGGAATCACTACACTTACAGAATCATTATCTGCAAGTTGTTGGTGAAGTTTGTTAGATTCGGTAATTAAAATTTCAGAAAGTGAATAAAGCTCTTCGGTAGTATAGTTATTTTCAATTTTTAAAGTTTTGTGAAGGGGCAATCGGTAGTAATTAAATCCCCAAAAAATATGAAAGCAGGCATACACTAAAGATAAAACTGCCAGGGTATCTATTAACCAAAATCTGGGGTTTCTAAATTTTTGTTGAAAACGCCTAATAAGCCAGCGAATTATTAAAATTCCGAAGAAGGTATACAGAAGGTCGCCAAGCGAAAAGGGTAAAAAGCCGTGCCCATATCGCATTAATTTAGAGATTTTAGGATAAAGAAGGTTGCTGTACCAGTTTTCAACCAACTCGGGATAACCACCCAGGAAAAAGATAAAAATTACCTGTAGCGGAAGCAAAAATGCTAAAATATAAAGTCCTTTTTTCTTCACGATTTAAAAATACAATAATTACCCAGCCTGGTTTAAAAATCTTAATCAACTCAGCCTGTATTGGTTAAATTAGTTTTAAAAAGCCGGGAAATTTTCCTTCTTTGTTAATAACCAATACCTTTGTGAAAGACCAAAATATAAAACAATGAGCGAAGAAATAAGGGAATTAGAACCAAAAATATTATGGAATAAATTTGCCGATCTAAACGAAGTGCCACGACCTTCAAAGAAAGAAGAGCGGGTTATTGAGTTTATGAAAAAATTTGGGAACAATCTTAGCCTGGAGACCCTGGTAGATGAAACCGGAAATGTAGTGATTAAAAAACCGGCCACTGCAGGGATGGAAGATAGAAAACCAATTGTTTTGCAGGCGCACTTAGATATGGTGCACCAAAAAAATAACGATACCGACTTTGATTTTGAAAACAACGGTATTAATATGTATGTAGATGGCGATTGGGTGAAAGCAAAGGGCACAACCCTGGGGGCCGATAATGGCCTGGGAGTTGCCAGTATGATGGCTATTTTAGAAAGTAAGGAGATTGAACACCCGGCCATTGAAGCCTTGTTTACCATAGACGAGGAAACAGGGATGACGGGAGCTAAAGGTTTAGACCCTAATTTACTTGAAGGGGAAATCCTTTTAAACCTGGACACCGAAGAAGATGATGAAATAGGTATTGGATGTGCCGGGGGAGTAGATATTACCGCAGTTAGAGATTATGAAGAAGAGCATACCCCAGACAATTCGGTGGGGTACCTTATTAAAGTAAAAGGTTTACAAGGTGGGCACTCCGGAATGGATATTATAAAAGGCCTGGCCAATGCCAATAAAATTATGGCTCGTGTACTTTTTGATGCGAACCGCGATTTTGGTTTACGTATGGCCGGTATTAATGGCGGGGGATTAAGAAATGCTATTCCGCGTGAAAGCGAGGCGGTTGTAGTGGTAGATAAATCTAATACCGAAACTTTTCTAACAGAAATTATACAACAGGTGCGGGAGATTAAAGCTGAATTTGCTTCTCTGGAACCTAATATGGATATTGAAATTTCTGAAACTGAAGTTCCTAACAAGGTTATGAAGGTAGAAGACCAGCAAGAAGTGGTTAAGGCGATTTCAGCGGCACATAATGGTGTTTATAGAATGAGCCCCGATATTGAAGGTTTGGTAGAAGCTTCTAATAACATTGCCAGCGTTAAGGTAGAATACGGAAAGGTGAAAATTAATTGTTTAACAAGATCATCGGTAGAATCTTCTAAAAACGATTTGGCCAATAGTTTGGAAGCTACGTTCGAGTTGGCGAAGTTTAAAGTAAAACTTTCAGGAGAATATCCCGGTTGGGCACCAAACCCTAATTCTGCTATTTTAAAAGTAGTAGACGAGTTATACCAAAAACTGCATAACGAAAAAGCAGATGTGGCAGCCTGTCACGCCGGACTTGAATGCGGAATAATTGGAAACCATTACCCCGGGATGGATATGATTTCTTTTGGGCCTACCATTAGAGGAGCACATTCACCCGATGAAAGGGCAAGTATTTCTTCAGCCCAGAAATATTGGAAATTTTTACTTGAAGTGTTAAAAAATATCCCGAATAAATAATTCGGGATTATAGTAAATTACCTCCGGGGAGGTTTAAGAGATATTAAATCTCGATTACTGAGTAAATAAAAAGGCTGTTTGATTATTAATCTTTCGTCATCCTGAACTGGTTTCAAGATCTAGTTTCAATGAAACTTAGAAGCTGAAATGAATTCAGCTTGACGTTAAGAAATAATATCAAACAGCCTTTTTTATATTCAATAAGGAAATTATTCCTTAATGCTTTCCAGCTTTACCCTAAATACAAGGTTGGTATTAGGAGGAATTACTCCGCCGGCACCACGCTCACCGTAACCTAAATGGCTGGGAATGTAAAGCAAGGCCTGGTCTCCTACACTCATTTGTTGTACTCCTTCTTTAAATCCGGGGATCATAGGTGCATCGGGGCCATAAACGATAGCCATAGGGCCATAACCGCCCTGGGCCTCACGATTAGGATTGAAAAGCCCCATTTCTTTGGCCAATTCTTTTTTACTGGTGTCAAAAATATCACCGTCTTCAAAATAGCCCTCGTATGAAACCATTACCATTTGGCCGGTTTCAGGTTTTTCGCCCTCTCCTTTTTCTTCAAAATAAATTTGAAGTCCGCTGTCTAAAGCTTTAGCTTCATCTTTATGGCTTTCAAAGGTTTTGGCCATTTCTTCTTTTGCCTCCTGGCGCTTTTTAGCTTCAGCGTCTTCTTTTTCTTTTATGGCTTGCAACTCATCTTCAAAGACTTTAGGTGCTTCAAAATTTTTGGCGTCTTTACCTTTTCTAATGATATTAACCTCTTCCATAGTAACCGTTTTAATAGGTTTGTCCTGTGGGCCGGTTTCAACTTTACCAATAGAATCTACAACATCCTGGCCTTTTAAAATTTTACCAAAAACGGTATGTCTGCCATCTAAGTTTTGGGTAGGGGCAAGAGTTACAAAAAACTGACTCCCATTGGTGCCGGGGCCTGCGTTGGCCATAGAAAGTATACCTTTAGAGTCGTGGCTTAAACTGTCTACAATTTCGTCTGGAAATTTATAACCTGGGCCTCCGCTACCGGTTCCGGTTGGATCCCCACCCTGAATAACAAAGCCATCTATAATTCTGTGAAATGTAAGTCCGTTGTAATAGTTTTTTCCTTTGTAGGTACTGTCTACCATTTTGTTGGTACCCTCGGCAAGGGAAACAAAACTGGATACGGTAATAGGGGTTTCCTCGTAAAAGAGCTCGGCTACAAAGGTTCCATAATTTGTTTTAAATTCGGCATACATCCCATCTTCTAGTTCGGGATATTCGTCGTTACAGGCAAACATGGTAAATACCATGGCAAAAAGTAGTAAAAATTTACTGGTTCTCATTTAGTATAAAAATTAAAAAGGCCACCTATGGCCCTGGGTTTAACTTATCGTTGATTTTGGTTTTCTTCTTTTTCTATAATTTTATTCAAGGTTACTTTAGTTTGTAAGGGCCAATTAGTACCTATCTTGTTTTTATCTCCATAATAACCATATGCTTTATAGGAAGGAAAAAGAAACGTGATTGTTTCTCCTTCCTGCATCAGTTTAAGCCCCTGTCTTAAACCGCTAAATAGTTTTTCCTGATCTATGGCATAGGTTCTGGTAGCTTTTTCCCCTTCGGCATAAATTACCTGTCCGTCTAATGTCTTGATACTATAATCGAAGCTTACAACATCCCCAAATTCAGGTTTTAGCGTATTGGCAGTATCTTTATTTTTTTTATTGTAAGTATACCAAAAACCATCGGGCGAAGATTGGTATTCCCGGGTAGAATCGGCAGCAATTACAGCCTCAATTTGTGCTACTTCCTTTTCCAGAAGTTCCTGGTTTTTAGCGATAGATTCACTAATGTGCGAGCCAGATTTTTGTGTGACCGGATATCTTGCTTCCGGAGACTTACAGGCTGCCAGAGCTATAATAGTTATAAGAATTAAAGTTTTTTTCATCCTTGTAATTCTTTATAATCGGGCAGGATATTATTTAATTTGGCAATGGTGTCTTCCATAGAAAGTTCACTTTTACCACCTGCGGCATTGTTGTGCCCTCCGCCTTCAAAATGTGCGCGTGCAAATTCATTTACATTAAAATCGCCCTTAGACCTAAAGGAAATTTTAATGATGCCTTCTTGTTTATTTTCAATAAAAATAAGGGCAAAAATAACATCTTCTATCGCCAACCCATAATTTACAAAACCTTCTGTATCTCCCTTCTGAAAATTATGTTTGTCCAGTTCTTCCTGAGATAAAGTGATATAAGCCGTTTTATAGTTGTGCTTTACACGAAGGTTCTGTAAAGCCGTTCCCAAAAGCTGAAGCCTACTTTCATTAAAAGTATCAAAAATATTATTATGTATTTCGTGGTTAACGGCCCCTTTGTCTATAAGTTTAGCTATTACACGGTGTGTCTCCGAACTGGTGGCACTAAACCTAAACGAACCGGTATCGGTCATAATCCCTGCATAGAGACAGGTGGCAATTTCAGGGGTGATTTTTTCTACAGCGCGTAATTTATCTATAAAATGATACACCATTTCGCAGGTAGAACTCATTTCGGCATCGCTATAGGTATAGTTGGCAAAATCTGATGGTTCCCTATGATGGTCTATCATTATAAAAACCGCTTGTGAAGCAGTTAAAATATCCTGCATATCACCAGAGCGGTTTAAGTGATTAAAATCTAGCGCAAAAACAATATCTGCATCACTTATAAGCTTGTCTGCATTTTCTTTATCTTTTTCATAAATCATTACCTCTTCATTTCCCGGCAACCATTTTAAAAACTTCGGATATTCATTGGGCGCAATCACATCTACCTGGTGCCCTTTGTTTTTTAAAAAATGCATAAGCCCTAAAGATGAGCCTATGGCATCACCATCGGGGCCTTTATGGGGTACAATAACTATATTTCGCGCCTCTGAAAGTTCGGCGGTGATTTCTAAAATTGCTTGTTCTATCATAATTGTAAAATAAAATACCCTGAAACAATTCTACAAGGTATTAAGGAAAAAAAATAATCTTTCTTCAATAATGAAGGTTTAAATACTTTGTGGCTTACCAGGAAATCTAATTTTTTAGTTCCTAATACGATTGCCACGAGGTGATTTTTTGTAATAGCCAATAAATATACAATTTATTAATACCGGCTTACTAAAGCAATCTTTATTTTTGCAATTCACAAATCAACAAAAATGAAAGGAATAATCTCAATCTTAATTAGCTTTTTTCTATTGGTTTCTTGCGGAAGCAATTCCAAATCTTCCCAAAATGGAAAGGAAAGCGCCACTGAAAGCTACGATTATATAATTGCTTTTGGAAGTTGCAACCGGCAGGATAAACCACAGCCACTTTGGAACGCGATACTGCAGGAAAGTCCTGACCTGTTTCTTTGGGGCGGAGATAATATTTATGCTGATACCGAAGACATGGCCAAGATGGAAGCCGATTATGAAAAGCAGAAAAATAATGAAGGCTACCAAAGCTTAATTGAAACCACGCCGGTTTTAGGCACCTGGGACGATCACGACTATGGTAAAAACGATGGTGGCCGTGAATGGGAATATAAAAAGGAAAGTCAGCAGTTGTTTCTCGATTTCTTTGATGTATCAAAGAGTGATCCTCGTCGTGAAAGAGAAGGGGTGTATCACGCTAAAGATTTTAAGGAAGGCGGCAAAACTATAAAGGTAATTGTTTTGGATACCCGGTATTTTAGGTCGCCCTTAGAAGCTAGTGAGAAACCGGGCCAACGCTATAAAATTAACTATGAAGGAACTATTTTGGGTGAAAAGCAATGGAATTGGTTGCAACAGGAATTGAATAACAGTACTGCCAATTATAATTTAATATTAGGATCTATTCAGGTGCTTTCTGGAGAACATGGCTTTGAGACCTGGGCTAATTTCCCGGCAGAAGTAGAAAAATTGGAAAAGCTTATAGAAACTTCTAAAGCTAAAAATGTAATTCTGCTTAGTGGCGACAGGCATATTTCAGAGTTTTCAGAAAAGAAAATAAACGGATTGGATTATCCGCTGGTAGATTTTACCTCTAGCGGGTTAACGCATTCTTATACTGATTTTAGTGGAGAGCCCAACCAATACAGAGTAGGAGAGGTGGTAAGCGATTTAAGTTATGGTTTGCTGAAGTTTAATTTTGCTTCAGGTGAAGTTAAGATGGAAATGCGCGGCGTTGGAAATAAACTTCAGCAAGAATATTTAGTAAAGTATAAAGATTAACAAACAATAACTTTAATAATGCAGCTGCCTGAAAGCTAAAAGCATATAAAATAGAAAGGAACTTGTAAATGCAGCTTATTTATTTATTTTTGCCAAAATTTTAAAAACCAAACAATGGCAGGAAAAAGAACATTCACCATGATAAAGCCCGATGCAGTTGAAGCCGGGAATGTAGGTGCAATATTAGAACAAATAACCAGTTCAGGCTTTAGAATTGTAGCTTTGAAAATGACTCAAATGACTACCGCTGATGCTCAGGAGTTTTATGCAGTACATAACGAGCGTCCTTTCTTTGGGGAGTTGGTAGAGTTTATGACTCGCGGGCCAATCGTATCGGCTGTGTTAGAAAAAGAAAATGCCGTAGAAGATTTTAGAGCTTTAATAGGAGCGACAAATCCGGAAGATGCTGCTGAGGGAACTATAAGAAAAAAATACGCGAAGTCTGTTGGTGAAAACGCTGTTCACGGAAGTGATAGCGACGAAAACGCACAGATTGAAGCTGCTTTCCACTTCTCTGGTAGAGAGATGTTCTAAGCAGAACTTTTTAAGTAACATAAAAAGCCATCAGTTATTCGCTGATGGCTTTTTTGTTAAATCTAAGTGAAAAAGATTTTATTGGCATCACCAATATGGTATAATACTCCGAGGTAGTTTACCAGTAATGCATTAAGTGGTTAAAAAATTATCTCGGTTGGGCATAAATTTGGTTATCTATTACAAAATTATTGCCAGTTTCTACCTCGTCTTTAAATAGCACAATTTTATTTTTTGCTGTCAGCCAAATATGTTGCGGTTTTTTATCTTCTAAAGGAACTGTAAAGTGTTTTTTGTAAATTTGTTTTAAATCTTGTGTCTCAGAATAAGAATATTGAGGGCTGGCGTATAGCTCTACCATGTACTTATATAAGTAGGTCTCCTTTTCGTTTTCTATAAGTTTTTTATTTACAAGATCATAATAATCTATATTTTCCCAGTAGTTATTTAAAACTACAAGCGGGAGAGAATCTTCAAGTTTTTGAAAAATACCTAGAGTGTTGTTGCTTAGTAAATTAATGTAACCCGTATTTGAAACCTGAGAAAAAGAATTCCAATTTACGTTTAAAAAATCCTTCTCATTTTTAACTTCTATAGGTATTGCTTTTTCAGTTATAATGCTTCCTTGCTTGTATCCAATTAGTTTTGCATCATATTGCTTAGGTAAATAGAAGCTATGAGACCACTTATAGGAGAGGCTATTTTTTTCAAAAACTGTAAAGCTGCCAGATAATCCTTCAACTTTAAAAATTATGGAGTCATATTTTCTGGAGAAATCCAGTTTAGTAACTTCTTTGCTACTAACAGGAATTATTTCGAATGTAAATAGATCTAAAATATTACCCTTAGTCATATTGGCAGTAAACTTAAAGTCAAATTTATTATTTAAATCATCAGTCTCTTCTTCTTTGGTACACGAAATCACTAAGAGTATTAGGAGTGAAAATGTAATTCTTTTTAATATCATATAAGTTTTTATGAGGATAGACTAAAATTTTCTGTGGTTACTTACTACATTTTTTTTAGCCTATTTTATTTAAGCTATTGAAAGCTTATATTAAATATTACGGTATAAAAATAGAACATAATACTCCGGGTAACCCGAAGTATTATGTGGGGATATATAAGTTTAATTAGGAACCGGGAAACCACGATCACGCATTAATGCATCAATCTTTGCATCTCTACCTCTAAACTTTCGGTAAGCTTCAGCGGGGTCCATGGCGTTTCTTGGGGCAAAAAGATATTTCACCAATTTTTTGGCAAGGGTTGCATCATAAAATCCGCCGGGAGCTTCTGCAAAAGCTTCAGAAGCATCAGAGGTTAATACGTCTGCCCATAAATAGCCGTAATACCCGGTAGCATAACCTTCCCCTGAAAAAACGTGTCCAAAATGGGGGGAACGGTGTCTCATTACTATTTCATCTGGCATCCCCAATGCGTTAAGGGTTTCTTTTTCAAATTGTTTAGGTTCGATTTTTTCGGGATCTGTAGTATGGTATTTCATATCCATTAAAGCCGAAGCCAAAAACTCGGTGGTCGCAAAGCCCTGGTTAAAAGTGGCTGCTTTTTTAATTTTAGCTACCAGTTCGTCTGGAATTACCTCTCCGGTTTCGTGATGTTTTAAATAACGATTTATCACTTTATCTGTAGATAACCAACGTTCTAACAACTGCGATTGAAATTCGGTATAATCACGAACGCCGCTGTTTAAGGTTGGATATTTAATATCTGCTGCTAAAAAGTGCAAGGCGTGTCCAAATTCGTGGAAAAAGGTTTCGGCATCGTCCCAGGAAACCAAAACGGGTTCACCGGGAGCCGGTTTTATAAAGTTAGAATTGTTAGATGCCAATACGGGTTTTGCACCTTCTAATTCAGAATAGCTTCTATAAGTAGTTGCCCAGGCACCTGAACGTTTTCCCTGGCGGGCAAAAGGATCTAAATACCAAAGTCCAATAAGCTCCCCCGAATCTTTATCGGTCACTTCCCAAACTTTTACATCTTCGTGGAACACAGGAACACTTCCTTCTTCCACAGGTTTAAAATCAAAATTAAAAAGTTCTCCTGCGGTAAAGAATAAAGCCTGGGTAAGGTTACCTAATTCAAGGTATTGTTTTACTTCTTCACTGTCCAGGTCGTATTTCTCTTTCCTTACTTTCTCGGCATAATAGCGATAATCCCAGGGCTTAATGGTAATATTAGCGCCTTCACGATCGGCAACCGCTTGCATATCTTTTACTTCCTCTTCAACACGGGCAAGAGCGGCCGGCCAAACTGCTTCCATAAGCTCCATCGCATTTTCAGGGTTTTTTGCCATGCGGTTTTGTAAACGCCATTGGGCAAAATTATCGTAGCCTAACAACTCTACACGTTCGTCACGAAGTTTCAGGATCTTTTTTATAACTTCGTTATTATCAAATTCATCATTATTGTCTCCACGCGAATAATAATTACGCCATACTTGTTCCCTTAATTCGCGTTCATCTGAATAGGTTAAAAAAGGATCCATAGAAGAGCGCGTGTTGGTTACGGCATATTTTCCGCTTTCACCATTGGCTTCAGCCGTGCTGGCCGCAGCTTTAATATAAGATTCCGGAAGTCCGCTAAGTTGATCTTCGGTTAAATAAACAATGTAATTTTCCTCTTCGGCAAGAACATTATTAGAGAATTTGGTATAAAGTTCAGACAGCTCTTTGTTTATTTCAGCATAACGCGCTTTGTCTTCTTTATTTAAATTGGCACCTTCCATAGCAAACTCTTCGTAAATAAGGTCAATTACACGTTGCTCGGGAGCCGGTAGCGGATTTTCCTGTGAATTTTCATAAACTGTTTTAATCCTTTCAAATAGGGCGGTGTTTTGAGAAATCTTAGAACTGTATTCAGAAATTTTGGGAGAGAGTTCCCGTTGTACTTCCCTGAATTCGGGACTGGAAATATTGCTGCTAAAAATCCCATAGTAGGTGAATACCCGGCTTAAAAGATCGCCAGAATCTTCAAACGGTACAATGGTATTTGCAAAAGTTGCCGGCTCGGGATTTTGGGTAATTTTATCAATTTCGGCAAGATGTGCGTCCATGGCTTTAAGCATTGCCGGTTTTACCAGCTCTACTTTCATTTTATCGAAAGCCGGAACCCCTGCATAGGGGCCGCTCCACTCAGCAAGTAAAATATTATCCATAGTGTTTGTTGCTTGATTTTGTTCCTGAGAATTAGCCTGAAGTCCTGCAACCAAAGCAAATACTCCCAGGCTTTTTATAATTCTTTTTTTCATGGATTGTGGTTTTAATTTTAATGTATGAAGATAAGTGATTTTGATAAAATAATGACTCCTGTAATCCCGGTATTTCTTATTGATTTCATAAAAAACCTGAATGTTTATATTAGCTACTAAAATTAAATTATCTTTGAACTAGAACATAAAAACGAAATACAAATATTAAAAAATTAGGAATGAGATTTTTAAGCAAAACTGTTTTGATTTTAGGAGCCGTGGCAATGATTGCATGTGGTGATAAGAAAGAAGAAAAAGAAGATAAAATAACTATTGGAGATGGTAACAGCCCAAAAACTGAAACTACTACCAAAGAGGCTTCATCAAGCAGTGATGCTGCTGATGCAGATGTAGTAGAGGTAAGTATTGAGGGGAATGACCAAATGCGTTTTAATAAAGACGAAATTAAGGTAAAAGCCGGGCAAACCGTTAGGCTTACTTTAAAGCATGTGGGAGAGATGGAAAAAAGCGTTATGGGGCACAATTGGGTATTGTTAACTCAGGGAACGGTAATTAACGAATTTGGACAGAAAGCGGTTCAGGCCAAGGATAACGATTATATTCCTGAAGGAACAAATGCTGTTATTGCACATACCAAAATGATTGGTGGCGGGGAAGAAGTAACCATTGAGTTTGAAGCTCCCGCTGCCGGAGAATACGACTTTATTTGTAGTTTTCCTGGTCACTATTCTGTGATGAAAGGTAAATTTATTGTAGAGTAACAATACTTCTATAAAGTTCTTGAAATGCCTTTACTATGGAAGAAATTCCTGGGTAAAGGCATTTTTTTGTGCCTTAATTTTTGATTTTTCGGTTTTGTATTAAATCTTTTTGTTTTAAAAATCAATAAAACTTCAATTTTATAAGCTAAAATTCTCTGGATTTTAACAGCTTTTTATTTTATTCTGATGCATATTATGAAATATTAAAATCTATAGATCACCAGGTTTTTCCCTTCGTATTTTTCCTGAAATAAGTATAATAAGATTACTAAAAATAGTAGTTTTAGGGTTCATTTTACAGCACCTTTAATATGAGTGAAAATAAGCACTTTGTAATAGATTTTGATAGCACCTTTACCCAGGTTGAAGCCCTTGATGTTTTAGGCGAGATTTCCCTGGCAAACGATCCTGATAAAAATAAAAACCTTGCCGAGGTTGAAGCCTTAACAGATAAGGGAATGAAAGGCGAGATGTCTTTTAGAGAATCTCTTGTGGAACGCCTGCGTTTACTAAAAGCCAATAAAAGTCATTTACCAGATTTGGTAGAAAATCTAAAAGAAAGGGTATCTTCTTCTTTTGTTAGAAACCGGGAGTTTTTTAATGATTATCACGAAAACATTTATATTCTCTCAAATGGTTTTAAAGAATTTATCGTGCCTATTGTAGCACCTTACGGTGTTAAGCCCGAAAATGTATTTGCCAATACTTTTGAATATGATGAACAGGGCAATATTATAAGTTTTGATCACAATAATGTTCTATCTTCTAATAACGGGAAAGTAGAACAACTTAAAAAATTAAACCTAAAAGGTGATGTTTATGTAATTGGAGATGGTTATACCGATTACGAAATTAAAGCTGCAGGTCTTGCTAATAAGTTTTATGCTTTTACCGAAAATGTGGAAAGAGCAAATATTCTTGAAAAAGCAGACCATATCACACCAAGTTTAGACGAATTTTTATTTGTACACAATATGAACAAAGCAATCTCTTATCCTAAAAACAGAATTAATGTCTTACTTCTTGAAAACGTACATCAAGACGCGGTAGATATTATGAAAAAAGAGGGGTACAATGTAACGGTACATCCCGGTGCCATGGATGAAGATGAACTTTGTGAGAAGATAAAAGATGTTTCGATTATAGGAATAAGATCTAAAACCCATTTAACCGAAAAAGTTCTGGCCCATGCAAACCGTTTAATTGCGGTAGGAGCCTTTTGTATAGGAACTAACCAAATAGATCTTCAGGCTTGTTTAAAGAAAGGAGTCGCGGTATTTAATGCACCTTACAGTAATACAAGATCGGTTGTAGAGCTGGCCATAGGGGAGATTATTTTGCTAATGCGTAACCTTCCAGATAAGATGAGGTTAATGCATGAAGGTAAATGGGATAAATCGGCTAATAATAGTTTTGAAACCCGTGGAAAGAAACTTGGAATTATAGGTTATGGTAATATTGGGGCACAACTTTCTGTAATGGCAGAATCTGTTGGTTTCGATGTATATTACTATGATGTTGAAGAAAAGTTGCCAATGGGTAATGTTACCAAGTGCAATTCCTTAAAAGAACTTTTGGAGACGGTAGATATTGTAACACTACACGTAGATGGAAGAAAAGAAAATAAGAACTTAATTGGGGAAAAGGAATTTGGTTACATGAAGAATAATGTGATCTTCATAAACTTAAGCCGTGGGCATGTGGTAGATATTAAGGCGCTTAAAAAGAATATAGAGTCCGGTAAAATTATGGGGGCCGGTATAGATGTTTATCCGCAGGAGCCTAAAACCAATAATGAAGAATTTGTTTCAGAATTAAGGAATTTACCTAATGTAATTTTAACACCACACATTGGAGGTAGTACATTGGAAGCCCAGGAAAATATTGGAAATTTTGTTCCGGGAAAAATTATTGAATATATCAATACCGGAAGTACTACTAACTCTGTGAACTTCCCTAATTTACAGTTGCCTGTACTGCAGAATGCACATAGGCTTATACATATTCACGAAAACAGACCTGGTATTTTAGCGGAAATCAATAGAATTCTTGCCGGGCATGATATTAATATTGAAGGTCAATATTTAAAAACCAATGAGACCATTGGTTATGTAATTACAGATATTGACAAACGTTACGATAAAGCGGTTATAAAAGACTTAAAAGGTCTTAAAGGAACCATACGTTTTAGAGTTCTATATTAAAAGTCTTTTAAATAGGTTAGATCCCGTGAATTATTTCTCAAACTAAAAGAAATAACTCACGGGATTTCTTTTTGGTCTTCACTCGATGATCCAGATATAAAGTTCCCAGACCTGCCTCGAAATTAAAAATTTATTTCCAACGAATGCCTCTTAGGCTTGCCTTTAGGTAGTTTACTTTGCGCGGTACAATTGCTCTACTTTTTTAAGATTAGTATTGCTGTATATTTCATAGAAATAATCTAATTGCCATTTTTGGGTTTTTTCGGCTTGTTTACTCCTTACAAGATCCCATTTAGGGTACACTCTAAAAGCTCTCTTTCCTTCTTTTGTTTTGGTTGAGATGATACCCTTTTTTATCAAAATAGACCTAGGGAATACAAACTGTCCAAACCTTTTACCGGTTCGACTGTTCACTACAAAAAAGTCAATATTGTCATCATGGTTAAATGGCTCAATTGGTCCCTTACCAATTCTTTTCCAAAATGTCACAAATTGTCCCGCTTTTTTAGGGGTAACTTTCGCGTTTCTGCTTAGTATATGTAGATCGTTTAATTTAAATTGACAGGCATCGTATTCTTTGCTTTCTAATTCAGTTTTAAACTCAGAAATTTTAAGATTGCACCTGTCATAAATTTCTTTCTTTATTTGAGTGAGATTTTGGTCCATTTTATTTAAATAGGGGTGTTCACTGTATATTTAAAATAATCAGTTTTATAGAAGAACCAAAAGTAAGTCTATTTTGTTTTAAAAAAGAAAATATACCCTTATTAGGGTATTGTGTCCAGGCTCTTTTCTGGATAAATTTGGTATAATATTTTGTTTGGGATAAAAAGGTCGTGATCTGGTTTAGGTAGGGATAAATCAGGTTGGGGCCTTTTTTATTGGCAGCACCAAAAGTATATTACCTCGAGGTCCCCTCGAAATTAAAAATTTGTTTTTAACGAATGCTTCGTGGGCTTGTCTCGCGGTTGTTTACCCTATGGCTTCAGGTTTAAAAACATTTAATTTTTTAAAATAAATTCGGTAGCCATTTTTGCGTGAAGCCTGGTAGTGTCTAAAAGGGGAATTTCAGTATCATTTTCTTTAATAAGCATGGGGAGCTCGGTACAGCCCAATATTATTGCTTCAGCGCCTTGCTCTTTTAGTATTTGCATTTGCTCTAAATAGAAGTTTTTGGCCTTATCGGTGAATTTTCCCTGGGTAAGTTCTTCTGAAATAAACCTATGGGTTTTATCAATATAACTATCGCCAGGGATTAAAGTTTCTATTTGGTGCTCTTCTCTTAATCTGCCCGATAAAAAATTACCAAGCATTGTTGGTTTTGTGCCTAAAAGCCCTAGTTTTTTAAACCCTTTTTGTTTAGCCTCTTTGGCTATAGCATCAGCAATATGAAGTATTGGAATATTGAGTTTAGGTTGTACAAAATCAAAAACCATATGGGGTGTATTAGCACAAATAATTACAGCTTTAACCCCTGCCGTTTCAAGTTTTCTAGCAATACCTAAATAAGCGTTTTTAATTTTTTCAGCATCATTTTCACGCATTAATTGAACATTGAGACTGTATAGAAGTAAAGGCGGGTTTTGTTGTGTGCCAATCTTTACACCAACAAGTTCATTTAAAAGCCTGTAATATTCTATAGTAGAGTGCCAGGAGGTACCCCCAATCATTCCCAATAAATTCATAATGCATGGTTTTTGCTGAATTTAAGCAATTTTTAGGTCTTTGTCACATTGATCTTCATTTTCTGACTTTCGAAAAGAATTTAAAATACCTACAGCCTCCAATGCGGCAAATTCAGTTTTATAAATAAAGGAAACCCTGGCTTCTTTCTCGTTAGCCGAGATGTCGTAAATATCTTTAATTTTAGACAATCTTTGGGTAATGTATGTTATACAGTTTCTGCAATTGAGTTCTTTTAGTGAGATTGTAGCTTTCATAATAATTCATTTTTTTGCTTTTCCATACTATGGTAAACTTACTGTGTATATAGTAGGTTTTGTATGAGCAATGTCAGTTTACCACATATTTGGAGTATAAAAAGTTTTTGTTGGGTGTTTTTAAAATGCTCGTGCTAAGCTTACGGGATTTTCTTAAAAAATGAAGGTAGAAAACGGCTACAAAATCATTAATTCTCTTGTATCGAGTAAAATACTTTTAAGAAATGGTTAAAAGCAAATTGAAGTATTAAGTTGGGAGATATTTTTCTTTACTTGCAAGGCTTAAATTTTCAGGAAATTGCGAAAGAAAAAACAACCCATAAAATATACCGAAGGTAAGATTTTTAGCTCTCTGGCTAATTTGGCCTGGCCTATTATATTGGCAAATATATTACAAACCGCATACCAGTTAATAGATACATTTTGGTTGGGGAGATTAGGAGCCGATGCCGTTGCAGCGGTAAGTATAAGTTTTCCTATCCTTTTTTTAATCCTTTCGTTGGGTGCCGGTTTAACATTGGCAGGAACCGTAATTGTTTCGCAACATAAAGGAGCCGAAAACCAGGCTGAGGTAAATTACAGTTCTTCGCAAACGGTTTTTGTAATCTTTTTTATATCGGTTTTGTTGGCTATTGTGGGCTATTTTTCTTCAACACCACTAATGAAACTTATAGGTGCCGGCCCCGAAATACTTAGTGATTCGGTAAGCTACTTTCAGGTTTCTTCTTTGGGTTTCATCTTTCTGTTTATGTTTTATGTGTTCCAATCTTTAATGCGGGGAATTGGAAATGTGCTCTTACCCATGTATGTAGTTTTGGCTACGGTATTTTTAAATTTAGTATTAGATCCGCTATTTATTTTTGGATTTGGCCCTATTCCTGGGTTTGGCGTGGCCGGGGCTGCGGTAGCCAGTGTTGTAACCCAGGGTTTATCGGCACTGGCCGGTTTACTTATTCTTTTTAGGGGTAAAAGAGGGATTAAGATTAATTTTAGCGAGATGAAATTCGATTTCCCCTGGACACGAAGAATGTTCAATATAGGCATTCCTTCCAGTATGGAGATGTCTACCAGGGCAGCGGGAATGACGGTTATGGTGATGTTGGTGACCAGTTTTGGAAGTGAAGTTGTGGCAGCTTACGGTATTGGAAGTAGAATATTAAGTCTTATTGTAGTACCGGCACTTGGTTTTGCCATGGCCACTACCACCTTAGTAGGCCAAAATATAGGAGCTGGAAAAATAAAGCGTGCCGAAAGAATAGGGAACTTAAGTACTAAAATTGCTTTTTTTGGCTTAACCGCCGTTGGCTTGATTCTTTTCTTTTTAGCTGAACCTATTACCGCATTTTTTGTTCCCAACGACCCCGGTGTAATTAGAGACGGATCTTTATTTATTAAAATTATGGCACCCAGTTTTGGTGTGCTTGGCGTGCAGCAGGTGTTAAATGGGGTGTTTAATGGTGCCGGATTTACAAAAGCCTCTTTGTTAATTTCGGTTTTTGCCCTCTGGATTATTCGTTTCCCTATGGCTTTTGTTTTATCCAATAATACCAGTCTTTCTTTTGAAGGTATTTGGTGGGCTTTTCCTATCTCTAATCTTATTGCTGCTATTGTGGCTTTTTCTTATTATAAAATGGGACATTGGAAATTAATGACTATTCGTTACCGCCACAGGCAACTTTAATTTATTGTGAGCTAAAACAAGTTTTATTTCTTTTGCTGAAATATAATAAACGGCAATTTTTATATCTGAAAATTTTAAAAATGAAAGTCGAAATTCAACAACGAATTGCTTTAAGTACCTATTTTTTCTTATCTGGGTTCTGCTTTTCTACCTGGGCCTCCCGAATTCCTACTATTAAAATGGCATTCGACCTTAACGAAGCAGAATTAGGAAACTTACTAATGGTGATGCCCATTAGCTCTCTTATTGGGCTTCCGGTTTCAGGATGGCTGGTGTCGCGTTTTGAAAGTAGATATCCCTTAATGGTTTCCTATATTTTTTTGGCCATTTCGCTTGTTCTTATTGGGTTGGCCCATAAACTTGTTCTGCTTATCGCGGGGATCTTTTTCTTCGCTTTTTCAATGAGGATTTTTAATATTGCCATCAATACTCAATCTATCACCTTACAAAAAGCCTTTAAAAGAAAAATTATAGGTTCTTTTCATGGGCTTTGGAGTAGTGGCGGACTTTTAGGAGTTGCGCTTTCTACTTTACTGGTGAAATTGGAAGTTCCTATTTATAAACATTTACCTGCTGTAGCTATTTTTACGCTTCTTCTTGCTTTTGCAGCTTTCTCATTTTTACTGAAAAAAGATAGGTCTAGCCAGGGAAATAAACTCCGACTCGGAAAACCGGATAAGCCTACCATGTATCTTGGCTTTATAGTTTTTCTCGCCGCAATTACCGAAGGTGGAATGTTTGATTGGAGCGGTGTTTACTTTAAAGAAGTGGTAAAAGAAGATGTGTTTACCCTTGGTTATTTAATATTTATGGTTTTTATGGCTCTTTCCCGTTTTTTTTCTGATAGGATTGTGGAAAAAATAGGAATGAAAAAGAATTATTTAATAAGTGCCAGCCTGGTCTGCCTGGGGGTTTTGCTTATGGTAGTATTTCCTTATTTTTGGCCCGCAATAATCGGATTTTGTTTAGTTGGGATAGGAGTTGCCTCAGTAATCCCCATGACCTTTCTCCTGGCCGGCACCTCTAAAAAATATTCGCCGGGAATGGCTATTTCTATTATTAGTACGTATGCTATTGTGGGAATGCTTTTAGGCCCACCACTTGTGGGTTATTTGGCACATATTTTTAACTTAAAAATATCTTTTATCCTATTCTTTACTTCAGCATTAATGCTTATTCCTATTTCGCGGCTCTTTTTTAAATATAAAGAGGCGAATATTCAGGAATAAGTTTTTCAATAGAAATGTCTAATTTTTATCTGCCGGGGTAATCATAATATGAGCGCGGTGGGTTCCTGGGTCCATAAGCCATGGCATTCCGGGAGTGTGTGGCTTATCTGGTAGCCCTGTCTCTTCTGTGGTAGCATAAGGCATATAAATTACATAGCGTAATTTTGCATCTTTAAGTTCCCCGGTTTCGCGATTTAAATTCGCCTCCTTTCCGGTAAGTATATAAGTCATACTTGGCCCATCGGGCATTTTTAGTTTGCCGCTCTCTACTTCTTTTTGTCGTATAGCACGACGCTCCATCATATCTTTTCCTTCAGCCTTTAATTCTCTGCCGCGAGACATAAACGGCTCAAGTTTTTTATTATAACAACTTACTGAAATACCATTCATGCCAGGGTCGTCTGCAATGCAAACCAGGTTGTTGCTTCCTTCTTTTAGTAAAACTACTTTTCCTTCTTTATCATATCCGTAAACAGTAATGTTAGCCCTATCTTCTTCGGGCGCAGCCAAACCTGCCATTTTTATTTGAATTTCTTTAGAAAGATATTTTTCCTGGGCTATTCCCTGAAAACCGAAAGCCAGACCTAGTAGGGCAAAAAGTAGATTCTTCATAGTAAACAGATTTTAATTTATATTTTTTATGGTGTTATGCCGAATTTTTTTCAGCGTCTAAGGTGTAAAATATTCACTTGTAGACTATTTATAATTCCCTTCTTTATATTCCATTCAGCTAAAGATATAAATTTTACTCGATAATTTTAATGTAATGCTTCCAGGTAGCTTAGCTTACTTCTTTTCTTAAAACTTCTAAAGGTGGTTTTCTAATTACGCTCAAACTATTACTTAAACCAATAATTAATACCAATAAAACAATTCCCGGAAATAAGACTAAAAATGGAAATAACGACGGCGTAAATGCTGATTCAAAGACCAACCAGGCCAGTAGTTGACTGCCAAGTAGCGACAAGAGTACTCCGGAAAGCCCCCCAAGCAGGCCCAAATAAATATATTCTAAAGCATTAATATTCAGGATTTGTTTGCCTTTTGCACCTAGCGTACGCAACAGCACACTTTCCCGAATACGCTGATATTTACTGGTCCTTATTGCACCCAAAAGCACAATAACACCTGTGAGAATACTAAAAAATGCCATAAAATTAATGATCCATGAAATTCTGCCTAAAATATCTTCTATAACACTTAGCACCTGCCGAAGATCTATAATGGAAACATTGGGGAACTTTTTAACCAATTCCTGCTGTAATTGAGCCGATTCTTCTTCTCCGGGGACTTTGGTGGTTAGCACGTGAAATTGTGGGGCATCTTCTAATACACCATTGGGAAATACCAGGGAGAAATTTAATTGCATTCGTGACCAGTCAACTGTTCTAACGCTTCCTACAACCGTATTTAGCAAAACACCCTGCACATTAAAGACCAGCTCATCTCCAACGCCAACTTTAGCATCTTCGGCAAAATTATTACTTATGGAAATCGGCACAGGATTAATATCACCTGCTTCTGTCGTCCATTTTCCACTTTCAATACTTTCAGAAGTAATTAGAGAATCACGGTAGGTAACGCGGAATTCGTGGTTTAAAACCCATCTGTTAATTTGAGAACTAGTGTCTTTCCTTATCTCATTAACCGGTTTCCCTGCGATGTTCTGTACACGCATAGTCACAATAGGAATATTGTTTAAAACCGGTAATTCCTGAGCCTTTATTGTTTGGGCTACTGCTTCCTGCTGATCACTTTGTACATCTAAAAGAATCATATTAGGACTGTTGGCCTGAGATTCTATAGAAGCCTGGGCCAGTAAGAGATCTTTAGTAAAATATAAGGTACTTATTAAAAAAGTACCTACTCCAATGGCCAGTACGAGGGTTAGGGTTTGGTTTTGGGGTCTAAAGAGGTTTAGCAAACTTTGTCTTGCTACAAATCCCCATTTATGTGGGAAATATTTGCGTAGTGCTTGCATAAATAAGTAAGCTACCCCGGCAAGTATAGAAAAGGTGATTAAAATACCACCTACAAAACTCAGGGAATATTTCCAGTCTTCTAATAACCAAAGCGAAAACAAAAAGATGAATAAAAAGATGCCTAAAGAAACCAGGATAATTGCCCTACGCGATTTTTTGGTCTCCTCTTTTACCACACGTAATGCCTGTAAGGGCGAGATATAAAGCGTCCCGATTAAAGGGTAAAGAGCAAATAAAACCGACATAAAGACGCCAAGTAAAATCCCCATGATAATCACCGGAAAAGAAAAGTTAATCGCTACATCTATTGGAAGTAATCCTTCTAAAAGCCAGGGGAATAATTGCTGGAGTATAAGGCCTAGTATTGTTCCTAAAACCCCACCAATGAATCCTATAAAAGCTACTTGTAAAAGATAAATTAGAAAAGTTTGCTTTTTACTGGCTCCCAAACATTTTAAGACGGCTACAGCGCGTAATTTTTCTTTTATATAAATATGTATAGCGCTTGCAATTCCTACACACCCCAGTAACAATGCTATAAAAGCCACCAGGTTAAGGAATTTTCCAAAGTTTGCGTATCGTCTTCCCAGCCTGTCACTTGTTGAGGTATGTGTATCTAAATCGGCGTCCTGGGCATCGAGCATGGGGTCCAGGGTTTCATCCAATTTTTCCATATCGGTAGTGGGAGGCGCTGTAAAATAGAATTCATAATCTATGCGGCTACCGGTTTGTACCAAACCCGATGCTTCAATGAATTTATAAGGAATAAGCACCGGTGGCGCTACCGAGCTAAAAATAGCCGCACTTCCGGGTACTTTATTTAAAGCCCCGGCAATAGGTAGAGTTATTTTACCAATTTTTATACTATCGCCCGGTTTTATGCCTAATTGAAGCATTACGGTAGCATCAACCAAAGCAGCTTCTTTTTCCTGATAAGTTTTTGCGGCATCTACGGGCCGGGTTTCCAGTTCGCCATAAAAAGGAAAACCGCCTTCAATGCCTCTAACCTGCATTAATTTTGTGGCTTCGCTTTGCGGAAAAGCGGCCATAGAAGCAAATTTGATCTCACGGGCTTTGGGGCCTCCCAGAGAATCCATAATTTGTATAACTCGTTCATTGGGTAGTTTATCGCTATCTATTTTATAATCGGCACCCATTAGCGCTTTAGACTGTAGGGCGATATTGTCTTTTAAGTTTTCACCAAAAGATTGAATTGAAACTACCGCAGCGATTCCCAGCACGATAGAAGCCATAAAAAGAGATAACTTTCTGGCACTGGCTTTACCATCGCGCCAAGCCATTTTTATGAGCCAGGGAAAACCCGGTTTATAAGTTTTGTTGTTGCTCATTACACTTGTTTTTCCCGGTTTTCAATAATTCTGCCTCCTTTAAGTCTAATAATATGCTGGGTTTTCTCTGCCAGCTCAAGATCGTGGGTAACGATAATTAGCGTAGTTCCTGCTTCCTTGTTGAGGTCAAAAAGTAATTGCTCTACTTTTTCACCTGTTTCAGCATCAAGGTTTCCGGTAGGTTCATCTGCAAATAAAATAGAAGGTCGTGTAGAAAAAGCGCGTGCCAAAGCCACTCTTTGTTGTTCTCCGCCCGAGAGTTGGGAGGGATAGTGGTGTATGCGATCGCCCAGACCTACTTTTCTCAATAACTCCTTTCCTGTTTTAGAAGCATTTTTGTTGCCTTGCAGTTCTAGTGGCACGGCCACATTCTCTAATGCCGTAAGCGTAGGAAGTAATTGAAAATCCTGAAATACAAATCCAATATGTTGGTTGCGCAAAAGCGCTCTTTTATCTTCACCCAGGGTGCTAAGTTCGCTTCCGCATAAATTAATAGAACCGGCATCGGGACTGTCTAAGCCGGCACAAAGCCCAAGAAGGGTGGTTTTGCCGCTTCCAGAAGGTCCAACAATAGCAAAGGTTTTTTGTTCTTCAACTTCAAAGTTGATATCCTGTAATACTTTTAGTTTTTTAGATCCGCTGGAATAGCTTTTCTCCAGGTTGCGAACGTTTAATATCTTTGCCATCTTAGAACTTATTATTGTCTTTTTTGAATTAAGGCAAAATAAGGAAATCATTTGATTATAAAGACTGTTGCTATGAGAAAATTGGTTCGTTACTACTTGATTTTATCGGTATTTATTCTGTCTTCATGCGGAGAAAATACCGATAAGAAATCAGGTGAAAATACTGCTGAAGAAGTTCAAACTGAAACTGAAGTTCAGACAAGTGAAAAAAACGTGATTCTTTTCTTTGGAAACAGCCTAACAGCAGGAATGGGTTTAGAGCCTTCTGAGGCTTTTCCGGCCCTTATTCAAAACAGGTTGGATTCGCTGGATTATGATTTTGAGGTGATAAACGCAGGATTAAGTGGGGAAACTACTGCTAGTGGGAAAAACAGGATCAATTGGGTTTTAAATCAGGATGTAGATGTTTTTGTTTTAGAACTTGGAGCCAATGATGGTTTACGCGGAATTCCTTTAGAAGAAACCCGTAAGAATCTTCAGGATATTATAAACACCGTAAAAGAGAAAAATCCTGATACTAAAATTGTGTTGGCCGGAATGCAAATTCCTCCAAATATGGGAGAAGAGTATACTTCAGAATTTAGAAACATTTTCCCCGAACTGGCCCAAAAAAACAATGTAGCACTTATTCCGTTTCTTCTTGAAGGGGTGGCCGGAGACCCAAAGTTAAACCAGCAAGATGGGATTCACCCAACGGCTGAAGGTTATAAGGTTGTGGCTAAAAATGTGTGGAGCGTTTTGGAGAAAGTAATTAAGAAAAAACAAGTTTAGATATTAAATTTTTATTGTTGTTTTTTATTCCTGCGCCAGGGTAGCTTCTCACTTCTTGAAACCACTGCCAGGCTTAAAGAAACCAATACAGAAATAGATGCGGTAGTGCCCAATGCACCTCCATATCCTTTAAAAAACGGACTTGCATTTAAATAGATTATTGAAAAAATAAAACCAGAAAATCCTACCAATAAATAACTGGGCAGTATTTTAGAAGAAACCATTCCTATAAAAGTGGCGCCAATAAAAACAATAGGGATATTTTTAGTTAAATACGGACTGAAAATTTCAGGAAAGAAATAGAAAAATAACCCCACAAGTAGTGATAATCCTGCTGAAGCTCTTACTGCACCCTGCCTGTGTTTATTATTTACAATATATGTAAGAAGGGCAGAGATAATACCGGTGATAAAGAGAATGAGTATTTCCATCTAAAATAAGAGATATAAAATAACAGAGGTAATGGCAATACTACCAAAAGCGATGGTCCCTAATTTACCTCCCAAACCGTTAAAAATGTTTTTAGAAAGAATAAGAATACTACCCGCAATAATCCCTGCCAGTAAAATAAATTTTAGATTAGGGGCTACACTTGTAGAAGTCATTCCCACAAAAGCACCACAATAAACGGCTGCAGGAGCCTCTTTTAAGAGATTTGACTTGCGGTTTATTACTGGTATAAAAGAAGCTATGGTTCCTATAAATCCGGCGGCGATCACCGGCCCAAACTTAAGTCCGGTGTTTATAAAAAATGTACTTACAGCACCAGATACGGCAAAAATGATAAGGTAAAGGTCTTTTGTTAAATACCTTTCTTCTTCGCGTGGTGCTTTAAAATAAGCAAGACTTATTAATACCGAAATTATCCCAAGAAAAAGGAGTATCAAGGGCGCATTCATCTTATCAAAAAATATAGCAGACAAAAATGCAAACTGCATCAATATTAGAATAAAGAAAGATAATCTTCGGAATATTCTCGTCATACCTCAGACTTTAGCTTAAATTTTTAAGTTGCCAAACTTAGTAAATATGTAAGATTTAGTTTGTTAGATTTTGATAATAAAAGTGCTTTTGTTTTGATTTATTTAGAATTATAAGGGCTAAAAATTCTTTTTTAAAATTTAACGTAAGCTAGTTATTTTGAGTCTAAATATTTTATAATTTTGGAAAATATCCTATTAAAAGGAAATAATCCAAATATGAAAAATAAGTCTATTTTACATCTGGACCTTGATACATTTTTTGTTTCGGTAGAGCGTTTACAACATTCTGAACTAAAAAACAAACCTCTTATTGTTGGTGGAATGGGAGACCGTGGGGTAGTGGCCGCGTGTAGTTATGAAACCCGAAAATTTGGAGTACATTCCGGGATGGCTATGAAGGTAGCCCGACAACTTTGCCCACAGGCTACAGTAATTAAGGGGAATGCAAGTACCTATACCAAATACTCTAAAGAAGTAACGGAAATTATTAAAAGTAAAGTGCCCAGTTTTGAAAAAGCCAGCGTAGATGAATTTTATGCCGATTTAAGTGGGATGGATAAGTTTTTCGGTATTAATCAATTTGCTCACGAATTAAGACAAACTATTATAAAGGAAAGTGGACTGCCAATTTCGTTTGGGCTTTCACAAAACAAAGTGGTTTCCAAGATTGCCACGGGAGAAGCCAAACCTAATGCCGAAATTGTAATTCCGCATGGAAATGAAAAGACCTTTCTTGCACCATTAAGCGTAAATAAAATTCCCATGGTTGGTAATAAAACCTTTCAAAAACTATTGAATTTAGGGGTTAGGGAGATAAAAACCATACAGGAAATGCCGGTACAAATGCTAGAAAGTGTTCTGGGGAAAGCCGGGCGAACTATTTGGAAACGTGCTAATGGCCTTGACAATACACCTATTATTCCATATCACGAAAGAAAATCTATTTCTACCGAGCGCACTTTTGGGCGGGACACTATAGATATGGTACGCCTACATGCAACTTTGGTGGCAATGGCAGAGAGTTTGGCGTACCAATTAAGACGCGGTAATAAGCTTACCAGTTTAATAAGTGTAAAGATTAGGTATTCAGATTATCAAACACATTCCAAACAGGCAAAAATAGCTTATACCAGTGCCGACCATATTCTAATTCCTAAAGTCGAAATGCTTTTTAAACAACTCTATTCGCGTAGGTTATTGATTAGGTTAATAGGTGTAAAATTTAGCGGTCTCGCGGGTGGGAATTACCAAATTAACCTGTTTGATGATTCGGAAGAGATGCTGAATTTATATAACTCTCTAGATAAAATTAGAGAGCGCTTTGGCGAACACAGCGTGATGCGAGCAGTTACCATGGGTACAAAAACCATTGGGCGTATGGGAAATCCGTTTAACGGCGAGCCGCCAATTGTGCTGGCCCACAGAAAACAATAATGATTTATCTAAATTGCCATACCTGGTATTCGTTACGCTACGGGACTTTTTCGGTAGAAAAGCTCTGTGAGTTGGGTTGTAAATTTAAAGTTGAAGCTATAGCCCTTACCGATATCAACAATACTTCAGCCTGCCTTAATTTTATAAAAATTGCTTCAGGATATGGCATAAAGCCAATATTGGGAATAGATTTTAGAAATGCAGCCCAACAACAATATATAGGCCTTGCCAAAAACAATGAAGGTTTCAGGCAGTTAAACGAACATTTGTCGAAGCAACTTCATTCAAAAAAAGAGTTTAAACCTGAAGCCCCCGAATTGCCTGATTGTTTTATTATTTATCCTTTCGAAAAAGTAGTGGCAAACAAAAAGACAAGTTTCAGAAATAATGAGTTTATAGGTATTTCTGTAGAAAGCCTGCGGAAGCTAAAATTCTCAAAATACCTGGAATATCAAGATAAACTTGTCTTACAACAAAGTGTGAGTTTTAGAAATAAGCAAGATTATAACGCGCATAGATTGTTGCGTGCCATAGATAATAATATATTGCTTAGCCGACTTCCCAAAAGCGAACAGGGTTCTTTTTCTCACCAAATGATGCCTTCGGAAGTTATCGCTTCAGAATTTGAAGATTTTCAGCATATTTTAGAGAACACACGAGAATTGGTGAATGCCTGCCGGGTAGATTTTAAATTCGGAAAAACCCAAAATCGAAATTTACGGGTTTCAGGAGAAAGCCTTGAAGCTGATGTGGCCAGACTAAGAGAATTATGTGATAAAAATTTACCAAAACGATATCCCGCTGCCAATGAAAAGGTCTTACAACGAATAGAAAAGGAGCTGAGTGCTATTATTAAATTAGGTTTTGTTTCTTATTTCTTAATTAATTATGACATTGTAAGTTACGCCCGGTCACAGAATTTTCCATTTATAGGGCGGGGCAGTGGTGCCAATTCTATTATTGCCTACATTATTGGAATCACCAATGTAGATCCTATTGAGCTAGATCTTTATTTTGAACGCTTTATTAATGAAAACAGGAGTTCGCCGCCCGACTTTGATATAGATTTCTCCTGGAAAGACCGCAATGAAGTTACCCGGTTTATCTTTAAAAAATATGAATTCACTGCCCTTATGGGAACCTACGTGACCTTTAAACGTAAGGCCGTAGCCCGGGAACTGGGGAAGGTTTTTGGTTTGCCTAAAGAAAATATTGATAAACTTTCGGCAGGTTTTTTTAGTCCAGGTGAGTTAGATGAATTAGAGAAATTGGTACTTCGCTATAGTACTTTAATTGAGGGTTTTCCTAATTACTTAAGTGTGCATTCCGGTGGAATTTTAATCTTGAATGACAGTGTTTATAATTATGCCGCCACTTTTTTACCACCCAAAGGTTTTGAAACCATTCAGATAGATATGAATATCGCGGAAGAAGTGGGGATTCATAAATTTGATATTCTTGCCCAACGCGGTCTCTCGAAGATTACTGATGCTATTGAAATTATAAAGGAGAATCAACCAAATGCTGAAATTGAGGATATTGAGAATGTTGATGTTTTTAAAGAAGATCCTGAAATTAATAGACTATTAAAAACCGGGGATTGTATGGGGGTTTTTTATGTTGAATCCCCTGCAATGCGTGGCTTACTTACCAAACTGCAAACCGACAATTATCTGAATCTGGTGGCTGCCAGTTCTATTATCAGGCCCGGGATTTCCAGTGGTGGTATGAAAGAAGAATATATAAAACGGCATCGCGATCCTAAACGTAGAAAACAGGGACACCCCGTAATGTTGGAAATTATGGAAGATACTTATGGAATTATGGTCTACCAGGAAGATGTGATGAAAGTAGCGCATAAATTCGCCGGACTTAGTTTTGAAGATGCCGATGTTTTGCGCCGGGGAATGAGCGGGAAGAAAACTTCTAAAGGCCAGATGCAACGAATAGAAGCAAAATTTAGGGATAACTGCAAGCAAAAAGGCTATGATAAAAAAATTATTGATGAGGTTTGGGAACAAATTTCCTCTTTTGCAGGGTATGCATTTCCCAAGGGACATTCGGCTTCTTATGCGGTAGAAAGTTACCAGTGTTTATATTTAAAAAAGTATTTTCCGCTAGAATTTATGGTAGCTGCACTTAATAATGGCGGCGGATTTTATGATGTAGAAACTTATATCCAGGAAATTAGAAAATGCGGTGGGAGAGTGCACCCGCCCTGTATTAATAAGAGTGATCACCCCAACAGTATTTTTGGAAAAGATATTTATTTAGGATTAGGCTATATCAAAGAGTTGGAGACTAAAACCGTACAGCAAATCCTGGAGAATCGTCAGTTTTTTGGTGTTTTTAAATCGTTTGATGATTTTATAGACCGGGTTTCTATTTCTATAGAACAGCTTAGTATTTTGTTAAAAATAGATGCATTTAGGTTTACAAAAACAGATAAGCATCATTTACTGTGGAAAGCTCATTTTAAGTTGAATGCTTCTAAACCGGTAACTAAACAAGAAAAGTTATTTAATATTTCCCATCGGGATTTTGAGCTTCCGAAGTTTGAATATTCAACATTAATAGAAGCTTTTGACCAGATGGAATTATTGGGTTTTCCGCTTTGTTCTCATTTTAAATTGCTTAAAAACCCTATCGAGAAATCGGTAAGGGCAAAAGATTTAAAGTATTGTGTAGGTAAAGAAATATTGATTTATGGTGCGCTAATCACTGCTAAAAAAACCGGGACTTCTAACGGGAAATATATGTATTTCGGGACTTTTTTTGATATAGAGGGCAATGTTTTTGATACGGTTCAATTTCCGGCTACTGCAGAAAAATATCCATTGCGAAGCAAAGGAATTTATAAATGCTACGGCAGGGTAAATAACGACCTTGACTATATTTCTATCAGCATAAAATGGCTGCAACGACAGGACACCTTAACCGATCCCAGATTGGTGGGGTATCAGTTTTCTTAGAATCAATATTAAAAAATCTTGGCTTACTAAAATGAATCTAAATTTTTTGTTCGATGTCTAAATTTTCTGAACTCGCGGAAATAATAAGAAATGTTAGAAAAGGCGTTTCGCTCAAACAGCATAAAATTTAGACGACATCTCACTTCAAATTTCACGATTAATTTTCGGTAGGCCGGTCCCTAAAGCTATAGCTTTCTAGTTTGCTTCAGTCTATTCTATTTACATTCCGTGAAACAGCCCAAAATTATGTCGCATAATTTTTGGGCTGTTTCATATTTTAATTTTACTTATCTTTGGCGTTAGTAACGTAAATCGGAATTGCTTGTGATCAAATCATTTGCCGACAAAGAAGCCGAAAAAATTTGGATTGGAACTCAGTCAAGAAAACTGCCTGCCAATATTCAAAATGTAGCCCGAAGAAAATTAAGAATGATTAATAATGCTCAAAATATAAACGACTTAAGAATTCCGCCAGCTAACCATTTAGAAAAGTTGATGGGAAATCTAGAGGGTTTTTACAGTATTAGAATTAATAAGCAATGGAGAGTTATTTTTAAATGGAAAAATGACAATGCAATTGAAATTCAAATTGTTGATTACCATTAGGATTAAATAGAAGAAATATGAAAAAGCTAGCTAATATACATCCCGGAGAAATTTTAAAAGAAGAGTTTTTAGATCCGATGGAAATAAGTGCTTACCGACTATCTAAGGAGACATTTATTCCACAGACAAGAATTAGTGAAATTATAAAAAAGAAAAGAAGGGTGACTGCAGATACAGCTCTTCGACTTTCCAAATATTTTGGAACAACTGCTAAGTTCTGGTTAGGCTTACAGGATGATTATGATTTAGAAGGAGAAAAATCTCTCAAGGAAAAAGAATTCAATAACATTAAACCATTAATTCAGTCTAACAGCTAAAATTTTGAAAAGATTATAATTGAATTTGAGATAAGTAACGTGTTTACTCAGAATCTACATTAGAACCTGTCTCGATTTTTAATAGGTGACCAGGATGTTAGAACCTGAAATAAGTTCAGGTTGACAAATACCACCTCATGCTTTTCAGAAAGCTTTCGGGACAGGATGACTGGAATTACGTCATGCTGATTTATTTCAGCATCTAATATGAATAAAAAGTTTAAGAACTTCCTTTTAATGTAAGCCCCGAAATAAATTCGGGGTGACGTAAAAAACCAAAAACCTTTATTGGCACCGCCAAAGGGTGTAATGCCCCGAGGCTTGCCTCGAAATTAAAAATTTGTTTTCAACGAATGCCTCGTGGGCTTGCCCCGAGATAGTTTACTTCAAATACTCCAGGACATTATCTTTAATACGCGTTTCAATATTACTGATGTCGCTTTTTACAAAAGCTTCCCCGGTAATTTTTTCATAGAGCTCTATATAACGTTCAGAAACAGACTCGATATACTCATCGCTCATCTCCGGAAGAACCTGGCCTTCCTTTCCCTGGAAGTTATTTTCTATAAGCCATTGTCTCACAAATTCTTTAGATAATTGTTTTTGTGGTTCATTTTTATCCTGGCGTTCTTTATAGCCATCGGCATAAAAATAACGGGAAGAATCCGGGGTATGAATTTCATCTATTAGTACAATTTTTCCCTCAGCATTTTTTCCGAATTCATATTTGGTGTCCACCAATATCAATCCTCTTTTGGCAGCGATTTCGCTTCCACGTTTAAAAAGGTTTAAGGTGTATTCTTCTAAAATTTTATAATCTTCGGGAGAAACAATTCCCTGTTTTAAAATTTCTTCTTTCGAAATATCTTCATCGTGATCGCCCTGTTCGGCTTTGGTGGCGGGCGTAATTATTGGCTCGGGGAATTTATCGTTTTCTTTCATTCCGTTAGGCATTTCTACCCCGCAAAGCATACGTTTTCCTGCTTTATACTCTCTGGCAGCATGGCCGGCCAGGTAGCCGCGAATAACCATCTCAACTTTAAAAGGTTCACAAGCCTGCCCAATAGCCACGTTAGGGTCTGGGGTTGCTTCCAGCCAATTAGGTACAAGGTCTTGTGTTGCCTGCATCATTTTTGTGGCAATTTGGTTAAGGATTTGGCCTTTGTATGGGATGCCCTTTGGCATTACTACATCAAAAGCCGAAAGCCTATCTGTAGCTACAATTACGAGCTTGTTATCTTTTAAGCTGTAAACATCCCTTACTTTACCTTTGTAAACATCGGTTTGCCCCGGAAAATTAAAATCGGTTTTTATAATGGTGTTATTCATTAGAATTTATTCTGAATTTTTGGAATTGAATTAAATATAAATTGAAGCATTACTTTAATCGGTATGTTCAATTTCTTTGTAAGCAGAGATGATTTTTTTAACCAGTTTATGGCGAATTACATCTTTATCGTCCAGGTAGATCATTCCTACTCCTTTAACTTCTTTAAGTACAAGAAGAGCTTCTTTTAGACCTGAAATTACCCTGCGTGGCAAATCTATTTGTCCCGGGTCTCCGGTAATCATAAACTTGGCGCTTTTCCCCATACGGGTAAGGAACATTTTCATTTGCGCGTGGGTGGTATTTTGGGCTTCATCTAAAATAACAAAAGCATTATCCAGGGTGCGGCCACGCATAAAGGCGAGTGGTGCAATTTGAATGATGCCTTTTTCTATAAATGAATCCAGTTTTTCATGCGGAATCATATCCCGAAGGGCATCGTATAAGGGCTGCATATACGGATCTAATTTTTCTTTAAGATCTCCGGGAAGAAAACCCAGGTTCTCACCGGCCTCTACGGCGGGACGGGTTAGGATAATTCTTTTTACCTGTTTTTCTTTTAAAGCTTTCACGGCAAGTGCCACCCCGGTGTAGGTTTTCCCGGTACCGGCCGGGCCAATGGCAAAGACCATATCGTTTTTACGCATTAGTTCTACCAACTTTCTCTGGTTGGCAGTTTGCGCTTTTACCAATCGGCCGCCAACTCCATGAACCAAAACTTCACCACTTTCTTCTGAAGTTTGATAATCTGAACTTTTCTCACTGGTAAGCACTCTTTCAATTACATTCTCATCAAGTTTATTATACTTTGCAAAATGATCCATAAGCATCGTAATGCGTTCATCAAATTCTTCCAGCATTTCTTCGTCCCCAAAAACTTTAATTCTATTTCCCCTTGCTACAATTTTTAATTTTGGGAAATACTTTTTTAAAAGTTCTATATGCTCATTTCCCTGCCCAAAAAATTCGCGGGGGTTAATCTCTGAAAGTTCAATGACAATTTCGTTCAAAAGCTTATGGTTTTAGTTGAAAAGAGATGTTCAAAACATTTTTATTTATACTGCCTCTTTATTTGTTGCTACTAAGTTTTAATGCTAATTTTGACTGCCTAATTTTAAGTTTATTCTCATTGATTCTTTGAATGAAAATTTAATTAAAATTATCTTTGCTTACTATACAAACTTACATAAAATAAGCGCTTACAAGCTAAAAAAATATTAACAATTACCTATGGCAATTATTACTTTAACTACCGATTTTGGAGAGAAAGATTACTTTGTGGGCGCGGTTAAAGGAGCTATTTATAATGAGTTGCCCGATGTGAGGATTGTTGATATTTCACATTCGGTTTCGCCATTTCATATTAGCGAGGCTGCCTATATTATTAAAAATGCCTACAATAGTTTTCCAAAAGGTAGTATTCATATTATTGGGATAGACTCAGAATTTACTCCAGAGAATAAGCATTTGGCGGTATTGTTGGACGATCATTATTTCATTTGTGCCAATAATGGAATTTTATCTTTATTGGCATCAGAAATTAAGCCGGCAAAAATTGTTGAAATCAACATTCATGGGGCTATTCAAACAAATTTCCCGGTTTTAGATGTCTTTGTGAGAGTGGCCTGCCATTTGGCCCGTGGTGGGACGCTGGAAGTAATTGGCAAGAATATTAATGATATAAAATATTTAAAGCAGTTTGAACCCATTATAAATTCAGAAAGAAACCAAATTGTTGGTCACGTTTTATATATTGATAACTATGGAAACGTGGTAACCAATATTAATCGTAAGCTTTTTGAAAGCGTTGGAAAAGGAAGAAACTACCTAATAAGTGCAAGAATGGTTACCTTTCCAAAAATATATGAAACCTATTCAGACTGGATAAACTTTGAAGTTGAAAAGGAAAAAAGGGGAGAAGAAGATGGTAAAAAACTTGCACTCTTTAATTCGGCCGGTTATATAGAATTGGCTATTTATAAAAGTAATCCCTCTACGGTAGGTAGTGCATCTACACTTTTTGGGTTGCAACACCGGGATACGGTAACCATTAATTTTGAAGAGAAATGATACACAGAATAGTGAAGATGGAGTTCGATCCTTCAAAATTACAGGAATTTCTGACTAATTTTGAAGAGAATAAGTCTAAAATAAGAGCATTTGAAGGCTGTAAGAAATTAGAACTATTACAAGATAAACACAATACAAATATCTTTTTTACGTATAGTTATTGGGTAGATGAGCCTTCTTTAGAACATTACCGAAATTCAGAATTATTTAAAGGCGTTTGGGCAAAAACTAAAGTGCTTTTTAATGCAAAACCGGTGGCCTGGAGTACGGTGGTGATGAGTAGTGAGTAATAAGTATTTAGAAAAAAGTAAAACAAAAATCTAGCTAATGCCTTGTGAGTCTGCCCCGAGGCATTTTACTGGGACATCCAAAAAGCAAAATAACCCATAACCGACAACCGACAACCGATAACTGATAATGCTGGCCATACTACATAAGGAAATAAATTCTTTTTTTTCATCTCCCACAGGTTACCTGGTAATAGGGATCTTTTTAGTAGTATGTGGTTTGTTCTTATTTGTTTTTACGGGCGATTATAATATTCTGGATAATGGCTTTGCCGATGTAAAACCTTTTTTTGACCTTGCCCCCTGGATCTTTATTTTTCTTATCCCGGCCATAAGCATGAAAAGCTTTTCTGAAGAAAAACGCCAGGGTACTATGGAGCTGCTTCTAACCCGGCCCATTGGTTTTACGCAGCTTATATTAGGGAAATATCTTGGGGCTTTAACATTAGTTATTTTAGCAATTTTACCCAGTATTTTATATGTAATTACCATTCATCAATTAGGGAAACCAGTAGGGAATTTTGACTTTGGGGCCACGCTTGGTTCTTATCTGGGGTTAATTTTTCTTGGCGGCTGTTATACCGCCATTGGGATTTTTGCTTCTTCGCTTTCCCAAAACCAGATCATTGCATTTATTATCTCGGTTTTTTTATGCTTTCTAAGTTATTTTGCCTTTGAAGGGCTGGGTAACTTAGATCTTTTTGGTAGTACCAGCTATGGCGCAGAATATCTGGGTATAAGTTTTCACTACCAAAGTATAAGTAGGGGAGTAATAGACACCAGGGACGTGATCTATTTTTTAAGTTTTATAGTTTTCTTTTTAAAACTTACGCATTTAAGATTAATTGCAATTCAGAATAAATCTTAGGCTGTGAAAAACTATACTATTTATAAAACCTTATTTCTGTGGCTTATTGGCATTGTGGCCATAAATTTTATTGCTGCCAACTTTTTTGAACGTATAGATTTAACTCAAGACCAGCGATACACACTTTCTCCGGCAGCGATGGAAATTGTTTCAGATGCCGATTCTCCTGTTGTTATAGAAGTTTTCCTGGAAGGGAATTTCCCCTCAGAATTTAGGCGACTTCGAAATGAAACCAGGCAAATGCTGGAAGAGTTTTCGGCTTACAATTCAAATATTAAATTCACTTTTACCAATCCTTTAGAAGAAAGCAACGATGCCAAAGCTGTTGCCCAGAAATTTTACCAGCAGGGAATGGCGCCGGCAAGAGTGAGCGTTCAGGAAAATGGTAAAAGCTCTGAAGCTCTGGTTTTTCCCTGGGCGGTGGCCAGGATGGGAGATCAAAAAGTGCAAATTCCATTATTAAAAAATAAACTGGGTGCTACAGAGGAAGAGCGTGTATCCAGCTCGGTACAACAACTGGAATATGCCTTCGCTAATGCGCTTAACAAATTGGTATATCCGCGTAAAAAGAAAATAGCGGTAATGCGAGGTAATGGAGAACTGCGCGATGCACAAATTACCAGTTTTATAAAAACCTTACAGGATTATTATTTTATGGCGCCGTTTACTTTAGATTCGGTGGCGATAAACCCTCAAAAGACATTGCAACAATTAAGCGAGTTCGATTTAATTATTGAAGCAAAGCCTACCCAGGCTTTTACCGAGAAAGAAAAATATGTGTTAGATCAGTATATGATGCAGGGAGGGAAGTCCCTTTGGTTAACTGAAGCCGTTGCTATGGAAACCGATAGCTTGTTAAATCCTTCGGGTAGGGCATTTGCCTTACCGCGCGAACTTAATTTAGGCGATTTTTTCTTTTCTTACGGAATTAGGATAAACCCTGTTTTGATCAACGATATTTATTCGGCACCAATTATTTTGGCTTCGGGGCAGGGAAACAATACCCGGTTTAATCCGTACCCATGGTTTTACAGTCCGTTAACCACTTCGCCAAACAACCACCCAATTATCAATAATATTGAAGCGGTTAAATTTGAATACGCCAATCAAATTGATACGCTTCAAAATACTCTTGAAAAAACAGTTTTGCTAAGCAGTTCCCCCCAAACCAAGGTTGAAGGTACACCCCGTGAAATTAGTCTTGATATGGTGAGTAGGGAGCCTAATCTAGCTGCCTATAAAGATGGTGAGCAACCATTGGCAGTTTTGCTGGAAGGTAATTTTACTTCGGTTTATAAAAACAGGATTAAACCTTTTGAAATTGAAAATCCTTTGCAAGAAAGTAAAGACACAAAAATGCTGGTAATAGCAGACGGAGATGTAATTAAAAATCAGGTTCAACGTGGTAAACCCCTGGAACTTGGCTTTGAGCCTTATACAGGAAATACATATGGTAATAAAGAATTTTTGCTGAATGCCGTTAATTATATGCTTGATGATAATGGGCTTATAGATATACGAAGTAAAGAAATAAGTATTGCCTTTCTGGACGATCAAAAAACTTTAGCAGAACGCGAAAAATGGCAGGTAATCAATATTGTTCTTCCCTTAATTGTTTTGGGGTTATTCGCCTTTGGCTTTAATTACTTCCGAAAAAAGAAATATCTGAAATAGCATTCCTGTACTTTACATTTATAGAAATGAAATCGACATATTAACAATTTTAAACCTATTATTTGTTTTAAGTATTTGTATTCTAATGTTTTGTGGAATATTTTGTAGTTTTTGATGTTAATAAAAACTCCCCGTGGCAAGCTTAACTTTTAATCAATTAAAATATATTTGTATTGATTTCTAATTAATCACAAAGCCGATGAAATTTATTGTATCCAGCAGTTATTTGCTGAAACAGCTTCAGATATTGGGTGGGGTTATAAACAACACCAACACCCTTCCAATTTTAGACAATTTTTTATTCGATCTTAAGCAAGATGAGCTTACGGTTTCTGCTTCAGATCTTGAAACTACCATGTCTGCAAAACTTAAGGTAGAATCAGATTCCGAAGGAAAAATAGCGGTTCCGGCTAAATTGCTTTTAGACACGCTAAAAACCTTCCCGGAACAGCCATTAACCTTTGTAGCCGAAGATAATAATACCATTGAGTTAAGCTCTAACCACGGGAAATACGCACTTGCTTATGCCGATGGCGAGGAGTTTCCTAACCCTGTGGAATTGGAAGACCCAAGCAGTACTGTATTAGAAGGAGATATTTTAGCAACCGCTATTAGTAAAACTATTTTTGCTTCAGGTAACGACGATCTTCGTCCGGTAATGAGTGGGGTTTTCTTTCAGTTTACGGGAGAAGGCTTAACTTTTGTAGCTACCGATGCACATAAATTGGTGAAATATCAACGCGAAGATGTTACTGCTTCGCAGACTTCAGAATTTATAATGCCTAAAAAACCGCTAAATCTTTTAAAAGGAATTTTGGCCGGTAGTGAAAGTGAAGTTCTAATAGAATATAACGATGCCAATGCGAAATTCACTTTTGATGATACGCAACTGGTTTGCCGTTTAATAGACGGGAAATATCCAAATTACGAAGCGGTAATTCCAAAAGAAAACCCGAATAAACTAAGCATAGAGCGCAACCAGTTTTTGAGTTCGGTGAGAAGGGTTTCTATTTTCTCTAATAAAACCACACACCAGGTAAGATTAAAAATTGCCGGTGCCGAATTAAATATTTCTGCTGAAGATGTAGATTACAGCAACAAGGCAGAAGAGCGTTTAACCTGTTCTTACCAGGGAGACGATATGCAAATTGGCTTCAACTCTCGTTTCCTTACCGAAATGTTGAACAATTTAACTTCTGATGAAGTACAACTGGAAATGAGTTTGCCAAATCGCGCGGGAATTCTAACGCCTGTAGATGGTTTAGATCCGGGAGAAAAAATTACAATGCTGGTGATGCCGGTAATGCTTAATAATTAGTATTGAATATATACTATTGATTATTTATTAGAAAGCAGCCAATTGGCTGCTTTTTTATTGGTATTTTAGAAGGTAAACTGCCCCGAGGTAGTCTACCGAATAGAGCTTCTTGCGAACTTTGAAACCTGTAAGGTTTTTTACCTTAAATGTGTGCAATAAAAATATAGTAAAAAGGCAGCCAAATGGGCTGCCTTTCTGGTTTTCGAAATTATTTATGATGAAGATTTTAAATAACGAATCTTCTACTTTATTATTTGAATGCTTAAAGGATAATTGGGAGTTTCTCCATTCCCCACTTTTATGGCATTTAAAATAGGGAGGATAAGCATGATAAGGGCAATGCCAATAAGCCCAATAATGCCAAGCCCGAACAAAAAGATTAGCGGAATACATATTAGGCTGTATATAAACATACTTATTTGAAAGTTAAGAATCATTTTTCCGTGAAAATCCATTCCGGCAACTTTGTCTTTTTGTGTAAGCCATAAAATTAAGGGAACAATAAAACCACCAATTCCTGTAATAAGGTCCAGTAACTGACTTAAATGGGTAATAACAAGCATTTGGTTGTCTTCTCTCATAGCGTTCTCTCGGCTTCCCTCAATAGTGGATGAGGCTGTATTTTGATTCATAACGTATTAATTCAATAAAAATATTTTACAGTAAAGATATCCTATTTTCTTCTAACCTGGAATAGGTTTTAGATTGATTATAATGTACCTTTTATTAATAGACGAGTTCTTAAGTACTTTGTTACATTTTTAAACGATTCAATTTTCCTCCCCCTCTTTTTGAAGAATTTTGATTTTATGTTACGATTTTATTGGCACCGCCAAAGGCTGTAATACCCCGAGGTAGTTTATTTTAGACAACTGCTGACTAAAACCTGCATACTGCAAACTGATTTTTTATCTTTGCAGTATGAAATTAAACGATACCATTGTAGCCCTTGCCACACCTTCAGGTGCCGGGGCTATTGCTATTATTAGGGTTTCCGGCCCCAAAGCATTGAACATTGTTTCTCCACTTTTTAGGGCTAAGAGTAAAAAAAAGCTAAGTGATCAGGCCAGTCATACCTTACATTTGGGAAATTTGATGGATGAGGATCGTACCCTGGATGAAGTGCTGATTTCGGTATTTCGAGCCCCTAAATCTTATACAGGGGAAGAAACTGTAGAGATTTCCTGTCATGGAAGTCCTTATATTCAGCAGGAAATTATTCAGTTAATGATAAGAAAAGGATGTAGATCGGCCGAAGCCGGTGAATTTACCATGCGTGCTTTTTTAAACGGAAAAATGGATTTAAGCCAGGCTGAAGCGGTAGCCGATTTAATTTCTTCTGAAAACCAGGCTTCTCACCAAATGGCCATGCAACAAATGCGAGGCGGATTTTCGAATGAAATTCATAGGTTACGGCAGGAATTACTGGATTTTGCTTCTTTAATCGAGTTAGAATTAGACTTCTCAGAAGAAGATGTAGAGTTTGCAAATAGAGATCAGTTTAAAGAATTGGTTGCCAGAATTCAACAGGTTTTAAAACGTTTAATAGATTCTTTTGCCACCGGGAATGTACTTAAAAATGGAATTCCTGTAGCGATTGTTGGCGAACCAAATGTTGGAAAATCTACATTATTAAATTCCCTCTTAAATGAAGAACGAGCTATCGTTTCTGAAGTAGCCGGGACCACAAGAGATTCTATTGAAGACGAAATGAGTATTGGCGGTGTGGGATTTAGGTTTATTGATACTGCCGGAATACGCGAAACTGAAGATATTGTAGAGAGTATTGGTATTAAGCGAACTTTTGAAAAAATTGGGCAGGCGCAGGTAGTTATGTATTTGTTTGATACGTCCAGATTAGAAGAAATTTCTCAGGAAAAATCTTCTCAGGATAACATTAGTTTATCGAAATTAATTGTTGAAATAGAAAAAATAAAAAATCAATTTCCTCAGAAACCTTTAATCATTGTTCCTAACAAAATAGACCAGCTTTCTGAAGATGCTTTGTTCCGGTTAAAAGAAAGCCTGGGCACTATTTCCGGAACCAGTTTACAGTTATTATCGGCTAAAACCGGAGTTGGAGTAGAGGAGCTAAAGGAAAAATTACTTGAGTTTGTAAACACAGGTGCTTTGAGAAATAATAATACCATTGTAACCAATAGTCGTCATTACAATGCACTTTTAAAAGCTTTAGAAGAAATCAACAAAGTAGAAGAAGGTCTAAACACGGGACTTTCTGGCGATTTGTTAGCGATAGATATTCGCGAAGCTTTAGAATATTTTGGAGAAATCACCGGTCAGGTCACCAATGATGAATTATTGGGGAATATATTTTCCAATTTCTGTATTGGGAAATAAATTAAGTTTCCTCACGTTTACTTTGGTTTCTTTTGCTTGAAAAACAGGTTATTACATAATTTTTGTTTTTCTTTTATTTTCTTTGTTGCTACATGTGTACTGCATTATTTTAAGATGTAGTACAAACGTACTACATTATGAAGATATCACTAAAACAAAGAAAATTAAAGAGTGGTAAGATAAGTTTAATTATAGAATATTATAAAGGTTCTGAAACAACACCAGAGGGTAAACGAAGGTGTATTTCCAGGTACTCCATCTTATACAACTAAGCAAGCTTCACCAGGTATCTGGGTTACCTACAACGTAGCACCTGATAATATAGAAGAAGGGATATCACTTGATGTTGTTTTTAAATTTTATAAAGATGGTGAACTCATTGATACTAAGAACCTCTCTATAGATAATGAAAGTACCGCTACCGAAAGCTTTCAATGGGAATATTTTGCGGATGTTAGTGATGAATAATTATGTCTAAAATAATAAAATTTATAAACCGCTTTTTGGCGGTTTTTTTTGTTTTAAGAATTATGGCGTATTAAATTTAGTTTCTTTTAGATGGCATTTGTTTCACTTTTGTTTTATATTTGACATATATTGACAAGTCAAAAAAAGAAAAATGCGTTTCGGTGAGTATTTAAGAAATTTAAGGGGACAGCGTAATTGGTTGTTGCGAGAAGTTGCTGCAAAGACAAATATGGACACCGCACTATTAAGTAAAATAGAGCGTGGACACCGTAATGCTCATAAAGAACAAGTTTCCGCTTTCGCGAAAGCTTTCAATATAGACGAAAAAGAACTAACAAAACAGTGGATCGCTGATCAAATCGTTCAAATGCTATACGAACAGGAAAATCCAACCGAAATATTAAAAGTAGCAGAAGAAAAGATCATCTATTTGAAAACTAATAACAAGAATGATAACTAAGGATAATTTCAAACAAGCACTTGAAGCTTTAGGATTTAAAAAATCCAAACATATATATTCAAAAAACTTCCCAAATCTTAGCTGCTCTTTAAAAGTAGACTTCAAAAATGAAAAACTCGTTTATCCTTTAGATAAAGGGTTTACGATCGCAGGTGATTTTACAACATCTTTTACACAGAAAGAAAACTTTGTTGTTTTTGAATGTGTACATCGTCTCTTTGAACAAGGGTATAACCCAGAACATATTGAACTAGAACCTAAATGGACTGTAGGTCACGGGGCTAGTGGCGGTAGAGCAGATATTATGGTAAAAGACAACTCAGGTAAATCATTAATGATTATTGAATGTAAAACGGCTGGTACAGAGTTTAAAAAAGAATGGGATAAAACTAAAATCAACGGAGGGCAGATTCTATCCTACGCAAAACAGGCAGGTAGTACCCAGTTTGTAACATTATATGCATCTGATTTTGTAGATGATAAGGTAAAAGCAGAGTATTATTTAATAACATTAAAAGACAACGAAAAACTTCTTGAAGAACTAGCAGACCAAGAACCGCTTTCGTTTGCTTCTGCAAAATTACTAGATAAAGAAGATATTTATGAAGCCTGGACTCAAACCTACGATCAACACTATGAAACCAGAGGTGTTTTTGAGGATAACGAACCTTATTTAATTGGTAAATCTAAATATAGTTTGAGCGATCTTGATAAAATTTCAGGTAAGGATATACAAGGTAAATATCATCAGTTTGCAACCATATTAAGACAACATAATGTTTCAGGTCGCGAAAATGCATTTGATAAGTTAGTTAACCTATTCCTTTGTAAAATAGTTGATGAAACTAACAATCCTAACGAACTCAAATTCTATTGGAAAGGAATCGCTTACGATAGCTATTTTGATTTGCAAGATAGACTTCAAAAACTCTATCAAGAAGGGATGAAACGTTTTCTTGGTGAAGAAGTAACATATATAGATAATGACGCTATTGAAAATGCGTTCCGTTTTTTCAAAAACGATCCAGATGCAACTCGCGAAACCATTAAAAAATACTTTAGACAGCTAAAATTCTTTACCAATAACGATTTTGCATTTGTAGATGTACATAACGAAAAGCTGTTTTATCAAAATGCTACGGTATTACTTAAAATGGTACAAATGCTTCAAGACTTAAGACTAAAGCAAACAGAAGATAAAGATGATGAAGGCAATCAGTTTTTAGGGGATATGTTCGAAGGCTTTTTAGATCAAGGTGTTAAACAAAGCGAAGGACAGTTTTTTACACCTATGCCTATTGTAAAATTCATTCTTAAGGCGCTACCCTTAAAACAAATCGTAACCCAGAGTGAAGAAATCCCTAAAGTAATTGATTATGCCTGTGGTGCTGGTCATTTTTTAAATGAATATGCCAAACAGATAAAACCTATAGTAAAGGAAAATAAGGAAGCAGAAATAGAACAGTACTATGCGGCAATCACTGGTATAGAAAAAGAATACCGCTTATCTAAAGTGGCAAAAGTATCATCGTTTATGTATGGGCAAGATGATATCGAAATCATTTATGCAGATGCTCTTTCAGAAATCCCAAAAGTTAAAGACAAAACCTATAGTGTATTGGTAGCTAATCCACCTTATAGTGTAAAAGGCTATTTAGAAACCTTACCTGCAAAAGATAGAAAGCGTTATGAGCTTATTAATACAGTCGATGAAAAAAGCTTCCCAAACAACAATAGTATTGAAACCTTTTTTATAGAACGTGCTAAACAGGTGCTTAAACCTGGTGGTGTAGCTGCTATTATTGTGCCTTCTTCTATTTTAAGCAAAGGGAAAGTAAAAAGCACATCTACAAATAAAAATATCTATGTAGCAACTAGAGAAATCCTGCTAAAGTACTTTGATATTGTAGCCATAGCAGAGTTTGGTAGTGGTATATTTGGTAAAACAGGTACCAATACGGTAACCTTATTTATACGTCGTAAAGAAGAAGATCCTGCACCTGCTAAACACTACGAAATTAGAGTAAACGATTGGTTCAGTAACAAGCGTAAAAAAGATAAGGTATTTGAAGATGAAAAATACATCAAGCAATACTGTAGCCACCTAGAAATTGACTTTAAAGAGTATTTAACCTTATTAAAAGCAGAACCAAGTAAAAAACTGTTAGAACACGAAATATTCGTACAGTATAAAAAAGAGTTTGATAAATGGAGTACCATTAAAAACTACAAAAAAAGTCAAGCCTACAAACAATTATCAGTAGACGATAAAAAAACAGAGCTAGATAAAAGATTTACCAACTTCTTGGTGCGTAATGAAAAGGACAAACTATACTATTTTGTATTAGCAAGTCAAAACCCTCAAGAGGTACTCATTCTAAAAAGCCCATCAAAAAGTAGCGAGATGAAAGAATTTTTAGGCTACGAGTGGAGCAGCGCAAAAGGAAACGAAGGGATTAAATACTTAGGTAATGCCACAGTAGAAGACTTACCAGACGATGATGAAGATGAAGGTTTAGAAGCATTAGAAAGTGAGGATAAGCGTGTATTAACCAACTTGCTAAACTTTCAGCAAATCAATACGCCATTATACGATCCTCAAGCAGTAAATAATGAAGAAAAAATAAACTATTGGATTAGCCAAAATTTTGAAGGCAACACCATCACTATTCCTGAAAACCTACAACCGTTTTTATCTAAAGCTAAATTAGCGGATATGTTAGATTTTGATAGAACTGATTTTTCTAAAACTCTATCACTCTCACCTAAAAAAACAATTCAAATTGATACTCAATGGGATTTTCAATCAATGAATGATTACACGGATATTATTGAAAGTGGTAGTAGACCTAAAGGTGGTGTGGGTAATATTAAATCGGGAGTACTAAGTCTAGGTGGCGAACATTTACATCACACGAATGGCTCATTAAATCTTTCAGACCCTAAGTATGTTTCAAAAGAATTTTTTGAATCAGCATCCAAAGGAGTGCTGCAAAAGAATGATATATTAATATGTAAAGACGGTGCATTGACTGGGAAAGTTGCTTTGGTAAGAAATGAATTATCAAATGAACCAGCTATGATTAATGAGCATATTTTTTTATTGCGTTGTAATGAAATGGTTAAGCAGTTATACTTGTTTAATTTTCTTTTCTCTTCATTAGGTCAAGAACTACTATTAAATAATGTTACAGGGGCAGCTCAAGGAGGATTAAATTCTTCTAATTTGAAGAATATAAAAATCCCTTTACCACCTAAAGACATTCAACAGAAAATAGTAGAGGAGTGTCTAAAAATTGATAAAGAAGCGGAGAAAGCAGAAAAATCTATTGGTGAAGAATTAAAAGCAATAGAAAAATCAATTAATGATTTTACAAATAATGGATATGACACCCAAAAACTCGATGCAGTTGTTGAGGTTAACCCATCCAAGAGAGAAATAGCCGATTTAGATATTAATACAATGGTTTCATTTGTTGAAATGGCATCACTTAGTGAAGAGGGATTCATTGCAAAAAAAGAAGATAGACTACTAAAAGATGTAAAGAAAGGAAGTTATCGATACTTTGCTGAAGAAGACATTATTATAGCTAAAATAACACCTTGTATGGAGAATGGTAAGTGCGCTTTAGCAACCAATTTAACTAATTCAATTGGATTTGGAAGTTCTGAATATCACGTTTTTAGAGTAAATGAAAAAGAGTTAAATAATAAATACTTGTTTGTTTTCTTAAATAGAGAAAGCATTCGTAATGATGCAGAAAAAAATATGACTGGATCAAGTGGTCATAGAAGAGTTCCCGATTCTTATTACAAAAACTTAATGATACCAACACCTTCATTAACAATTCAAAACAAACTCGTCGCTCAAGTAGAAAAACACGAAGCTAAAATCCAAAAAGCAAAAAAAGTTTTAGAAACTATTGCGGTTCGTAAAGAAGAAGTAATTAAAACGTATTTGTAAGCAAAAGTATCTAGTGAATTTATTTCACGTTTGAAGTAAGATAAAAATTAAAAAATAGAATGAGTTATTTTCAAAGTAGAGATTTTACAACAGGTTTAGAACAGTACGCTGAAGTACTAAAGGAACTAGCAAAATCTAACAATGAAGATTATAGAGAAACCTTCTTTGAAAATATCAAAGAAAATAGGCAACTGTATAAGCATTATACACCTAATCAATTCTCTTCTTTAATTACAAATTCTGTATCTAAAACACCTATAACAATATTAGATCCTTGCTGCGGCTTAGGTAATATCTTGTATTTTCTTCATAATAAATTTGATGAAGCCAAACTTACAGGTATAGAAATTAATACTAATATTGCCAAAATAACGCAATTACTCATTCCTGATGCAGAAATTAACAGTTCAGATGCTTTAACATATACAGGTTATAGTACATACGACCTTATTGTAGCGAACATACCTTTGGGATTACGGTTAAATTATCAAGGTAAAAAAATGTCTTCGGAAGAAGCGTTTACACAAAAAACACTAGAGTTACTGAATGAAAAAGGAGAAGCCTTCCTCTTTTCTAGCAATGCATTCCTTACCACAACTTTATCGGCAAATGCTAGGGATAGTATTATGCCAAACATAAATGCCATAGTAGCCTTACCTGTTGCTAATCCTACATATTCAAGTGTCAAACGGTATGTAGTGCATCTTACAAAAAAACAAACAGAGAATATACACTTTGGGGTAATAGATAAAATGAAAGATGTCAAAAATACTATTACAGATCATTTGTCATTAACATTACCAAAAAAAGATCTTGAAAACCGCCTTAACCCTGAATATTATTTAAGCCTTAATTCAAGCAAATACGATTTTATTGATGAATTTGAAACTAAAAACTTAGAAGACCTTGCTGAAATTATAAGAGGGGCATACATAAAGCAGGATAGAAAAAAAGCTCAAGGTAATTATCTGTTAATTAGACCAATTGATGTAAAAGATAATACCGTTCTTGTGAGTGAAAAGTCAAGGTATATAAATGTGCTTGATAGTAAAGCTGAAGAAAGAGCGTTAGCACAACCAGGTGATATACTTATTTCAACTGTTTTTAACCAAGGTAAAATATATAGAGTAAAGCAAAATGATCCACCAATCGTAGTATCTAATAATATGGTCATTTTAAGAGGTATAGATAATGATTACCTCAAAGTATATTTTGATACAGAAAAAGGGAGAGAAATATTCAAAACTCAAACAGAAGATTTACAAACAGGAGCGGTAATTCCGCAAATTTCTATTTCAAGTTTAAAAAGAATTAAAATCCCAATATTTCCAATTGAGGATATTAGTAGTTGGGGTGATGATGCTATAGAACACGCAGACAAAGAAGAGCTTGAACAACTTAAAGAGCAAGTAGAGTATTATAAAGCAAAGCTAGAAGAGCATAAACGTAATGCCATTTCAATAGATGGATTCAAGCAAATACTAGAGAATAGAGACAAAAAGATTTTAGACGAATTACAAAAAATAGGTACTAAGCTCGATTCTATTTTAGAAGTACTAAATACATTACAGGATGATTTTACTAGAATCAAGTCCAACAACAGAGATGATGAAGAAAAAATTTTCTTATTGTTATCATCTTTAGATAGACGCATTAAGTCGGTTTTAGATGAAAAGCGCGAAACCATTGAAGAATATGAATTGCTTACACAACGCTGGCTTCATTTATGGGAAGAACTGCATCCATCATCAAAGAAATTCTTACCCTTAGCAGAATTTTTATATGATGAATTAGTGAATCTTAAAGAACCTGATTTTTCACCTTTTGTATTACAATATTGCCGAACACTAGAAAATGAGATATTAATAAAACTATTTCAAAAATATCATTCAGAAGGTTTAGCCAATGTAAATATTGAAGAGCTTGTAACTTATGACATAGAAAATGGTACAAAGGCAGCAAAATTTGCCTTATATGTTAAAAGAAATAATACACATTATCCTTTAGGTGATATGCATTGGATTTTAAACTTAATGAAGCCAAAAGGGAGTACCTATAAAAAAAGTTTGTTACTACAACATTTCAGAGCATTTTGCACAACCTATTTTCAAGAAGAAATTACAAGTGAAGACTTTTTAAATCAAATACAGACAATTCAAAAAGAATATAGAAATAAAGCAGCACACGTCAATACTTTAGATTTAAAATCAGCTGAAGAATGTAGAGATTTATTGAGAAAAAGCTTAAAACAATTTTTAGAAATGAAAATTTCTTAAATAACAGAATCAAGGACTAACAGGAAAACAAACAAAAGCAGGTTAATAGTTTGTAAAATAAATTGAAATAACTAATACGATGGCAGACCATTTACCACAAGAAAGCGAGTTTCTATTATACAACACCCCACAGGGCGATGTACGCTTGCAGGTTTTAGTATTAGATGAAACTGTTTGGTTAACCCAGGAAGGAATGCAGGAACTTTTTGGTAAAGCAAAATCTACTATAAGCGAACATATTTCCAATGTTTTTAAAGAGGGGGAATTAGAGCGAGAAGCAACTGTTCGGAAATTCCGAACAGTTCAAACCGAAGGCTCTAGAAACGTTGAGCGTAAAATTGACTTTTTTAACCTTGATGTGATCATTTCAGTAGGGTATAGAGTAAAATCCCCACAAGGTACGCAATTTAGAATCTGGGCTACCAAAACTTTAAAAGAATACATCATTAAAGGTTTTACCCTGGACGATGAACGTTTGAAGCAAGGAAAAACGGTTTTTGGTAAAGATTATTTTAGGGAGTTATTGGAGCGTGTACGTTCTATCCGAACCAGCGAACGCAGAATCTATCAACAAGTTACCGATATATTTGCAGAGTGCAGTATCGATTACGATCCAAGATCGCCAGTAACTAGAAATTTTTATGCCACAGTACAAAATAAATTTCATTATGCTATTACCGGTAAAACAGCTGCAGAAATTATTTACTTAAAAGCAGACAGTTCTAAACCAAAAATGGGATTGACGACCTATAAAGACGCACCAGAAGGTAGGGTATTAAAGTCTGATACGGTCATTGCAAAAAATTACTTAAAAGAAAAAGAGATCAAAAAACTTGAACGCACTGTAACAAGTTATTTTGATTACATAGAAGGTTTGATTGAACGAGAAAATACCTTCACAATGGAAGGTCTGGCGGCAAGCGTCAATAAATTCCTCGAATTTAATGAATATAAAGTCCTGGAGGGTTCGGGAAAAAGGTCTAAAAAACAAGCTGAGAATAAAGCCTTTTCAGAATACGATAAGTTTAATAAAACCCAAAAAATAGAATCTGATTTTGATAAGATGGTAAAGGGAATGCAAGACACAAAAAATATTTGATATGATACAAACAGAAAAAGAGTATAAAGCCATTCTCTATCGTATTGAAAAGCTTTTGCAAAACCCAGACAATATAGAAAACACGGATGCTCCTGACTATATTGAATTAAACTTGTTATCAGATTTAGTGGCAGATTATGAACGAGGAGAAATACCATTACTTTACTATTTTGTATCTTTGTAACAAATTAAAAGCGTGCGTAAACAAGTCAACATAGCAAAAAAGTTCCCTAAGCATTTATTTTGGGATATGGATGCGAGTAGATTATCGGTTAAAGAAGATAAGGCTATTATCATTCCCAGGGCTTTATTTGCCACAACGCAAGCTACCTTCGAGAATGATATTGAACGATTAGAAGAAATCTATTCAAAAAAAGAAATTATTAGTATTCTTAGAAATACTAAAGAGCGTATTAGTAATGAGATATGCGTATTGGTAACTAAACGTTACAACGCAAAACCTTTTCTACGTTACTCGCTATGAAAGCCGTAAGTCCGGTACTTTATCAAACCATAAAAGAATTACAAAGCTTAAAAAGTTTACAGTCCTTTGCCTTGGCAGGAGGAACAAACCTAGCTTTTCGTTACAATCATCGAGAATCAATAGACATTGATTTATTTTGTACAGAGATTATTGGATTTGAAGGTTTTCAAGAAATTCAACAAGAAGTAGAAAACCATTTTGGGAATAAGGCTATTAACTTTATGGATCCAATGAAGTTAAGTGATCAGTTTACTTTTTTACGTTTTTTTATTCAGAAAGGTGAAGTGACCATTAAGGTAGATCTTATTCAAAATATGAAAGCTGTAGATCCTGTAGAAACAATAGAAGGTTTACGTTTGTTTTCTGTAAGGGATATTGGTTTATTTAAATTAATGAGTGCTTCCAGTCGCCCGGCCAAAAAAGATATTTACGATTTATATTATATTACGGAAGAAATATCACTTATCAAGCTGTATGAGGATTTACAGGAGAAATACAAGCAATTCAATAATAAAGAAGATCAAAACATCTTCGATATCGATACTGAAGAATCGGTAATTGATAATCCCTTGTTATTATTATTGTTTGATAGCAGTTACAAGGTAAGTAAAGACAAGATGATGCATTCGCACGATAATATTTTAAAAATGGATAATGCGGTTACTTGGCAAATAGCAAAACTCCAATTTAGAATGCGCTTAAGAGAATTATGTAGATTTTTAAATATTGAATTCCCAAAATCTAGAATACGATAGAGAGGGAAACTATTCTTTCTTTTTCAAGACTTTGATTTCCTTTAATTCTTTAAATTTGTACTACACTCGTACCGCATATACTTCATAATCCCTTGTAAATAGGTGTATACAACATACTGTATTGGGAAGTAAATAAGCGATTGTTTTATCTGGTATTTCAAATGTTATTAAAGATTAGTTTACAATACTGAGAAAATGTGTCCAACATCAAATGATTTAATGAGTTTGCACTAATATTTGGTTTTGAAACTGCAAAATAAACTAAAGCGAATAAAAGCTTTTATTTCCCCAAAAAAATCCTTTACATTTGAAAACGTAAACTTTAGGGGTGCTAATTGTTAGCAATTGGCTGAGATAAAACCCTTTGAACCTGATCCGGTTAATACCCGCGAAGGGAAAAGTGTTATCTACATATTTTCTATCATGATTCCATTCTGGAGGAATCGTGGTTTGTATTTACTTTTTCTTTGGGGAACCTCCCTACAGTTTACAGCTATAAAATATTAAACAAATGATAACTGTAAACGTAAACAACACCGCCCACACCTTTAAATCACCATACAGCCTTCAGGACCTCCTGATAAAGCTTGCTATTTCTGAAAAAGGGATTGCTGTAGCCGTTAATAACCAGATTATTTCTAAGAGCAATTGGAAGCAGCACCAATTAGCCGAAGGTGAAAACATACTTATTATTAGGGCCACTCAGGGAGGATAAATATACTTCGGAAGAGTTTTCCGAAAGTTAAAATATATAACCACTAAACAGAAGTAATTATGAAAAAGGAGCAAACTCCAAAGCAGCAAACCATTAGCCGGGAACCTTTTCCCAATTCCGAAAAGATTTATGTAAACGGAAAAATTCACTCTGATGTTAAAGTTCCAATGCGAAAGATCTCCCTTAGTGATACCGTAGATAAATTTAATGGAACAGTAGAAAAAAACGATCCTGTTTTAATCTATGACACCAGTGGTCCATACACCGATCCCTCTATAGAGATAGATGTACGAAAAGGACTGCGGCCTATTCGCAACAGTTGGATTGCCGGCCGGGAAGATGTAGAGCAACTCCAGGGACCTTCTTCGGCCTATGGGCGAGAAAGAGGGAATAATGAAAAGTTGGAGGAATTTCGTTTTAAAAGGAATCGAAAGCCGCTTAAAGCAAAACCTGGACAAAATGTAACCCAGATGCACTATGCCAGGAAAGGCATTATCACTCCAGAAATGGAATTTATAGCCATTCGTGAAAACCAAAAGATGGAGGAGATAAATCATATTTCAAAACAACATCCGGGTAATAGTTTTGGTGCCAGTATCCCTAAAGTAATTACTCCTGAATTTGTACGAGATGAGGTTGCCCGCGGAAGAGCAATTATTCCTTCCAATATTAATCATCCAGAAAATGAACCTATGATCATTGGCAGAAACTTTCTGGTAAAAATCAATGCCAACATTGGAAATTCAGCAGTGTCTTCTTCCATTGAAGAAGAAGTTGAAAAAGCGGTTTGGGCCTGCCGTTGGGGAGCAGACACTATTATGGATCTTTCCACCGGAAAAAATATTCATGAAACCCGGGAGTGGATACTTAGGAATTCTCCGGTGCCCATAGGAACAGTACCAATTTACCAGGCCCTGGAAAAAGTAAACGGCAAAGCCGAAGATCTTACCTGGGAAATCTTCAGGGATACACTTATCGAGCAGGCTGAGCAGGGAGTGGATTATTTTACTATTCATGCCGGAGTGCGGTTAGCTTACATCCCACATACTGCTAAAAGAGTAACAGGTCTTGTTTCTCGTGGAGGATCTATTATGGCAAAATGGTGCTTGGCACATCATAAAGAGAGCTTCCTGTACACCCATTTTGAGGATATCTGTGAGATTATGAAAGCTTACGATGTTTCTTTCTCTCTTGGAGATGGCCTACGCCCTGGAAGTATTGCTGATGCTAACGATTATGCACAATTCGCCGAACTTGAAACTTTGGGTGAACTTACAAAAATTGCCTGGAAGCATGATGTGCAATGCATTATTGAGGGACCCGGACATATACCCATGCACATGATAAAGGAGAATATGGATAAACAATTGGAAGTTTGTGGGGAAGCACCTTTTTATACTTTAGGACCATTAACCACAGATATTGCTCCCGGTTACGACCACATTACCAGTGGAATTGGTGCCGCAATGATCGGTTGGTTCGGCTGTGCCATGCTCTGTTACGTGACTCCAAAAGAACATCTGGGATTGCCCAACAGGGATGATGTAAAGGAAGGAGTAATAACCTACAAAATAGCAGCCCATGCTGCCGATCTGGCAAAAGGACATCCCGGAGCACAGCACAGGGATGATGCTTTGAGTAAAGCACGATTCGAGTTCCGTTGGGAAGATCAGTTTAACCTTGCTCTTGATCCGGATACCGCAAGGTCTTATCATGATGAGACCCTACCTTCTGAAAATGCCAAAGTAGCTCACTTCTGTTCTATGTGTGGCCCGAATTTCTGTTCAATGAAAATAACTCAGGACGTTCGAAAATTCGCTAATGAAAACGGAATGGATACGGAAGAAGCGATCGAGGAAGGGATGAAGAAAAAATCGGAAGAGTTTAAAGCTAAAGGAAGTCAGGTTTATCTCTAAAAGCGATTCTAATGCTAATTCTTTTTACGCCGGAAGAAAACAAAAGTACAGAAAAGGAGCAGCTCATTTATTTTTTGGAGAATGAGCTGTCAGTTTTGCACGTTCGCAAACCTAGAATAACAGAATTAGAATTGAGATCCTGGTTATCTCAATTTGAAGAAAAATATCTTCGGAAAATGGTACTCCATCAGCATCACGGTTTAGCTGAAGCTTTCCCTGTGAAGGGGATTCATTTAAAAGAAAATATTAGGAGAAAACAAGAGAACCTGCAGCTATATATAGAGCATTACAAATTAAATGGCTTTACTATTAGTTCCTCATTTCACGATTTTGAAAATATGAAAACCGAAGCTCTGTTATTTGACTACGTTTTTCTGAGTCCTGTTTTTACTTCTGTTTCAAAAGAAGGATATCAAGGAAAAGAATTTAATGTAGAAAAATTTCCTCACAAAGTGGTCGCGTTAGGGGGAATTGAAGCCGATAAAATACCTAGAGTAAAGTATCTCGGATACGAGGGAGTAGCAGTAATGGGGGCCATATGGCTGGCTGAAAACAAGCAACAGGCTTTTAATGAAATCTATAATAAATACAGAAATGTTTATAAATAGCAAGCCCTTTGTATTGAGTATAGCCGGATTCGACCCCTCAGGGGGAGCCGGATTACTGGCAGATGTCAAGACTTTTGAAAGTCTGGGGTGTTATGGACTTGGGGTAAACACAGCAAATACTATCCAGAATGATGTCAAATTTGAAGCCTGTTACTGGACTTCTGAAGCTATTATTCTTCAGCAACTCGAACTCTTATTGGAAAGATTCCCGGTGGAAGTTGTAAAGATAGGAATCATTCAAAACCTTCAGACCCTAGACCTGGTCATCAATAAATTACTGTTAAAAAATAAAGACATTAAGATTATTTGGGATCCGGTTTTAAAATCCAGTAGCGGATTTTCTTTTCAAAATTCACGAGAATTCCAGGAAGATATTGACTCAATTCTGGAGAAAATATTTGTTGTTACTCCCAATTTCTATGAATTAAAAATGTTCTACCCTGAATTAGATATAGAAGAAACTATCGGGAGAATAACTGGCAAAAGCAATTTATATCTTAAAGGGGGGCACAGAATTGCAAATACCGGGCGCGACGAACTATTTACCACAAAAGGTGGGTATCTTGGTTTAGAACCCCTTAGAACAGATTGTTCAGAAAAACACGGTAGCGGATGTGTTTTTGCATCAGCATTGGCAGCGCATTTAGTTTTGGGTGAATCTCTTCCGGGAGCTGCCCGAAAAGCAAAAATATATATTGAAAAAATATTAGCATCAAATAACACATTACTAGCATACCATAACCTATGATTTCGAACTTACATTATATATCGCAGGGAAAAACTCCTGAAGAACATTTGAAAAATATACATAAGATGTGTGTGGCTGGAGCCAACTGGGTTCAATTACGGCTTAAAGATGAAACTTTTGAAACAGTTTTGAAAACAGCAAAAGCAGGAAAGGACATTTGTGATGAATTCCAGGTGAAATTAATAATTAATGATTTTCCGGAAATAGCACACAAAGTTGATGCCCATGGTGTTCATTTGGGAAAAGAAGATGAGTGTACTTTGGAAGCCAGAAAATTACTGGGGCCAGATAAAATTATTGGAGGAACCGCTAATACATTGAAGGATTGTGAAGGCTTGTGTGAAAAGCAGATAGATTATATTGGCCTTGGTCCATTTCGTTTTACAACTACCAAAAAGAAGCTCAGCCCTATATTGGGGGCGGAAGGATACCAAAAACTGTTGAGTAAGCTTCGTGCCGGCGGAAAATTCATTCCAGTGATTGCTATTGGAGGGATAACTCTGGAAGATATTCCGATTTTAGCAAAAAGTGGAGTACAGGGAGTAGCTATTTCGGGCCACCTAAATGCACAGGCAGAACCTGAAAAAATACTTCAGAAAATCAAACAACAATTTTCAGAAAAACATTTATGAGTAAAATAGATCAATTAAACATTGCAGATAGAACCTTTTCTTCCCGGTTATTCACGGGGACAGGAAAATTTAGCTCTTCCCAGGTGATGCAGCAAGCAATATTAGCTTCAGAAAGTGAACTGGTCACGGTGGCTTTGAAACGAGTAGAGCCTGGGAATGATGACGATGAAATGATCTCATCTTTGAAAAATCCTGGCATCAGTCTACTTCCAAACACATCAGGAGTGCGCAATGCAAAGGAAGCGGTATTTGCCGCGCAAATGGCCAGAGAAGCACTTGAAACGAATTGGGTGAAAGTAGAGATCCATCCCGACCCTAAATATTTACTGCCCGACCCCGTAGAAACTTTAAAAGCTTGTGAGGAGCTTGTAAAATTGGGGTTTGTAGTGATGCCATACATTCATGCAGATCCTGTTTTGTGCAAACGGTTGGAAGAAGTTGGGGTACAATGTGTAATGCCTCTGGGCGCGCCCATTGGTAGCAATAAAGGACTCAAAACGCTTGACTTTCTGGAAATTATAATCGACCAAAGCAATGTGCCGGTAATTATAGACGCGGGAATTGGAAGCCCATCTCACGCTGCGCACGCGATGGAAATTGGAGCCGATGCTGTTTTGGTGAATACTGCCATTGCGGTTTCGCAAAATCCGGTAGCTATAGCAAAAGCATTTAAAATGGCCGTAGAAGCCGGTAGGATAGCTTATACCTCAAAACTAGCTCCACAAAGATCACAAGCCCAGGCAAGCAGCCCATTAACACAATTTCTATATGAGTAGTTTTAAACATACTTTGAATAAGTATTCCTGGGATGATGTGCAGCAAAGTATTTCTGCCAAAACAGAAGCAGATGTGCATACTGCACTGCAGAATGGGAAAAGGGGCCTTGAGGATTTTAAAGCCCTTATTTCTCCTGCCGCAAAGCCTTTTCTCGAACAAATGGCTCAACAAAGCAGAATTATTACCAAAAAGCGCTTTGGGAATATCATGCAAATGTACGCCCCTATGTATTTAAGCAATGAATGCCAAAATATTTGTACCTATTGTGGGTTTAGCATGACGAACAAAATCCCCAGAAAGACCTTAAGCGATTCAGAGATAATTAAAGAAGCCGAATTTTTAAAATCTAAAGGTTATGATCATATTTTACTGGTAACGGGAGAAGCGAACAAAACTGTGGGAGTTGATTATATGTGCAATGCTGTAAAGGTGTTAAGACCATATTTCTCCAATATTTCGATTGAAATTCAGCCTTTAGATCAGGATGAATATGAAACCTTGATTGAAAACGGACTTTATGCAACATTGGTTTACCAGGAGACTTACCATCGGGAGACTTATAAGATTCATCACCCAAAAGGAAAAAAATCAAATTTTGATTATCGCCTGGAAACTGCAGACAGGTTGGGAAAAGCAGGTATCCATAAGATAGGTATAGGGGCTTTACTGGGGCTGGAAGACTGGAGAGTAGACAGTTTTTTTACCGCTTTACACCTTAAATATTTACAAAAAACCTACTGGAAAACGAGATATTCTATTTCCTTTCCGCGATTGCGTCCCTTCAGCGGTGGGCTGGAACCTAAAGTGGAAATGACAGACTCTGATCTACTTCAGGTAATTTGCGCATATAGGCTACTGGATGAAGAGGTAGAATTATCTATTTCTACTCGGGAAAATGAAGTTTTCAGGAATAATATAGTCCACCTTGGCATTACTTCAATGAGTGCTGAATCTAAAACGAATCCAGGTGGTTATGTGGTAGAATCACAGTCTTTGGAGCAATTCGAAATTTCTGATGAAAGAAGTACAGAGGTTATTGCACAAATGCTTTCCGGATCGGGTATAGAGCCTGTCTGGAAAGATTGGGAGAAAAGCTGGTAAATTATGTTGACAAGAAAAGAAAAACAGCGGTACAATCGGCATACCTTGTTGGATGAAATAGGAGAAGCTGGGCAGTCAAAATTAAAAGATGCTAAAGTACTGGTAATTGGAGCAGGTGGTTTGGGTTGCCCTGTTTTACAGTATTTAGCTGCTGCCGGAGTTGGGAAAATAGGGATCATAGATGATGACGTGGTAGATATTTCTAATTTACAGAGGCAGATTCTTTATGTTGAAAAAAATGTAGGTGAACCAAAAGTGATTGCTGCCAAAAATAGGCTTCAGAAGATGAATTCTGCTATAGATATCGTGGTTTATAATGAGAGGCTAACGGCAAATAATGCACAGGAGCTTTTCTTAATGTATGATATCGTCGTGGAAGGAAGTGATAATTTCACCACTAAATATCTGGCAAATGATGCTGCAGTTTTAACAAATAAACCATTGGTGTTCGGTTCTATTTATAAATTTGATGGGCAGGTTTCGGTATTTAATTATAAAAATGGACCTACTTACCGTTGCCTGTTTCCAGCAGTAGGTTCTGCAGAAGAAATGCCTTCCTGCAGCCAAGTTGGCGTTTTAGGAATACTTCCGGGAATTATCGGAAACCTGCAGGCGAACGAAGTGTTAAAAATAATTTTAGGGATAGGCGAGGTTTTATCAGGAAAACTTCTGCTTTTTGATGCCCTTCAAATGCAAACCCAATTAATACCTTTCTCCAGAGATCCCGAAGCGAAAATAACGGAATTGAAAGAAGTTAATTCTTTATGTGCAGCTGCTATTTCAGACTCAGTCACCTACGATGAGTACCTTAAGTCTCCCGAATGTTTCAATTTGCTGGATGTAAGGAATGCTGAAGAGCGAATAGCATTTAGCATCGGAGGACTACACATTCCACTTTCACAGTTAGAAAGCAGGTATAGCGAATTAACTTCCAAAGATAATCTGCTGGTTTATTGTGCCTCTGGTATAAGAAGTTTGAAAGCAATTACTGTACTTAAAAAGATATTTAATAGGAAGAAGATATTTAACCTTGCAGGTGGGATACAAAAGTTAAAATTTGATTCTGAAAGATAAAGTTTAAAGGAATAGGACAAAAAACTGTATAATGAAATTGTATGAAAGGCACTTTTATTGAATTGCTTATCTTTCATTTGTAAAGGTACTATAATATTGAAATTACGTTCTTTAAATTGTCTCTGGCTTGTTAAATAAAGCTAACGGGCTTGTAACAAAAAAATTAAACTTTAAGCTGAATAACTAAACGTAAAAGTATTTATTGTGATGGTGGAGCTGAGCTAATTAACGAACTAACTAAAAATGATTTCATAAATGAACCTGACATTTCGGTTATACCATTTTTGCTGAAAATGATACAAGGTTATGACTTTCATCTACATTTTCACCTCTTCTCAAAAACTAATCATGAATAATTTTCTTATTTTTAAACAAACTCTAAAATAATGGAAGACTCCTTTTTTAAAAAAATATACAACCATACCAATATTAAAAAGGACGACTACAATACCATTATTAATGCCCATACCAAAGTTGATTTTTCAAAAAATGATATTGTACTAAATGAAAACCAAATCAATAATGCTTACTATTTAGTAAAAAGCGGATTGTTCCGATCGTATGTTGTTGATTATAAAGGCAACGAAATTACAACCGGATTTTTTGGCCCTTATGATATTTTAATTGAAGTCGCTTCATTGTTTCTCCGCATTCCTTCAAAAGAAACTATCCAGGCGCTAACAGACTGTGAAGTTTATAAAATTAAGTTTAACGATTTCCAGAATCTTTACAGCAACATAGAAGGTTTCACAGAATGGGGCCGTAATTGGATGTCTCACCAACTTTTTATGGCAAAAAAAAGAGCGGTTACTATGCATACGCAAAGTGCTTCCCAAAGGTATTTAAGTTTAGTTAAGGAAAAACCGCAAATCATTAAAGAAGTGCCGTTAAAATATATTGCTACTTATTTAGGGGTTACCGATACTTCTTTGAGTAGGATTAGAAAAGAAGTGCTTTCTCAAACAGAGAAGTTGCCATAGGACAAGATCTTATTGAGTTCTTTTTTTGAAGTTTGTAAGTATCTTATTTAGAAATAGAAATGACAGGGATAGAAGAAAATACATTCAATGAATTTCATAAAATAACGTTGAGATTATTGAAAATTCTTGCTGCTTTATCTGAGGAGCAAATAAATTCTTCTCCCAATAAAGGCTGGTCTCCAGGGCAATTAGGAGAACATCTATTAAAATCTTATGCATCTGTTGATACATTGAACGGCAAAACGAAAAGAACAAATCGGCCTATGGGCCAAAAATTGGGGCCAGTCAAAACCTTATTTTTGGATATTTCAATTAAAATGGATTCTCCGGAGGCTATTCTCCCAACCCAGGAAAGAATAATCAAAAAAGATTTAATAGAGGCCTTAAAAGATAGGGTTGAGCAAATAAAAGAAGTGATAAAAAACAAAGATTTGTCTTTAACCTGTACGGATTTTTCAATTCCCGAGTATGGCGAATTCACAAGGTATGAATGGATATGGTTCAATATTTATCATACCCACAGGCATATTCTTCAACTGGAAAATATGAGGGTATTGGGTAGTAATAAAGATGTTGAATCAAAATGAAAATTTTAAAGGTAATTCAGGCTTATTTTCTTGGTTTTAAATAAGTGGTAATGCAATTTTTGGATATCTTCTCGATGATAGGTTTAAATTCAGTCGTCCCCAAATCTTCAGCACAAAAAATAGAAGGGATATCCTATTTCAAAAAGGTATTAGTAGAAGAGTGTAAGAGTATCAAATTCTATAAGTTCATCGAGTATAAAACTGTTTTTTAAAATTATAAAGCAATAATATGTTGTCCTAGAATAGAGAACTTGCCATATGGAAAGTTCTTTTTTGTTTTCTTTTTTAACTTTTGTAATAATAACTGTTTAAAATATTCAAAATATGAAAAGAATTAATCCCGTGGTATGGTTCGAAATTTATGTAAGTGATATAAGTAGGGCTACAAAATTTTACGAAAAAGTACTTCAAGTAGTTATGGAAGATATGAGCGACCCAACAAATCCATCCATCCAAATGAAATGTTTTCCCAGTGATATGGAAATTTATGGGGCTGCTGGCGCTTTGGTGAAAATGGAATCAGTAAAGCCCTCCACCAATGGAAGCCTTGTTTATTTTGGTTGTGAGGATTGTAAAATTTTAGAAAATCGGGCGGCAGAAAATGGAGCTGAAATTATTCAACCCAAAATGGCTATTGGTGAGCATGGTTTTATTTCTATAATTAAAGATACTGAAGGTAACTCTATTGGATTCCATTCTATAAATTAAGTGTGTGTTATGGAAAGCATTGAACATGTTAATTATATAAAAGCACCAATCGCAAAGGTCTATAAAACACTAACCACTAAAGAAGGTTTAGGGAACGTTTGGACGAAGAAACTCAAAGTGAAACCTGAAATTGGCTTTGTCAATGAGTTTGATTTTGATGAAGGTTACATCACGAAGTTTAAGGTTATTGAACTTATAGAGAACAATAAAATCGTTTGGGAATGTATCGCTTCTGATGAAGAGTGGATAGGCACGAAAGTTTCTTTTGGACTATCGGAAAAAGATAATGTCACAACCGTAACCCTTATACATTACTATTGGAGGGAGCGCACAGACTTTTATCGTTGGTGCAATTACAATTGGGCTATGTTTCTCTATCGATTGAAGACTTATATTGAAAACTAAAACTGCTTATGATAGAAGGTATAAAGTGTGATTTAATAAATACAACACTGGTTTATTTAAAAGATTAATAGATGAAACAACAGATAACATCCTTTTTGACATTCCAAAAAAGCAATGCAGAACAGGCTATGAACTTTTACGTGGATATATTCAATAATTCGAAAGTGATTGAGGTACAACGTTACGGAAATGATGGGGCAGGTAAAGAGGGAACGCTTATGAGAGGTGTTTTTGAGTTAAACGGTAAACAGTTTATATGTAGCGACAGTTTTATTCAACATAAATGGGACTTTACACCTGCAGTATCTAATTGGGTAGAATGCGAAACGAAAGAAGAGCTTAATCGACTCTATAAAACCCTCTCGGAGAGCGGTGATGTTAAGATGCCCTTAGATAATTACGGTTTTAGTAAGCTATTTGCTTTTGTAGAAGATAAATTTGGGCTTTCGTGGCAATTAAATTTGGAATAAGTATCATTCGGTTGGGAATAAATTAAAGTTTAATAAAAATGAAAGTAAATCAAATTTGGGCAAATCTTGGCGTAGAAAATATTGAGCGAACTAAATCTTTTTATAAGTCGTTGGGGTTTCAGTTAAATGGAGAGCCTTCAGAAGACTTGGTCAGTTTCTTTTTTGGTCCTGAAGATTTTGTGATTCATTTCTTCAAAAAAGAAAAGTTGGAAGCAAGTTTAGAAGGAAGTTGTACCGATTTAAGTAGTGGTAACGAAGTACTGTTTTCTTTAGCTGTTGAAACCAAGGGAGAATATGACCAATTCGTAACAGACATAAAGAATGCAGGAGGCAGAATTTTATTCGACTCAAACAAGAATAAAAAAGAATTATATGATAAAAATGGATTTATCGTCTGTGTCTTTTCAGATCTTGATGGTCATAAATTTAACTTGCTCTACACTGCAAATATGTAAACTTAAAAGCTTTAAATAATGACCAAAATGATATCCAGGACAGATTGCGGCAACTCCCCTAAAATGGAGTTTTTAAAACAATTTAATATTGCCTTTGCCGAAGGGAACGTCATATTCTTAAAAGAGGGTGTTACAGATGATATTATATGGAACATAATTGGGGATAGGAAAATTGAGGGCAGAGCAAATTTTGTGAAAGCATTAGAAGAACTACAATCCTTGAAAGCATCGGAATTGATGATAGACCAAATCCTGTCCCATGGAAAAGAAGGGGCAGTTAATGGATGGATGATAATGGAAAACGGAAAAAAATATGCCTTTTCAGATTTTTATTTCTTTCAAGATGCCAAAGGTGAAAAAATTAAAGCTATAACATCTTACTGTATAGAAGTATAAATCCTTCACATAATTATTTGAAAAAGTGTGATTTTAAAACAATGCTATTATGAAATATTGTAGGTTTTTATTGATTTATGCCATAGTAACAATATCATTTCAAACTTCATATTCCCAAACGAACAATAAATCAGTTTTTGTGCTTGTTCATGGAACTTGGGGTGGTGGATGGGCTTTTAAGCAAGTGGACTCATTACTTACTGAAAATGGTAACGTAGTTTATAGGCCAACACTTACCGGGCAAGGTGAGAGAGTTCATTTATCTTCACCTGAAATTGGATTAAAAATACATATTACAGATATTGTAAATACAATTCTTTATGAAGACCTTCATGATGTTATTTTGGTTGGTCATAGCTATGGCGGAATGATTATTACCGGAGTAGCTGATACTATTCCAGAGAGAATAAAGAAACTTATATATGTTGATGCAGTAGTTCCTGAGAATGGCGAGAATATGCTATCCATTTTAAAAATAAACAATGAAGTTCTTTTTAGAAATGTAAATGGATACCTAATTCCATCTTGGGTTCAAGACAGACAAAAACCACCAAAAGATGTACCCCATCCGTATAAAACTTATACAGATACTATCTTTCTAAAAAATCCCTTGAGGATAAAACTTCCAACAACCTATATTCTTACGGTAGACAAAGGGAAAGAACCTAAAAATGATGATTTTGTCTTTCATGCTGAACGTGCTAAAGAAAAGGGATGGAATATTTTACGTTTAGAAGCAGACCACAACCCTCAATGGTCTTCTCCAGAGCAATTCGTTAAATTACTTCAGGAAGACATCAAAAACTAATAAGACGCACCCACAGCACTGTGTGTTTAATGCGCTGGCTTTTATGTTTTATTATAATCCTGTTGGATTATTTGTTTGGTTTTTATTTGCTGAATAAAGAATATTAATCATTCAACCTGGTATCCAGTTTAGTTTAGTAATTCCACCAGTTTTTTTAATTTACTTATAACAATTTGTTGTTATCTTTAAGTTTCTGTATCATTCATAGTATTTTTAATGACAATTACCGGTTCTAGTTTATCTTTTCATATTAACAGTAAGAATAAAAAGGATGAAAATAAATTAAGAAGTAGATTCCATAACATTCAAAGCCTTTTTAAAAAGAAGCTTATTTTATATTGTGTATTAATGGTATCGGGTATTATCTCTGGCCAGGATACCATAAACAATATTCAGCTTGAAAAAAAATTACAGCTTGTTGAGGGTAATTCTAAAAAATTACAGGTATTAGATAAAATATTAAAGAATAATACTGTAATTAAAGATAGTCTATCGGCGAATCTCGTAGCACATTATAGGGAGATAGCTATCCGGGAACAAAATTGGGACAGTGCTTTATTATATACCAATAAACTTGCCGATTATTTTATTCTAACTCAGTTGAAGTCTAAAAAAGCATTTTCAGTATGTAAGACTTTTATGCCATATATAAGTGAATGTAAGAGCACAAAAGATATAGGGGAATATTATATTTTGTATGCACAAGCGGCTACTTTCTTACAAGAATTTGATGAATCGCTAAAGATAATTGATGAGGGGATTGCCTATTTAGAAAAGCATAATGAGATGGATAGCCCTGTTTATGCAAGAATACATCTTATTGCAGGAGAAAATAGCTCTAAAACAAACAACCTTATTAAAAGTGTGACTTATTTTGAAAAAGCTTCGGCACTTTTTTTACAGCAACAAGATACGGTATCTTTTTTATGGTCTCAGAATGGATTAAGTCGTTTGTTAGGAAATAATGGCTTGTACGAAGAAGCTGAGGAAGCTCGAGAATCTATTTTTTTATGGCAAGACAAAATAGAGACAAAAGATGTTGTTGTTATGGCACACGTTACCGCTTCTATTGAAGGAGCAATGCAAGGCAATCGTGTAAAAGAATTGTATCATGCAAAACAGGCACTTTTGCTAAAAGACGAAATGTCTTCAAATATTAAACATGTTATAGAGATACTCACGAGGGCTTGTGCTACCTATGTCTTTGCTCGGTACGATTACTTAGAAGAGTCTGATGAAAATTTAAATTATTTAAAAGCCTTAATGCAAGACCTAAAAGGCAATGCGTTTTTGAATACTTATTACACTCTGGCGGTCGGTCAAAACGCCTATGCGCATGGGCATTATAATACAGCTAAAAATATACTATTAAAAGGCCTCGAGGCTGTTAAGGATTCTGAAGAGCCTGAAAATATTTTAGATTATGAGCGTTTGTTAGCGCAGACTTATCATAAAATGGGTGATGCAGAACAATCGCTCGGGCATTATATAAATTATTCTGACCTAAAAGATTCTATTCAAAGAAGTACGGCCAGAAAACGATTTGCCTATGTTCAAAACCAGTTTGAAGTTGAAAAGAAAGACTTACAAATTTCTAAACAGAAAAATGACATTGAATTATTAGCAGCTCAAAATAGGGTAAAAAAGCAGGGGCTGATTTTTGGAGGCATAGGTTTGGTAAGCTTGTTTGTGCTTCTTTATCTATATCGCTCAAGGGAATTCGTAAAGCGAAAACAGAAATTACAAAAAGTCTTTTCTCAAAAGTTATTGTTGAAACAGGAAGATGAACGTACCAGGCTGGCACGTGAGCTCCACGACGGCGTAGGGCAACAACTTACCCTTATTAAAAAGAAAACCCAACAGAATAAACAAGCACAGCTTACCGAACTAACCCATCAGGTATTGGAAGAAGTAAGGGCTATCTCGCGAGGGCTTTACCCACCAATGCTGGATAAGTTAGGGCTTACATCGGCGATTAATCAATTAATATATGACCTTGATAGCGATACAAATCTTTTTGTAACACAAGAAATAGCGAATATAGATGAATGCCTTCAAAGAGAGCAAAACGTAAATTTATATAGGTTTGTTCAGGAGTCATTAACCAATATCATAAAACATTCTGAAGCTACTTCGGTATTTATTACTGTAAAATTAAAAGAAAGCACTATTTTTATCATCATAGAAGATAATGGGAAAGGATTTAATTCTGCCAATTTAAAAACATCAAAAAGCTTAGGATTAAAAACATTGAGGGAAAGAGTTAAAATTCTAAGAGGAAACATTCAGATAGAAAGTAAAGAAAATAAAGGAACGCTTATAAAAGCCATTATACCGTGTGCCCAGTAAAAAAAAGTCCTACTATTCTTGTTGCAGATGATCATCCATTACTTTTAAAAGGGCTTGTAGAAGAGTTGGAAACCAAAGCCTATCAAGTAATTGGTCAGGCCAAAAATGGTTCCAATGCGCTTAGTATGATTATTGAAAATGAGCCCGATATTGCTATTCTAGATGTAGAAATGCCTTTGTTGTCAGGAATAGAAGTGATTCAAAAGGTCAAAGAAAATCAAGAAGTAACAAAGTTTATTATTTTAACATCTCACAAAGAGAACAGTATTATTATACAGGCCAAAAATCTTCATATTAGCGGATATTTACTAAAAGATGAGCCTTTTGAAGAACTTGAAAATTGTATACAGGCCGTGATTAGAGGAGAAATGTATTTTAGCAAGACTTTTTCTGAAGTTTTGGAAGAGAAGGTTAATCCACAATTAAAAAAGATAAAATACCTAACACCTTCAGAACGCACCATTCTACGAATGATAGCACAAGATAATTCATCAAAGAAAATTGCCCTAAAACTTAGTATCTCAATAAGAACGGTAGAAAAACACCGCAGTAATATTATAAATAAATTAGACCTTTCTTTCTCTGAAGCTTCCCTCTCTTCATGGGTAAGAGATAATAAAGAGCTTATTTTAAGTTTGTGAAACAGGAAGCCTTTAAGTTGCCTGGAATAAGGATTTGAGTTATAGAATTAAAATATGGTAGCCCTTTATCGAATAATCAAGATTTGAATATTCCGAGGTATGCTTCAAATTGTGAATTATTTCAAATCGGATATCTAGTGTGTATCGAGGGTTATTTACTGGTAATTCTTGTTTTTTAGAATTAATCGAAAGTTTCCATTTCTGGGACGAAATTAAAAATATCTTCGTTTAAAGCACCTGGTATTCTTTCTCCAGGATATTTTGCGAGATATATAGTAAGTTAAACTTGCACAGGCTCTCGCGATTTTTTTCGAAATTCCCGCGGTATGTAGGTTTGTAAGCCTATTGCTAATTAATTCTTAGGGAATGTTGCAAGCATCCATTATATATAAAAAGCAATAAATAACAGGAGATTTTCACACTAGCCTTCTGTTTTTGCTAAATGCTAACAAAACTCTTCTACGTACCCCTACGTAAAATATGTAGACAGGTACGTATTTTATTTAGGCATATGCCTATTTAATTTGCACTTCCTAAATGCCACCTGAATATTTATCAAATACATATACCATGTTTAACCTAAAAATTGTGAATAAATTCCGGTATTCCGGAACTCTACGGAAAACCGACGAAAGCGGAGAGTGGGTTATAAACCATAACCATACCGCTGAAGTAAAAGATTTAAAATCTGCTTTGCTTCAAATTTATACAATCGGCGATGTTGCCTTTCTCGATCTGGGAGAAAAGAAAATAGAAGGCTTTCCTTACCCGACAGAAAAATACGGAGTTCTGGTTCGTTGTCATAGCACAGAAGTATACTATCGCTACCAGGAAAAAGGAGATATTATTCTTACCATAGATGAATTGGGCTATTATAGTCTGGAAGTCAATAATGGTGCTGTAATTCAAATTAAATTACCCGAATTATCAATTAAAAACTAAAATTATGGATGCTTATATAGGAGAAATCAGGTTTTTTGGCGGCAATTTCGCCCCAAGAGGATGGGCTTTTTGTCATGGACAAGAGATATCAATATCACAATGTCAGTCCTTATACTCTTTGTTAGGGACTATGTATGGAGGCGATGGCCGTTCCTTCTTTAAATTACCCGATCTAAGAGGCAGAATGCCGATTGGAGCAGGAACCGGTTCAGGACTGTCTGCTTATAGGGAAGGGGAACAGGGGGGGATAGAAACAGTTCCATTAACAGTCAACCAAATGCCTAAGCACTCTCATACTACTATTATCAACGCATCGGACGCTGATGGTATTGGCGGGACTACCCAGGAGGTGACAAAAAACTACTGGGCCAAAGGAGGTACGTATGCTGCCTCAAAAAGTACCACTATGGCAGAAGATGCTGTTGTTATTGAAAACGCCGGAGAAGGACAGCCCCATGAAAATAGGCCCCCTTATACAGCCTTGAATTTTATAATATGTATGCAGGGAATTTATCCTCAAAGGAATTAATAAGAATAATATAAAATGCAGCATCCTGAGAGCTAAGTCAATTATGGGTTTCAGGTTGCTTTGTTAATAGAGCATAATCAATCTAAAAACGGTAGCCAGAATGGAATGTGATACGACTTTAAGGAATAAAAGACCATGGTTCTTTTTTTTAAGTATAATTCTTACAGGTGGTATATATGGTCAAACCCTTAATTTTGATATGGACGATGCTATCTTATATGATAGTAACGATGCTATTATCTCGGGTGAAAATGACCCTGGAGAATACATCTATCAATCAGTAACTTCCGGGGCCGACACTTATACCGTTCAGGTACGGCATGCCAACTATACAGACAGAACCCTCTTAACCGATTTAGGAGGGGGGAACGAGGTTTTCTATTTCCAGGCTGGAGGCGACACTAACCCATGGGTTATTAGTTTTACCAAAAATGGGAACCCTACCGACTTTACGTTAAACAGCATACGTTATTATGCTTATAACAACGATAAAATAAGCCTGGTAAACCAGGATAACAATATTATTTCAGCTGCTAATGCCTATGGGGCAGGAGCTAATGGCACTGTGAATATTACCAATACCGCTAATGCAACCGATATTAGCAGTTTTAAAATTCTTCCTGAAACTAGTATTACGCTCAATAATTATGGTTTCGACAATATTAACGTTAGCTTTCCGTCTACGGGTTTAACACCCTATACACCAGATGTCAACAACATTCTTTATGTAGATAAAAACGTAAGCGGTGGGAATGGTAACGGCTCAAACTGGACCAATGCAGTACCCGAGTTAGCCGATGCTCTGTTGTGGGCCGCCAACGATTGGGACGGTTCCGGTGCACCCCTGCAAATTTGGGTGGCTGAAGGGGTCTATTACCCTGATGAAGGAGATAGACAGACCAATAACGATCGTAACGCCACGTTTCAGCTTATAACCGGCGTAGAAATTTATGGCGGATTTGAAGGAAACGAGAGCAATTCTAACGATCGAAACCTGGAAGAAAATATCACCATACTTAGTGGTGATATTGATGGGAATGATACTACTAATAGTAGTGGGATAGTGACAGATCCATCTAATATTTCAGGAGCTAATAGTTATTCAGTGGTTACTGGTTCGGGTACTAATAACACCGCTAGATTAGATGGCTTTATAATTACAGCTGGTAGTGCCGACGTTGATGGAGGTGGTGCTCATAGGGACAAGGGAGGAGGAATGTATAACTTGAATGGTGATCCCACATTAACAAATATTACTTTTTCTGGTAACAGTGCTTTAAACACAGGTGGAGGCATGTACAACTATGATAGCTTTCCCGTACTGTTAAACGTAAGCTTCTCCCATAATAACGCCGGTGATGGCGGTGGTGGTGGAATGTTCAACCGATATAGTTCTCCTACACTAACTGATGTCATCTTTAGAGGAAACAGCACAAGTTTTCCCGGCGGTGGTGGCGGGATGCACAATTCTTATGAAAGCTCTCCTGTTCTTACAAATACAACCTTTAGCGGTAACACTGCTACAAGTGGCGGAGGTATGTACAACTTCGTCGATAGTTCCCCTGTTCTTACAAATGCTATCTTCACAGACAACAATGCAAGCAATTATGGCGGTGGGATGATGAATGATAATGAAAGCGATCCCATGCTAACAGGTGTAACTTTTACCGGAAATAACGCTACCCACGACGGCGGTGCAATATACAGTAGTAGCCAAAGCAATCTCACATTAACAAACGTGATAATTTGGCAAAACCAAGCAGATGGGAATAGTTCAACGACATCCGCCTCTATCTACAATACCAATTTGGCGAGCGCGAATATTTCCTTCAGCCTAATTGCCAACTCTGGGGGTAGTGGGTTAGACTGGGATAATGCTATCGGTACAGATAACAATAATAATATTGATGCCGATCCACAGTTTGTAAATCGATCAGACCCTAACGGCTTGGATAATATTTTTGGCACGAACGATGACGGGCTCACTTTAGAAGCCACCAGCCCGGCAATTAATGCAGGGGATAACAGTGCTATTCCATCTGGTTTAACCACCGATTTGGCCGGTAATAACCGAATATTTAATCTTGATGTTGTGGACATGGGCGCTTACGAATACCAGGGAGAAAAAGAAGAACCAATCTCTCCAGATGAAAATAAAATTCTCTATGTAAAAAAAGGTGGAGCAGGTAATCAAAGTGGAGACTCCTGGAGCAACGCCATTCCCGAGTTACGGGAAGCATTAAATTGGGCAGTGGGAAATTGGAGTACTGAAGATGGTAATCTTCAGGTTTGGGTGGCTGAAGGGACTTACCTTCCCACTTCTGAAACGACGCCCTTTCGCCTGATAGAAAACCTGAGCCTCATTGGTGGGTTTGAAGGTACTGAAGAGGATCCTTCCGAGCGGGACATATCCGGTCATCCAAGCATTTTGAGCGGTGACGTGAATGAGTCAGGAACAGCCGATGCAGGAGATGCCCACATTATCGTTTTAATTCCCGGAATAACGAATGGTGTTACCATCGACGGGTTTATTTTTGAGTCCGGTTATGCAGATGGTGGAAGTACTGGTGATCGAACGGGTGCTGCAATAGACAATAATGGAAGCAACACTATCTTAAATAGCATCTTCAGGGATAATCACGCAGTGGGAAATGCTTCCAATGGAATAGGTGGGGCAGTTATAAGTTTTGGGGGCGAGTTAAGCTTTATTAATACACTTTTTTATAACAATACTTCTACTAGTGGTGGCGGAGCTATTTCTGCTGAGAATGGAACTGTGCGATTTATAAATTCTACTTTAGCTAATAATGAAAGCCCTAAAGGAGGAGCTATTAATATTTGGGCAGGAAATGTAATAGCCATCAACTCCATTTTTTATAATAACTCCGGAACAAACGGAAATATGAATGATGACGGTGGTTCTGGAATGGGAAGTGCTGAACACAGCCTGTTTTTTAATGAAACAGCCGGTAATACCGGAGATATCCCTGACGGAATTACAGACGGCGGCAACAACCTGTTTAACACTAATCCGGTGTTTACAAACGAAGAAAATGGAAATTACTCCTTGTTGAATACAAGTTCGGCTATCAATGCAGGCTCTAATAGCTATTTTGGGATGGGAGAACCTGCTGAAGGTATTATTATAGATTTGGCCGGCAACGATCGGATCTACAACTCCGGCACAGTGGATATGGGCGTCTATGAATTCCAAGGAGAACCTATAATAGTTCCCACACCGGATGAGGACAATATCCTTTATGTAAATAAAAACGTAAGTAGTGGGAATGGCTCTGGAGATTCCTGGGAGAATGCTATTCCACAACTGGAAGATGCCCTATTTTGGTCAAGTCAAACCAATGATCCTGCCTGGGCAACAACTCCTTTACAAATTTGGGTGGCCGAAGGCATCTATTATCCAGACGAAGGAAGAAATTCGATGGATAATGACCGAAATACAACCTTCCAGCTGATTACAGGTGTACAAATTTATGGCGGATTTCAAGGAAACGAAGATAAGCTTTCCGATCGTGACTGGCAGGGCAATGAAACCATATTAAGCGGTAATATTGATGGTGACAATACCATTACAGGTAACAGCTATCATGTTGTGAATGGTACCGGTGCCGATAATACTGCCATACTCGACGGGTTTACGATAACCGGTGGAAATGCTGATAGCTCTTATCCAGACAATGGAGGAGGTGGGGTTTTTATTAATAACAGTTCTCAAAGCAGTTCGCCAAGATTATCTCATCTACAAATTGTTAAAAATGAAGCAGATAATATTGGTGGCGGAATCTACAGTTATAATTCATCCTTCACTTTGTTCAATGTAGAAGTTAGCGAAAATAAGGCTTCTTATGGCGGTGGAATTTATCTAACGGTTGGTCACCCGAAATTACTGAATGTTGGTATCTATGGTAATTCAGCCCGGAGAGATGGGGGCGGAATCAATAATACCGATGAAATAACACTTACCAATGTAAGTATCTATAGCAATTCATCTGGTGGTGATGGGGGCGGGCTCTATAACACCGGAGATACAAACATCCAAAATTCCATACTTTGGGGCAACACTGCTGGAGGAACTGGAAATCAAATTCATACCGATGCTTTTTATGGAAGTGTACCAATTTATACTAACAGTTTAGTTCAGGACAACGACCTTACAGGCACGGGTATTGGCAACTTAGATGGTTCGGCTTATACAAGCGAAATGATTTTTGCTAATTTTTCAAGTGGTGATTACACCCTGGCTGCAGGAAGCTCTGCCATTAATGCGGGCGGTAACCAGGTCTACACAGATGCCGGAGGTGACCTTCAAAACGATAAGGATCTGGCGGGAAGTTCACGCCTGGATGCCGTTATTATTGATTTAGGAGCCTATGAATTACAGGGTGCCAGCATACCTCCTACACCTAACGGAGGTACTCTCTACGTAAATAAAAATGTAAGCGGTGGCAACGGAAGTGGTGACAGCTGGGTCAATGCCATTCCGGAGTTGGCTGATGCGCTTAAATGGGCGCACCAGGAACACCAGATAGGCACTCCCTGGAGTGAGTCCAACCCGCTTGAAATTTGGGTGGCAAAGGGTACCTATCACCCAGATGCTGGAGACCGTGCAACTAATAATGACAGGAACGAAACTTTTCAGCTAATTAGCGGTGTGAGGGTTTACGGTGGATTTGAAGGAGTTGAAGATAACCTCACCGATCGTGACTGGCAAGAACATATTACTGTATTAAGCGGTGATATTGAAGGGAATGATGCTTCAGATAGTAATGAAATAGTAGTAGATCCCGTTAATATTTCAGGAGCTAATAGCTATACAGTGGTGACCGGTTCAGATGCTGATGACACCGCCATTTTGGATGGCTTTACAATTACCGCCGGTAGCGCAGATGATGAAAGTGTAGACACTGATGCTCCCGAGAGAAATGGAGGTGGGATTTACAATTATGAAGGCTCACCTACACTAACCAATCTTATTATTACCGGAAATATAACGGAATATAGGGGAGGGGGGGTCTTTAATTTTAATAGCTCACCGGTGCTCACGAATGTTAATATAGAGGGAAATCGTACAATAGTAGGAAGTAGCTCAGGCCATTATGGTGGAGGAATTGCCAATATATCAGGAAGTTTTGCAGTACTAATAAATTCAAAAATTGTTGGGAACAGCGCGCAAGCAGGAGGAGGAGTTTATAATGAAGGAAGTCCAACTACAATCATTAATACTCTTATCGTTCAAAATACAGCTATAAGCAGTAACGGTGGAGGAATATTTAACTTTTTAAGCACTCCAACCGAACTAATAAATGTTACTATTAGTGGCAATGATGCAGGTAACCTGGGGGGAGGAGTATTTAATGCTTTTGCCTCTCTGAATTTAAAGAATACAATAGTTTGGGGCAATACTGCTGATAGCGGAAATGAAATTGCTACCCAAACTGTTCCTGTAATCCTTCAAAATAGTCTATATGGCAACAATACCGGAGATATCGTTGGAAATTTAAGTGCTACGCTAACATTAAATGATGAGCCTCAATTTAAATCTGTAGATCAACAAGATTATAGCTTAAAAGCTAACAGTCCTGCCATAAACAAGGGAGATAATAACTTATACCCTGGCGATTTAAATATCGATCTGGATTTAGCCGGTAACCCCCGCTTATTTAATAGCACCATAGATATAGGAGCGTTTGAAAGTCAAAATGCCCCTCCAACTGCTATTTGCCAGGATATTACGGTTAACTTAAATGCAAATGGAGAGGTAAACATCACCGCAGCTGATATTGATAAAGGTTCTTCAGACATTGAAGGAGATGTTACACTCAGTATAGATATAACCAGTTTTGATTGTGATGATATAGGCAAAAATACTGTTATACTATCTGTAGAAGATGAAGATGGAAGCACCGCTACCTGCGAGGCCATCGTAACTATAAAAGATAATCTTGCTCCTGTGCCAGGCACCCCAACATTAGACGATTTTACCGCTGAATGTGAGGTGCTGGAAAGCGATATCGCTACACCCCTAGTTACTGATAATTGCAGCGGAACAGTAACGATAACGAACGATGTCACTTTCCCAATCACTTCACCAGGGACAACAGTAATTACCTGGACTTATGAGGACGAAAATGAAAACATTTCAACGCAAACACAAAATGTAATTATTGAAGATGTAATCGCCCCGGTAGCCGATCAAACGATTTTAGCGGATATCACAACAGAATGTGAAGTTCTGGCCGGTGATGTGCCTACACCAGGCGCTACCGACAATTGTGGAAAAGTGGTTAAGGTCACCAACGATGCAACCTTCCCAATCACCAGACAGGGAACAACGGTGATTACCTGGACCTATGAAGATGAAAACGGCAATACTTCAACCCAGACGCAAAATGTGATCATTGAGGATGTCACCGCCCCGGTAGCCGATCAAACGATTTTAGCAGATATCACTGCTGAATGTGAAGTATTAGCGAGTGATGTGCCTACACCAGGCGCCACCGATAATTGTGGAGGTACGGTAATGGTAACCCATGATGCGACCTTCCCAATCACCAGACAGGGAACAACAGTAATTACCTGGACCTATGAAGATGAAAACGGGAATACTTCAACCCAGACGCAAAATGTGATTATTGAAGATGTAACCGCCCCGGTAGCCGATCAAACGATTTTAGCAGATATCACAGCAGAATGTGAAGTTCTGGCCGGTGATGTGCCTACACCAGGCGCTACCGACAATTGTGGAGAAGTGGTTAAGGTCACCAACGATGCAACCTTCCCAATCACCACGCAAGGAACTACAGTAATCACGTGGACTTACGAAGATGAAAACGGCAATACTTCAACGCAGACACAAAATGTGATTATTAAAGATGTAACCGCCCCGATAGTCGATGAGACAATTTTGGCAGATATCACTGCAGAATGTGAAGTTCTGGCCGGTGATGTGCCTACACCAGGCGCTACCGACAATTGTGGAGAAGTGGTTAAGGTCACCAACGATGCAACCTTCCCAATCAGCACGCAAGGAACTACAGTAATCACGTGGACCTACGAAGATGAAAATGGAAACATTTCCATGCAAACACAAAATCTAATTATTGAAGATATAACCGCGCCGGTAGCCGATCAGACAACTTTGGTAGATATCACTTCGGAATGTGAAGTATTAGCAAGTGATGTGCCTACACCAGACGCGACTGATAATTGTGGAGGCACGGTAATGGTAACCCATGATGCCACTTTCCCAATCACTTCACCAGGAACAACAGTGATTACCTGGACCTATGAAGATGAAAACGGAAACATTTCAACGCAAACACAAAATGTAATTATTAAAGATGTAACCGCCCCGGTAGCCGATCAAACGATTTTAGCTGATATCACTTCGGAATGTGAAGTATTAGCAAGTGATGTGCCTACACCAGACGCGACCGATAATTGTGGAGGCACGGTAATGGTAACCCATGATGCCACTTTCCCGATCACTTCACCAGGAACAACAGTGATTACCTGGACCTATGAAGATGAAAATGGGAATACTTCAACCCAGACGCAAAATGTGATTATTAATGACTCCCCTTTAACACAGGTTATTTTTGAAGATCAAACTTTTGTTTATGATGGTGCTGTAAAAGGATTAGAAGTGGTTAATCTGCCCGAGGGTACTACAGTGTCTTATACGAATAACGAGCAGTTAGATGCTGGAGTCTATGAGGTTACAGCTTTTATAACTTCTGCCAATACCAGTTGTCAAGATCAAACCTTGACAGCTAAGCTTACAATAGAAAAGGCGCCTCAGGAAATTAATTTTGATGAAATTTCCGATAGAAATCAATATACCGACGATAATTTCCAGTTGGAGGCCACTTCAAGTTCGGGGTTACCTATAATTTACTCCTATACTTATAATACCGAAAATCCACCTGCCACCGTAGGCCCCCGGGGCTTTGTACAAATATTAAACAGGGGAGAAATAACTATCACTGCCAGGCAGGAAGGAAATGAAAACTATAAACCAGCAACCCCAATAGTAAGAGTACTTAGGATAATTGGTGGTGAAGCCCGTTTGAATAATGTGGCTATCAACAATATCATGTACCCTAATCCCGATGCAGAGGTTTATCATCTTATGGTTTGTGGAAATGATAAGAATGAAGTGCATATTGAACTGGAACCTAGCCTTGGTGCCTTTACTGATAAGGGAAATGAATTTATAATGGCAACTCCAATTCCTGGTATTTACAGGGAGACGGTAAGAGTTACTTCTGAAGATGGGAATATTACAAAAACCTATACTATAATTATTGAAAAGAGGTTCAGTTTTGATGATATTATTGTTCAAAAATTCAATAATGTCTTGCTTGTGAATAATAATCCGGAAACTAATGGAGGTTATAAGTTTGTTAAATACAGGTGGTATAAAAACGGTTCGGTAATTGGCCACAATCAGTATTATTCTGCAGGAAATGACCTGGTAGACCAATTAGATCCTGATAGCGATTACTATGTGGAGATGGAAACCGAAGACGGAGAAATTCTAAAGACCTGTATTGCAAAGGTTCAGTTAAGGAGTTCCTACAATATAACCTTAACACCTAATCCGGTAAGATCGGGGGGGGCTATGGAGCTGTTCGTAGATTTCCCCAAAGAGGAACTAAAAACAATGGAACTTTCTATACACAATCTTAACGGTGTGTTCTTGAAAAACCTGAAAGCCAATAGTAAGACTACTCGCATATCTATACCGTATAACCTTCAAATAGGTGTGTATTTACTCCGTATAAAAACCCGGAATATCAATAAAACCTTAAAGTTTATTGTGAAATAAGAAAGATTCACATATTAAAAAACTCACTAAAGTTTAATATATCGATGAATAATAAAGATATAATAGTTTATAAAGAAAGATTTTTATTGAAACTCATGATACTGGTTGTTTTGATAAGTGTAACCGGTAGTGTGCTAGGACAAACGAACAATGAAGTCTCATTCATTTTGCAGGGCTCATTTTCGAAACTGGATTATAAAGTCTTGAATCAGAAAAGTGAAATGAAAAACGGCTTTGGTTTTGGAGCTGGGTATGCCTTTTATTTATCTGAAAACTGGAGTATTGGTACCGGTACAGAGCTACAATATATAGAAGGATCTGTTTACCTGCCTATTATTGAAGGTGCCTATCGAACCCGGGATCAGGAAGGGGAGAATTTTGAATTTAGATATCAGGCTAAAGACTTTTATGAGAATCAATACGCTTACTTTTTAAATATACCGCTAAAAATTCAATATGAAACAAAAGGGATAACTCGCTTTTATGCCGGTGCTGGTATTAAAGCCGGACTAAGTTTAAAGTCTGAATACAAATCAAGACTGTCCTCTTTGGTCACCAGTGGTTATTATCCGCAATATGATGTGGAACTTAAAGGCCCGGGATTTGTGGGATTCGGGAAGTTTGATGAAATAGACGATTCCCGATCTGAATTCGATATAAATACCAGTTTTATATTGAACCTGGAGAGCGGTGTAAAACTTATACTTGAAAATAAAAAATCTTTATACGTAGGTGGCTTTCTGGATTATGGGCTTAACAACATCCGGTCTGGTGCGTCTTCTGAAGAGAAACTTATAAGATATAATAGCCATGATCCAATAGCTTTTTCTGCCAGTAGTTTATTGAATTCACGAGAGAATAGTAACTCGGGGTCTTTTATAGATGAAATAAGAACTTTTGTTTTTGGTTTAAAACTTCGGTATGCCTTTAAACTATAATTACGGTAGATTTATTGGCGCTGCCAAGGGGCATAATAGCCTGAGTAAAAATTGTTTCTAACGAATGCCTCGTGGGCGCGTCATGAGATAATTAAACTCGCAAAAACCAATATTACAAACTAATGCACCCACGTCCTTACTCATAAGGCCTGCCTACAACTTACAAAAAGTCACACCTGATTTCAAGAATGAAACGACCCGAAATAAAAAATTAAGTAGAAATTGCTAGATTAATTACCAGCCTAATTTTATTCTTTTTAAGTCGATACAAGGATTCTTTAAATATTTTACTCATTGTATAGAGGGATGTTTTAATTATTTTAAATTTATATAAAATTATTGTAAAACAATATTTTTATATAAATTTGCAGAAATAAATTAAATTTTATGATATGCAGAAAACGATGATTATCTCCAAAATCTTATATTTCATTACAAGCATTTTGGCAGGCTTGTATATAGTTACTGGGATATACGGAGCATTAAGTTGGTTAACGAACACCCATTTACAAATCAAAAATACCCAAACAATTATAACCTATCCTTTTACAGAAAAGGCGTTCTTAATCTTAGATAGCAGTAACACATATTTGGTTTTTTGTTTTTTGATTCCAATTTTTGCGTATGGTTTGTTTTTTTGGTTGTTGTGCAATGTTTTTAAAGTATTCTACCAAGACAAGTTATTTACAACAGAAAATATTGTGCATCTAAGGCGGTTTTATCTTGTCAATATCTTTCTGCCTACTGTGCTCACCATATTCACATCGTTTTTTATGCCCATTGATAGTGAACTGTTCTTAATAGTTATTCTTCATCTTCTTCTTGGGGTTTTTATTTTTTTTATGTCAGAAATATTTTGCCAAGGATTGACCCTACAAAACGAACAAGATTTATTTATCTAAGCTATGCCTATTATTATAAATATAGACGTTATGCTCGCCAAACGTAAAATGAAGAGCAAAGAGTTGGTAAAAGAAATTGGTATTACCCCAGCAAATTTATCAATACTTAAAAATGGAAAGGCCAAAGGTGTTCGCTTTGAAACTTTAGAGAAAATATGCAAAGCCCTGGATTGTAAACCGGGAGACATCATAGACTATGTAGACTAACGCTTCCTTAAATATTATCTTATGAATACATTGAAAGCCAACAATGTATCCCTTGTGTACAACAATGGATACCAGGCGCTTCATGCCATAAATTTAAACATAACAAACGGTGTTTTTGGATTACTAGGGCCTAACGGAGCAGGGAAATCTTCGCTTATGAAAACCATTGTAGGCTTACAAAAACCATCGGAAGGAGAACTGTTTTTCAACGGCACAGACATTGTAAAAACCCCATTGGAAATACAAAAACAGCTGGGGTTTTTGCCCCAATATTTTGGTGTTTACCCTAAAGTTTCGGCTTACGATTTGTTGGAACATTTAGCCAGGTTAAAGGGCATTCACGGTAAGAAAGGGCGTCATAACCAAATTATGACTCTTCTGGATAAAGTGAATTTAACAGATGCCAAAAATAAAGAGGTACATACGTTTTCAGGTGGAATGAAACAACGTTTTGGTGTGGCCCAAGCTTTATTGGGAGACCCGAAAATTGTTATTGTAGACGAACCAACAGCAGGTTTAGATCCGGAAGAGCGTAATAGGTTCAATGCTTTGTTGAGCGAAATCGGTGAGGATATCATCATTTTATTATCCACCCATTTGGTGGAAGATGTACGCAATCTTTGTTCGCAAATGGCCATCATAAAACAAGGAAACATTGTGGCCGAAGGAAATCCAAATCAATTTATTAATGCGTTGCACGGAAAACTATGGCAAAAAGCCATAAACAAAGAAGAGCTCCCCAAACTGGAACCGAACTTTAAAGTCATCAGCAAACAATTTATTGAAAAGGTGATGCACGTAACCGTTTATGCAGAAGCCTGTCCAACCGGATTTCAAGCGGTAGAGCCAAATTTAGAGCACGCTTACTTCACTCATTTAAATAGTGCAAAATGAAAACGGTTTTAAGTAATGATATACGCGCCTCGTTAAAACAGACAGCCACTCGTTTTGCTTTCCTGGCTTATTTGGTTTTAGGCTTTTTTGCAGGTTATAAGTTCAATATTAATGTTGGCGATGGAATTGCTGCCAATGCGCCCTATTCGGTTGGGTTTATGACAGGTTTGTTAAGTCTGATTATTATTTTAATGGCAACACTGTTGGCTTTTTCAGGGTTATTTAAGGAAAGTGATACTAATTTTGGTTTGATAATTTTTACAACGCCCATAAAGAAGCGTGACTTTGCTTTAGCCCGATTTTTATCCTTCTTTTTACTTACTGTATTCAGCTTTTTTACTTTAATGCTTGGTTATGTTATCGGTTTGCATGTGCAAACAGATGCCGAAATGCTCGCAGGGTTTCAGCTGTGGTATTATGTGTATCCTTTTTTGATTTTTGGGGTAGTAAATAGCTTGTTGGTATGCAGCATCCTGTTTTTTTGTGCTAAAAAATTTCAGAATAAATTATTGGTGGCTATTGCAGGTTTAATGCTTTATATAACCTATATGATTGTGTTGATGTTTTCAAACGCGCCGTTTATGGCACAATCGTTACCGCAATCGCTGTTTGCTCAAAAAGTGTCTGCCTTAACAGACATATTTGGGCTGTCGGCTTACTTTTATGAAGCCAAAGATTTCGATGTTTTTCAAAGAAACCATAGTACCGTTTCGTTTACCAATGTGCTATTGCTCAATCGCCTGTTTGTTATTTTTCTCTCATTAATCATGGTAAAGCTGGGCATTCGTGCATTCTCGTTTTTACCGGTTTTTAAGCAAAAGTCAAAAAAGAAAAACACGGCATTAACATCTAAAAAGACCAAACGTTTAGACGCTTCATTTGCCAAAGTAAGCACTTTATTCAGCCCAAAAACAAGACAGAAAGCACTGTTTTCCTTTGTGAAAATCGATCTTATTTATTTGTTTAAAAGCATCCCGCTTATTTCGGCTTCTGTATTGCTCTTATTTTACGTAGGTGTAGAAATGTATGGCGATATTGATATGGGGATTAGACTGCCACAACAATACGCCAGTTCAGGACTGTTGGCTCAGACTATTAATGAAACATTTTATTTTATTGGAGCATTGGTGGTGGTTTACTTTACAAATGATGTGTTTTGGCGCGCAAACGCCAGTGGGTTTTCTATTATTCAAAACACCACCTATTATGCAAGGGAACGATTACTTGCACACAGCATAAGCATGGTGTTATTGATTGTCTTTCTTACGGGTTTAATGCTGTTGGAAGCGATTATTTTTCAGCTTATTTTTCAATATGCCTACATTGATTGGCAAGCGTATTTTGGTGTTTTTGTTTTTAATACGTTGCCACTTATACTTCTTTCCTTAATACTGCTTTTTTTGAATAGTAAGAGCAAAAACAAGTCGATTGCTTTAGGGGTTTCCATCTTGTTTTTCTTATTGTTTGTTACACCTATTTCAAAAAATATCATTTCCAATCCGTTGTTTAGAATATTATCTGGGTACAAAGGTGCTTATAGCGATTTTATAGCTTACGGACCTTACTTAAAAATCTTTTTGTGGCGATTAATTTTTGGATTTTCTCTGGTTGGGCTGCTGTTTTTCGTTTCTCATTTAATCAAAACAACAGCTAAAAGAAAAAACAAATTGGTAGCCCTTATTGTTTGTGGATTCATGGCACTTTTTAGTGGATTTAATTTCTTAAAAGGCTATGAGCCTAAAGATAAGGAGGCTGCTATTTTGGAAAAAGTCACTTATGAAAAAAACTACCGAAAATACCAAAACCTTCCACAACCCACAATTAAAAAGGTAAGCACTGAAATAGACTTGTTTCCTAAAGAAAAGGCTTACCGAATAAAAGGCAATTATTGGTTGGTAAACCCACACAACCAAGTTATAGATTCTATGCTTGTAAGTGTTCCTAAAGACTTTGAGATAAAATCGCTTTTATTTAGCTATAAAAATGACACGATAATGTTAGATGGTTCCATTTCAGAATTGAAATTAAAACACGCTTTACAAGCACGGGATTCGGCAAAGCTGGAATTCGAGTTGGCTTATAAATGGCAGGCTGTTAATGGCCATAATCCCTTTAATGCGATTGTAGAGAATGGGTCATTTATGCGAATTAGTCGGTATTTTCCACAATTTGGTTACGATGCCGACAATGAAATTTCAGATAAAAACATTCGAAAACAACATGCATTGGGGGAAGAGACTCAAATGAAGCCATTGGACGCTCCAAAAACCGATGTAGATGATTTTATTCGTTTGGACATGCAAATCTCTACCGATAGGAATCAAATTGCCGTTGGTACGGGTGCATTAAAGAAGCAATGGCAAGACGCCAATAGGAATTATTACCAGTACCGGGCAGATGCCGTTCCGTTTCGTTTTGCGGTTTCTTCTGCCAGCTATAACGTTAAAAAAGTGCAACACAAAGGCATTTCTATTGAGGTTTTATACCATCCTTTGCACGAAAACAATGTGAACCATCTTATAGAAAACACAAAACTTTCATTGGACTATTGTACCAAATACTTTGGGCCTTATCCTTTTTCCTCTGTACGATTTGCTGAAGTTTCCTCGTTTACACAAGGCTTTGCGGGAACGGCTTATCCCGGCGTGATTTTTATGACAGAACACATGATCTTTCATGCCAATATAGAAGGTAGTCACAATCAGGATGTTATCAATGAATTGGCAGGACATGAAGTGGCTCATTTTTGGTGGGGCACAAACCAAATTGATCCTGATTTTAGAGAGGGTTATGCGATGTTGACTGAAAGTTTGACAATGTATACCGAAATGATGATTTACAAAAAAATGCACGGCAAAGACAACATGTTGGAGCGTGTTGCCATACACCAACAAATCTATGAAGCTGAAAAGGGTTTTAACGAAGACCTTTCTTTGTTGAAAGCCACTAAAGACAATGCTTTTGTTGCCTATTCCAAGGGTGCCATAGTTTTTGTAGAATTAAGTGAATTGATTGGGGAAGAGCAGTTAAATTTAGCATTGCGATCTTTTCTAAACAAACATAAATACCCAAATGCAAAACCCACGTCAACCGATTTGCTGGAAGAGGTTCTTAGGCTGACTGATGAAAAATTTGAGCAAAAAATTAGAGAGATGTTTAAGTAAATTATCCCGAGCAAATTAACAAGGCATTAAATCTCGATTCTTGAGTAAATACCGTTTATAATTAATTGTTGCTGAATTCCTAAATCAGAATTCACCGTTTTTGGTATATTGGTTATTAAGCATAAAAATAGCTGAAAGATTTTATCGCAATGGAATTGAAACTTTAATCACGTAGGTCACAAGGCCAAAGTCTTTGTATTTACTTTGAACAAGATATGAAAATAGAAGAAGAAAAATTAAATAACCCTGTTTGGTATTCTTTAAGCGAAGAACATTATAAGCTTTCATTAGAATATCATGGGATAAAATTTTATCAATCAGAATATTGTCCTTTTGGTGGATTTATAGACCACAAAACACCTAAAGAGGGAATTAATAAATACTCTTTATTGACGGATAATTTTTATGTAGTTGGAGATAAGCCTATTTTAACAGACAAAGTACAACTCAAAAAAGAATTGGTTTGTAACCAAATGTTGCTCAACCAAGAAATTGACTTTGGAATCTCTGAACTCATAATAGAACTTAAAACGACCAAGCAAAAAAATGATTTGTTCTGTCTTGTAAACTTAGTTCAGCCCGGATACTTTAAAAGTAAGACCTCAAATTTAGGGAACTACTATGGCATATATAAAAACGATAAGCTGGTAGCTGTAACGGGAGAGCGAATGAAAATGGACAAATATACTGAGATAAGCGCTGTGGTAACGCATCCCGAGCATACAGGAAATGCTTATGCTAAACAATTAATAAAACACACTGCCAATAAAATATTTAAAGAAAACAAAATACCGTATTTACACGTTGCAGAATCAAATACTGGAGCAATTAAACTTTATGAAAAGTTAGGGTTCTTAACCAGGAGGAAAATTAATTTTTGGAATTTAATAAAAAAATAAAAACGAAATCTTATCGTGGCTTAACTGTATTGTATTTAATTTTCACTTTTAAAATATTTCTGTAAGGAGAATTACACTATCATCTTTTAGTTTAAGCCTTAGAGCCCGTAATGCTTCATTTGGAAAATAAAAATTGGGTTTATACAATATTTTGAATTACAGGCAGGTTACTTTTATTACCAAGCTGAAAACCTAAATTCAGATAATTTAATAAATATGAATATTGAAATAGTAAAAATGACTCAGTATGATTTTCCCGGGTATTTTAAGATGGTAAATGATGATAAAGTAATGAGATGATTACCGGAAAATCTATCGAATTAGAAAAAGCTAAAACCGATTTTGAAAAATTGATTAAAGAGAATAGCTTGAACAAAAACTTTGGGAAATTTAAAGAAGTGAATAATGAGACGAATGATTTTTTAGGAATAGCTAAGCTGGAAGCCTATGAGTGAAATAGTCAGGGAGTGGAGATTGGATATATGCTTTCGCCTCAGTATTAGGGAAAAGGAATTGCAGATTTTGTTGCAAAAACATTAATTAACACTGCGAGGAGACAAAAATCAATAAAGCAAATATTCGCTATTATTGATCCTAAAAATATAGCTTCAAGAAAAATTCTAACAAACAACGGTTTCACTTCAAATGAACTTAAATGCATTGAAGGCCTACAAAGAGAAATCCTTGAGCTAAAACTTAAAAAGGAAGGTTATAGCTAGAAAGAAGAATATAAAAGATCAGTTATTTAACGATTTTCTTTAAGCTTAAAAATTTTACATCAAAAATAGGATAAGATTAATTGTGAACACCGTATTCTGGTAATAGCCATAATCCTGTATTTCTAAAATTGCATTTTAGGTTCTATTATACCCTGGTTATCTAATTTTGATTTAGGGTTGCCTCAGTAAAAACTGAACCTAAAATAAACTGCTCAGGTTCCTATTTATGGTCAATTCTATTAAACCACAGCGGTTTCCTTATTTTTGGTTACACTAAGCCTGTGCAATTATTAAGTTTTATCTAATAAACTATATAGTGGCAGCATGAACTATCAAAGATACAATCACATAATGATTTAAGTTTACTCGTTAGTTGTTTTTGGACCCTGTAGGTGTCTTTGAAAATAGAACCTCAAAAATAATGAATTGTCCTGCACGCTTGTGTTGAAATGGCGTTTATTTCTGGCAACGGCATAAGGCGGTACACTTGCGAAAATGATTTTCTACATTAACTTCTTACCATGGTGCTCGAACGAACAGTTCACCCCTTTTATATTTAGCGAACCGGAGTAGTGAAAGTTTTTGCTGGGCGATTTTATCCGTATGGGTTTACTAATTTTGTTTCTGAGCCAATTAGTAATTTAGTAAGGAAACACCTATATTCCAGATTTTTAGAACAGAAAAGAGAAATGATTCAGAGCAAAAAATAAATGAGGCTTATTTTTGAATTAAAAGGTTTTACCTTTTAATAAAATTTAAATATGAACTTAAAAGATTTAAGCAAAATAACTTCATCAATGAGTAACACAGGCAAAATGCCTGTACTTTTCTTAGGTCATGGCAGCCCTATGAATGCCATTGAAGAAAACGAATTTGTTTCAGCATTTAAGAAATTGGGAAAAGAATTGGTACGACCAAATGCTATTCTTGGTATTTCGGCACATTGGGAAACTAAAGGCACCTTTGTGACTGCGATGGAAAATCCGCCGACAATTCACGATTTTGGTGGTTTTCCTCAAGCATTGTTTGACGTTCAATATCCAGCAAAAGGAAGCCCAGAACTTGCACAAGAAACCAAAAGTATTATTACTAAAACAGAAGTTGGATTAGATGATAAATGGGGACTTGACCACGGTGCTTGGAGCGTAATCAAACATTTATATCCAAATGCCGATATTCCAGTAATACAAATGAGCATTGATTATTCGAAACCGGCAAAGTATCATTACGAATTGGCTCAAGAGCTAAATAGCCTTCGCCATAAAGGCGTTTTAATTATTGGAAGCGGTAATATGGTGCACAACTTGCGTAGGGTGGCCTGGAACAAGCTAAACGAAGAATTTGCTTTTGATTGGGCTACCGAAGCCAACGAAAAAATGAAAAGCCATATTTTAAGTGGGGATTTTCAACCTTTAATCGATTTTAAATCGCAAGGAAAAGCCTTTGATTTGGCCATTCCGACTCCTGAACATTATCTGCCTTTACTTTATACATTAGCATTGAAAGAAGAAAGTGAAAAAGTAAGCTTATTCAACGACAAGCCTGTTGGGGGTTCTTTATCTATGACTTCCTTGAAAATTGAATCTGAATAGAGCTGAAAAAAGCAAACTTAGAAGGAATAAAATTAACTATCAAAGATCCGATCTTATAATGACTTAAGTTTACTCGTTAGTTGTTTTTGGACCCTGTAGGTGTCTTTGAAAATAGAACCTCAAAAACAACGAATTGTCCTGAGTTGATATTTTGCTATTTTTCACGAATCAGAGGGAAACAAAATCAGATTTTCATTCGCCAAACTAAAAGAGCAACTCCAAAATAGTATACTAAAAAAATAGCTTGGGTTTGGTTTGGATTCTATACTTTAGAAGCCTAAAAGAAAGACGGGTGTAGCAATAGGTTAGTTTTTCCTTCGCTATAATCCTTTGGAAGTAATAAAAAATGAGGAATTATTTAGAAGAATTTGGTGTGCTAACCAAAGATGAAATAGATGTATTTGAAAATAAACTAGTCTATAAAAAGTTTAAAAAAGGAGATTTTTTTATCCGGGAAGGGCAAACTTGCAAAGAAGTAGCCTTTGTAGCATCAGGACTATTTAGATCTTTTTACTATTCATCTTTAGAAGAAGAAGTAACCTATTGTTTTACATTTTCCAATTCGTTTGTAACTGCTTATTCTTCTTTTTTATCTCAAAATAAAACTGTTGAAAATATTCAGGCTTTAACCGATGTTGAAATATTAACAATATCTCGAAATGAGATTTTAAAACTAGAGCAATCAAGCACCAATTGGTTGCGGTTTTTTAAACTTATTGCAGAACAGGAATATATAAAAATGGAAAAAAGAATTTTCCTGTTACAAAAGGAAACGGCCGAAAAGCGTTATAGCGACTTACTTAAAAACCAACCGGAATATTTACAGTTTATTCCCCTTAACTTTCTTGCATCTTATTTGGGCATTACCCAAAGACATCTAAGCAGAATAAGAAAGTCAATTTCAAATTAGACAAATGTCCTTTTAAAGGAGCTTAGTTGTGTGGTTCTTTGTAAAAAACATAGAACATAGATGAAACAAATACTTATAATTAATGGACATCCCGATAAAGAGAGTTTTAATTACGCATTATCAAAGGCTTATGCAAAAGGTGTAGGTAACACAGATGCAGTCTTGAGCCAAATTAATATTTCTGAATTAGACTTTGAACCTAATTTAAAATTTGGTTACCGCAAGAGAATGGACCTGGAACCCGATTTGCTTAAGGCAATTGACAAGATAAAAAAAGCTGACCATATTGTATGGATATTTCCAATGTGGTGGTATGGGTATCCGGCTATAATGAAAGGCTTTATTGATAGAACATTTCTTCCGGGAATCACTTATCAACCGGTTAAGGGTAAAGCTTTTCCCGAAAAGCTCTTAAAAGGAAAATCGGCACGTTTAATTATTACTGCCGATACGCCAAAATGGTATGATTCTCTATTTATGAAAAGCCCGGCCATAAATCAGTTTAAAAAGGGTACTTTGCAGTTTTGCGGAATTACTCCTGTAAAAGTAACTTACATCTCCCCGGTTAAAAATTCCAGTCCCGATTTTCGGAAGAAATACTTAGAAAAAATATCTTTATTGGGGGCAGGTTTAAAATAATTACTGAATTCAAGACTATATGGGAATTTACGCCTCTTAGTAACTTTAGTTTTTAGTAAGCCACAAGCTGAATAATCAAAAGGCAGTTTATAAAGTGAATAAAATATTGAAAATTATTCAGAATAAACTCAAGAACAGGGCTAGAGAAACATTGGGGTACAATACACCGCAAGAAATGATGTGTCTTGAAGGAAAAAATTATATTTGACCACGCAACTTTTAATAAGACTTTGTTGCGTTAGAACATTTAATCCAGCAATGCGAAAGACTTAATGAGCAAGAAAAATAGCATATTTATCGCAACAAGTTTAGACGGTTATATAGCTGATAAAAATGGAGGAATTGATTGGTTGCATTCCGTTCCAAATCCCAACAATGACGATATGGGATATTTGCAATTTACGAACGGGATTGACGCACTTATTATGAGGCGAAATACATTCGAAACTGTAATTGGATTTAATGTTCCATGGCCATATAACAAACCTGTTTTTGTGTTAAGTAACAAATTGAAAGAAATATCTGAATCTCATAAGGACAAGGCTTTTTTAGTCCATGGAACTTTAACCGAAATTTTAGCGCAAATTCATAAAAAAGGATATGAAAGATTATATATTGATGGAGGAAAAACAATCAGAAATTTTTTAAAAGCAGATTTAATTGATGAAATGTTATTAACAACTATTCCAATTTTACTAGGTGGCGGTTCTTCACTTTTTGGAGAATTACCTAACGAATTGAAATTTGAGTTAATTGAAACAAAAACATTTCTAAATCAAATATCGCAGAGACATTATAAACGAAAAAAATAAAATTCGAAATATCAACAAGCTCTATAGCTAATAGCAAATCAGATAGATTACAAAAGTTCTGCTCTTTGAGCAGGCAAAGCCAAAACAAAGTTTTGATGTTTAACCAATAAGTAAATTAAAAGTGAAAACGTTTGTTAAAGCTTAGAGATAAAGGAAGAATGAAGTGCTTCGAATCTACTATGCTTTTCATAAATAGACCGTTTCAGAACTCTGGCAGCAAATAAACCAAAGTGTATCTAATGAACAAAAAAATAGGAATTTTAAGAGGAATAAATGTAGGAGGAAAACGAAAAATCCTGATGGCCGATTTAAAGTTACTTTGTGAAAAATTGGGCCTGGAAAACGTAAAAACCTATATTCAAAGCGGGAACCTTATTTTTAATTCAGATAAACAAGGTTTTGAATTAGAAAACGCACTGGAGAAAGGTATTGCCCAGGAGTTCGGGTTTGATGTACCTGTAATAGTTAGAACAGAAAAAGAGCTTGAAACTTCAATATATAACAATTCTTTTTATGATAAAGATGTTGATATTAGTCAGTTGTATTTAACATTTTTAAAAGAAAAACCTGCTAAGCAACATATAGACAAAGTATCAAGCCTTGACCACGAGCCTGATAAATTCAAAATAAAAGATAAAGATGTATTTATATTATGTGAGGGTAAGTATCACAAATCAAAATTATCAAACAGTTTTTTCGAAAAGCAATTGAGGGTAGGGGCCACAACCAGAAATTGGAAAACGGTATTAAAGCTTTTGGAATTAGCGAAAAATTAATTGAATGTTACGGGCTAGTCATTTCAAATAGTATTTAAATACAATTAATACCTGAAAAAAACACCGGAGATCTAACAGGTTTCTTAATTTAAAATAAATTACCCGGTTGCAAACAAATGCGATAATAAATGGAAAGATGTTTCTGGTTTGCAGCAAGTTTCGGAATTTCGATAACTATGGGGATAAATCTCGATTATCGAGTAAAACGAGCATGCTAAATAGCCCATTTTAAAATTAGTAGGTGAAACCAGGTAACATCGGAAAAAAGTACTACATTTAGCTATACATTAGCAGATTTTGTTGCGGAATGTAACATTCCTTCAAATATAAAATATGAAAAACTGGAGTTTTAAAGTAAAGTGTAAGCCTAGCGAAATAAGTAAGAATTTGGAAGCTTCTCTCGGTGCTGCCAATGGGTTTGTGTTTACTATTAAAAACAACCAAAATGACTTAATATCTTTTAAAATTCGTAAACGGCTTCTTTATGCCTGGTATATTCTTTATCATAATAACGTGGTCGTAAAAGGAAGCTTATCTAATGCAGAAGGAAAAGGGGAAACCAATGTAAATATCTCTTTTAGCCAGCACTTATTGTGGAAGTTTGTAATATTTGTACACCTGCTTTTAGCTTTAAGTTTTGTAATAGCTATTTTTTTAGGGAGTAATGATATTGCTATGTACGTATTGGCAATTATTACTTTAGCAATTGGCGTATTCTTATGGCTTAGATTGCAGAAAAAATACGAAAGAAATATACAGGAGTATAAAGATTTGATATGTAATTTGTTATAGTTTTAAGTTGGTTGGTTTGGAGTGGAAATGAAGTGATTTTAAAAGTAAGCTGTAAATATGTCCAATCTTAGAAACGAATCAGGTTTGACTATAATGATTTCTCAGAAAATGGTACTCACCTTTTATACTTAGAAAAATTTATTTACTTCTAAAAGATCATGAAAGTATTTTTTCCAGTACATCTCCAACATAATATGCAATAAATGCCGCAATTCCTCCAAGTAAAAGGGTTTCCAGAATACCAACAATCATATTCTTTTCAGTCACCAAACTCTTAAGGGCACCTACAATAGAAAGTGCAATAGCCGTAAGAATGCAGGAGTATAAGAAAAGTTGAGAGTCCAGGCTTGAAGAGTTAGTGTTCATGAATAGATATGAAAGTAGGGGAACCGATCCTACTGCTAGAAAACTTGCAAAAGTTACTCCTGCTGTTTTATAAGGTGTTTTTTCGCCTCGAACCATTTCAAGTTCTTCTTTCATCATAGTATCTACCCATATATCTTTATTAGAGGTAATTACTTCTACCACTTGTTCTAATAGCTCTCCTTTAAAGCCCTTTTCTTTATAGATATCCCTAATTTCCTGTACTTCTTTTTCCCTAAGATTTTCAATCTCCCAGTATTCTACCTGCCGGTGTTTATCGAAGTTGTCTTTTTCTGCTTTTGTAGAGAAAAAATTACCTACAGACATGGAGAAGCCATCGGCAATTAAATTGGCTAATCCCAGTATTACTACTACTGAAATTCCCAGGCTGGCACCTTCGGCCCCGGCTACTACCGCAAATGTTGTAATGGCACCATCAATTCCACCGTACACAAATTCACCAATATATTCTTTATTGATAAATAATGCTTTTCCCCGCGAATGAAGCAGGCTTTCATCTTTCTTAGGTAGTTCTTTTGATGGCATACTGGATGTTACAAACTTTTGTTTAAGCTAAAGTTAATAGAAAATAGCGAAAATAAGGTTCCTAATTTATCATTTAAAGTTTTTATAGCGAGTTGTTTACCAATAAAAATGTCTGCGATACTATATATTATATAAAACTTTACGGACTTACGTATTTTCGAGTAAAACCAATTAAGAGCTATTGTAAGATTTTAAATAGATAGTAATTAGTAGCCTAAAGAAACTTACCAAGTAAATTAAGCCAAATATTCTTATTAAGAATTAGGAGTGATCAATGCAATCTTAGGCTGGGCGGGAGTAAGCAGATGATAAAAAAGAATAATTATTTTTTTTCAGTTTTGAGAGTCCAATGAAAATATCGTATTTTGCTTTTATTAATCCTGCTATATAATAAAACTTCATGGGAACATTAGAAAGACATCAAATAATAATAGAAAAAATTACTAAAGACGGGCAAGTCAAGGTTCAGGATTTATGTGATGAATTTGATGTTTCTTCGGTAACGGTTCGAAAAGATCTTAAGTTTTTGGAAGAGAAGGGTTTGTTGTATAGAATGCATGGTGGTGCGACCCATACCAATCCATATACAACCGATAGGCATGTGAATGAAAAGGAGAAAATTCATCTTTCGGAAAAAATGGGCATTGGTGAAGTTGCTGCAAAAATGGTTACTGCCAACGACTCTATATTAATTGCTTCAGGTACTACCGTATTATCCTTAGCCAAGAATATAAAGCCCCTGGAAAACCTTACCGTTATTACTTCAGCTTTAAATGTAGCTCTTGAATTAAATCAGCATATCGAAATAGAGGTTATTCAATTAGGGGGAATTCTTCGTAAACGTTCTTCTTCTGTAACCGGTTTATATGCAGAAAATAACCTTTCAGATTTTTCTTGCTCTAAATTGTTTTTGGGGGTAGATGGTATTGATCTTGAATTTGGTCTTACCACGGCCAATATGATGGAAGCCAGGCTTAATAGGGAAATGATTAAAGTGTCTCAAAAGACTATTGTACTGGCTGATTCCACTAAATTCGGTAAACGTGGTTTTGGTAGAATTTGCGGTTTTGATAGTATAGATGAAATTATAACAGATTCAGGAATTTCAAAATTTACCAGGGAAGCACTGGAGGAACATGGAATAAAAATTACCATCGTATAATTATTACTACTGCACGGCATTATCGAGCTAATATGGTTCGGTTTTTTCTTGAGATTTAAACAAAAGCTCTAATAAATAACTAAAGCACTTGCTTTAAGCTAATTTGGTTTACACAAAATTTTATCTTTCTCAATAAAACAATTTCTTCGGGATAGGTATGAGCGATACGGTTACTACTATACCTGTTTTTTACCCCTACTATACATAAAGGTTAGCTTTAAGTTGTTGGAAAATATCTTTTTGTGTTTTCTGTTGATTTAGTTTAATGAACTTTATAATGATTTAAAAGCTTTCCATTTTTAAAAAGCTTTCTCATATGATTCTAAAAGCATCTTTACAGATAAAGGTTATAACACTATTTGAGTTTTTAAAACAAAAGCTAATATAACCTATTAGAACAGTCAGCTTTAAAATATACCTCCTCTTTAAGGTCCCTACTATAAGGAGTTAGTTTCGTTTTGTATTTAATAATCTGTACTACAGAAGTACCATCTCTAAGGGATTTCAGGATTTTTCTTGCTATTTTTTTAATAACTTTTATACGAAAACACTATTAAAAATAACAAATAAAAATAAATGAAATATTTTTTTAGGTTTTAAATTGTTGTTTTTTGTTTTTATTTTTTACATTTGATTTTGTTAATCTAATGTGAATAAATGATTTGTTTGTAAATATTTTTTAGTCGCTATATCGATTTCGCGCTTTATTCGAGGGGTTACACAAGAATTAGTTAACCTAAAGTTAATAGAAAGACAATTTTAAGGTGCAGAAGAATTGAAAACTAAATAAAATATTTGCAAACCTAATTATGAAATTTAATTTAAAAAATTATGAAACAAATTTTACAAGGGTTTATGTTATTAACCTTAGTTCTGGGGTCTGGGTTAATACAAGCTCAGGAAAGACCAATTTCAGGTCTGGTATCTGACGAAACAGGGATACCAATACCTGGGGTTACTGTTCAGGAAAAGGGAACCTCTAAAGGAGCGGTTACCGATTTTGATGGGGAATTTTCCCTTTCAGTTTCAGACAACAATAATACTGTTTTGGTTTTTTCCTTTTTAGGTTATAAATCTAAAGAAGTAAGCATTGGGGCTAAAACCAATTTTAATATTACTCTGGAAGAGGATTCAGAAAGCTTAGATGAGGTGGTAGTTGTAGGTTATGGTACGCAAAAGGAAGAAAACCTGGTTGGTTCGGTAAGTACCGCAAACCTGGGGAATATAGAAACACGACCTTCTGCCGATATAGCCAGTTCTTTACAGGGAGCAGTTCCGGGATTAAATGTTCGCTCGGGTGCAGGTGGTGATCCTTCATCAACACCCAGTATCAATATTCGTGGTTTTAATTCTATTAATGGAGGATCTCCGCTTGTTATAATTGACGGTATAGAAGGAGACCTTGCAAACATAAATCCAAATGATATTGCAAGCGTTACGGTATTAAAAGATGCCGGTGCAGCCGCCATATATGGGGCTAGGGGTTCTTTTGGGGTTGTTTTAATAACCACTAAATCAGGAAAAGAAGGGGAGTTTAATGTAGAGTATTCCAATAACTTCGGATTTACTACAAATACCAGTAGAACAGATTTTGTTACCAATCCATATACTTATGCAAAATGGGCAGATGAAGCTATAGGGTCTTATCATAGTGGATGTTACGTTTGTTATGAAGATGAAGATTGGGAGATTGCACAACAGGTAGGGAATGGGGAGCGAGAACCCTTCTATGAGCAACAGCCTGACGGTACATATAAATTCTTCGGAAATACCGATTTCTATGATATTCTATTTAAAGACCGAAGAGCGCACCAGATAAATAATATTTCGGTTTCCGGTGGGTCTAAAAAGCTAAGAGGAGTGATTTCGGGTAGAACTTATGAGAGGGAAAAAATTCAAAATATTCAGGATGCCGAAATGAAACGATATAACCTGCAGCTTAAATTAAGTGCGAATCCTTATGAGTGGTTGGAGTTAACGGCATTGAGTAGATTTAGTAGTAGGTATGACGAGCAATATGCAGGAACAAAAAATGGTTGGGGAGATGAATTTGGAGTTAGTAAATGGCGTGACCTTTTTCCTAATCACCCGGCATTTGTAGATGGTTATGGTGTTAGTGTTGGACGTACCGGAAATGGTTATGTAGGCCGTTTAGGAGCCTTAAAGGAAGGTGCAGCGCATCGACAATGGACGTATGAAAATCAAACAAATACCCTGGGTGCTGAAATTAAACCTCTTGAAGGTTTGGTGCTTAATATGAATTATAACTATAGTATTGACAGAACAGACAGGACGTTTTCTTATAAACCATTTAGTTACCTGTCTGGAGATAAACTTGAGTTGTTAGAGGATGAAGGCTTAAACCGTCTAAATGAATATCGATGGAAAGACTATTACACTGCGATAAATATTTATGGTACTTATACCAAAAGAGTTGCAGATAAGCACAACTTTAAAGTAATGCTTGGTTTTAATCAGGAAGAGTTTGATAGGGATAGAGTAGGGATGAGAATTGAGGATTTACTTACCAGAGATAAAGCTAATATTACTTTTGGTACTGAAATGTTAGATATGGAAGGCTCTACATTAGAATGGGCCGTTCAGGGATATTTTGGACGATTTAATTATGATTACGATGGTAAATACCTTTTGGAGCTTAACGCCCGTTATGATGGATCTTCACGTTTTCCTGAGGAAAACAGGTGGGGACTATTTCCATCTATTGCCGGAGGTTGGATAATTGACAAGGAAGACTTCTGGACACCTTCAATAGAAAGTGTAATTTCTTCTTTAAAATTAAAGGCCTCTTATGGTAAGCTTGGAAACCAGAGTGTTGGTGTGAATACCTTTAGACAACTCATAGGAATGGGTAGAACTTCCTGGTTATTTAATGGTGAACAAAACAACTATGCAAGGGTGCCATCACCACTGCCGGCCAATATTGGATGGGAGAAGATAACTTCAACAAATGTTGGTCTTAATATGGGCTTTTTAAGGGATAAATTAACAACCTCTCTTGAAGTGTACGAGCGTAATACAGAAGATATGTACTTGCCCGGTCAACCCTTGCCTGCGGTATTTGGTGCATCAGAACCAAGAAGGAATTATGCAGCAATGCGAAACAGAGGTTTTGAGGTAACTGTAGGGTATAATGATGAATTTACTGTTTTAGGTTCAGAGTTATCCCTTAGTGCGAGTGCGAATGTATCAAATAACCGGGCAGAAATAACAAAATTTGATAATCCAAACGGCTTGCTGAGTACTTTTTATGAAGGTCAGGAAGTGGGTGAAATATGGGGGTATCGCATAGACGGTCAATTCCAATCAGATGAGGAAGCTGCAGCTTTTCAAAGTGAATATGGAAGAGACAACCTTTTTAGGGTGTATAGGGGAATACTTGATTATGGCTCAAATAGTGACTGGAACCTGTTAAGGGGAGGAGATCTTAAATATGTAGATGTTGATGGAGATGGTAGTATAGATAACGGTAATAATACGCTTGAAGATCACGGAGACTTAGTGCCAATTGGAAATTCTATGCCACAATTTCCTTTTGGGTTTAATATAAATGCTTCCTGGAAAAATTTTGATCTTACTGTTATTGGGCAGGGGGTTGCAAAACAAGATTGGTACCCCAACGGCCCATTGTATTGGGCAACTTTCCACAGGCCATATACATCATTTATTAGAAAAGATCTTTTAAATAAAGTTTGGGATCCGGCGCACCCTAACGATCCTAATAGAATATTTCCTCAGAGACAAAGAGCCTATAGTGCTTTAAGTTCTGGACGTATGTCGTATAATTATAATGATCACTTTTTAACCAATATTGGGTACTTAAGAATTAAAAACCTTACCCTTGGGTATACTATTCCTCCTACTTTAACCAAAAAGGTGAATATAAAAAGGTTAAGAGTTTTTCTTAGTGGAGAGAATATCTTTACCTGGAGTTTTGGAGGTTTAACAAAATATCTTGATCCTGAAGAGGTAGGAAGCCATGTAAGTTATTCAAACCCAAATAGTGTTAGCGGAAGATCGGCAACGAACACGCAATTGTACCCTATGGGCAAAACATTTTCGGCGGGCTTGCAAGTAAACCTATAAGCTTCTTTAATAATAAAAGGTTATCAAAATATATAAATCAACAATATTCAAAATGAAAACAAAAGATATACAGAAAAAAATGATTCGTGTATCGTCATTATTGGCTTTTTCTCTTCTATTGATAAGCTGTGATGCTGATATATTGGACCAGCCACCTGGGGATGCCATAACTTCGGATGAGTTTTTTAATACAGGTGCTGATCTTGAAGCTTACACCAATGATTTATATGGTGTTTTGCCAACAAAATCGGTGTATATGGACGATTCAGATTCCGATAATATTTTAGGTGTAAGTGCCGGGGATAGGTTAAGAGGAACACGAAGGGTGCCAACCGATAGGGGGAGCGGAGGCTGGTCCTGGGGGCACCTAAGAAGAATTAATTATTTCCTGGAGAATTATAATAGGGTAGATGATGCACAGGCTACGGCAAAATATTCGGGAATAGCAAAGTTTTTTAGAGCTTACTTTTACTTCGAAAAAGTACAACGATTTGGAGCAGTGCCATGGTACGGTGAAGTTATAAATCAGGACGACGAAGAGCTATTGACCAAAGGTAGGGATTCACGACAGTTGGTAATGGATTCTATTATAGCTGATATTGATTATGCTATTGAAAATATTCCGGCAGAAAAGGAATTAAATCGTATAACTAAATATACTGCACTTATTTTAAAGGCCAGGATTGGACTTTATGAAGGTACATTTAGAAAGTATCATGGGATAGACGACTATGAAAGATTCCTGGAAGGTGCAGCTTCAGCAGCTAAAGAGCTAATGGATTCAGGAGCCTATGAGCTTTATACCAGCGGTGGTACAGATAGGGCATATTTAGATCTTTTCGCTATGGAAGATCAGAATACGACTGAAACCATTTTGGCAGTAGATTATGAGTTTGGATTAAGAACTCATGACCTGGCTTATAGAATGACGGCACCAACCCAGGGAAGATGGGGCTTAGCAAAAGATTTAGTGAATAGTTATTTGATGACCGATGGTTCTTCATTTACAGATCAACCAGGTTATGAAACAATGGAGTTTTATGAAGAAATGCAGAATCGTGACCCCAGATTGACACAAACCACTGCAGGTCCTAACTTTGCTACCTATGGTTCTGAAGAACGTGAGCCTGTAAATTTAGATATTACCAGAACGGGTTATCGTATAATAAAAGCATTACCACCAAAAGGACCGCAATGGGGATCTGGCGGATCATTTAACGACGTGATACTATTTCGTTACGCCGAAGCTTTGCTAATCTATGCTGAAGCTAGAGCAGAACTGGGAACATTGACACAGGGAGATTTAGATATTTCCATAAACAAGTTAAGGGATCGCGTAGGTTTACCTCATTTGAATATGGCTGAAGCCAATGCAAATCCAGATTCATACCAGGAAAGCCTTTATGAAAATATTGAAGGACCTAATAAAGGAGTAATCCTGGAAATACGTCGCGAACGAAGAGTGGAAATGGTAAATGAAGGACTTCGTTGGGACGACCTTATGAGGTGGAAAGAAGGCCAAAAAATTGAAGCTCCAATAGAAGGGATTTACTTCGCAGAATTAGGTGCCCATGATTTTAATAATGATGGTAAGTTTGATGTATATGTACACGATGGGGACACTTCTGGTGCACCAGATGAAGTGAGCACTATGGTGAATATCAATGAAAGGCCCTTAACCGAAGGTGACTACGGGAACATGCTTTTATTTGAAGGTGGTAATTTTGACGAAAATAGGGATTATTTCTACCCGCTGCCACTTGAAGATTTGGAGCTTAATGATAATTTAGAGCAAAATCCCGGCTGGTAATTGAGAAAGGTTAAAAAAGAGTAAACTGAGGCAAGCTCACGAAGCCTTGGTTGGAAACAAATTTTTAATTTAGTGGCAAGCTTAGGGATATTATACCCTTTGGCGGTACCAATAAAATATTTGAATAGGTGATTGGTCTAAGGATTGATTAGCAAAACCTGCCGTAATTACTACGGCAGGTTTAATTTGTTAGGTCTTAACAGATGTTTTTTATTTCTAGGCTAAAGTGGCAATAGCTCCAGAAATCACCAATTATTATAATTAAAAAGATTGCTTTTAAACTTCTCTTAATGTGGCCATATTAATGTATTAATCTTATTAACCGGCTAATTGATCTAGCTGATGAATATTAATCAAAATTTCAATAAAAAATGAAAATTACTAAATTACTGTTATGCTTATTTCTTATATCTTCCTTGAGTTGTAAGAACAAAAATGAAACTAATAAAAATGAGCATTCTAAAGATGAAATTTCCCAATTAGATGTAGAAGTTCAAGGACATAGGGGAGACCGAGGAAATTTCCCTGAAAATTCTATTCCCGCTTTTCTAAGTGCGGTGAAAAAGGGTGCTGATGTTCTGGAATTGGATGTTGTGGTTTCTAAGGATAAGAAGATTGTTGTTTCTCACGAACCTATTATGTTAGCTTTATATATGTTGACTCCAGAAGGAGATAGTATAGCTAAAGAAGATGAGAAGGATTATAATCTTTATAAAATGGATTATGATAGTATTAAAGAGTTTGATAGCGGCTCCAGAAAAAACCGCTTATTTCCAGATCAAAAGCTTCAAAAGAGTTATAAACCTTTATTAAGTGAGGTAATAGATACAGTAGAAAATTATATTAAATCTAATAATCTTGATGAGGTTAAATATAATATTGAAATTAAATCTTCTAAAAAGAATTACGGGATTTATCAGCCTAATCCAAATGAATTTGTAGACCTGGTAATGAATTTACTGGAAGAAAAAAATATAAAGAATAAGGTTAATCTACAATCGTTTGATGTAAATGTTCTAAAAATTTTAAATGAGAAGTATCCAGATGTTGAACTTGCTTATTTAGTGTCTAAAGAAGGGGTAGATAAGAATTTAAAGAAACTGGGTTTTACTCCAGATATCTACAGTCCTAGCCATAAGCTGCTTAAAAGTAATTTGGTGGTAGATTCTATTAAAGAGCAAAATATGGAATTGATTCCCTGGACCGTAAATGAAGAAAAAGATATAAAAAGAATGTTGGAATTAGAGGTTGATGGTATTATTACAGATTACCCTGAAAGGGTATTGAATAAAATATAGTTTTAGCCAAATTACCCGGTGAGATTAAAAAAGAGAGGATATAGTCCTCTCTTTTTTAATTTGAAATACCGTTGGATTATATTCTTAATTCAAGTAGTCTTGAAGAATTTGTGCCCAGGTTTTATAAGCGGTGGCGTTTAAGTGTAAACCTTCTTCAGTAAATTTTTTGCTTAAGCGGTCTTCTTCATCCAGAAAGTGAGGATGAAGATCAATAAAGTTAACATTATAAGTTTGCGCTAATTTTTCTAACTCCTTGTTAATAGCCAGTATATGTTCATCTTTGTTGTAATGGTTCTTATATCGTGTAAATGTATTATTTACAGGTAAAATACTTTGAATAAATACCTCTGTTTCGGGGCTTCCATTTTTTATTCTATCTATTATTTTTTCATAGTTGGAAACAATTATCTCATCTGGATAATTTCTTGCAATATCATTTATGCCAATAAGGATAAAAACCTTTGCAGGTTCTCCTTCTATAACTTCATCCAATCTCTCCAAAATACCAAAGGTAGTATCACCCGAGATGCCACGATTTTTCGCATTGGGTAGTCCTAACAGTTCACTCCAACTGGTTCCGGCAGTAATGCTGTTGCCTAAAAATATTATATCTTCTTTAGAATTTGGGTAGCTTTCAAATTGATTTACCTGAATATGATAATTTCTGGGTCTGTGTAAACTATCAATACTAATATTTTGGGAAACCATTGCCGTGGTTGTAAGTAGAAGGATTGCAAATGAAAAATTTCTAAATTTCATTTTCTATATTTTAAAATTTACATATTTATTTTAGTCTTTAACCTATGCCTGGGACTTTGCTAAATCTAATATTTTTTAAAGATGCCAGTTAGTGTGTATTTATTGATCTAGCATTTTGTGCAAAGGTCTACCGCTAGTTCCGTTGGGAAAGGCAATACCTAAAATACTAGCTACCGTTGGTGCAATGTCTGGGATTTCAGAACGTTCTGTGGTACTTCCTTGTTTTACACCTGCACCAAAAAAGATAAGAGGGGCGTGGGTGTCGTAAGTAAGACCACTACCATGAGTAGAACCGGTTTTGGGGTATACAATAGTCGCAGGATTCAAAACAAAAACCACATCCCCGCTGCGTTTCTGATTAAAACCATTTTGAATTAACTCCCTAATACCACTGCTAAAGTTTGCACCTAAAAGCTGTTTGCGTGTTATAACTTTATCAATTTGCTCTTGCTGAATACAAAACAAGGCTACAGAATTTTGTAATTCTTCACTGCTAATATTGGCTTCTTTAAGTTTTTTATAATTAAAAAATACCTGTCCATTAGAGACATCCTGAATTAAATTGTCTTTGCCAAATTCACTAAAAACATGTTTTTTTAGAGCTTGTGTAAATTTTAAATCATTAAAATATCCCCCGGGAATTTTAACCGATTGTAAATAGGAAGGTACATTCACCGCGCCGTGGTCGGCAGTAAGGAATATAGTGTATGCTCCTTTGCCTATATTCTTGTCCAGAAAATTCAATATCTCTGCTATGTTTTTATCCAGGCGTAGATAAGTGTCTTCAATTTCTTTAGAGTTTACCCCAAAATTATGGCCAACATAGTCTGTACTGGAAAAGCTTAAGGTTAAAAAATCAGTAATTTCGTCTTCGCCAAGTTTTTCTCCTTTTATTGCAGCCAGTGCAAAATCGGTGGTTAGATCGTTACCAAAAGGAGTAGCGCTTATGATACCAAAGTTTCCATTCTTGCTACTTAAGGCTTTTAAATTATATGGAAAGGTCGCTTTTTCTTTGCCTTTAAACCCGGCTTCAAAATTGTTTTCGTCTATTCCACTTTCAGTATAAGTTTCTATATCATAAAGTGTATTCCATTCTTTTAGGTAAGATTTAACTTTCCCTGAATCATTGAAATCACGAACCCATTTTGGCAAATCATCTCTATAGAAAGAACTTGTAATGAAACGCCCTTCCTTTCCTCCAGAAAACCAATAAGCAGCATTTGCAGTGTGGCCGGCGGGCAAAATAGAGCCACGATCTTTTAAGGCCACCCCAATTGTTTTTCCCTTCATTTGGGTATGCAGCCTGTTTTGATCGGCTATTGTGGTAGTTTTAAGTAAGACCGGAGACATTTTTCCTGCATCAGAATTAGTTCCAATAGGAGTAACCGAGGCATCATCGGTACAGTATACAGATTCACCTTTTACTTTGTCGAACCAATTATTACCAATAATACCATGGTTCATTGGGGTAGTTCCGGTCCACACAGAAGCATGCCCCGGTCCTGTATAGGTGGGAACGTAATTAAAATGGTGATTTTTAAAATTATAGCCTTCGCTAACTAGTCGCTTAAAGCCGTTTTCTTCAAATCGTTCCCAAAACCTCGTAAGGTAATCGTATCGCATTTGGTCTACTACGATTCCTACTACCAGTTTAGGTTTTTGGATGTTATTTTGTTGTTGGGCATAATTTTTTGTTATAAATAGGAGGCAAAAAATTAAAAGATACTTAGCTTTCATCTAGAGCGGTTTTATTTAATTATTTAAGAAAAGGTATGCTATTGCTGCTATGGAGGCACCAATTACAGGCCCAATAATGGGAATCCAGGAGTAGTTCCAGTCACTTTTGCATTTATTTTTTATAGGTACCAGAGAATGAACTATTCTCGGTCCTAAATCTCTTGCTGGATTAATAGCATAGCCCGTGGTGCCGCCTAAAGAAAGGCCAATAGCCCACACCAAAAAGGCTACCGGGATTGCTCCCAGTGACCCCATACCTATTGGGGTCTCACTTTCATTTCCCATTACAGGATTTGTGACATAGAATATTACAAATATTAGAGTGAAAGTTCCAATGATTTCACTCAATAGATTTGAAAACTTATTCCGTATTGCCGGGGCTGTACTAAATGCTGCCAGGTGAAGGTTGGAATTGGTGGTACAATTAAAGTGTTGCCTATAAATAGCCCACACCAAAAAGCTCCCGGCCATTGCTCCCAGCATTTGGGCTCCAATAAATATTGGGACTTTCTCCCAGGGAAACTCGCCGGCTATAGCTAAGCCTAGTGTAACTGCCGGATTAATATGCGCCCCACTATAGGGCGCAGCAATTACAACGCCCGTAAAGACGGCCAGTGCCCAACCGGTAGTAATAACTATCCAGCCGCTATCATTTCCTTTGGTTCCTTTTAAAACCACGTTGGCTACCACGCCATTTCCCATTAATATTAAGAACATGGTGCCAATAAATTCAGCCGTAAATTCATTCATAATACTTTAATTTTTAGACCAACAATTAGTAGTTTTTACAGCTCGTTGCCAACCATTAAGCATTTCCTGAACAGGAATTTTATCATTCGGATTAAAACTCTCCATAACTTTCCACTTAGATTTAATCTCTTCAATATCCTTCCATATTCCAGCTCCTAAACCTGCTAAATACGCAGCACCCAATGCAGTAGTTTCTGTAGTTTCAGGTCGTAAAATGCGAGTACTCAAAATATCAGCTTGAATTTGCATTAAAAGTGAATTTACAGTGGCTCCTCCATCTACTCTTAATTCTTTAATTTTAATTTCGCTATCGGCTTCCATAGCTTTTACAACATCATAAGTTTGATAAGCTATGCTTTCTAATGAGGCTCTTGCAATATGGCTTTGGTTGCTTCCTCTGGTAATTCCTACAATAGTGCCACGTGCGTGTTGATTCCAGTGTGGTGCACCCAAACCTGCAAAAGCAGGTACAAGATAAAGCCCGTCTGTAGTTTCTACCTGTTCAGCCAATGCTTCAATATCTGCAGCCGAAGAAATCAATCCCATGCCATCACGTAACCATTGTACAACCGCTCCCGCAATAAAAATACTTCCCTCAAAAGCATAATTTACTTTATCACCTATTTTCCAGGCGATGGTAGTTATTAATTTATTTTTTGAAATTATGGGCTGGTCACCAATATTCATTAATAAAAAACATCCGGTACCATACGTATTTTTTGCCATTCCTTTTTCGGTACACATTTGGCCAAATAGGGCGGCGTGTTGATCTCCGGCAATACCGGTGATAGGAATTTTTTTTGAAAAAATTTCTCCGGAGGTCTCAGAAAGTTTACCACTGGAATCACAAACTTTGGGAAGCATGCTTTTTGGGATTTCAAATAACTCCAATAACTCTTCATCCCAGTCTAAGGTGTGAATATTAAAAAGTAAGGTTCTTGATGCATTGGTTACATCGGTTAGGTGATCTTTACCATTGGTTAAATTCCAAACAAGCCACGAATCAACAGTACCCAATGCCAATTTGCCGGCTTTTGCTTTTTCTTTCGCGCCTACAACGTTTTCGAGTATCCACCTAACTTTGGTTGCCAGGAAGTAAGCATCTAATACCAAGCCTGTTTTTTGTTGTACCATGGCTTCGTGACCTTCAATTTTTAAAGCATCGCAGTAATCTGAAGTTCTTCTATCTTGCCATACAATAGCATTATATATGGGGGCTCCGGTTTCACGATCCCAAACTACGGTGGTTTCCCTTTGGTTGGTTATCCCTATTGCATGAATATCATCTGATTTTAATTTAGCCTTAGAAACAACTTCGGCTGCAACGCTAATTTGTGATGACCAAATCTCATCGGGATCATGTTCTACCCAGCCTGGTTTGGGAAAGATTTGTTTAAACTCTTTTTGCGCAACGGAAATTGGATCCCCATGCTCGTTAAATACTATTGCCCTGGAGCTTGTGGTACCCTGGTCAAATGATAATATATGTTTTTTCATATTTACTTGGTTTCTATTTCTTTAGATTTTGGTTTTACTGGATTATAGGGTTCGGGCAGGTATTTTTGTGCCATTTTAATGAAGTTTTTTGTTTGATGATCTATCCAGGATGTATCTCTCCCTAAAACATCAGCCATGATTTTAGCTGTTTCTTCTGCAGCATCAATAGCCGCCCTGGCATTCAAAAATAATAATCGAGTTCTTCTGGCTAAAAAATCTTCGATAGTCCTTGCCATTTCTTTTCTGGCAGCCCAAACTACCTCTGCTTTTATAACTGGAAATTCCGGGTGAAGTCGTTCTTGTAATTTTGGTTCATCTTTGGCTAATTTCATTATTAATTCTGCATCACTTCCGTAAATATCTAAATAATTTCCAGTTACCTTCCGGGTAGCACCATGTATTTTTAAATGATCTGTTTTGCTGGGTGTGTTTTTTAAATTTCCAGTTTCAATGGCTAAATCTACGGTATCTTCAGCCATTTTACGATAAGTAGTCCATTTGCCACCTGTAATGGTAACAAGCTTAGATCTGGAAACGGTTAATTTATGATCTCGGGAGATTTCTTTTGTGCCTTTGTCTTTACTGGGCTGTACCAATGGTCTAAGACCTGCAAATACACTTAAAATATCTTTCTTTGATGGCTTTTTTGCAAGATATTCTTCAAGGTTGTTTAGAATAAAATCTATTTCACTATCAAGAGCACTAGGCTCAAGAAGATGGTGCTCTACCGGGGTATCAGTAGTTCCTACAAGAAGATGTTCATGCCAGGGAAGAGCAAATAATACCCTGCCATCTGAAGTGGAGGGGATCATAAGGGCGTGATCACTCTTCATAAAAGATTTATCAAGAACAAGGTGAATTCCCTGGCTTGCTTTAACTAATGGGGTTTTTGAAGAATCGTTCATTTTAAGAATATTATCCACAAAAACCCCCGTTGCATTGATAACGACTTTCGATTTGAGATTATATGAATTACCGGTTTCGATATCTTTTGCTTTTACACCGGTAATTTTTTTATCTTCATCCTTAGATAGTGCGGTTACTTCAAAATAATTCAGAAGGTCTGCTCCCTGCTCTGCGGCGCTTTGCGCTAAATTTATAGCTAGACGTGTGTCATCAAACTGGCCGTCGAAATAAAGTACCCCTCCATTAAGGCTTTCTGTATTTAAATTTGGTAAATGAAGTAAAGTTTCCTCTCTACTTAGGAACTTGGTTTTCTGAAACCTTAGGCTTTTTGCCATCCAATCATAAATTTTTAGTCCAATTCCATAGTAATATTTATCCCAGGCTTTATAGCTTGGAATTATAAATGGAAGCATTTTTACTAGATGAGGAGCATTTTTAATCATAAGGCCCCTTTCTTTTAATGCGTCCATAACCAAACCCAAATTTCCTTGTGCAAGATATCTTACACCGCCATGTACCAGTTTGGTGCTTCTGCTGGAAGTTCCGTTTGCAAAGTCTGCTTGCTCTAAAAGTAATGTTTTTAAACCTCTGGAACTTGCGTCGAGAGCAGTGCCAAGACCTGTAGCCCCGCCACCAATAATTATAACATCCCAGGTTGTAGAAGGGCTTAGTTTAGAAAGTATGTGGTCTCTTTTAAAAGAATTATTCTCTGAATTCTCACAGGTATTTGTCTTTTTCATTCTTTGTTTGACTAAAATTCTGTTTCAAATATATTATCAAAAAGAAACTAAAACAAACAAAAAGTAATTTTTTATACTTATTTTTGATTTTAAATTATTTTGTTTGTTTATTTGATGAAAGTTAAGGTTGATAATAGATATTAATCTGAAAAGATATTCTACGGAAGCTTTAAGGTTATTTTTTTCATTTGTTTTAGCGTTAAAGTAAAAGTGGTTGAAAAAAGAATGGCTGAAAAGGCTTTTTGAAATCGTTTCAGGGATGCCGAAAGTTACCTTTTCTATTGAGTGATCGGAAGTGGCTTTTAAAGATATAACCTTTTAATCACGTTCTATAAACAATAGGAATAAGTTTAAAACTGAAATTTACACCTCCAAAATATTTTAATATGAAAAAAATAAAACTTATTACTTGTTTACTATTAACCATTCCGGGATTTCTGGCTGCTCAAAATGCTACCGGAAAGATCTTTGAGGATAAAAACCGGAATGGAAAGTTAGATTCAAATGAATCAGGAATTCCAAATGTGTCTGTAACCAATGGGGAGGATGTGGTGCTAACCAACGAAAAAGGTGAATATAAGTTACCGGCATCTAACGATTTTATTATCTCTGTGATAAAACCTTCTGGATATAATTATCCGGTAGATGAAAATAACTTACCACTATTTTACTACAACCATAAACCTAAAGGCTCGCCTAATTTGCGATATGCCGGAGTGGAAGTTACAGGTGATTTGCCACAAGAGTTGAATTTCCCTTTGATTAAGAATGAAAAAGAAAAGGAAAATTTTTCGGCATTGATATTTGGTGATCCGCAAATGTACAATGAAGCTCAGGTGGCTTATTTTGAAAAGGGATTAATCTCGGAGGTGAAGAGAAATAAAAATATAGTATTTGGTATTTCATTGGGTGACCTTGTAGGAGATGATTTAGATTTATTTGATCCTTACATCAATGCTGTAAGTAAGCTGGATTTGCCCTGGTATAATGTTATAGGTAATCATGACCTAAACTTTGATGTAGACAGGGATGAGGATAGTGATGAAACCTTTGAAAAGTATTTTGGACCTCCTAATTATGCTTTTAATTATGGAAAGGTTCATTTTATTGTATTAGACGATATACTGTATCCAGATCCACGAGATAATAAAGGATATTGGGGTGGCTTTAGGGAAGATCAGCTTAATTTTATTGAAAATGATTTAAAACACGTTCCTAAAGATCATTTAATTGTTATTTCGGTACACATACCTTTTAGTGAGCCCAAAGGCGATGTTTTTAGAGATGAAGATAGGCAGCGGCTTTTTGAAATACTTAAAGATTTTCCAAATACCCTTTCTCTCTCGGCCCACACCCACATTCAAAGACAGGATTATTTTAAAAAAGAAGATGGTTGGTTAGGAGAAAAGCCTCACCATCATTTTAATGTAGGAACAACCAGTGGAGACTGGTATTCTGGAAAATTAAACGATAAAGGTGTTCCAATTTCAACTATGCGTGATGGTACACCCAAAGGTTATGCGATTATAAATTTTGAGGAGAATAAATATACTATAGATTATCAGGTGGCAGGAGAGTCGGAAGATTATAGAATGCAAATATTTTCTCCCAAAGTGGTGGCCAAAGATAAAAATACCAAAGCGGGGATTTTTGTTAATTATTTTATGGGAAGCGAAAATGATAAAGTAGAATACCGGGTTGATGATGGAAAATGGTCTAGGATGAAGTATGTGGAAGAATATGATCCCACGTATGTAGCTATGGTTTACGAATGGGATTTAACCGAAGAGCTTTTTTCAGGTAGGCGTCCTTCAAATCCTGTAAAGAGCAAACATCTTTGGCGTGGTAAGATACCAACAAAATTGGCCGAGGGAGTACATACCATAGAAGTAAGAGTTGAAGATATGTTTGGGAGAATATTTACTGAGACCCACGAATATAAAGTTGTTTCTGATAAAAAATAATAAATATTAAAAATTTTTTTTGAGTAAACTTAATAATTTCAGATCATAAGATTCTGAAATTATTAAGTTTTTTATTTTTAGAATCTATCATTTTTTCTTTAAGAACACTGTATCCTTAATAGCTATTTCTAAATATATTTACGTTAGCTTATTTCTTGTGGTTTCGGGGCTATTGTTGTGAAAAAATGTTAATTTATCTTGAAAATAATTTACATTATATAAAAATATGGTTACGATTGATAATTTGGTAATATAGAAATAATTGTTAATTTCGGTCGGTTCAATTTTTTGTTTTCTGTAATTAATTTTATTGTTTTTTTTAAAGTCGAGACCAGAATTAGTTACTACTTGAAATCATTAAATATTCTTTGTTGGACAGATTATACTATTCTTAAGATTTTTAATAATTAAAGGATTAAATTAAAAATGGAATACATTGAAGGAAAGAGGATATTTAAGGATGAAGTTGATGAGCATTTCAGTGTGTATTTAAATGATTTTAATAGTAGAGAGACGAAAAAATCTCGCCGTGTTATAGACTGTAAACACTCTTCAGGGGTAAGCTCGAGCGTTAACCCAGAAAAGGTAGAAGACTTAGCTTTTTTATTCTGGGAAAAGATCAAGAGAGGAGATATGGACGCTTTAGGGCAGTTGTACGACCTTTATGTAGATGAGTTATTTCTATATGGAATGGAAAAGGTTCAAGACAAAATTCGCGTTATGGACGCTATTCATGATCTTTTTGTCGATTTATATAAATATCGTAACAGTATAGCCTCTCCTTCTAATGTTAAGTATTATTTGTTGAGATCGCTGAAGCGAAAAGTATATAGAAAACAGTCTTCCAAAAAGTGTATAAATTTACAAGACTCCTTTTTTGAGAAAAAAACAGTGGCAACTGAATTATCTTATGAAGAGAAAATCATTGAAGGGGAGTATTCAAAAGAAAAAAAAGATAAATTAAAATTGGCCTTAACATTTCTTACAAAGAGGCAACAAAAAGCATTACATTTAAGATTTACTGAAAACAAGCCGTATAATGAAATTGCCAATACTATGAATATTAGTATTGCAACCTCCAGAACATTGGTCTACCGTGCAATATTAGTACTTAAAAAGCATTGCCTTTCACTTTTTTTAACTGTCTCAGGTATATTTATTTAAAAAAAATTTAAAAATTTTGTCTATATATTATAAGTATGATGCTTATGTATATATAGGCCTCTATTTACTTTTCTTATAGGAAAGAATACTGTCTAATATTCTGGCTAAAACCTTATTAATTGAAAGTCAGATTAATTTCATTTTAATGAACGAGAAAGAAAAAAAAGAATTAAGAGCCAGAATTATTACATCTGCTTATGCCTATAAAACAAGAAGGAAAAGATTGTTTTATAGCATATCAATAGCAGCGTCTATATTGCTAATAGTTAATTTAGGCTTTTATAAATACAATCTCTCAGAATCCTCTATTGCAAAATTTGCGGAATCTTCAGGAGACATAAGTATAGAAAGTGAAAGCAAACAAGATGTACAGTTATTTTTAAGTGGAAATAAAAAGGTGGTAATACAAAGTAATAATTCAAGTATTGCTTATCAAACTGGAGGACGGGAAATAAATATAGCTGACTCTTTGGGGAAAAAACAGGAAGTTGCTTTAGATAATTCCAATGAGTTTAATACCCTAATAGTTCCCTATGGTAAACGATCTAAAATAAAATTATCAGATGGAACAATGGTTTGGTTAAATTCTGGCTCGAAACTGATTTACCCCGCTACTTTTAAAGCTAAGAACAGAGAGGTGTTTTTAATAGGAGAAGCAATTTTTGATGTTGCACATAATGCAAAACATCCTTTTAAAGTACTATCTAAAGGGCATACCATTGAAGTGCTAGGTACCGTCTTTAATGTTAGTAATTATCCTGAGGATAAAGATATTAAAACGGTGCTTAAAAGTGGAAGTGTAGAAATTAGCTATAAATCAGATTCTTTTTTTAAATCAGAGGAAAAAACAAAAATTACACCGGGTACCATGGCTGTGTATAATAAGGCCAGCCCAAAGGTGAATACCAAAAATGTAGAGGTAGAAAATTATTTTTCCTGGAGAGAAGGTGTTTTAATATTTAAGAATAATAGCCTGAAACATATCATGGGAAAATTAGGAAGGTACTATAATGTGGATATTGAGTTTCAGGAGCAGTATATGGAAAGCGAAACTTTCTCGGGCTACTTAGATTTAAAAGATTCGGTAGAAGGAGTATTAAAAACCTTGCAGAATGCAACCAACTTTAATTATAAGATTAAAGAAAACGGATTAATAACAATTAATAAACTGGAAAATATGGAATGAAAATAACAAAGAAAGCCATAAGATGCGCCAACATCTTATGGCCAGGTCAGTTAACTTACTTATGTAGAATAAAATAAACTAACGAAAAACAAAATTATGAATAAAAATGAAAGATTTAGGTCATGTTTTGATTTAAATAACTTTACACGAAACTTAGTAAAAATTATGCGTGTACTATTAATCCTAATAGGATTGGGGCTTGGTTCCTCTTATGCTAATTCTTCCTACAGCCAGACTAAAATAGATATTGCCCTTAAGGATGCAAACCTAATTGAATTTTTTGAAGAAATTCAGGCTAACACCGAATTTGTGTTTTTTTACAAAGATGATATCTTACAAGAGAATTTACGGATTTCTGTGAGCTTAAAAAAGGCTTCCCTGGAAAACATTTTAAAAAGTGCTTTTAGCAATACCAGTCTTGATTATAAAATCTCAGATAAACAAGTGGTTGTAAAAAAACTAGCACAAAAATCTAATAGGTTACCCAATATAAATAGCGAAAATCAACAAGAAACCCTTACAGTTACCGGTACTGTTACGGAGGCTAAAACCGGAATGCCTGTTCCGGCTGCGAATATTTTGGAAATAGGAACTTCTAATGGCGTAATGACAGATTTTGACGGGAATTATTCTATAGATGTACCTAAAGATGCTGTTTTAAAAGTTAGCTATATAGGTTATGCCGCAAAGGAAATTCAGGTAAACAACCGTAGCGAAATCGATATCGTGTTAGAAGAGGACGCTGCGGCATTAGATGAAGTGGTAGTAGTTGGGTATGGAACTCAGAAGAGAGAAAATCTTACTGGGGCACTATCTTCAATGGATTTTGACGAAACCATTGAGAACCGGCCAGTAACAGATGCATCTCAAGCCCTTTCGGGGAAAATGTCAGGTGTATGGGTGAGTCAAAATTCGGGATTACCCGGGGAAGATGCTTCAACTATAAGAATTAGGGGGATAGGTACTTTAAATAATTCCAGTCCTCTAGTGCTTATTAATGGGGTAGAAGGAAAACTCTCTGAAATTAATCCAAATGATATTGAATCAATAACAGTATTAAAAGATGCAGCCTCTGCTGCAATTTATGGAAGTAGAGCTGCTAATGGAGTTGTTTTGGTTAAAACAAAGCAAGGCACTGGGGGAGAGGCTCAAATTAGTTATAACGGATATTTCGGTTTACAGCAGATAGGAAGAAAATATGATTTAATTACTAACAGTGCTGAATATATGGACATATGGAATATTGCTGTCACCAATTCTGGAGGAGATCCCTTATTTCCACAAGATGTTATCGAGGGGTTTCGTACCGGTGATGATCAATATAGATACCCAAATACAAATTATCTGGAAGAGATTTTTAGAACATCACCTATCACAGAGCATAATGTATCAATTCGTGGAGGCTCTGAAAAAAGTAATTACTATTTATCCTTTAATTTTAGAGACCAGGAAGGTATAGTTAGAAATACGAATTCAGAAAAATACGGCATAAACCTGTCACTTTCCAATCAAGTTAAGGATTGGTTAAAAGTAGAGGGTAATGTTCAGGCAAGTAGAAAAAAGTACGAAAGTCCTTATGATGAAATTTCACGTGCGTTATATTTAACGATGAATGGTCATCCTTTTAGTTCACCGTATAACAGTAATGGTGAATTTGGAGCTACTCAAGCTATTTATGAGCAAGGTGAGAATGCTGGAAAACCAATAGTCGATACTCGAAACCCATTTCCAGACTTATTTAATGGTAAAACCTTGAATGTTGTTAACTATCTGAACGTTAGTGGTAAAGTGGAGGTGAGCTTGTCTCCATATTTAAAATTTAACTCTACGATTAATGGTCAAGTCACAAATGGGATAACTGACAGATATAATGAGTTGAACTATGCCTATACTGAAGATGGATTTAGAACTTTACCTCTGGATTACGAACAAACTATTACAAATCAAAGAAATAATAGTAATGAGTTCTATTGGGTGAATTTTAATACAATTAATTTTGACAAGACATATAATGAGGTTCATAATTTTTCGTCCATTTTGGGAATGCAAGTAGAATCAAATGAGATTAAAACTACAGGTGCGCAAAAATCTGACCCTCCTAAAGAAGGAATACATCAAGTTGATGCCGCTACTTCAAATGCGATCGCCAATGGTAACCGAACAGAATGGAAAATGCTTTCTTACTTTGGTAGAATTAATTATAATTTTGATCAGAAATATTTGTTTGAGGCCAATTTAAGGGCCGATGCTTCTTCACGATTTAGAAAAGGAAATAAATGGGGCGTGTTCCCTTCGTTCTCAGCGGGATGGAATATCAGTAAGGAGGACTTTTTTAATATTACTAGTATTGATAGGTTGAAGCTTAGAGCATCCTGGGGAGAGCTGGGGAATCAAAATATTAACTTAATTGCTGGTAATTACCCTTATTTGACTACAGTTACACAGAGTAATGGAACCAGTTATAATTTTCAAAATCAATTTGTACCAGGTACCGCTATTACTGAATTAGTGGATAGGGATATTTCATGGGAAACTACTAAATCAATAGACATTGGTTTAGAAGCGACCTTCCTTGACAATAGAATTAGCTTTGAAGCCGATTACTTTAACAAATTGACAGAAGATATTTTAGTGCGCCTTCCTGTTCCATTAATTCTTGGTGGTGTTTCTTCTCCCATCCAAAATATTGGGGAAATGAGAAATGAAGGAGTAGAGCTCCTGGTGAACTATCAGTCTCATACCTATGAGAAAGATTGGACTTATAATATTGGTGGTAATGTTTCATTTATAGAGAATAAGGTAGAAAGATTCTTAGATGATTCTCCTGATCAATTATACCTAATTAGAGAAGGTTTTTCCTATAACACTTTATATGGCTTAAATGCAATAGGGGTTTATCAATCTGAACAGGAAATTGCCGAACATATCCCTCAAAACAGTTATCAACCTAAACCGGGAGATTTGAAATATGATGATTTAAATGGAGATCAAAAGATAGATTATCGTGATAAGAAAGTAATGGGAAATACGGTCCCTAAGATTACTTATGGTTTAAGTTTAGGAACTTCCTACAAAAACTGGAGTATTAATATGGTAGCGCAAGGTATCGCTGATGTTTCGTCTTATACTCAAAATGCCTGGACGGAACCACTTGGAATCTCAGGTGGTTCAATTACTAAAAGATGGAGAAATGCGTGGACTGAAGATAGTCCCAGTTCTTCGCTGCCTAGTATTAAAGTAAATGATACCTGGAATAGAAGACAGTCATCTTTTTGGGTGAGTGATCTTTCTTATTTAAAGATTAAGAATATACAACTTAGTTATGATGTATCTAAATCTATTATGGATGATTTAGGCTTGAAATCGGCCACGGCATATATGAATATGTCTAACGTATATACTTTTGTTAATAATGATTATGAAGGTTTTGATCCGGAAAGGAGCACCTTTGACTCTGGAGGCTATGTTTATCCAGCCCCCCGAATTATGACAATTGGACTAAATATTAACTTTTAAAATATTACAGATGAAAATCTTGAAGTTTAAATATATTCAAATTTTACTATTCTTGAGTGTAATGAGTTCTTGTACAGATGATTTTGTTAGTGTACTGCCAGATGATAGAATAGTACAGGAAAATTTTTGGCAAAATGAAGATGATGCGGTGATGGCTCTATATGGTATTTATAATGTATTACAGGATAGGTATATTTATGGATATGGAGGAGGAGAAGATGCCATGAGTCCCAATGCATTCCAATGGGCTCATTGGGAAGGTAAGCATATGCAGGTTGGAAACGGTACTATACAGCCAAGTGATGGAGGCATAGTTGCTGGAAGATGGACTGATGCATATAGGGGGATTAACCGTGTAAATTCATTTCTAGCCAATATAGATAGGGTAGATATGGATGTAAAGGATAAGGAAACCATGAAAGGTGAAGCATACTTTCTTAGAGGTGTTTTTTATTCATTATTGGTAAATACTTATGGAGGTGTGCCGTTAATTTTAGAGCCAATATCGGTTGAGGAAGCAAGGACACTTAGTAGATCAACTAAAGAAGAAAGTTGGAATCAGGTTCATTCAGACTATGATATGGCAATATCCTTACTTCCAACTAATGCAGAAGTTAAAGGCAGGGCCACTTTAGGAGCAGCTTTAGGTATGAAAATGCGTGCTTTTTTATATCAGAGTGAATGGGAGCAGGTTATTGAATATGCCGATAAAGTAATTGCCTTAGGAGAATATGATTTATTTCCAAGTTATGAGGGGTTATTTCATCTGGATAATGAAAATAACGAAGAAGTTATTTTTGATGTACAGTTTATGGATGGCCCATTTTCCCAGGGCAGTATTTTTGATAGATACTGGCAACCTCAGAATTTAGAAAACGGTGTTTCCGGTTCTAATTCTGTAGCACCCATTCAGGATTTAGTTGATGCGTATGAGACGATTGATGGTACAAATATAAATCCAGATAAACCATTTGAAAACCGAGATCCACGACTTGACTTTACAATTTTAAGACCAGGAGCATATTTTCAGGATCAACTATATCCAGATGAAATTCAGAATCATACAGGGCAAAAGGTAGGTTATGGTATTAGAAAGTATACCATTGAGGATAAACAAATAGTACCTACCCAATCTCCACTGAATTTTATAGTCTTACGGTATGCTGATATACTACTTTCAAAAGCCGAAGCATTGATTGAAGGCGAAGAAAAAAATATCCCTAAGGCTATAGAATTGATCAATAGAATAAGAACTGAAAGAAATGATGTCAATATGTATTCGCTTAATGCGAATTTAGATTTTACGGAAGCTAGAGAATTGTTAAGACACGAAAGAAGGATTGAATTTGCATTGGAAGGATTGTATTGGTCTGACATAAAGAGGTGGGAAATTGGAAATAAAATTTATCCTTTAGAAGTAAGGGGAGGTTCTAATGAACTAATTGAAGTTAAATTTGAAGATGGTTATAATCTAGAAGAAGATCAATATCTTCCTCTTCCTGATAGTGAACTTTCTTTAAACCCGAATCTTGAACAGAACCCAGGTTACTAAACTTGAAGTAATCACTAAAAGAGTTTATATGACTTAAAATAGGCCGTTATATATTCTATACGTATAACGGTCTACTTTTTTAAGTGTTTTATAGTTTTAAAATTTATATAGTATGAAAAATAACAGACGTTCCTTTATTAAGAATTTAGGAATAGTGGGCGCAACTGCGGCCGTAATCCCGTCCAGTTTTGCTGCAGAAGCGAAAGAAGTAAATTTATTGAATAGAGCTGC
>NZ_WYEW01000008.1:0-249662 GCF_015143665.1 Salegentibacter sp. BLCTC | reverse complement strand
AAAAGCTCTTTAAATGTTTCATTAGCACCAAACCCGGTTAATTCTGGAGGAACTATGGAACTATTAACCGATTTCCCGGAAGAGGAGCTTGAGACCATGCACCTATCAATACATAACCTAAACGGGGGGCTTATCCAACAAATGAAATCAAATAGTAAAAGTACAAACATAACATTGCCTTATAATCTTGAAATAGGAGTATATATTCTTAAAATTGAAACTAAGAGCATTTATAAATCACTCAAATTCATAGTAAAATAAGATAGTTTTATGCTTATTGAAATTTACTTTAATGATTAAAACAAATATGAAAAATAGCAATATAAACAACCTAACTAGTAGAGTTACTTTAGGTCTATTATTAGCACTAAGTTTACTTAGTGCTAATATGGCGACATTTGCCCAGTCTAATAACGAAGTTTCCTTTTACCTACAGGGCTCTTTTTCTAAACTTAATTATGAAGCTTTAGGAGCGAGTAGTGAATTGGAAAATGGTTTTGGTCTTGGGGCCAAATATTCCTATTACCTAACTGAAAACTGGAGCCTTGGGACAGGTGCCGAATTGCAGTATATGGAAGGGGCCATTTTTGTACCTACTGCCCAAGGGGCGTATATGACCCAGGATTCTGAGGCAGAATCTTTTGAATTTAGATATGCAGCTACAATTTTTTCAGAGAACCAGGAGGTTTACTTTTTAAATATACCTCTTCAGGTTCAATACGAATCGCTTGGTACGACCAGGTTTTATGCAGCTGCCGGAGTTAAAGCAGGTTTAGTTTTAAATTCAGAATACCAGAGTTCGGCCGGTTCACTAGAAACTAGCGGATATTATTCACAGTATGACGTGGAACTTACCAGTCCTACATTTGCAGGTTTTGGCGAATTTAAAGCTGTAAATAATTCTAAATCTGAGCTCGACCTAAAAACAAATTTTGTGGCTCATTTGGAAAGCGGTGTGAAATTAATGTTGGAGAATAATAGGTCGCTTTATATGGGGCTTTTTCTAGATTACGGATTAAATGATATTAAGCCAGACACCTCAGGGGAGAGGTTTGTTCATTATAATGCCCAGGCCCCTACAGACTTTACTTTTAGCAGCTTATTGTCAGCCCGTGAAATACAGGATTTAGATGAAGTTAAAACCCTGGCATTTGGCTTGAAAATTCAGTATGCATTTCAATTCTAAAATTAAAATATATTGAATGAAAAGGCCGCCATTTTAGGCGGTTTTTTATTGGTTCATTCCCAATAATTCTTCTACATAAGTTCTGGAATTAGAAAGCCTGGGAATTTTATGCTGTCCGCCAAGTTTGTCATTTTTCTTAAGCCAATCGTAGAATAATTTTTCTCGTGCCTGGTGTATTTTCGGCATATTTAGCGTCATATTATTATAGCGTTTTGCTTCATAATCGCTATTTACCTGTTGTAAGGCTAAATCCAACTCATGCCTAAATTTATCAAAGTCCTTCGGCGGATTTTTAAACTCTATAATCCATTCATGCGCACCTTTTTCTTTGCCTTTCATAAAAATTGGTGCAGCGGTATAATCTACTATTTCACAGTTGGTAACAAGGGAAGTCTTTTTTAAGGCTTCTTCGGCATTCTCGATAATTAACTCTTCTCCAAAAGCATTGATATGATGCTTGGTCCTGCCGGTTACTTTGATGCGATAAGGATTTGTAGAAGTAAATTTAACTGTATCACCAATCTTATATCTCCATAGGCCCGCGTTGGTAGTGATTACCACCGCATAATTTTTTCCTGTTTCTACTTCGGCTAGCGGAATAGCTTTTTCCTGTTCGCTTCCATAGTTATCCATAGGAATAAACTCATAATAAATTCCGTAGTCCAGCATTAATAAAAGCTCTTTGGAATCGTTCTGGTCCTGGCAGGCAAAAAATCCTTCCGAAGCATTATAGATTTCATAAAACCTAAAATCTTCTTTGGGTAAAATCTTTTGATATTGCGGTGCATAAGGATCAAAACTTACCCCACCGTGAAAATAAACTTCAAGGTTTGGCCAAACTTCAAACAGGTTTTCTTTACCGCTGGTCTCCAAAATATTGTTGAGTAGCACCAACATCCAACTGGGTACACCGGCCAGGCTGGTTACATTTTCTTTAATTGTTTCATTTACAATTGCCTGCATCTTTACTTCCCAATCGTTCATAAGGGAAACCTCGTTGCTTGGCGTGCTGCTAAATTCTGCCCAAAAAGGCATGTTTGCAATTAAAATAGCCGAAAGATCTCCGTATGCCGTACCGTTGTTCTTGTAAATTTCCTTACTGCCTCCCAATCGTAAGCTTTTCCCTGTAAAAAGTTGTGACTGCGGATTGTTGTTTAAGTACATACAAAGCAGATCTTTTCCTGCATTGTAGTGGCAATCTTCGAGGGAGTCTTCACTTACCGGTATAAACTTACTTTTTGCACTGGTGGTTCCACTAGATTTGGCAAACCATTTTATAGGGGTAGGCCAAAAAATATTATTTTCTCCCCGCCTGCTGCGTTCAATACAGGCCTCATAATCTTCATATTTTTGAATTGGAACGCGCTCTGCAAACTGAAGGGGATTTTTGATTTCCGGAAAGTTGTACTTCTTACCAATTTCTGTGTTTTTTGCCTTAGAAAGTAAATCCTTGAGCAATTCGTTTTGCACTTCGTGAGGGTATTTTATAAACAACTCCATTTGGTGAATTCGCTTCTTTAGGAACCAGGAGGCCACGGAGTTTACTAGTGGAATTGGCATTATTCTTTATATCTTTATACGCTGAGAATGCTTCAGCTGGTTGGCTGGATAAAAATAATTTAAACTTCGAAGCTTGCAAATCAACTTCGGTTAAAAATAGGGAAAAAATGATGAGATACGAAGGCGTTTTAAAAAAAATGAGAACCGAAATTGTAGATAAAGTACAATATTACCTGGTTTTTGAGGACGATTTTATCAATATAAATCAAATACTCAATAAAAAAATAAGCCTTAATTTCCTTCGTTTTCAATGTTTAAACTGCGGATTGGAAAAGAAAATATTCCGGCAGGGGTATTGTTATGATTGTTTCTCGTCTATTCCCCAGGCAGGTGATTGGATTATGAAACCCGAACTGAGCAAGGCGCATTTAGATGAAGAGGATAGGGATTTAGATTATGAAAAACAAGCCCAATTACAGCCACATATAGTTTATTTGGCTAATTCCAGCAATGTAAAAGTTGGTGTAACCCGAAAAACGCAAATTCCTACCCGGTGGATAGACCAGGGAGCCCACGAAGCTATTGAAATAGTTGAGGTGCCCAATAGGTATCTTGCCGGAGTTACCGAAGTAGCTTTAAAAGATCACGTATCAGACAAAACGAACTGGCGAAAAATGCTATCCAACGAGGTTTTAGATCTTAACCTTGCTGAAGAAAGAGATAAATTAAAAGATTTTATCCCGGAGGAAGCTAAAGAATATTACCTGGGCGATAGAAAAGAACTTGAAATTGATTTTCCGGTGCTGGAATTTCCAAAAAAGGTAAAAAGCCTTAACCTGGGGAAAAGTCCGTTTTATGAAGGAGTATTAAAAGGAATTAAAGGCCAGTATTTAATTTTTGAAGACGGTACCGTGTTTAACGTTCGCGCCCACGAAGGCTTTGTAGTGGAGTTGGGAGTACTTTAATTGAATAAAGCTGAAAGGACGTCATGCTTATTTCAGCATCTAAGATAATGATAGTTAAAACATACTAGAAGTTGAAATAATTTCAGCTTGACAAAATTAGACTTTATTGGCATCGCCAGGGAATATAATACCCAAGGTGGTTTTAAAAAAGCCTCATAAATTCCCAGGATAATAGGAAATTATGAGGCTTTATTTTTTAATTACTTGTGGTGTCCGTTTGCTTTTTCTTTTTTCCAAAAATGCCGCCTAAAATATCTTTGGCTGCATCTTTAACTTGCTCCTCCTGGCTTTTAGGTTTGTCTTCTGTTTTAGGAGTTTGGGTTTGGGTAGAGTCTTGAGAGGCAATGCTATCGGTTTGCTGTTGTTGATTTCCACCTATTTGTTTGTTAATTATATCTTTAATCGCATCCTTGCCACGGTCTTTAAGGTCTTCTTTTTGTTTTTCCACAATTCTTTGGGTAAGATTGCTTACTGCTTGTTGCATATTTATATTGATTTGCGGATTTTGAAAAGTTCCTTTTAGGCCAATGGGCAATGCTACCATCATATTTTGTAGTTCGTCCCCGCTTAACTTGCTTAGTGCATTTCCTACCTGGCTGCCCAATAATTTGGCCGGAACATCCAGGGCCAGGGTATAATCCATATTCATATCAAATCCGTGGCTACCCGAAACCTTAACGTCTATCCCTTTTACATTAAAACTAAAGGGTTCAATTTGTACCATCCCATCATTAAAGGTCAGTTTTGTTTTTAGTTTATCCAGGTCCAGGTCACTTAAATTAATAAAATCTAATTGCTGATCTAATCGGGAAAGCAAGGCTAATTTTTCGGGATTTACCTCTGCCGTAAGAATTTCGGCCAGGGCGTTCCCGGCAAGTGTTGAGAGCTGTGGGGTAAGGTCTTCATTTAAGTTTCCATTTAATTTTAAATTGGTTTGCAATTTTCCTTGCAAGGCCTGGGCTACCGGCGCCAATCCCTGTAGCATTTCCAATCCGTTAAACGATTCAGCTATATTTAATGCGTTTAGCGCCAGGTCCATGTTAAATGTAGGGGTTGTACCTTTTGTAGAAACATTTCCTGTTAGGGCTATATTTCCGCCAAAAATGTTTGTGGAAATATTTTGTAAAGTGGCGGTTTCGTCACGTAAAATAATACTTCCTTTAGCATCTTTAAGTTTAAGGTTGTCGTAAATTACCGTGTTTACCGCAAAAGCCAGTTCTGTATCCAGGAATGAAGGAATTTTAACCGCTTCTTTTGTAGCCTGTGCAGAATTTAGAGCTCCGGTTTCTTCAGCTCCGGTTTCAGCTTCAGTCTCCGTTTCTGCAATCATAAAGTCGTTGATTGCAAAAACATCAGAATTCACTTTAAAGTTCCCTTTTAGATTTTGATCGGTAAATAGGAAACCCATAAGGTTTTCAATATTTCCGGTAGCCGAAATATCGGTTTGCCCGGTACTTAGTTTTAATTCGGGAACACGCACATTACCCTGATTAAAATTCATAGTAGCCTTAGCGATCTTTACCTCATTGGGAATTTCGGGCGATTTATAACTGAAATTCCTAATACTGGCGGTTCCGTTACTTTTTACATTCTGATATTGTTCTTTTTCTATAGAATTCATATCAAATTGCGTGGTAACATCGGCTGTCAATATTCCATTTAGTTCCTGTTCCAGTTCTAAGGGGTAAGCTTTGTAAAGGTTCGCTAAGTTTAGGGTTCCCTGTAACGACATATCTATAAGCATATTTCCCATTAGGTTTTTTACGCTTCCGTTGGTCGCAAACTTATCCTGGTCTATTCTAAAAGTCACATCATCGAAAGTAAGATAGGTGTCTTCCAGGATTCCGGTTTCGTTTAGAACCTGTAGGTCTATGTTGATATCCTGTACACTCTTTGGTAACTCGGGATATTTAAAAGAGGCATTGTCTGAACTTACTTTTATATCCATTTTAGGGATATAGGTCTCGTCTACAATACCCTGTATTTTTCCATTCACAATGAAATTTCCGCTGGTTTCTACATTTTCAATGTTTTTTGCATAGGTTTCAGGAATTACCGCCAGGAAGTTTTTAAAGTCTGAAGAAGGCGTCTGGAAACTTAGGTCTATTTCATTATTGTTTTCATTTACCTGAACAAAACCTTCAAAAGTAAGTGGTAATTGGTTGATGGTAGCTTTGTTCTCCAGGAAGGTGTAACGCATATTCTCCAAATCCATTTGGATTACTGCATCAAGGGCGACTTTGTTTCGGTTTAAATAGTTTACGCCATCAAAATCTAAAGAAACCAGGGCATTAGATTTAGTATCGAGTTCACTTGTGGCAAGGGAGAAATCGCCGGTTCCCTGGTGGTTTAATTCTTCTACATCCAATAATAGATTTTGGCCTTCATCTAAATATTTTACGCGCGAATTATTTATTTCATAATGCTTTAAATCAAGGCTAAATCCGGTTGAAGTAGAATCACCGGTAGTTGTGGTAGTATCTTCAATTGCAATATCGTAGTTGGCATTGCCAAGCGAATCTACCTTAATATTCAAGTAGGTATTGTTAATTTTTATATTGTCTAAAATTTTAGGTTCATCAGCTCCCTTAAATAATTCTTTAATAGACATTTCTAACTGCGCTTCTTCACCAATAGCAAGGGTGTCTCCTTTAAAAGGCTCATTATTAATCACGCTAAAATTTTCAATTACCACCGTAGCTTGAGGAAAATTTCTAAATAGGCTTAGACCAATATCGCTAAATTCAATTTGGGCATCTACACTGTTATTGGCGGTTTTACGCACATAGTCTTTTATTTGGGATTCGAATAAAAAAGGTGCTGCAACAAGTATAATTACAATTGCCAATAATGCAATACCAATTATTTTAAATGCTTTTTTCATTTTTTTATTATTTAATTCAATCTTGTCTATCAATATGAGCGTGAGTAAAACACAGCTCGTTTTAAAAACTTTTTAAACAGCTTTATTTTATTAATTATATTCTATTTCTTCTCCCTGTTTCAGATTAAAACGCTTTCTAAAAGCATAAACCGAGGCATAGAGGAGTGGGGTATCCAGGGCGGCCACAATTACTTTAAACAAAAATCCGCTAAGTAACAACCCGCCAAATAGTTCCCATTCAATTTTATTAAAACTACAGAGCAAAAACAAGACCGAAAACGTATCTACAAACTGTGATAGGAAGGTAGAAAAGTTATTTCTAAGCCATAAATGTTTTCCTTTGGTTAGTCTTTTCCAAAAATGAAACAACTGGATATCTATATACTGTGCCAGTAAATAAGCAACCATAGAGGCAAAGACCGCTATAGTGGTAGCACCAAAAACCTGGGTAAACAAGGCATTGCTTATAGGTGACCATTCGGTTGCCGGTACGGCATCTGCAGTATAAACGATCAATAAGGAAAAGAGCGAGGCAAAAATACCCGTGGTCACAACCTGGTTTGCTTTTTTCTTACCGTAGATCTCACTAATTATATCGGTGATTAAAAAAGTAACCGGATAGGGGAGAATTCCTACAGAAATTTCAAAGGTATACAGTCCAAAAAAATTCCAGCTAAAAAACTTCTGAAAAATTAAGTTTGAAGCTACTAACGAAGCTATAAAAAGCCCGGCCAGGATTAAGTAGATGCGTTGCGCTGTAAGTTGGTCTTTTAGTAAAAGTTTATCCAAATTTATTTTTTAAGTCTTCCTGCAAAATTAGGGGTATGTGATTTTGTTTTACTTAATTTGCTGTGAAATTTACAGTCCAGCTTTAAAAAACTTTTCCTTACGTAGTTTGAATTCCCCAAAAATAGTACATATAGCCCTGGGAAGCAATGTGGGCAACCGCTTTGAGCTTCTGCAAAATGCACTGCATACAATATATTTAGAAATTGGCGAGATAAATAAGGTTTCTAAGGTTTATGAAACTCCTGCCTGGGGTTTTAGTGGAAATGCTTTTTTGAATGCCTGTATTACCGTTTCTACAAGATTTTCGGCTGAAGAGGTACTTCGCAAGTTGTTAAAGATAGAGGCCGATGCTGGCCGGGTACGTTCTGATGCTAAGACTTACCAAAACCGAAGCCTGGACCTGGATATTCTACTTTTTGAAAATGAAGTTTTAGAAACCAAAGATTTAGTGCTGCCGCACCCATCTATGCAAAACAGGAAGTTTGTTCTGCTGCCACTTGTCGATATCGCCGCTGATGAAATTCATCCTGTTTTTAAAGTTTCTATAGGAAATCTCTTGCAAGAAGTACAGGATAATTCGCAAATAAGTGCGATTTCTGAAAAACTTGAAATCCCCAAAAATAGTTTTCATTTAAATAAACTTAATTATATCGCCGTAGAAGGTAATATTGGAGCCGGGAAAACCAGTTTTTCGACTATGGTTTCTGAAGATTTTAATGCTAAACTTATATTAGAAAGATTTAAAGACAACCCGTTCCTCCCAAAATTTTATGAAAATAAAGAACGGTATGCGTTTCCTTTAGAAATGTCTTTTTTAGCCGATAGATACCAGCAGCTCTCCGATGATTTGGCGCAGTACGATCTTTTTAAAGATTTTGTGATATCAGATTATGATGTTTTTAAGTCGCTTATTTTTGCTAAAATCACCTTGCATGAAGATGAATATGCCCTGTACTACAAGCTTTTTCATTTAATGTACAAAGAACTGGTAAAACCAGACTTGTATATTTACCTCTATCAAAACACCGATAGGTTACTCGAGAATATCAAGGTTCGAGGTCGCGATTATGAGCAAAATATCCAGCCCGATTATTTAGTGGAAATTAATAAAAGCTATCTGAATTTTATAAAAACCCAAACCAATATGAAGGTGCAGATTATAGATATTTCAGGGAAAGATTTTGTAAATAACCGTGCCGATTATCTTTCTATTTTAGAAGAGATAAAAGCTTAATTGAAATAATACTAGTGGGCCATATAGGCTTGCTCCCTGTTATCTTGTGAGATTTTAGAAAATAAATCCCAAAGCACAACACCTACACTTACCGAGATATTTAAAGAATGCTTGGTGCCCAGTTGTGGAATTTCAATAATTCCATCACTGGCCGAAACTACCTTTTGCTGTACACCTTTTACTTCGTTACCAAAAATAACTGCTAACTTTTCACCGGCCTGGGCTTTAAAATTGTTTAGCATTACCGAACCTTCAGCTTGTTCAATAGCAAAAACTTTAGTTTGCTCTTTTTGTAGTTTTTCCACAACCTCCAGTGTGTCTTCAACATATTCCCAGGCAACCGTATCGGTGGCACCCAAAGCGGTTTTTTGAATGTCTTTATGCGGTGGTTTTGCAGTAATTCCGCACAGGTAGATTTTCTCGATCAAAAAAGCATCGGCACTTCTAAAAACCGAACCAATATTGTTTAAACTTCTAATATTGTCTAGCACCACAATAATGGGGGTTTTCTCAGCTTCTTTAAATTCTGAGACAGATTTACGATCTAATTCGCTGTTTTTTAACTTTCGATTTTCCATAGCACAAAAATAGGTTTTCCATCTTTTCTTCGGAAGACTTTTTACCATGCTTTTAATAGGCACCGCCAAAGGGTGTAATACCTCGAGGTAGATTACTTAAACTTTTAAAAATTACACTTAACTTGCAAAGAAAAATTCTCCTTGCCAAGACCCAAAAAATCATTAGAAGCCAATAAAGTTTCGTTTAAGGGAAGTTTTGAATCCCTAAAATTTGTTCCCCGGTTTTTTAAAGAAATCAGGAAGGTGAATCCGTGGCTCTTTTATGCTAATCTATTGTCGAGAACTGTAAATGCTGTACTTCCGGTAATTATCCTTATTGTGGGAAAATTGATTATCGATGAGGTGGTTTTACAAATTTCTGCTGAAACCAAAGACCTGGAAAGACTGTGGTGGTTGGTAGCCGCTGAATTAGGATTGGCTATTTTGTCTGATCTAATGAGTAGGGCCATTAACTTAACCGATGCGCTTCTTGGCGATCAATATTCAATAGATACTTCGGTTCGTATCATTAAAAAAACTTCAGAATTAAATTTAGATCAGTTAGAAGACGCTGAATTCTATGATAAATTAGAACGTGCCCGCCAACAAACTACGGGTAGGGTTGGGCTAATGTCTAATATTCTTACCCAGGCCGAAGATTTGGTGGTGATCTTTACCTTACTTGCCGGGGTAGTAGCTTTTGAGCCCTGGCTTATTATATTATTGGTAGTTTCGGTAGTTCCTACAATAATTAATGAAATTAAATTTAGCGGCACCAGTTATTCCCTGGCGCGAAGCTGGACACAGGAGCGTCGCGAACTCGATTATTTGCGTTATGCCGGTGCCAGCGATGTCACCGCGAAAGAGGTGAAGCTCTTTGGCCTTTCTAATTACCTGGCAGACCGATTTAAAAATCTTTCTGATACTTATTATTTAATGAGTAAGAAACTTGCGAAACAGCGTGCCGGCTGGGGCTCGCTATTTAATGTGATAGGTACGGGAGCTTATTACGGTGCTTATCTCTTGATTGTTTTTAGAACCGTAGCAGGAATCTTTAGCCTGGGCGATCTTACGTTTCTTTCCGGGTCTTTTAACAGGTTGAGGTCTAAATTACAGGGGTTTTTCACCCGTTTTACGGCTATTACTGAAAGCGCACTTTATCTTCAGGATTATTTTGAATTCCTGGATCTGAAATATTCCGAAGAATTGGAAAAAGAAAAATTATCCCTTCCGAAGAAAATAAAAAAAGGCTTCGAGTTTAAAAACGTAGGCTTTAAATATCCGAAATCTGAAGCCTGGGTGGTGCGCAATATAAACTTTGAATTAAAAGCTGGCGAAAAGCTGGCCTTTGTAGGCGAAAATGGTACTGGAAAAACCACGCTTATCAAATTATTACTTCGGTTTTATGAACCTACAGAAGGGGAAATTCTACTAGATGGCATCCCTGTAACACAATATAATCAAACCCAATATCAGCAATACTTCGGAGTGATTTTTCAGGATTTTGTAAAGTTTGAGCTTACGCTTCGGGAAAATATTGCCATGGGTGAAATTGAAGAAATTCGAAACCAGGAAAGAATAGACAGTGCCGCCGAGAAGAGTTTGGCCAATGAGGTGGTTTCTAATTTGCCCGGGGGGTATGACCAGCAGTTGGGTAAACGCTTTAAGCAGGGAAAGGATCTTTCGGGAGGGCAGTGGCAAAAAATAGCAATTGCACGTGCTTATATGAAAGATGCTGAGGTCTTAATTTTAGACGAACCCACTTCGGCCTTAGATGCAAGGGCCGAAACTGAAGCTTTTGACCGGTTTATTAAATTAACCGAAGGAAAAACTGCGGTTATTATTTCGCACCGCTTTAGTACGGTAAGAATTGCCGATAGAATTATGGTCTTAAAGAATGGTGCGGTATTGGAAATTGGAACCCACAGAGAACTTATGGAAAACGATAAACTTTATGCCGAATTGTTCAATTTACAGGCGCAGGGATATCAATAAAGTTAATTTCACTGTACTTTAATTTTTATTAAAAAAAATCTAACTTAGTACCTAGCCTCAAATTCAAATCTCTAAAAAAGAAAAAATGGGGCAATCACTATCGCAGATGTATATCCATCTGGTTTTTGGAACTAAATTCAGATATCCTTATATCAATGAAAATGTATCGGATTCTTTGCACGCTTACATCGCTGGCATATTAAAGAATTTGGAAAGTCCGGCGTTAAAGATCAATTCTGTGCCAGATCATATTCATATTCTCTTTCGGCTTTCTAAAAATTATTCACTGGCAAAAGTGGTTGAAGAGGTGAAGAAACAATCTTCAAAATGGATGAAGGAGCAGGGAGTTACAGGTTTTACCTGGCAAGGTGGTTATGGTGCGTTTTCGATAAGTAGTTACAAAGTTGAAATTGTAAAGAATTATATAATAAGACAACAAGAACATCATAAAATTGTGAGTTATAAAGATGAAGTCGAGAAGTTTATAAAAGATTATAAACTAAACAATTATGATACGAAGTATTTTTGGAGATAAGTAGCGAGGTGTTTCAGGCCTTCAGCCTGAGGATTTATGTGGTTGAGATGTGAGTTGCGTGTAGCGGCTATTTCTCAAGAAGCGAAGCTACTCGTTGTGCTGTGTAAGGCCTGCAGCCTTACTTTTAGTTATGCTGCTCTAAATAAACTATATGTTAGTAGTTTTAGAAAAGCCTGAAAGGCTAATACACTTTAACCATACACGCCGTCTCGGTTACATCTCAGCCTGAAGGGCTGAAACAGAAAAGTATATACATGAAAATTAAACACTACGGCATACCTGGAACTGATGTTTCATTGAAAGGAAGATGGATGCAAGAACTTTTAATAGGCAATGCTCCGGCCGAATTACAGGAACTGCAAGGAAAAAAAGGATTACTCTTTTCGAAAGTAGTTTTAGATAAATTTATTGAAGAAGATGCTAAACACGGAAATTCTGTTTTAGTTACGGGTGAGAATCGTTCGTTAAGGACTTTTTCCAGTGGTGAAAAGCGAAAAGTTTTACTGAATTATTTATTGTTGCAAGAACCAGATTTTCTGGTTTTGGACAATGCATTTGATAGTTTAGATAAAACTTCAGTTAAGGCGTTAAGATCAAGCCTGGAAAGAGTTTCAGTTGAAACCGCTATAATACAATTATTCAATAGGCAGGAAGATTTATTGCCATTTATAGGTTCAATTTTAAGAGTGGAGAACCAAGATATCACAAATTTAATGTCTGTTTCTGAATTCCTGGAAGCCCGGGGCCAAACAGCGTTTTCAGCTATATCAACAATTCCACCGGCACCCAATGTTTTTTCTGAAATTCCGGAGGTTTTAGTAAAAATGAATGAGGTTTCTGTTTCGTATAAGGAAAAACCTATTTTAAAAGATATTAACTGGGAAATTAAGAAAGCTGACTTTTGGCAACTTATTGGGCCCAACGGATCTGGAAAAACCACCTTGCTTTCTATGATTTATGGTGATAATCCAAAGGCTTATGGTGTAGATTTATATCTTTTTGGTAGTAAAAAAGGTAGCGGCGAAAGTGTGTGGGAAATAAAGAAAAAAATCGGTTATTTCTCGCCTTCCCTTACCGAGCTTTTTACCCGAAGGAACAGCGTTCTGGAAATGTTAATTTCAGGGTTGCGAGATAGCATAGGCCTGTATCAAAAACCCAGCGATAAAGAAGTTAGAACTGCAAAAGCTTGGTTAAAGGTATTGGGAATAGAATCATTCTCCAGTGCTATTTTTACCGGTTTATCTGAACTTCAGCAAAGAATTGTTTTAATTGGGCGGGCTATGATTAAGCATCCGGCTTTGCTTATTTTAGATGAGCCCACCAATGCGCTAGACGATAAGAGTGCCCTGGAAATTATATCGCTTATTAAACTGATTGCTCGAGAAAGTGAAACTGCAATAATTTTTGTTTCACATAGGAAAGAAAAGGGCCTGGAGCCAAAAAAGATTTATCAATTAATTCCCACAGAAAATGGATCGATTGGGGAAATACTACCGGTATAATTGTGGAAAAAAATAAATAACTTATACGGGATATTTTCCTTTGAAAAAGTGGGATTCTGTACTTTAGCAAGAAATTAAAATTAAGCATTTTGGCAGCAAAAAAACCTCAGAAAGTTACCCCATTGATGAAGCAATACAATGCTATAAAGGCAAAGTATCCAGATGCCTTATTATTATTTAGGGTGGGCGATTTCTATGAGACTTTTGGTGAAGATGCGGTAAAAGCCGCCAGAATCCTTAATATTATTTGCACCAATAGGAATAATGGTGGCGAGCGCACCGAGCTGGCCGGGTTTCCCCATCATTCTTTAAATACCTATTTGCCAAAACTGGTAAAGGCCGGGGAGCGGGTAGCAATTTGCGACCAGCTGGAAGACCCTAAAATGACCAAGAAAATAGTGAAACGCGGGGTGACCGAGTTGGTGACCCCGGGTGTGGCTTTAAGCGATGAGGTGCTTCAGAGTAAATCGAATAATTTTTTATGTGCCATTCACTTCGGAAAGAAAATCTTTGGAGTTTCGTTTTTAGATGTTTCCACCGGCGAGTTTCTCACTGCACAGGGCAATTCAGAATATATAGATAAATTACTTCAGAATTTTAGCCCTAGTGAGGTCTTGATTCCGAAGAAAAACAAGAAAGATTTTGCGCAAATTTTTGGGGAAGACTTTCATACGTTCTACCTCGAAGATTGGATTTTTAAACAGGATTTTGCTTACGAGACCTTAAACGGGCATTTTCAAACAAAATCTTTAAAAGGTTTTGGGGTAGAGCACCTGGAAGAAGGCATTATTGCCTCGGGGGCTATTTTGCATTACCTGGCCGAAACCCAGCATCGCAAACTGCAGCATATTACCGCCATAAATCGTATTGCCGAAGAGGAATATGTTTGGATGGACCGCTTCACTATTAGAAACCTGGAACTATACCATTCTACTGCTGCCAATGCCGTAACCCTGTTGGATGTTATTGACAAAACAATCTCGCCAATGGGTGGTAGGTTGTTAAAACGTTGGCTTGCCCTTCCTTTAAAGAATGCCGATAAAGTGAAAAAACGCCATGAAGTGGTAGGATTTTTACTTGAAAATCCTTTGGTATTGGAAGAGATTCAGCAAAACATTAAAAAAATAAGCGACCTGGAGCGGTTAATTTCTAAGGTTGCTACGGGAAAAGTGACCCCGCGGGAGGTACTTCAGCTTAATCATTCATTACAGGCAATTATTCCTATTAAGGAATTAGCCCTAAAAAGCAAAAATGAAGCGATAAAAGTAATTGGCGATAATTTGCATGCCTGTGAGGTGCTTCGGGGCAAAATTACCGAAAGTTTGCACGAAGATGCGCCGGTAAATATTTTAAAAGGAAATTGTATAGCCGAAGGTTTTTCGGAAGAATTGGATGAATTGCGAAAAATAGCTTTTTCAGGTAAAGATTACCTGGATAATATGCTGAAGCGCGAAACCGAAACCACCGGGATTTCTTCGCTTAAAATAGGTAGTAATAATGTTTATGGGTTTTATATTGAAGTGCGTAACACCCATAAAGATAAAGTTCCAGAAAACTGGATTAGAAAACAAACCCTGGTGAATGCCGAGCGGTATATCACTGAAGAATTAAAGGAATATGAAGCCAAGATTCTAGGGGCAGAGGAGAAGATACTGCAGTTGGAGCAGCAGCTTTTTAGCAAGCTGGTAACTTGGATGAACGATTATATTCAACCGGTACAACAAAACGCCCAACTTATTGCGCAATTAGACTGTTTGTGTTCTTTTGCTGAACAGGCCAAGGCTGAAAATTATTGTAAGCCTGAGATTGAAGAAAATCACGATCTAAATATTGAGGAAGGCAGGCATCCGGTTATTGAAAAGCAATTGCCAATAGGAGAAGCTTATGTAACCAATAATGTTGTTTTAGATCGGGAAAACCAGCAGGTGATTATGATTACCGGCCCTAACATGAGTGGTAAGTCGGCGATATTGAGGCAAACCGCGCTTATTGTATTAATGGCACAAATGGGAAGTTTTGTACCGGCAAAAGCTGCTAATATTGGCCTGGTAGATAAGATTTTTACCCGCGTTGGGGCCAGCGATAATATTTCTATGGGCGAGTCTACTTTTATGGTAGAAATGAACGAGACTGCCAGTATCTTGAATAATATTTCAGACAGGAGTTTGGTGCTTCTAGACGAGATTGGCCGTGGGACCAGTACCTACGATGGTATTTCTATTGCCTGGGCTATAAGTGAATATTTACATGAACACCCTGCCAAACCTAAAACTCTGTTCGCAACGCATTATCATGAACTCAATGAAATGTGCGATACTTTTGAGCGGATCAAGAATTTTAATGTTTCGGTAAAAGAACTAAAAGACAATGTGCTTTTCCTTAGAAAGCTGGTACCTGGAGGTAGTGAGCATAGTTTTGGGATTCACGTGGCCAAAATGGCCGGAATGCCGCAACAGGTATTGCACCGAGCCAATAAAATTCTAAAAAAGCTGGAAAAGTCGCATAAAATGGAAGACTCAGGGGAGCTTTTAAAGAAATCGGCCGAAGAAGAGATGCAGCTAAGTTTTTTTAATCTAGATGATCCTATTCTGCAAGAATTAAAAGAAGAGGTTTTACATATAGATATAGACACACTTACACCGGTAGAGGCTTTAATGAAGTTAAACGAGATTAAAAGAACCCTTGTAGGTAAAGAAAAGTCTAAAGAGAAGGCTTAGATGGTTTTCTGTTGGCGGTTGTGGGGTTTTTAGTAAAAAATAGTGAGGAAGAGTATTAAGTATTGGTAAACAATGAGTTGTAAATTTTCAATTTAGGCTATGAATTACTGAAGGAATTTTTTCTTTAAGTTTTTCTTTATTTTTTTAAAAAAGCCTTTGACATTATAAGATTTATATTAAATTTGCATCCGCAATACGCTATTGCAGTCACTAAAAATGTGGAAGTTCTTTTAAACACGCGAAAATAGCTCAGTTGGTAGAGCGCCACCTTGCCAAGGTGGAGGTCGCGGGTTCGAATCCCGTTTTTCGCTCATATAAAATATACCACGCTCGGGTGGTGGAATTGGTAGACACGTTGGACTTAAAATCCAATGGCCATTATGGCCGTACGGGTTCAAGTCCCGTCCCGAGTACTTTTAAAACCTGTAACAGCACTATTCATCAATGCTTTACAGGTTTTTTTATGCCTTAATGACAAATATTTGACAAAGAATATTAAAAGCAACTACAATTACAGCCCTTATTTATAATTCTAACCGGATTAAGAATTCTGAATAGTAAACCAGATTATTCCCAATAAGTTCAATATTACCAAAACCAATAAAAAAACTAATATGCTTTTTATATGACTCAAATTTTTGGAGACCTGGAATTGATAAAATGTCTGCCTTTCGAAGAGTTCTCTATCGGTTAAATCTTTATACACATTGTTTAATTGGTGGGCAAAATTAATTTTGTTCTTTTCTATTTCCATTTTCGGGAGGTTTTAGATTAGGGAAGTTAGCAAAAAAGATCATTAATGATTTTAATTGAGTTTGTAGAATTCACTTTTACAGTTGTATCTTGAAAAAGATTGATTAATCAAGATAATGCCTAACCATACCTTCCCCTTTTTTATGGTTTCCGAAAACTCTTTTTTTATATGTAAGAAAACTTAATTTTACTGCTACTCGCAGAATCTTCGGGTTTTACTTTAATTGTTGGTTACTTAACTCATAACAGGTAACCCTGAAGTTTTGTTTTCTTACGCGTGAACAGAGTGGGATATAGATAAATTCATAAACAAAAAAATGTATTTCATATTATTTGTTTTTTCATTTATAGCCTGAAACACTGATTCCTATTACGGTTTCCCGTAATTATTATTGAACAATAGCCTTTATCTTGCCATTCGAAATGCAGGAAGGCTTTTTCCCTACTTCAAACTACCTACTTGCCACTAATTAACAACTCAGTTTTCAAGTTGTACCTCGAATAACAAGCATTTACGAAGTGAACAGAAAAATTAGAAATATATTTTTGAGTTTAAGCTTAGTATTAAATTTAATAATTTTAGGTTTCTATGGGAATACAATTTATATAGAGAGCAGGAAATTAGCAAGTAATTTCATTTCAGATTACCAAATCAATAATGCTACTTCTGACCTCCAGTATTTTAAAGGATTAAAATTCAATATAAATGGAAAATATCATAGTGAAGAAAGTTTTTCACGTTTACCCTTATATTATAAAAAAATAGTTAGACCAAAAGTTTGGAGTTTAAGTAAAAACTCTTCTGGTATATCTATTAGATTCAAAACTAATTCACCGGATATTTCAGTTAAATGGGAACTATCAAATTTCTCAGATAATTCCAATATGAACAGAATCGGTGTAAGTGGTTTAGACCTATATTGCTCAGTAGATAACAAATGGCAATATGTTATGTCTGGTATTCCAACTAGGCAAATAAATGAACAACTTCTTATATCCGATATGGATACTATCACAAAAGATTTTATGATTAATTTACCATTATATGATGGCATTGAAAATATTGAAATTGGAATTAAGGACGGGTTTAAAATATCCAAGAGTGGTAATAATTTCAAAACAGATAATCCAATAGTGTTTTATGGCACTTCAATAACACAGGGAGGAAGTGCTTCACGACCGGGTTTAGCATATCCCTCAATAATAAGTAGAAATTTAAATATTGAAACAATAAACTTAGGGTTTAGTGGAAATGGAAAATTTGAAAAGTCTGTTGGGCTTGCATTATGCGAAATTGATGCAGAAATGTATGTAATAGATTGCACTCCAAATTCTTCGCCTGAAGTCATTAAGAAAAACGCCCTTGAATTAATAATGCAAATCAAAACTTGTAAGCCAAATACTCCAATATTACTTGTAGAAAGTATAATAAGAGAATATTCATATTTTCAAAAAACAGACAAGTCAATATTTGGTGGTTTGAAATACATTGAGGCACAGAATAATGAATTACGAGAATCTTATGAAAAAGCACTTAAAAAAGGCATTGTTGGCTTATACTATTTGTCAAGTGAAGGCCTGATAGGATATGACCACGAAGGAACAGTAGATGGAACACATCTAAATGATTTAGGGATGCAGAGAATTGCAGATAAAATAGGAAAGGAAATAACTAAGATATTGAATTGAATATTTTAGTGCAGAGTATTGCCTTTTTTATGGTTTCCGAAAACTCTTTTTTATCGTGTAAAGACAATCTGAAAGAATGTTTGATTAATCAAGTTTTTAGGGTGTCTAATTTGTCTATTCCGGCTAAAGGTTGAAAAAATCTTACAATTATCTTTTTTAGATGTTAACATTTGTTATCAATTTATTTCCTGAATAACCCTTAGTGACTCCATAGTGTGTTTTTTGTCAGTTCTTCGCAGTTTCTTCACTGTTAAACCTATTTCATTAAAAAAAGTTCTTCAATATCCCTGACTGTAAAACGTTCTGCTTTCTTTATTTCTTTGAGTAACCTTTTATATTTTTTAGTTGGTTTGCCATTGTAGTATTTTCTAAAATGTTTGCTGTAAATCTGTTCGTAATACTTTTCTTGATCAAAATAACAGCCGTAAATCTTTTCTATTTGTCTCCATTTTTTACTTTGGATCTGTTTAGAGTACATCGCCCCGGGTAATTTAGAACGGTGCATAAATCTACCGTTCATTAAATGGAGTTTCCTGCATCTTTTTTGAGTAAATGGACAAATGAAATACCATATTTTGCCATTGCCAATATTAGAGGGTAACCATTTCAGGGCTACGGTGTAATTATAGTCTATTTGGTTACAGGTATAAATTAAACGTATGGTGCTTAATTCATTTTCTTTTATCTGTGATTCAATACTTATACTGCTGGTTTTTTTCCGTTCGTACTCCAAGTAATTGTACCCCATTTTTTAGTATTTACTTTGAAGTAACCCCATTTATTGAGGTTTTGAGTACTTATATGTTTTTCCTCATCTATTAAATATGGAAATGTTGAGAATTTTGGCATAGTGTAGAGTTTATTTAAACCTAAATCATTAGGGAATTTGAGTAATGTTAAGGCAATCAATTAATTTCAAATAATGTCTTTTGCGAAGGGTTGTAAAGTCGTTCTTGTTTTAATTTTTGGTTGTTATAACTGTTTCGAATATTGTGGGCAATCTCTATTATTTGGGTTTTATGATCTGCATTTTTCCAAAGTCTCGAAAGTTGCTTTCTTTTAACCTCATTAAATACTTTCTTATCTGTTTTATAGTAATATTTTAACCCGGTGTGAGAGAGTAAAAAACTATCCTTTTTCTGCATAGAAATATTTAACCCAGTAACCTTGCAAAACTGTCTATTTGGGTCTGATTTTATAGAGGTGCTAACTACCGTTTTTAACCGTATACTTAAAGGGTTAATTTCGGTAGTTTCGGTGTTTAGAAAATCTGCTTTTTCCTTTACCAATTCTGCTATTTTAAATTTAATGTTTTCCGGGTTGGTTTCTATTAATCTGTTGAGGTTGTTTCTGTGATATTTTAGGCTTTCATAATTGAGGTTTTCCCAATAATTGGGGTTGCTGTATTGATGCTCGTATTTAGTGCCTTTTAAGGCTTTAAAATCGTAAAAAATAACATTTTGCCATTGCTTTAAAAGTTCGGGTTTGAAGTTTATTAAACCAAAGTTTATAAGATCATCAAGGGTTTTGATTCCCTTTTGTTTTAGTTCGTGCATTTTCAAATATTTCAATTCAATTCTTAAAACCTCATCTTGAATTTTAAACCCCTTGTTTTTATAGTGGGTTTTCTTATCGTAGATTTTTAAAATATGCCTTTGGTGCTTTGCCTGGATATAGTTTCCCTCATCTTTGGTATCTATCCATTTAAAACGGTCTGTTTTGTGTATTAGGCAATGTTTTAGAATGGTTTTAGTCTTTGAAGGTGGTTTTATATTAACTCCAATTTCCAACTGTCTTAAAACGCAGTATTTCGGCTCAATAAAAAACTTGTTTTTAAGGTCGGTTAAAACCTCTTTTACCTCAACTATTCCAAAATCGTTAAAATTGTGTGCGCCTTTATTCCAGTATTTATGCAAACTACCTTCAACCGTTATACGTTGTTCCGGGTGCGCGGTTGTAGATTCGTAAACTCTAAATTCTAAACCTCTGAAATAAGCATTTTTATATTTTCCCAGTTCGCCCGTTTTGCTGTTTACTTTGTAATGAAAATCTAATAGGCTGTTTTGCTCCAGTGTGTTGGGGTTTATTCCTAAAAGATCGTATTTAACAAAGTCAATCAATTAATTTCTTATATTTGGGGTATTGGGTATGCGTTGCCGTATTCCCGAACATTTGAACACTTAAAGAGGGGTTATGCGCCCCTCTTTTTGTTTTTGGTGTGAATTACTTTATGAGTGGTAAAATGTGCCTTAAATCGGCTGTATAGAAGTTTTGGAAATAGTAAACCGTTGCCTGGCTCTCATCTTCTGCAAGTTTTAAAATGATGAGGTGTTTTTTATAATTGCTATCGCCTTTATAAATATTCTCTTTCGCGGTTTTAAATAAACCTGTTATTGGTCTACTCCATTTGTTGCCCTCTCTTTTCTTTAGCCAATAATCGGGCATTGACCTGGCAAATTTTCGGTCTTTTTGAATGTTGATTTTATCGGATAATAAAGAATTTCCGTTTTTAACCTGGTCTAATTCGTAATGCTTAACACTTGCATACTTGCCGGGGTTAATTTCTGTAAAGGTGTGTATTGTTGGGGTTGGTATCGTTGCCATTTTTCCGGGGTTTTACAGTTCTTGAATTGCCTGTTCTACTTCCGAACGTTTGTAATATACCCGGTTGCCTAAACCGTGCCTTTTGAGTTTACCGGCCTTGCCCCAATTGTGAATTGTTGAAATATCAACTTTAAGCAATTTGGCGACCTCAGCGCGTGAAAGATATTCTTCCGGCTCTTTGGGTTGGTATTGCTTTTTAAGTTCTTCTAATTGACTTTTAACCCCTTGTAATATTGCTTCTTGTAGTTGCTCCGGGGTGGTCTGAATAAATTGTACTTGTTGCATAACTCTTTCTTTTAATGGTTATGCAACAAATAGAAGTTAGGTTAAATTTAGGTTTTCCCTAAAACGTATTAAGTAGGTTTATTTCTGTGGTGTGAAGCCTAACTTTATAAGAGTTTGTTGAATTGTATCAACTTTCTTAATTGAATTTAGAGGGTTGTTTTTTTGATCTACTTCAGGATTAGAAATAGGATTAAGATAAGATTGTGCGGTTTTTTGCGGTATTCCAGTAATTGCGCTAATTACCATTGCTAAAGAATTAGTAGAATTTCTAAAAGGTTCTTTTTCTTTTAAATGGTCTAAAATTCCTAGTTGTTGTAAGTAAATAATTTTTTCCGTGCCCTTGGTATTGCTTAAATCTAAATCTTCTTTGCTTTCAAGGTGGTCTAAAGAATGTTGCAGTTTAATTGAACTATCTAATAAATACAATTTCTTGGATAAAAAATGATATTTCAATTTAGCATTTGTAATTTCTTTATGGACTTGACTATAAAATAATTTTTTGGGGTATTTCTTAGTTTTTTCTAAGTGATCAAAATATCTCATCATAATATCCAGTCTCTTAACCCTATATGCATTTAGGTCTTTAATAAAATTAATCTCTAAATCTGCATAATTGGTTACGGGGTATTCAATATTATTTAAAATATCCTCATCTGTAGTTAGAAAGGGTGTGGAAGGTATTTCCGTATAGTTCTCACAATATTCTGCAAAAACAATTTCATAGTTACTTATAAATTTTGGGTAATCGCAGGCCTTGTAGACTGCTAAATTTTGTTTTATTTGGGTATCTGTAAGAATCATTTGAACAAATATTTTGCGTTGCCGTTACTAAGATATAAAAAACCCCTTGCCAGTTCGCAAAGGGCGTTTGTAAGATTATTTTAAGCGTTCTTTAATCTGTTCAGGTGTAAAAGTTACCGGAAGTCCTTTTGCTAATCTTTCGGCCTTTAAATTGGCTATAATGTGGTTTTGCTCTTTTACTTTATTTTCTAAGTAATTATTTATTGAATTTTTCATTATCCTGGTTTTTTAATTCGTTTCTTAACTGAGTTCTTATAATTTTTCTTTCTTTAAAAGAGTAGGTTTCGCGGTGTTCTAGATAGGTTTTAATCTTGTCTAAAGTTGAATTCATAATACTATTTATTTTCTATTATACAATTGCTCCAAAAAAATAGGATAGAACGGTTAAAACTATTCCGATAATTAGAAGCCAGAAAAACCAATCTAAAGTAGTATCTATTCCCTTTAAATGCTTATTGGCCTGTTTTTGTAGAAGTATCATTTTTTCTTCGTTGCTTTCAATTTGTTCAAAATCTAAGTCTACTTTTTTGTTGTGTTGCGACCTGGAATAGATCGCGTAAATTAAAATAGCAAAGACTATAATTCCAGTTAGTAAAACGTATTCCATATTTATTAAATTTATTGATTAGACGCGTTTTTAATTACCTTCATTTCCGGCTCTCTGTCATCCTTTATAGTTTCGTAAAACTGCATAAATAAGTCTGCGTTGAGGTCTTTATCTTCGCGCTTGTTTATATACTCCAGGAACAAACTTTCTTTAGAGTGGCCGGTAATACCAATTAAAACCGGGGTTGGTATTTTCTTATAATAATTAGTTGCAAATGATCTTCTAAAAGAGTGTGAAGTGATTAACTCGTATTTTGGGTAGAAGTCTAATTTTTTGCGTTTGGTTTTTGCATCATATTTTTTGCCTTGTACCTCATCCTCAATTTTGGCAAGTTTGCAAACATCTTTAATATGCTTATTTAATTTTTGCTGTGATATTTTATAGGGAAAATCATTTTCAACAATATTTTTAACGTGCGTGTTAACAACCCCAACCGTTATAAATTTTCCTGTTTTCTTTTGTTCAATATCAATATATAAACGGTTGTTTTTATACCGTAAATCGTCCGGGGTTAACCTTAAGAGATCGCTTGCTCTTTGTCCTATCTCGCAACCAATTAACAACCATTTACGCGCGTTATCCTGTGCCGGGGTTTCCAGTTTTGCGGTGCTTATTTGGTTCAATTCTTCAAATGATAGGGTTTGTATATACCTATCCTCATTTTGCTCTTTAAAACCTTCTATTTTGTGCGCGTAATCATTAATTTTTATATCCAGTTTTTCAGCATCTAAACAAACGGTTTTAAGATTGTCTAATATTTTGCCTGCGTAATTAGTGGAATAGTTTTTTGTATTAAATAGCCAGTTTGTAAAACGGTCAATAAAGGCCTTGTTTATATCTTGGAAATGGATTTTGCTTTTAATTACTTTTTGATAATCTTCAATAGTCTTTTTAAAACTCTTGTAACCTGTAACCCTGCGCTCTGAAAGTCCTATTTTGTTACTGCCTTTAATTTTTCGGGTGTTAGCATTATCAATTATGTACTGTATGTGATTAGTTAAAAGGCTTTGATCTGTTTTTTTAACCCGGCTAAAACATTTATCAATATTTTCCTTTAACCAATTAACATCAATTAATTGCCCGGCTGCCTGTGCATCATTAACAGCATTATATACAAACTCCTGCAACCTGTTCAATTTGCTGAAGGTTTTTTTATTGGGAACTGAATTTTGTTTGGGTCGTTTTGTGGCCTTGCTCCAGTCTTTTGGGTGTACTGTGAAGCCTGAAGGCGTAGAAATTACATTGCCTTCCTCTAAAGAAACGTATATAAATATTGAGACGGGTTTATTTGCCTTACTGCGTATTCTAAAATTAACGGTTGCCATAATTTGAAGTATTGAACATTTGAACAATACTAAATTACTCTAATTTGTCAACTTGACAAAGACTTGACAAAGGAATTTTAGTAACTATTCTATTTCATTCAATTTGTTTAAGAACTTATAAAGCATTGATAATATTGATATTTGTAATAAATACGGTAGGTTGTTGAGGTTTTTTAGTAGTTCCCGAAATGCTCTAAATATAGGGTTTCCTCTCCCGTCCCGAGTACTTAAAGCCTTGTTAATCGACTGATTTTCAAGGCTTTTTTGTTTTATGGGGCTACGTTTAGGGCAACCGGATGTGATTGTATTTATAAGAGTGGAAACTTAAATATTATTTTTAGATCTGATTGTATTTGTACAATATACCGTGCCGCCGGCAAAATTCACTATTCCTCATTTCGTCATAAAGTATAATACGCTGTCTATAGTCCAAGTCTGGTTTCAATTCGATTAAATTCCTCCAGTTGTTCATCAATTCCTCTTTCTTCTGGGCCAACCTGGATCGTTTGTCCTTCTTGGACTTTTCCTTGGTTTTTGATTCGCTGGATATCATTCTCCAATCCAGCTGTACGTCTTGGTAAGCTTTCAAAAGGGTTTTCAGCTCCAAATACATCTCGCTCCCTTCTTCGAATTGCAGACTCCTCTTCTCCAAGTTCTTCTGCCTTTCGAGAATATCTTTCTTCCAGGACAAAATATCTGCATTTAAGTTCTGCTGAAGCTGCTTGTTCTCTTGACTCAGATTCTGCAAGTTTTTTTTCCTCTCGTTCAAATTCTGAATATAAACCTCTTTTTTCTTCCTTTTCCATTCTTGCCAATCCTGATTTTGCTGATTCTGCAAGTCTTCCAACTCTTTCAACTTCTGATCTAAGCTGGTTTTCAATTTCTTTAAATGTATCTGATTCCAAACATTGTTTAATTGTTCGTATAAGCTCTCGAATTCTTCCTGCTCGGCAATTGAAAGATTCTTGCTGAAACTCTCTTTGCTTTTCTGCAAGTGAGTGTAGTTTTTTTCTACCTGTATTGGTAATTGATAAGTAGTCGGTGTAGAATTCTTCATTATTAAAAACCCAATTAGTGTTTTGACCTAGTTCAATAAGCTCTTTTAATTTCTCCCTATCTACGACTGGTAGATCGATCCTAATGGTATCTATACTAATATGGATTAATTTCGATTTTTTCTCATCATCTATTGGGTGGGCAAAAACAATCTCAATAAATAATTTAGGATCGCCATTATGGTCATAGAAGGTTAAATCTGGTCTTATGTAGTAGTTCTTTTTTTGAGCTCCTGCTTTAGCTCCAGACTGTATTTTTCCATTTTCATCTATAAAAAAAGTTTGTTGTGCTTTAATTATTTTCGAGGTAATATTTTTTGCCTCCTGAAGTAATAAGGGAGGTTCAAAAGAACCAGAATCCGGATATTTGATTACCGGAGGAACTAATATAGATCCTTGTTTTATTATAATTTTTTCAACAAGCCTTTCTAGATATCTTCTAACATTAAAATCACATTTGAAATTATCTTTTTCTTTTGAATCAACTATATGTCTAAAATAGGATTTGTGATCAGGATTTTTCCGTCTTCTAACAGCTTCCAATGGTCGTTCGCATCCAATACAAGTATACCCTCTTCTGCCGCTTTCAGCATTTTGGATATAGATATCCTTCCCGGCAAGAGAAGCAAATTGAGTATCAAATTTTTCGATCTCCATTTTCGCAAATTTCAATATTATCTATTTATTTCATAAGCCTATCCGTCTCCTTAAGCCGAAGAAACTTAAATCCTGCGTACTCTGTGGGATTTTTATTTTTTAATCTGCAAATAAAGTTTCAATGTTGATTTTATTATTAGGAAAGTAGGGTAGCCTAAATAAGATTAACATAATTACTAAAAATAATTATGATTTCCTATAAAAAAATAGGGGGAAACCCGTGGTTAAATAAAGGTTTTGAAATCTTTGGAAATTTTTTCTACTACGTAAGCAGGAATATTTAACTCTTCGGTAATTCGCGGCCATTCAGAAATCTGCTCCTGAACTTTTTCAATAATCCCTCTAGGGTTTTTTACTGAAAATTCTTCTGCTAATCCAAGTAAATCCTTTAACTGGATGTTATCCCGTTTATTATTAATAGACAGCGCACGACTCACTTTATGATAATTAAAATCTACGTTTAATGGGTAGGTGAGGTCATAGGTAGGAGCGAGGTTCCATTTGTCAGAATTCTTATCATATATAAAAGAATGATTTTTTAGGTGATCATCAATATTGGCAAAAACCAGATTAAAAATCATTCGTTTGTAAAGTTCCTGTATCTCATTGTAGGGTACTTTTAGATCCAGTGCTAATTTGAAAAGATTTTCATAGCTGGAGTTTTCTGGTTTTTGAAAGTCCCATCCGGTCAGTCCGCTAGCGGTTAAAACGTGTTGTTTTGTTCCATTTTGCCTATCATATCTCAGCGTAGTAAAATGTTTGTTGTTAATTAATTTAGAAGGCATCATTATTATTCCTGCAGCGGTAGCCATCTTGTAGTAAGCATATTCTATAACTTCTTTATTGTAATTACCTTCGTTTAAAGAGAGCTTTACCAGATAATGCTTGTAATCTTTAGAGGAAACAATATCTCCAGGAATAATCTCTCCTGTTTCAATGTTTTTTGAAATTAAAAGTTTTGGTCTGGCACCACCGGCAGAGGTGCCCATTTTGAAAATATTTAGTAAAGCCAGGTTATCAAAATTCTTTTCTGAAGTCTCTTCTTTCTGATCAATTACTTTTTTTAATACTTCAATTATTTGTTCAAGGTCAATTGCTGAAGTTTTGGGAATATTTTGTGCCGGTTCATATTCCAGAGCACCCATACCACGATTAGCTACATAGGTTAACTGCTCCAGTGGGGTGAGTTTAGTTTTATCTTTGTTATTAGCTTCAAACCATTCCTTAAAGATGATATTTCCAAACATATCTGGAAGGGAATCTGCTATGGCTGGAGGTAAACCTTTAAAAGTATTTCCTTCATATTCGGAGAATACCTGAACTGGTTTTATTCGTTTAATGATATACGGAAAAATATTTTGTAATTGATTTGTTTCTAAAAATTTTGGATTATACTGAAAGAAACTTTTTTGCTGATCTAAATCGTAACCTAACTTTCCTATCTCCCTATCAAAAAGCTTTACATTTAGAATAGTATTTTTAGCCATAATGATTAATATAAAGAGCTAGTAGTATTTTGGTCGTTGTAGGATTTTAAGCCACTATAAAACTTGCTTAGATCATCAAAATGATGAGCGATTTTTAAAATGGTATCAATGGTTGAATTTTTACCATTTTCAATTTTTTGAATGGTATAGCGAGAAATACCTAATTTATCTGCTAATTCTTGTTGGGTCAATCCAAAACGGTCCCTCTGAACTTTACACCATTTACCAAGTTCCTCTTTAGTTTGTTTTATAGTGATTAATTCTATCATTATGTATGTTATAATAAACAAATATAACTAAAAAGTAAGTTTTGTGGATTAAAATAAACCTAAATTGTGATTAAACTTCATTGGTGCCGCCAAAGGCTGTAATACCCCGAGGTAGTTTAATTCCTGCCCCATATCTACCCTAACTTTCGCCGGGATCTATGCTGTTTTTATAACGTACAGGAAGTTAAATATAAAGTAAAAACTGCATAGGGCGTTATTCGATTTAGATAATAGGCCACCTGTACCTCGTATGGTCTTCTGAGAATATCCAGTTCTGTAAATACCAATGCTGCAAATTGTCAATCCTTTGTTAATCAAAATGGGAAAAAATATGGGCTGTGAGCCAATTTGGGATCAATAAAGTTCGCTCTGGTATCTGATTCAGATATCATATTTGCCATCAATTGTTATCTTTTTTAAGCGTATAATAGGTGCCCGGGCCTTTACCTCTTCGAATTATTAACTTATCTTCATTTACCAATTCAGCTAAAACCTCTGAAATTTTACTTGACTTAGCCTTGATTAATGGAGAGGCAGTACTTCTGTTTATAGTTTTGTGATCTAAAAGATAAAGAAGAATTTTTTTCAGGACTTAATCGTTCGTAATCGTCCGTAATCGGTCGATTGATTGACTGGAGTTTCCTTTTTGCGAACGATTTCGATATTTATAAAATCATTCTTTTCTTCTATTTTAGGAGTAGGTAGGCCATAATCTTTAAAGGAATTGATAATACGGTTAATTCTGCTTTCTCATTTCCATTAGAATCCAGTTATTTTAAATTATGATTTTTTCAGCCTGCAGCAAAAAAATACTCCTGCCAGCCAATCTTCTCTTATTTGATTTTTAACAATCCTCATCAGGATCTTGAACCGCACAATGATCGGCGTGCCAGGCATTTCTTTCGCCCATTGGTTTTTCCATTCCTATGGTAGTGTCGTGGCGGGTTTGATGTTCCATTTCTGAATTTATCTCAGCACCCATTAATACAATAAAAGCGGTTAAAAATAACCACAACATTAATATTGCTACGGCAGCAAAACTTCCGTAGAGATCATCATAACTTCCAAAATTGGCTACATACCACGAAAATAAAATAGAGCCGGCCAGCCAAATCAGGGAGCCAATTACCGCACCCCAGCTTACCCAACTAAATCTTGGATTTGTTCTGTATGGAGCAATTTTATAGAGCATACTTAAATTAAAAATTAAAATAAGTCCCAAAAATACCCAACGTAACCAGTTGAACATGTTTTCTAATTGTGGTGTTAAACCCAGGTTTTTTATGAGTAACGGGAAGAAAATCACAATTAATAAACTAATGAGTCCTATTACTAAACCTCCCAGGGTAAACAACAGGCTTAGCAGATTTTTCATGATAATTCCCCGGCCATCAATTTCATCGTAAGCAATATTAATACCTTGCAAAAGTGCACTTGTTCCTTTATTGGCACTCCAAATACTTATAAGAATACTAATAAATAACCCCCAACCAATTTCTTTTTTAGAACGTTCTAAAACAGGATCCAGGAAATCGGTTAGCATATTAAAAGACTGGTCGGGTAAAATAAGGTTTAGGTATGAAATCTGTTCTTCAATTTGCGAAGGTTCTAAAACCAGGCTATAGATGGAAATAGCAGCTACAATAGTGGGGAAAATTGCAAGAAAGAAATAAAAGGCAACCCCGGCTGAAATTATTTGTATATGGTCTAATTTCATTTCTCGAAATACACGTTTCCCAATGTCTATCCAGCCCGATAACGGGATTTGGTGTGGCCATTTAGCTTCTTCGCCCCGGTAATTATTTCTGTTTTTACTCATTTTATACATACTGGGTTTTTACCTCTATTTAAGTAAGCCTAATATTTTTTGAAAAAGGGAATCTTTATTTCGCTTATTGATTTTGCTTTTAAATTCCGGTGCTGGAGCCTTTCGGCGGATAGCTTGATTGGTTTCTAAGAGCATCAATTTGCTCCCTGGTAAATTCCGGTATCGGCATTTCGCGCTCTTTTCTCCAGTTTTCAACTTCAGCTTCGGCTCTGGCCGACTTTTCTTTAGAAAGCCCGGGATCTTTTCCGAAATAAATAGTTTGTGAAGGGAAAGCAAAATCGGTACCGCTGCGGTCTACAACTTCCATCATTCTAAGCATAAGGTCTTCGCGTATTTCCAGAAATTCTTCATAACTGCGTGCTTCTAAATAAGCAAAAACTTCAATATCTAAAGAGTGTGCGCCAAAACCTATAAAGCGAATCCTGGCCGGATCTTCATAAACTTTTGGATGTGAATAGAGTGTTTTTCGTAATTCGGTAAGTAAAAAACGCAATTGGTCTGATGAGGTTTCATACCTGAAATTTAGAATGCTTGCGAATCTAAATTTATCTCGATAGGCATAATTCTCTATGGTGTCTGATGAGAAAGCTCCATTGGGAATGGTGATAAGTGTACGATCCAGGGTTCGAATTCGTGTAGACCTAATCCCAATTTTTTCAATAGTTCCGGTAATTTCTCCCACTTTACAAAAATCACCTACTCTAATGGGCCTATCGGCTATTAAAGTTACACTTCCTACAAAGTTTTCTATAGTTTTTTGTGCACCAAGGGCCAGTGCTATACCACCAATTCCCAATGCTGCGAGGCCGGTGGTTACATCTACACCTATAGCCCCCAGAATTGCTATAATTCCAAAAGCTACAATAGCTATTTTAGCTGCACGTTGTAAAAATAGGACTATAGAAACCCCGGCAGGGTTTCCGCGTAAAAGCATTTTTTCCTGAGTTATCTTTCCAATAAAATCAGATAATCTCCATAAAAGGATAAGAATAGCAGCAATCCCTATGGTTATGGTAATGGCACTAAATTTCTGCCGTAGAATAAATGAAAGTTCAAGGTTTCTTGAAATAGATACAAATATCCATACCGCCATATAAAGTTTTACAGGTAGTTTCAGCGCAGTAATGATTCCTGAAATTGGCGAATGTCTTGCTTTTTTCCATATTTTCTTTAGTAGAAATATAATGACAGAAACTATTAGTCGCGAAATTAAATAGCTTATGGCAATAAGTATTACAGCAATTATCCATTGGCCGGCCGGAACCCCGCCCCATAGGTGCTTTTTTAAAACACCGGGCATTATTTCATCTATATATGTAGGGTTTTCCAGGTTAAGCGAGCTAATAGCCCTGGTAGTTTTAGAGGAAAAAAGCCATATGGGATGGCCGGATTCATCATCATATTTTTCTAAAAAAATAGGTATGGTCTCACCATTAACCTTTACACTACCAATTTGATCCAAATTTGCATCTATATCATCATCTAATTTGCCACTTTCTTCATTGCTAATTATGTAATAAGACTGTATGTTTCCTTTTTGGTCAAACAAACCTTGTAAAATCCTAATAACTCGCTCTTTCTCTTTTTCGGTAGAAATACCCGCCGGAAAATTTAAGTATTTAGCTGCTTTGTTATAGTTTAGCTCGGCCATCGCATCTATAAAACCATTTACCGCTCCTCTTGGCGTTCTTCTACCAAGGGGGTCTTTAGGGGTTTCCTTTGCTTCCTGCTCTTCATTTTGTGTTTTAGATAATGAGAATTGCGCCTGGATATCTATGCTTGAAAACAGCAAGAAACAAATAATAAAAATCTGATGTACGCGGGTTATTGACTTCATGAGTTGGCAGTTTTCAAACTTATGCCGAAGATAAGCAATTGTTTTTATCGCTTAGTTTTCTGGCTTCAGTTCTAACGTATTTCTAGAATTCAGACTTATAAATCTTCCTTAAAACTTGATCGTAAAATCTTTAAAGAAGGTTAAAGTTCTTGAAACAGCTTTTTTAAACCTGTAAATTATAGAATAGAGACTAAAATAATGAAAAATGGAAAAAATAGTAAAGATTAAAGAAGTGAAGCTTGTAACTCATGATGTTAAACAATTTATAGTAGAAAAGCCTGCTGGTTATACGTTTACCCCCGGTCACGCCACCGAAGTTTCTATAAATAAGCAAGAGTGGAAGGATGAAAAAAGGCCGTTTACCTTTACCAGCTTAAACGAAGACGATTATTTGGAATTTACAATTAAGATTTATCCAGATCATGATGGGGTGACTGAACAATTAGGTAAATTAAAACCGGGAGACGAATTAATTGTTCGCGATACCTGGGGTGCCATAGAATATAAAGGGCCGGGATATATTATTGCCGGGGGAGCAGGAATAACTCCATATATAGCGATGCTGCGCGAGCTTAAAGAAAAAAATAAGCTAGACGGAATAACTTTATTTTATTCTAATAAAACCGATAAAGACATTATTCTAAAAGAAGAATTGGATACTATGCTGGGGAAAAATGTAACTTATGTGATTACCGACCAAAAAGATACTCATTTTACCAAAGCTTATATAGATGAAGACTTCTTAAAAAAACATATAGATAATTTTGATGAAAAATTTTATGTATGTGGGCCGCCGAAAATGACAGAAGAGGTAGGCGAACTTTTAGAAAAATTAGGTGCGAATCCAGAGTCAGTAACCTTAGACGATCAGTAAAAAAAAGCATCCTTCAAGTAAAATTATTACTAAGAGAGGTTTTGCTTACCGGGTAGGGTTAATTGAGGAATATGTTATCTATAATATTTTAAATGGAATATGATATTTTTTGAAATTAATAATCCGGGGTTGTTTCTTGTATGTGTACTCATCTTTTTTGCTGCGGTTTTTCTCAGGTATCTGGTCGCTGCAGGGATTTTTTATTGGTATTACTTTAAGCTGAAAAATAAAAAGTTTAGTGCAAAAAGGTTAAGTAAACGTGGCTTTAGAAAAGGGCAGTTAAAAAGCGAGATCTACTGGAGCATGTGGTCTTCTGTAATTTTCGGTTTTTTTGGTGCGGTAACCTATTTTCTTTGGCAAAAGGGCTTTACTGCCATTTACTTAGACCTCGAAAAATATGGGCTTTGGTATTTACCGGTAAGTTTTATTTTGCTTTCTCTACTGCACGAAACTTATTATTACTGGATACACCGTTGGATGCATAAGCCCGGTGTTTTTAGAAAAATTCATAAAGTACATCACGATAGCCTGGTGCCCAGTCCCTGGACGGCTTTTTCATTTCACCCCTGGGAGTCTCTATTAGAAGCCATAATAGTCCCGCTGTTGTTACTTCTGATACCCGTACATCCAATTGTTATTAGTCTCTATCTAATCTTTATGACATTTAGTAGTGTAATAAATCATTTAGATATTGAAATCTATCCAAAATTTTTTAGGAAAACCTGCTTCGGTAAATTGTTTATTGGGGCTACCCATCATCATTTTCATCACGCCGAGTTTAAGACCAATTTCGGACTTTACTTCACTTTTTGGGATAGATGGATGCAAACCGAAAGCAAGTCTGAGGCTTCCTCTGAGTAAGGAAAGCCCATTTTGAAAAATTTTATAGATTATCCTAAACTTGTTTCAGAGTTTGTACTAATTTTTTTGGAGATTTAAAATGTGAATATTTTAACTATGCTAGAAGCTGAAAAACAAGTTTAGCTTGAGGCTGGTTGCCAATCTAAATTCTTCTCTTACGATTATTTCAGGCTTTTGTAAGCTTTCCGTATCTTGAAGCCAAAATAAAAATTCATGATAAAAAAACTACCTGTTCTGGGGCTGGCTGCAATGCTTGCAGTTGGTTGCGGAAGTGAGAAATCTCTTTTTGGCGGTAAGGATAAGTCGGCCGAAAACATACCTAAAAAATCAACCAACGGTCTCAAATCTTATAATCAGGTGATACCTTCTTCGGCTAAATCAGACGAAGGTCTCTTTACCACACATTTTGTAGACGATAAACTCTACTTCGAAATTCCCATAGATTTACTGGATAAAGATATGCTTTTGGTAAGCCGTATTGCCGGGGTGCCCGATGGGTATGGTGGGGGCTATGTAAATGCCGGTTCTAAAGTAAATGAGCAGGTGGTGCGTTGGACCAAACGAAAGGGGAATATAGATGTTAAGGTAATTAGCTTTGAAAATATGAGTGATGAAGAATCACCTATTTACAAATCGGTACAAGCCAATAATTATTTCCCTATTTTATTTAGTTCAAAAATTGAGACTTATAATGCAGACTCCACAAGTGTGGTAATTGAAGTAGGCGATTTGTTTGAAAACGAAGTAAAAGCCATTAACGGGCTTTCTTCTTCACTTCGGAAACGTTATAAAGTTAGAAGGCTAGATCAAAATAGATCTTATATAGAATCGGCAAATTCGTATCCAAAAAACATAGAGGTTAAACACGTGATGACTTACGAAGCCGAAGAACCACCAACACAGGACCAGGCCGGGACTATTTCTATGATGATGAACCAATCTATGGTATTGTTGCCAGACGATAAAATGCAGCCTAGAATTGCAGATTCACGTGTGGGCTGGTTTACTATAGATAAGTACAATTATAATTCGGAAGAATTAAAAGCCGATGATTATGAGTTAATTAGGCGTTGGCGATTAGTGCCTAAAGATATTGAAGCATATAAACGTGGAGAGCTGGTAGAGCCGGTAAAACCCATTGTATATTATTTAGATCCTGCCACCCCTAAAAAATGGAGGCCTTATTTTAAGCAGGGAATTGAAGACTGGAACGTGGCTTTTGAAAAAGCAGGATTTAAAAACGCGGTTATTGCCAAGGATCCGCCTACTAAAGAAGAAGATCCCGAGTTTAGCCCCGAAGATGTTCGCTATTCTGTAGTGCGATATGTAGCCAGTACCACAAGAAATGCCGTTGGCCCTTCGGTAACCGACCCGCGTACAGGCGAAATTATAGAAAGTGATATTATTTGGTACCACAATCACTTGCGCTCTTATCGTAACCGGTTTATGATTGAAGCCGGTGCCCAAACCGAAGATGCCAGAACCTTAAATACCCCCGAATCGGAAATTGGAGAAATGATGCGTATGGTAATTGCGCACGAGGTGGGGCATGCGCTCGGTTTACCGCATAATATGAAAGCGAGCTCAGCCTATCCTACAGATTCTTTAAGGTCGGCTGAATTTACCCAAAAGTATGGTTTAACTCCATCTATCATGGATTATGCGCGCGTAAATTATGTGGCACAACCCGAAGATAAAGGCGTGCGATATATAAGAATGATGGGGCCATACGACTTGTATGCCATCAACTGGGGGTACCGGTATTTGCCTGAAGCTAAATCGGCTGAAGCAGAGAAAGAAAAATTAGATGCCTGGATATTGGAAAAAGCAGGAAACCCCTGGTATGAGTTTGGAAACGGTTATGGGGGGGTAGATCCACAATCCCAACGTGAAAGCCTGGGAGACGATCAGGTAAAAGCTAGTGAATATGGCTTGGCGAACCTTAAAAGAGTGGTGCCTAACTTAATTGAGTGGACCTCCAAAGATGGCTACGGCTATGAGGATTTGGAAGAGGTTTATAGGGAATTAACCTATATGTGGAGAGGTTATGTTTCTCACGTGGTAACCAATGTTGGGGGCGTTTATGAAACTCGTAAAACCTCAAATCAGGATGGTGTGGTTTATAAAAACGTGCCTAAACAAAAACAGAAAGAAGCTGTAGGGTTCTTGGTAGATGAGGCTTTTAGCACGCCCAAATGGTTGCTTAACCAGGAAATATTAGACCGTATTGAAGCTTCAGGAGCTATAGAAAGAGTACAAAGTTTACAGACCCGTGCCCTTAAAAGCTTGTTGGATGAAGATCGTTTAAACCGAATGATAGAAAATGAAGAGATAAACGGAAATGAAGCTTATACCGCTATTAATTTAATGCAAGAATTACGAAAAGGCATTTTTAGCGAACTTTATAGCCGTAAAAATGTTGATGCGTACCGCCGTAATTTACAACGTTCTTATGTGGATATTGCTTCAAATTATCTCAAAAAAATGAAGTCAGAAGGAAATGAAGCTTTATTAAAATCGGATATATTGCCATTGATGCGTGGTGAGATGCAAACATTAAAGCAAGATATAAACCGAAGAAAATCTGGGGTAAATCATTCGCTTACCAGATATCATTGGAATGATCTAATTGCCAGAATAGATGCTGCGTTGGAGGTAGAGTCTTAATTTTTTTAAATATCAATAGAAACCCCGAAAAGCATAAAGGTTTTTCGGGGTTTTATTTTTTTTACCTTAACTTGTTCTATAAACTTTCGCGATTATTTCAGAATCTATTTAGTAAAGATTTAAAGTTGAAAAAAAGAGCTTGCTTTTAGGTTTGTGAAAAATAACAAACATTTATATTATCCTCTAAAGTTTTCCCTGACGTCAAAAACTATTGCACGGGAAAATCAAAATAAGTTTCAGGGTAGGGCTCATTTCTAAGGGTATAATGCCACCATTCTTCGGAATAAGGTCGGAAACCATTTTTGAGCATAATTCGTTTTAACAACAAACGATTTGCTTTTTGTTCTTTGTTAATTTTATTGGTATTATGGTGGGAAATATCTCCGAAGAAATCATATTTGCTGCCCATATCCAGTTCTTTTCCTGTATTCATATCTATAATAGTGAGGTCTACGGTACTGCCCCTGGAGTGCCCCGATTTGCTGGCTATATAGCCCAACTGAAATAAATCTTTTTTAGCAATTTCAGGGTAAAATATATTTTTGGTAAGCGTGTCTTTTGGATGTCTGGCCCATTCAATAAAATGGTTTACTGCGATTTGTGGCCGGTAGGCATCAAAAATTTTAAGGCAATAGCCTTCCTGCATCAGGTCATCTTGGGCATTTTTTAGTGCTTCAGTAGCCACTTTGGTTAAAATGCCAACCGGTTTATAATAGGCATTCACCGGCTTGCCAATAAAATTATTACTTCCGGCATACCTAATATCCAGCTTTATGTTAGGGATTTGTTCTTTGATATAAACAAAATCTTTGGGAAGTCCTTTTTCCTGGGCCAGGCTTATATTTAAGTTGCATAGGAAAAGGAAAAGATAGGTTAAGTTTTTCATCGTGGCTAAATTTAAATCAGATTACTCGATAATCGAGGCTTAATGTTTGGAGCTTTGCCTCGATATTACAAAAAGTTTCTTTAATGTTTTGTTGACCTGCTGTGAGGTAAGTTACTTAAAATATTATTCCCTGATTTTCATCATACTTTTTTCTTGGTTAAAGGCTTAAATTTAAGCTTATTAATTAAATATTCAGGTCATGGAATTAAAAGGTAAAGTAGCTCTTATAACAGGCGCAGCATCGGGAATAGGAAAAAGTACAGCCTTGGTTTTTGCAAAAGAGGGGGCAAAAGTTTTTTTAACCGATATTAATGAACAAGATGGAAAGGCCTTGGTTGCTGAAATTGAGGAATCGGGAGGAGAAGCTGCATTTCTTAAAGCCGATACCTCTAAGCCAGAAGATTCTGAAAAAAGCGTAGCCCAGGCAGTAAAAAAGTTCGGGCAACTGGATGTTGCCATAAACAATGCGGGTATAGGTGGTCCTCAAAATCCTGTTGGGGAATATGAAATTGAAGCCTGGGATAAAGTAATAGACATTAATCTTTCCGGGGTTTTTTATGGAATGCGCTATCAAATTCCTGCGATGCTTAAAAATGGCAAAGGAAGTATTATTAATGTAGCTTCTATTTTAGGAAGTGTAGGTTTTGCAAATGCATCAGCTTATGTGGCAGCCAAACATGGGGTTGTTGGCTTAACAAAATCGGCAGCACTGGAATATTCGGCGAAAGGAATACGGGTAAATTCTGTAGGACCTGCTTTTATAAAAACACCATTATTGGAGGGGTTGAACAAGGAGCTTTTGGCGCAATTGGTAAGTGTTCATCCTATTGGGCGTTTGGGAGAAGCAGATGAGGTTGCACAACTTTTTGTATGGTTGGCAAGTGATAGGTCTTCTTTTGCCACCGGGTCTTATTATCCTATAGATGGAGGGTATTTGTCTCAGTAAGATTTTAAGTTTTTATTGGTGTAAACAATAAATAGACTGAAAAAGTTTAATAAACTCCTTGCTTTGCTCCAAAGGTCTTTGGGGTTATTGTTAGCATCTACACTGTTTTTTAATCGGTGAACAATCAAAAACCTGAAGATATGTTGAATAAAGCCTAAAATCAAAATTTAGCTAGAAGAAAGTAGACTATCCAGAAAGCCTCTTGCCAATAAAATTGGTTTTCTTTCCCTAAAATATAACTTTATGATTTTCATAAGAAATTGAGAGGTGGATTGCTGTTGAAAAATAGTATTTTAGAACTTTAAATAAGCAAATCTTAACCGAGAATCTAGTTTATATTTATGGTAAAACCTCATGCCAACGAGCTTTCTGAAAAAGAAAAAAATATCCTTACTAAATATGCCTTACAGCTTACCCAAACTATTAGGGAGCCGTTGCTGGTTTTAGATGAAAATTTTTGTGTTTTAAGCGCTACAACCGGGTTTAAGAATAGGTTTAAGCTTATTGGGCAGGCCATGGATGGAGATTCGGTTTTTCACTTAAACAAAGGGCAATTAGATATACCTGACTTTAGGAATAGTCTTGAAGGGGTCTTAAAAACAGGTGAGGCAATTAATGAGAAGACTTTTAGTATTGGTCTTAAGAAGAAAGGAAAAAAGAGGTTTGCTGTAAATATTTCTTTGTTAGAGTCTCCTAATGTGCAGAATATACTTTTGGTTAGCTTTAGAAAGCTAAAGGAAATGAGTAAAACCGACAAGCAGGAGGCTGTTTTTAATCGTATTTTTAAAAATATCCTATCAAAAACTCCTGCTGCTATATGTGTATTACGCGGGCCGAATCATGTCTTTGAGGTGGCCAATGAGAATTATATGAAACTGCTAGGGCATAGGGATATTATTGGTAAGACTGTGCAAGAAGCGATTCCGGAGGTGAGCAACCAGGGTTTTATAGAACTTTTAGATGAAGTATACAAAACAGGAGAACCTTATATAGGTAAGGAAACCCAGGTACAACTCAAAGTAGATGAAGATAAATTTAAAAATTCTTTTCTAAACTTTGTATACCAACCCACCAGAAACCATAAAGGAAAAATAGATGGGATCTTCGCCCATGTGATTGACGTTACAGAGCAAGTAGAGGCACGTAAAGCTGTAGAAGATAGCGAAAAACGCCTACGGGAAGTGATTGATGCTGTCCCGGCAATTGTTTGGATTTCCGATACTAAAGGGCAAACGGTTTACCTCAATAAAAACTGGTATAGTTATACCGGGCAGGACAAGGAAACTTCTGAAGGTTTAGGGTGGTTGGAAGCCATTCATCCCGAAGATAGAGAACAAACTAAATTATCATTCCTGGAAGGTCATGAGCAAAAAAAAGGCTATAGTATAGGCTTTAGATTGCGTAAGAAAAAAGGAGAATACAGATGGGTGTTAGATAAGGCAGGCCCTAAATTTGATTCCAGTGGCAATTACGAAGGTATGATAGGTACCTTAATAGATGTCCATGAAGAAAAAAATAAGGAAGACCTGGTTAGGGAAAAAGATCACCGGCTACAGGGTATTGTAAAAGAGGCCACTGTAGCTACTGCCATTTATACAGGAAAGGAGATGCGCATAGATCTTGCCAACGATGCTATGATTAAGCTTTGGGGTAAAGATAAGTCGGTTATCGGTACACCATTACATAAGGCCTTGCCCGAACTGGACGGACAGCCTTTTTTAGGTTTGCTTAGAAATGTTTTGGATACCGGGGAAACATATTGGGGAAAAGAAGACAAAGTAGATTTAATGATAGACGGTAAAATGCAAACCGGCTATTACAACTTTACCTATAAACCCTTAAGGGACAAAAACGGGAAGATTTACGGAATTTTAAATATGGCAATTGATGTAACAGAATCTGTTACATCAAAAATATTGCTAAAGGAAAGTGAATTTCAGTTTAGGCAAATGGCCGATTTGATGCCCGGAATGGTGTCTAAATCCAACAAGGAAGGTGTGGGTATTTATTTCAATAAAAATTGGCTGGATTTTACCGGAAACGACACTACAAAGCTTAAAGAAAAGGGATGGTTTCAATATATCCATCCCGATGAAAAAGAAGGGTTTTTACGTGCCTGGCAAGATTGCCTAAGTACCGGTTGTAATATGGAGATGCAATTGCGCCTTAAAAATAAAGAAGGGAAATATATTTGGCATCTAAGTAGATGTGAAGCGGTAAAAGAAGACGATGGTTCTATAAAAATGTGGATTTCTGTAAATACCGAAATAAATAAGATTAAGGAAGAGGAAAAGCGGAAAGAAGAGTTTTTAAAAATGGTAAGTCATGAGTTAAAAACACCGGTAACCTCCATAAAAGGCTATGTTCAGCTTTTGTTAACCTTAATCAAAAAACAAGAGGCGGCAGAAGCTTCAAAACTACCTCTAAAACCTTCATTAGAGCGCATAAATCATCAGGTAACCAGGTTAACCCGTTTAATTTCAGAAATACTGGATCTTTCAAGGATTAGGGAAAATCAATTGGAACTAAAAAAGGAAGAATTCAATTTAAACGAATTGGTTCAAGAAACTATTCAGGATATCAATTATACCAATACCCAACACGAGATTAGCTTAGATAGTGATAGTCAGTTTAGGGTGATGGCAGATAGGGATCGTATTGGGCAGGTAATTATAAATTTTGTAATGAATGCTATTAAATATTCTCCGGGGAGCCAGAATATAATTCTTAAAATTACCGGAGAGGGTAAAGATAAGGTAAGGGTAAGTGTTAAAGATTTTGGAATAGGAATAGGGGAAGAAAATTATAAAAAGATTTTTAGGAGATTCTATCGGGTAGAAGTTAAGCGGGAAGAAACTTACTCGGGTTTTGGAATTGGTTTATATTTGGCTAACGAAATTATAGAAAGACATAACGGAGAAATACAACTTAAAAGTAAGCTGGGTGAGGGATCAGAATTTTCATTTATTTTGAACACTACTTGCGTTACTTCTTAATTATTAAATATGGAAAAAACTACAAAAATTCTGGTGGTTGATGATGATTCAGGAATAGGGGAGATGCTAAAAACCTTGCTGGAGTTTTATGGTTACCAGGTAATGGTTACCGAAAAGCCACTACTGGCAGAAGAATTAATTCAACAAGAAAGTATAGACCTGGTTTTATTAGATATGCTTATCTCAGGGGTTGATGGTACCGATGTTTGTGCCGGTATTAGGCAAAACTCTAAAATAGCTCAAACTCCGGTGCTTATGATGTCGGCATTACATGATGCCGGCCCTAAATGTAAATCGGCCGGTGCCAACGATTTTATTGCGAAACCTTTTGAAGTGGAAGATCTTACTGCCAGGATAGAAGCAATTCTACAGAAAAAAGAATAGGCATATAATTTTGTAAATACGGAATATATCCAATAAATTTGGGTTTTAATGGATATATTCCTAAAATATTATAATTATGGGCCAACCACCTTCTATTGAAATTAAACACTTTAAAGAGATTAGGGAAGAAAATAACTTTACCCAATCTGAATTTGCCGATCTTTTAGGGATTAAAAACTCTACTGCCGATATTGAGCGGGGTCGTACCAAGCTTTCGGGCAAAGTGGTGGCCGAACTTCTTGGGCAGTTTGGGGTTAATCCATTGTGGCTTTTTGGGCAAAGTGGGCAAAAGTTTTTACAACTTAGTAAAGGCGATGTTAGCCCCAAGGTAGTGACCGTAGATTCTTCAGATAATGAGAATATGCTCATGGTAAATCAAAAGGCTGCGGCCGGTTACCCCCATAATGTACAGGATGTAGAATGGTATCAGCAATTACCGGCTTTTGATATTCCATTGCCCGAATTTAGAAATGCTACTTATAGGGGCTTCCAAATTGAAGGTGATAGTATGCTTCCAAATTATTATCCTAATGAATGGGTTTTGGCTAAAGCCGTACCCGATTTGGACCAGGCCAGCAACAATAAAATTTATGTAGTGGTTTTACAAGACTCTGTGTTGGTAAAAAAACTACAGAAATTACCTGATTCTTCTAAGATATTATTGATCTCCTTAAATGAAGAATATCTTCCTATTGAAGTGAATATAAATGAAATTCAGGAGCTTTGGCAGGTAAACTCAAAGCTTACTTTTAATCTGGATAATCCTTCAGAAAGCGGTCTTTTTAGAGAGTTAAAACAATCTATGGAAGATCTTAAACGAGAGCTTCGAACTTTTAAAAAACAGGCATAAATAAAAAAAACCTTTTTGATATGTATCAAAAAGGTTTTTCCATTGGTTGGTTAGCTTGTAAAAAAATGCTCTAATCTACGGCATCTTCAATTTCCTCACCAGCCTCTTCAGCAGCATCTTCTACATCGTCTGCTGCCTGTTCTACTCCAGATTTTTCTTCTCTACAAGAAGTAAATACTGCGGCAGTACTAAAACTAATGGCCAGGATTAAAATTATCTTTTTCATCTTTTTTATTTTAAAATGTTGGTTAATTAATAGTCGTCATTACCTTCTACCTCATCTTCTACTTCATTTGCAGCATCTTCTACTGCTTCCCCGGTTTCGTTGGCTGCATTTTCTACAGCATCTCCAACGTCGTTGGCAGCGTCTTCAATGTCTTCTCCAACATTGTCCATATCATTATCCATTTCGTCCATTTCTTCTTCCATCTCCATTTCCATTTCATTTTCTTCCTCCTTTACTTCACGGCAGGAAGTGAAAGCTGTACTAAGGGTGAAAAACATGGCAAGCATTAAAATTGATCGTTTCATAATTTGGTTGTTTCTAGTTTTCAAGAACAAAATTACAGAGGTAAAATTGTATCGTTGATACAAATAACATTAAATTTTTCTTAAAATATAGATAATTTGTCGATATAAATAGCTTTTTAAGATGTAAAATTAATTATCGTCAATTTTGTCTATCTCTTCGTTAATCTCCTTGTTAACTTTTTTATCTACTTTTTCACCGGCACGCTCTAAGATTCCTTTTTGTTCCTCTTCTTCAGGTTCTGGTGCCTCTTTTTGAACTTCAACTTCCTTTACCACGGTTTTTTCCTCTGCAGTCTCCCTACAAGAGGTTAAGCTTAAGGTACCTAACAAAAATATTCCTGTAATAAATACTCGTTTCATGTTTTTATTTTTTTGATTAGTAGATCGAAATTACAATTTAAACTTTATGCTTATTTCTTTTTTAAGAAACTTTAGCAAAATCAGGTAGGTTTTTTAGATATTTCATAACGCTATGGGTAGCCCCGGTATTACTGTTGATGAAGTGGCCGGCTATCATTCCTGTTTTCTCCCTAAAACTTCTGTCGGTAATTAGTTTATTACTTATGTTAGAAAATTCGTTAGAACTGGCTGCCATGAACAATCCCGCTAATTGCCGAAGTTTAATGGCTTCGGGAAAGTTTTTATAGTTTTTACCTATTACCACAGGAGTTCCAAAAGTAGCAGGCTCAAGGATGTTATGAAGTCCCGTAGTACCGGCGGCACCACCTACATAAGCAATATCAGCATAACTGTATACCTTTCCTAAAAGACCAATAGTATCTAATATTAATATATCGTAGCTTTTTAAATCTTTATGTTCTCTTTTAGAATATCTGATATATTTTTTTGTGATTCTCTTTTCCAGGGCCTTTAGCTTTTCTTCCTTTATCTCGTGGGGGGCAATAATCACTTTAAGTTTTTCTGAAGTTGTATTTATAAACGGAATTATAAGCTCATCGTCTTCAGGCCAGGTACTTCCCGCTACTAAACAGGGGGTGTTGTTAATAAACTCTTCGGCGAAATCAAGTTTGTTGTTATGCTTAATTTGTCTCGATACACGATCAAATCTGGTGTCACCACTTAGCGTAATATTATTGAAGCCAATGCTTTGCAGCAAGTCCATAGAACTTTTATTTTGAACAAAAAAGTGATCAAAATTTGAAAGTGCCTTCCTCATAAAACTTCCGTAGCCTTTAAAATAGATCTGGTTCTTCCTAAAAGCACCTGAAACTAATAGCGTTCTAATACCTCGCTTTTTTAATTCTGATAAAAAATTTGGCCAGATTTCATATTTGATAAAAAATGCCATTTTAGGTTGTACAAGGGCTAAAAAGCGTTTCGCATTCTTCCGGGTGTCTAGTGGTAGATAGGTGATTACATCGGCCAACGGGTGGTTTTTCTTATTTTCATAGCCCGAAGGAGAAAAAAATGTGATCAAAATCCTGAATTTTGGAAAGTCTTTTTTTATATCTTCAATAATTGGCAAAGCCTGTTCAAACTCACCTAAGGAGGCAGCGTGAAACCAAAGATACTCTTCTTTAGGGTTAATTTTAGCTTCCAGTTCATTGAAAACCGATTTTCGGCCTTCTGTAAATAATTTTAATTTTTCATTAAAATTGGCGGCCAGCGGAAGTACTCTCTTTGCAATGCTTGTAGTTAGGTTATATAGTGCTCTCAAAATAAGTGGTTTCTAATGCGAAAATAGGTCTTTAATTAAAATTGATTGGCAATAGGAGCTTATTTTGTATTTTCGTGCTACTCAAAAAACTTACATGAAAAAGATACAAATGGTTGATCTTAAGGGTCAATACGAGGGAATAAAAGACCAGGTGAATACTTCTTTCCAGGAAGTGATAGAAAATGCAGCCTTTATTAATGGTCCGCAAGTTCAGCAATTTCAGAAAGATTTGGAAGACTACCTTCAGGTAAAAAATGTGATACCATGTGCAAACGGTACCGATGCCCTTCAAATAGCCATGATGGGGCTTGGTTTAAAACCAGGGGATGAAGTGATAACTGCCGATTTTACGTTTGCGGCTACTGTAGAGGTGATAGCCTTACTTCAGCTTACCCCGGTCTTGGTAGATGTAGAGCCAGATACGTTTAATATAGATCCCGAAGCAATAAAAAAAGCAATAACTCCTAAAACTAAAGCTATTGTTCCTGTTCATCTTTTTGGCCAGCCGGCAAATATGGATGCGATTATGGAAATAGCAGAAGAACATAAGTTATTTGTTATTGAAGATAATGCGCAAGCCATAGGTGGAAATTATCATTCTAAAAATGGAAAGACATATAAAACAGGGGCAATAGGGCATATTGGTGCCACCTCCTTCTTTCCATCTAAAAACCTTGGCTGTTATGGAGATGGAGGGGCCATTTTTACCAATGACGATGAATTAGCACATACTATTCGAGGCATTGTAAACCACGGAATGTACGAGCGTTATCATCACGATGTAGTAGGAGTGAATTCTCGTTTAGATAGTTTGCAAGCGGCGGTTTTGCGTGCCAAACTTCCAAAATTAGATGTTTATAACGAGGCTCGTAAAGAAGCTGCAAATCGCTACAATGATGCTTTTAAAGACGAGGCGCATATAGAAACTCCCGTTAGGAAAGGCGATTGCGATACCCACGTGTATCATCAATATACCCTGAAAATTAAGAACGGAAAACGTGATGCCCTGGCAAAACATCTTCAGGAGAAAGGAATTCCTTTTGGAATTTATTATCCAATTCCGTTGCATAAACAAAAAGCTTATGCCGATTCCAGGTATAATGAAAGTGACTTTCCGGTGACCAATCAATTGGTACAGGAAGTTTTATCATTGCCTATGCATACCGAACTGGATAAAGAACAAATTTCCTATATTACAGAAACCATTAAGCAATTTTTAAACACTTAAACTTTTAAGTATGAAAAAACTTTTAATCTTTTGTTTCGGAATATTTCTGTGTGCCGGGCTTCAGGCCCAGGATTTATATATACAGGCCGGGAAGTTGGTAGATACCAGGTCTGGAAAAGTCTTAGCTGAGAAAACCATTATCGTTTCCGGAGAAAGGATTAAAAGTGTGGAGAACGGATTTGTAGCTCCAGAAAATGAGAAGGATTCTGTAATCGATCTTCGGAACAAGACAGTGTTGCCCGGATTAACAGATATGCATGTTCACCTGGAAAGTGAAACCAATCCGCAGAAATATATGGAGCGGTTTGTAAAGGATCCTGCCGATGCTGCATTTAATTCGGTAGGTTTTGCTAAAACAACTTTAATGGCTGGTTTTACTACGGTTAGGGAATTAGGCGGTAGCGGTGTAAATATTGCGCTTCGAGATGCTATTAACGCAGGAAAAGTGCCTGGGCCTAGAATTTTTACTGCCGGAAAATCCCTTGCAACAACCGGTGGTCACGCCGATCCTACAAACGGGATGAATAAAAAATTAACCGGAAATCCGGGGCCAAAGGAAGGTGTGGTAAATGGCCAGGAAGATGCAGCGAAAGCAGTACGCCAGCGTTATAAAAATGGAGCCGATTTAATAAAGATTACGGCTACCGGCGGGGTTTTAAGTGTCGCAAAAAGTAGCTCTAATCCGCAGTTTACCGAAGATGAAATAAAAGCCATTGTAAAAACAGCTAACGATTATGATTTTCATGTAGCAGCCCACGCTCATGGCGATGAGGGAATGCAACGGGCTATAAGGGCCGGTGTAAAAACTATTGAGCACGGTACCAAAATGAGCGAAGAAACAATGGATTTGATGAAAAAGCATAATGCTTATTTGGTGCCCACCATTACGGCCGGGAAAGAAGTAACCCAAAACGCTGAGATTGAAAATTACTATCCGGCACTTGTAGTGCCGAAGGCCAGGGAAATAGGTCCACAAATTCAGGGAATGTTTGAGCGTGCGTATAAAAGAGGCGTTGGCATTGCTTTTGGCACCGATGCAGGTGTTTTTAAACACGGAGAAAACGCCCGGGAATTTGTGTATATGACCGAAGCCGGAATGCCGGCTATGGAAGCTATACAGAGTGCTACAATTACTCCGGCTATGATTTTAAAAATGGAGAATAAAATTGGCCAAATTGCTGAAGGTTTTTATGCCGATATTATAGCTGTAGAGGAGGACCCTACCCAAAATATAGAAACTTTAAAAAATGTAAAATTCGTTATGAAAGAAGGAAAGATATATAAAAAGTAAATTCCTTAGTTGTTTCGGGCAGAGTCGAAAAGTTTCGTTTGAAGTACATAAAAATAAAAATCCTGAAGTTTATAGCTTCAGGATTTTTTATTTTTTGAAACTGCTTCGGTCTCTTGATATCCATGTTACGACCGTCATCCTAAATTTATTTCAGGATATAACGTATTAGAAGCTGAAACATGTTCAGCTTGACGAAAGCTGGTTATTCAAAGAGCCTACTTAAATTCTGTTTTCTCAGTCCTATATAGAAGCTGAAGCAGTTTCCATTTTTCGGTCTATTTTCTTAACCAGACCCTGCAATACTTTTCCAGGGCCAACTTCGGTAAAGCTACTGGCGCCGTCTTGCATCATATTTTGTACACTTTGCGTCCATTTTACCGGGGCTGTTAATTGAAAAACAAGGTTTTTCTTTATTTCCTCGGGATCGGTTACTGCAAACGTGCTTACGTTTTGGTAAATAGGACAGGTAGGCGTATTAAATGTAGTATTCTCTATAGCTGCAGCCAGTTCTTTTCGGGCCGGTTCCATTAAAGGAGAATGAAAGGCACCTCCAACAGGCAGGATCATAGCACGTTTTGCACCGCGTTCCTTTAAAGTTTCGCAGGCGGCTTCTACTGCTTTTACATCTCCCGAAATCACTAATTGTCCGGGGCAATTGTAATTTGCAGCTACAACGGTTCCTTCTGTTTCAGCACAAACGGCTTCTACTATCTCGTCTTCCAGGCCTAAAACAGCGGCCATGGTAGATGGCTCTAATTCGCAAGCCTGCTGCATAGCCATAGCGCGTTTATAAACTAATTTTAAACCATCTTCGAAAGAAAGCGTGTTATTTGCTACCAGTGCCGAAAGCTCTCCTAGCGAATGTCCTGCTACCATGTCTGGTTTAAAATCTTCGCCCAAAACTTTACTTAAAATAACCGAATGTAAAAAAACTGCCGGTTGGGTAACTTTTGTCTGTTTGAGGTCTTCAGCAGAGCCTTCAAACATTATATCGGTAATTGAAAAGCCTAAAATTGCATTGGCTTTCTTAAAAAGTTCCTGTGCTTTCGCAGATTTTTCAAAAAGGTCTAAGCCCATTCCCGAAAATTGCGCTCCCTGACCCGGGAAGATATATGCTTTCATAATTTTTCAATTTAGATTCGGCTAAAATAGAAATAATAAAAAAGACCTCATAACAAATGAATTGCCAGGAGGTCTTTTAATTGTAAAATCGGGTATTTTTTAAAGGTTCAATTTGCCTTTCTCCCCAATTTCTTTTTTATCACCGGTTATGGCCGCAGCCCCAATTTTTAAAAAAGTTACAAATTTGTTTTGCTTGTTATCCCAGAAATAAGCTTCTTGAGGAACCACTTTTATAGCCGTTAAATTGGGGTCGTCAACTCCATTAAACCAGGCATCATCCATTTTTCCGTAGAATTCTTTTAAAACACCTTTGTTGGTTTCAATACTGGCCTTTCCATAAATGCTAATAAATTCCATATCTGAGGTGTCACTAAAGAGGAGTTGTACGTCGTCGTCTTTTGCGATATCTCCATTATGGTCACTATCTAACCTGCTAAAAAACCAGATATTTCCTTCTTTATCTACTTCTTTGGTTGTCATAGGTACGGCACTTAGGGGCTTGTTGCTAAAATCTGTAACCAGCATGGCCGTTTGTATGCTGTTCACCATAGTTTTCATCTTGTCTAAAGCCTCGTCTTTATTCAAATTTTCTGTACTCATCATTTTTTAGTTTAAGTTGGAAATTGAATTTAACGAGGATATTAAGCTATCTACGCTAAGAAAGTACTAAAAGAATAATATGGCCTGTTAAGAATTGTAAAATTAAGTGTATTGCTTTATGATGTTGGTAACCTGTGGCTTATATCCCGCACCAAAAATATTGAGATGAACCAATAAATAATAAAGTTGCCAAAGTGGGATACGATTTTTAAATCCTGCTTCTAAAGGAAACTCTTTTTCGTAGCTATTGAATAATTCCTTATCAAATCCGCCGAAAAGCTGCATCATAGAAAGGTCCATTTCCCTGGGGGCAAAAGAAGTGGCCGGATCTATAAGGCAGGGATCGCCGCTTCCATTAACCAGGTAATTGCCTCCCCAAAGATCGCCGTGAATTAATGCAGGATTTTCATTGGGGATTATTGTTGAAATGTTTTTAAAAAACGAACCGGTAGCACCAAGGTCAAAACCATTATTTTTCGCCAGTTTAAATTGAGGTTCCAGTCGCTGGGAAATATAAAAGTCAGCTGCCGAAGCTGCAGTATTATTTTGTTGCGGAAGACTGCCAATATAATTATCCCGGTGAAACCCGAATTCTTTGGCAGTAGTTTTATGTAAGGCTGCCAATTGCCGGCCAAAATCCTGCCAGAAAGTAGATGACTTGGTAGCACTTTCTTTGTGTTCCAACAACAAATATGAAAAAGATTCAATTTTACCAATTCCTAAAACATCAGGAACATCAATTACTTTCGTGTTTTTAAGCGCTTCCAGGCCTGCCTTTTCAGCTTCAAACATACCGGGAAACTTTTCGGCATTATTTAGTTTTACTACCTGCTTTTTCTCACTAAATGTAATGAGATAAACATCATTAATATCGCCGCCGGTAAGTCGGCTAAATTCGGCGTTGTTTAGATTATACTCTTCAGCTATTTTAAAGAGAATGTTATCTTCTAACATAGGTTAGGTAAGTAAAGGCGTAGTCGTGCTTCTCATCCTTAGGATGAAACTCTTCGGCTATTAACTTCCATTTTTTTTCATCTATTTCGGGAAAAAAGGTATCAGCTTCAAAAGTACCGTGTACACGCGTAAGTTCTATTTTATCGGCTACCTCCATCCCTAATTTATAAATTTCGCCGCCGCCAATAATAAAAGGTTGGGGGTCTATTTTAGCAAATTCAAGCGCCTTTTCTAACGAAGAGGTAATTATAGCGTCTTTTTTTAGATAATTATCATTGCGTGTAATTACAATATGTGTACGGTTGGGTAGCGGTTTTGGAAAAGATTCAAAAGTTTTCCTGCCCATAATAATATGGTGCCCGGTGGTAAGTTTCTTAAAACGCTTAAAATCGTCTGGTAGGTGCCACACTAAATCCCGGTCTTTTCCCAGGGCATTATTTTCCGCAGCAGCGGCAATCATGGTAATCATAGTTTTAGGTATTGTAAGGTTGATCCGGTTTATCGGGCTGGTCGGGTTTTGGTTTAAATCGCTCGTTGTCTGCTTTTAATTCAGGTTTAACCTCCGGTTCAGCAGTATTTTTATGCAAAGGAGGGTTTGCAGGGAAATCCTGCTCTACCTGTTTTTGCATTTTTGCAATCTTTTCCTTTTGTTTTTGTACTAATTTACTCATTTGTTTATCCTGCCATTCTTTTCCTAAAAACTTATTGGTAATAAAAACATTAAAAACGTGGGCTAAAAGTAGAAAGCTCCAAATTAAAATTGCCCAAACAAACCAATTATAGCCAAGGGGCATAAAGTTTTCTTTGTAACCAATCACTACATTTAAAACAATAAGGAAAACGGCACCAATAAGAAAAATAATAAAATGTTGAAATAGCCTCTTTTTTTGAAGTGTACGTTTACGCGCATTTTCATAGAGTTCTCGCTGCTCGGCATCGAGTTTGGAAGTGTTTTTCTTTTTAGAAAACATAATAAGAAGTACTTTAGTGTCTATACCAAATTTACAGTTTTCGTTAACAATTTACATAGGATTATGGAGAATTTAAGAAAAGGATTTCCGGTATTGGAACAATACACTTACTTAAATACCGCAGCTTCAGGTTTATTGCCCGAAGCGGTTTGGGAGTTTAGGCAAAATCATGACCTGGATTTTCTGCTAGGGGCAAGTGTGTTTAAAGAAAAACAAGCCGAAGTACTAACCGAAACCCGTGAATTGGTAGGCGAAGTCTTTAAGTGTGCCCCGGCCCGGGTGGCCTTGGTTCCTAATTTTTCCTTTGGGATTAATACTTTATTGGAGGGGCTGGATAAACACCCAAAAGCGCTCTTGCTTAAAAATGATTATCCGTCATTAAACTGGGCAGTCACATCCAGGAATTTTGAAATTGAATACGCCGAAATTAACGAAAACCTTGAAGAAAATATAGCTGAAGCCTTTAAAAAGAAACAACCCGATTTTTTTGCTTTTAGTATTGTACAATATCTTAATGGTATAAAAATAGACCTTGGTTTTGTTAATAAACTAAAACAAGAATATCCTGATACCTTATTTATTGCCGACGCAACCCAATATTGCGGTACCGAAGAATTTAATTTTGAGGAGAGTGGGCTCGATGTGCTTATTTGCAGTACTTATAAATGGTTAAATGCCGGCTATGGCAATGCTTTTATGCTCTTTAAAAAAGAAATGGAAAATAGGATTAGTCCAAAAACTTTAGGTTTTGGCTCTTTACGGGGTAAATACAAAGCCCATGAAGGTAATTTTATAGGGAAATTTGAACCGGGGCATCAAGATACCTTAAATTACGGAAGCTTAGCTGAAGCCTTAAAATTGATCAAAAAAATTGGAATAAAAGAAATTTCCGTAAGAATTGAATCTTTAAGCAACAAGGCTAAAAGTGAATTCACAAAAATGGATTTACTGGAAGAAAGCGTGGTAAATAGAAAAATACATTCTTCAATTTTTAATATTAAAGGAGGAGAAAAATTATTCCAGCATTTACAAAGTAAAAACATTATTACTTCTATGCGGGGTGGTGGGGTTCGTGTAAGTTTTCACTATTTTAATACTGAAGAGGAGCTGCATTTCCTCCTAAAACAATTAAGGGAGTTTGGGGTTTAATGCTTTTTCCTAAATACATAGTTTTTAAACCAGTTATCCTGGTCCTGAAAACTGGTTTGAATCTCTAAACCGGCTTCTTTCGCCAGCCAGGCTACCACGGCATCGTCGTATTTTTGGGAGATTTCGGTGTGTATGCTTTCCCACGCATCAAAACATACCTCCAGCTCCAGCTTTTTAATAGCCACTTTTTGCTTTACTCTACTTACCAAATAGCTTTTTGCGGTTCCGGTTTCGGGGTCGTAGGTTTCCCAGTGTTTAAAATTGCCTAAATTAAAGTTGGCGTCTAATTCTTTATTTATTCTTGCCAGTAAATTTTTGTTGAAAGCTTCTGTAATGCCGGTCTTATCGTTATAAGCGTCTAAAATCTTTTGCGGATCTTTTTTCTGATCAAAACCCATAAATAGACGGTCTTCAAAATTCATGGCTTTTTGAATATTACGAAGAAAGTTTATTGCGTTTTCGTGTAAAAGATTCCCAATATTGGAGCCCAACACCAGGATTACTTTACGGCGATTGTTATAATCGGCCAGGTTTTCGAGGGTTTTAAAATAGGTGCCCTGTTGAATTTTTACCTTCACTTCGGGTATTTCATTCTTTAAAGAATCTCGTAATTCTTCCAGTACATGCTGACTAATATCTATAGGTAGATAATTGAAATCGTATTTTTTAGCTACCAAATGTTGTAAGAGGATTTTGGTTTTTTTTCCGTCTCCTGCTCCTAATTCAATAAGGTCAAATCCTCCTTCTTTATTAAATATTTCGGCAATAGCAGCTTTATGATGCTCCAGTATGTTTAACTCGCAGTTAGTAAGATAGTATTCAGGCATTTCCATTATTTGCTGGAAAAGTTTATCCCCTTTTTGGTCGTAAATATATTTGGAAAGTAAATATTTCGGAAAACTGGTTAGGCCTTTGTAAACGTCTTCTTCAAACGCCGATTGGAATGTAGTAGGTGTGGTTTTCATTTAGTTTTTTGGTTATTTGGCCAGTCTTAATCCCGTAAATTGCCAGCGTAAATGTGGATGAAAAAAATTGCGATACGTGTGGCGTGTATGCTTTTTGGAAGTGGCAACTGAAGCTCCTCGTAAAACTTTTTGGTTTACCATGAATTTTCCGTTGTATTCACCCAATGCGCCTTCAGGCCTGGTGTAATTAGGGTAGGGCGAATAAGCACTTTCTGTCCATTCCCAGCGGTATCCCCATTTAAAATATTTTTGTGCGGTTTCCCATTCAAATTCTGTGGGTAATCTTAAACCTTTCCACTGCGCAAAAGCAAATGCTTCATAATAAGAAATATGACTTAATGGAGCTTCCGGGATTAGTTTTGTAAGTCCGTTTAAAGTGTATTGATGCCATTCTCCATTTATTTTGTGCCAGTAAAACGGAGCTTCAATTTTATTAGAATTAATCCAGTCCCAGCCTTCGGCGTGCCATAATAGCACATCTTTATAAGCCCCTGATGCAATGAATTCAATAAACTCGGCATTGGTAACCAGTTTATTTGAAATTTTAAAATCATTTAGGTAGACCTTGTGAGCCCCCTGTTCGTTATCATAGTAGAAGCCATCAGATTTATGGCCTATTTCATAAACACCTTTAGAAATTGAGATCCATTCCTGCTTAAAATCCTCGATGGGATTTTCTTTAAACTGATCGTTATATTCCGGAAATAGTGGGTTGTTTCCAAGAATATACTTGATATCTGTTAATAAGAGTTCCTGGTGTTGTTTCTCATGATGGCAACCTATCTCAATTATGCTGCATAAGTCTTTAGAAATACTGCTCTCCTGAAGAAATTGTTCTATAGCTTTTGAAACATAATTTCGGTATTTATAAACCCAGGCTACCGTTGGTCGCGATAAATTACCACGATTGGTCCTTATTACTTTATCGCCTACACTTTCGTAGTAACTATTAAAAACGTAAGCCGAATGTTTATCGAAAAGTTGATAATTTTTTAGGTGTGGTTTTAAAACAAATTCCTCAAAAAACCAGGTAGTATGCCCAAGGTGCCATTTTGGGGGCGACACATTTTCTATTGGTTGCACCACATAATCTTCTGTTTCCAAAAAGGAACAAATCAGTTCAGATTGTGCCCTGGTTTTATTAAAAAAGTCGAGTAATTGTTTTTGTGATTGCATAAAAAAGAGTGATACCTTTTTGGGTATCACTCAAATTTACAATTTTTTCTTTCGGTCTAAAACTTAAGCTAGTTAACGCCAAGTTAAAGTATAATGAGACCCTTATAGATTTAAAGGGAGGGTGTAGCTTATTTTTGTAGGCTTTCCGCCACGAGTGCCTGGTTTCATTTTAGGCATCTTTTTAAGCATTTCTTTTACTGCGGCAATTACTTCTTTTTTATCGCCCTTAACAGTATTGATTACTGTTTTACCTTCTTCATCTATATGCATTTTTACAACCACCTTTCCTCTTATAAATTCCCCCTTATTGTTACGAGGATATTTATAATTAGACTTTACATGTTCCATCAATTTTTGATTGAAACATTTTTTTGAATCTTCGCTAGATTCACATCCCGGCCAAACCGGTGCCTTTTCCTTTACCGTAACCGTATTTCCTTTAACTTCTACGTCGTTTTGGGCAAACAAAAAAGTGCCGGTTAATAAAAAGAAGCAGAACATTAATTTTTTCATGGCTCGGGCTGTTAGTGGTTGTAGAGCTGTTCTCTAGAAATTAAATGGGACGGTGAAATTGCGGTCATCTGGTTCGCCATTTAAGGTTCCAGGTTTCATATCAGGAATTTTTTCAATCATTTCTCTGGCTGCAGCATTTACTTTTGGCTCAGATCCTTCTACCTTTTTTACTACGGCTTTTCCTTCTTCAGTAATGGTGAAAGAGATTTTTACTTTTCCCCGCACATAATCACCGTCTTCGGTTTGAGGATACTCATAATTTTCTCTTACGTGTTGAGATAGTTTTTGATTAAAACAGGCTTTTAAGTCTTCGGAGTCTTCACAACCTGGCCAAACCGGAGAAGTTTGCTGGGCCTGAACAGTGGTTAAACCTCCAACTACTATACTTGCGATAAGCAATAACTTTTTCATAAATTTTAAAATTTTAATTAGATAATTATATATTATACCGCAACCTTGGCTTTAATTCCCGGGTGCGGATTGTAATTCTCTAATTTAAAATCTTTATAATCGAAATCAAAAATATTTTTTATTTCGGGGTTAAGGCTCATAGTTGGAAGCGCCCTGGGCTCTCGGGAAAGTTGCAGTTTTACCTGCTTCATATGGTTGTTATATATATGAACATCGCCAAATGTATGAATAAAGTCCCCCGGTTCATACCCACAAACCTGTGCCATCATCATAGTTAATAATGCATACGAAGCAATATTAAAAGGTACCCCAAGAAATACATCGGCACTTCTTTGATAAAGTTGAAGCGAAAGTTTACCATCGGCAACATAGAATTGGAAAAAAGCGTGACAGGGCGGCAGTGCTGCCTTTCCATTGGCTACATTCTCTGGAAATGATTTAGAAGAATCTGGAAGAACTGATGGGTTCCAGGCCGAAACCAACATTCTACGACTGTTAGGATTCTTTTTTAAGGTTTCTATAATTTCTTTGATCTGGTCAATTTCTTCGCCATTCCAATCTCGCCATTGCTTTCCGTAAACAGGGCCCAAATCGCCATTTTCGTCTGCCCATTCGTTCCAAATCCGCACCCCATTTTCCTGGAGGTATTTTACATTGGTATCGCCTTTTAAGAACCACAAGAGTTCGTAAATAATAGATTTTAGGTGTAGTTTTTTGGTAGTGACCATGGGAAAGCCTTTGCTAAGATCAAACCTTAACTGATGCCCGAAGATACTTCTGGTGCCTGTGCCGGTTCTATCGCCTTTGTCGGTTCCGTTATCTAAAATATGCTGTAAAAGTTCTTGGTACTGTTTCATAAGTTTGCGCTGCAGAAGATTAGTTTTGCTAAAATAGCAAAAGCTGTTCAAATACAATTCTTAAAGATTTTTTAATAAATTACCCAATTATCATCCCGGCAAGGGTGGCAGAGAGCAAAGAAGCGATAGTCCCTCCAATTAGGGCTTTCATTCCAAATTCTGATAAGGTTTTTCTTTGTCCCGGGGCAAGAGATCCAATCCCTCCAATTTGAATTCCTATAGAGGCAAAATTTGCAAAACCACAAAGCATATAGGTGGCCATAATCACAGATTTTTCATAATTAAGGCTAAGTGCATTTGCGGTGTTTTTAAGATCGGCCAGTTGTACGTAGCCTACAAATTCACTTGCAGCTAGCTTTATTCCCAGCAATTGTCCCATAAGCATCATATCTTCTTTGGCAACACCAATAAGCCACATGAGGGGGGCGAAAATTGTTCCTAAAATAGCTTCAAGTGAAAAGCTGGAGTAGGGGGTGTTTTCGGCTAGAAAAGCGTTCATGCCGGTCCAGGATCCTGTCCAGTTTAAAATATAATTGATCATAGCTATAAAAGCGATAAAAACCAGGAGCATGGCTGCAACGTTTGCGGCAAGTTTTAAACCTTCGGTAGTTCCGTTGGCTATAGCGTCAAGGATATTTGAACCAATTTTATCTGAAGATACCTCCACATTGGTATTAATTTTATTTTCCTGGGGATATAGTATTTTAGAAACCACAATGGCGCCGGGCGCTGCCATTACTGAAGCTGCCAGTAAATGTTTGGCAAACTGAAGCCTTAGTTCTGGATCGTCACCTCCTAAAAAACCAATATATGCTGCGAGCACACCACCTGCAACGGTAGCCATTCCGCCAATCATAACCAGTAAAATTTCAGAACGGTTCATTCGTTCCAAATAGGCCTTAATCATAAGTGGGGCTTCGGTTTGTCCAAGAAATATATTTCCTGCTACGCTTAAGCTTTCGGCTCCAGATATTCCCATTAAACGGGTAAGTATCATCGCCATTCCCTTAACCACAATTTGAATAATTCCAAGATAAAATAATACAGAAGTTAATGCTGAAAAGAAGATAATAGTGGGTAATACCTGAAAAAGGAAAATAAAACCAAAACTGTCTACATCCATCATTCCGCCAAGTAAAAATTCGCTGCCTGCGGCTGTAAAATCAAGAATTAGTACAAATATATTTCCTATAAATTCAAATATTTTTTGAATAAAACTAATCTTTAAAACGCCAATTGCCAATAACAATTGTGCACTAAGTCCAATACCAATGGTTTTCCAATTAATGGCTTTGCGATTGCTGCTAAATAAGAAAGCAATAAATAATAAGCTTAGCATGCCTAATGCTCCCCTCCAAATACTATTAAAGGATATCCCGGCACTGGGCACCATTTCTTTTGCCAATTTAGCAGGAACAACCTCTTCGAGATTGTTAAAATCTTCGGTCTTAAAGTAAAATTCTTTATCAGCCTCCTTTAGCGTCATGCTGGAATCTGTAAGCGCAGAAATTCTGTAATTTACAATGCTGTCTTGAGGTGGGCTGTAAAATAAAACGAGAAGTTTGTTTTGTAGAATATAATCTCCTGAGGCAAGTGTATCTTTAGCTGTACTAATGTTAAAGATGCCTTCATCTAAATGTAAGTTGTGTCCCTGCGCAAAAGTCTCCTGGTTGTCTTGTTCTTTATCAAGAGTCCAGGTTTTTGAAATATTTTGGGAAAAAGTGCCGGTCACACTTAAAAGAACTAAAATCAGGCAAAACCAGGTTTTATTCATAAATGGGAGCATTATTTGCGTTTGGAAATTTCGTCCCGGATGCGCGCCGCTTTTTCGTAATCTTCATTGTTTACGGCCTGGGAAAGCATATCTTTAAGTTCGTCTAAGGATAACTTTTTATAGTCAGTATCGTCAGATTTTATATCAATATCGTCGGGAAGTAGCTCTTCTGAAATTATATCTTCCTCCTGTTTTTCTGAAGCGGTTTTTTGCTCTTCTTCCTCTCCTTTTAAAAAGATTCCTGCTTTATCAAGAATGTTTTTATACGTGAAAATAGGAGCGTTAAACCTTAAGGCAAGGGCAATAGCATCACTGGTGCGTGCGTCTACAATTTCTTCAATCTTATCGCGTTCGCAAATCAAACTGGAATAAAATACACCGTCTACCAGCTTATGAATAATTACCTGCTTCACCGTAATTTCAAACCTGTCGGCGAAATTTTTAAAAAGATCGTGGGTTAAAGGGCGAGGTGGTTTTATTTCTTTTTCTAAAGCAATAGCGATAGATTGTGCTTCAAAAGCTCCAATAACTATGGGGAGTTTACGTTCTCCATTTACCTCGCTTAAAATTAAAGCGTAGGCTCCGTTTTGGGTTTGGCTATAAGAAATTCCTTTTATATTAAGGCGCACTAAACTCATATATCATCAATTAAAAAGGGCTGTCTAATTTAGGACTTTCACCGTATTTTAGACAGCCCTTTTAAAGGGTGCAAGTTATAAAAATTATGCGTTTTTAGCTTTAAATTCCTTTAGTTTTTCGTTTAGCTTAGGTACAATTTCAAAAGCATCACCAACTACTCCGTAGTCTGCGGCCTTAAAGAAAGGTGCTTCCGGGTCGTTGTTAATTACCACTTTAGTCTTGGCAGCGTTAATTCCTGCAAGATGTTGTATTGCCCCTGAAATTCCTACTGCGATATAAAGATTAGAAGCTACCGGTTTTCCCGTTTGGCCCACGTGTTCGCTATGCGGTCTCCAACCCATATCGCTAACCGGTTTGGAGCAAGCTGTGGCAGCCCCAAGAATATCGGCCATTTCTTCAATCATTCCCCAGTTTTCCGGGCCTTTAAGTCCGCGACCACCAGAAACAACTACTTCTGCATCAGCAATGGTTACTTTGTCTTTTGCTTTATCTACCGATTCTACATTTACTGTAAAGTCCCCTTCTTTTAGCTCAGGAGAAAAATCTTCAGCTGTAGCAGCAGCTTCACTTTCTTTTAAACCGAATGCATTTTGAGATAAACCTACAATTTTTACATCGGTAGTGATTTTAGTAAAATTAAAAGCTTTGTTGGTAAAAGCACTCCTTTTAACTGTAAAAGGCTCCTGGCTCTCTGGTACTGCAATAACATTAGATGCATAACCTGCATTTAAATGCACGGCCAAAAGTGGAGCTAAATATTTACTGTTGGCGCTTTGGCTCAATACAATAAGCTTACTTCCTTCTTTTTCTGCTGCTTGTTTAATTGCATCTGCATAAGCTTCAGCATTAAACTTGCTTAGTTTGTCGTTTTGGATATTTAGCACTTTGCTAACTCCATATTTTCCAAGTTCAGAAGTATCGGCAGTGTTAAAACTTACTGCAACTACTTCATCTCCGCCGGCTACTTCCTTTGCATAAGAAGCAACTTCAAACGCAGCTTTTTTAAACTTGCCGTCTTCGGTTTCTGTATATACTAAAACTGACATATATTTTTATTTTTTAAGTGTAATTTCTCACAGGTTTTGAAAACTTGTGAGGTAATTTATATTTATATTGCCTTGGCTTCGTTGTGAAGTAAATCTATCAATTCATCAAGATTTTCTGGGTCAACCAGTTTTACATCTCCTTTAGGAGCCGGTTTTTCAAACTTCACAGCTTCGGTTTGTGTAGCTGCTTCCTCGGGTTCAAGAACATTAAGTGGCTTTTTACGAGCTTGCATAATCCCTCTCATATTTGGGATCTTAAGATCGCTTTCTTCAACCAAACCTTTCTGTCCTCCAATAACCAAAGGGAGAGAGGCAGTTAAAGTTTCCTTACCGCCATCTATTTCCCTTACGGCTGTAGCTTTGTTGCCTTCTATCTCTAAACTAATACAGGTGTTAATAAAATTAGCGTCCAGAAGTGCTGCTAGCATTCCCGGTACCATTCCGCCGTTGTAATCTATAGATTCACGTCCGGCAATTATAAGGTCATATTCTCCTTCTTTAGCAACTTTTGCCAATTGTTTTGCTACCTGAAAACCATCTACAGCTAACGTATTTACACGTATGGCATTATCGGCTCCAATAGCAAGTGCTTTTCTTAAGGTAGGCTCGGTTTCGGCGCCCCCAACATTTACAACATCTACACTTGCGCCTTGTTTTTCTTTAAACCACATAGCGCGGGTAAGTCCAAACTCATCATTTGGATTTATTACAAAATTCACTCCGTTGGTATCAAACTTTGAATCACCATCGGTAAAGTTGATTTTTGAGGTAGTATCAGGTACATGACTAATACATACTAATATTTTCATTATAACGAGTTTTTTATATTTATAACAAATTTCATCACGAAGTTACATAATTTAATCCATAAAATGCTATGCATGCATAGTAAATTTCGCAATTTTCTTCAAAATTAATTTTATAGATTCCATCAATATATTGTAAATATGACAATTTTAAGATTAAAAAACTCCTAAAAATTAATTATTTCTTAGGGGTAATAGGCTATAATGTTGAACTTACGGAAGGCCTGTAAATTTTTGTGGATTATTAGTGGGGAAAACTTTATTGAATTACTATTTTTGTTGTTTAAAAAGATACATCTAAATAGTATAGCATATAATGAAGACAATTCAATTTAGGGAAGCCGTTCAGCAAGCAATGAGCGAAGAGATGCGAAAAGACGAGTCTATTTATCTAATGGGCGAGGAAGTAGCAGAGTATAATGGTGCTTACAAAGCCTCTAAAGGTATGTTGGACGAATTTGGCCCTGATCGTGTAATAGATACCCCAATTGCAGAGCTTGGATTTGCTGGAATTGGTGTGGGTTCGGCAATGAATGGCAACAGGCCTATTATTGAATTCATGACCTTTAACTTCTCATTGGTTGGAATTGACCAGATAATAAATAATGCGGCTAAAATGCGCCAAATGAGTGGTGGCCAATTTAATATTCCTATCGTTTTTAGGGGGCCAACCGCTTCTGCCGGGCAATTGGGTGCAACGCACTCCCAGGCTTTTGAAAGTTGGTATGCCAACTGCCCGGGTCTAAAAGTAATTGTACCTTCAAATCCTTATGATGCCAAAGGTTTGTTGAAAGCTGCTATTCGTGATGATGATCCGGTAATCTTTATGGAGAGTGAGCAAATGTATGGTGATAAAGGAGAAGTACCTGAAGAAGAGTACGTACTGGAAATAGGAAAAGCCGATATTAAAAGAGAAGGTAGTGATGTAACAATTGTTTCCTTTGGAAAAATTATTAAAGAAGCATACAAAGCGGCCGAGAAATTGGCTGAAGACGATATTTCTTGCGAGATTATAGACCTTAGAACTATTCGCCCAATGGATCATGAGACTATTATCGAATCGGTTAAGAAAACCAATCGTTTAGTGATTTTGGAAGAAGCCTGGCCTTTTGGAAATATTTCTACTGAAATCACCTACCAGGTACAGTCTAAAGCTTTTGATTATTTAGATGCACCAATTGTAAAAATAAATACTGCCGATACGCCGGCACCTTACTCTCCTGTATTGCTTAAAGAATGGTTGCCAAACAGCGACGATGTTATTAAAGCGGTTAAACAGGTGATGTATATTGACTAAAAAAGCCAGCAGGATGCTGGACTTAAAACTTAGCAATAAACAGGTAATTAATCATAACTCTATAAGTAACACCAATTATAGGTTAAGCTTGCAAATAGAGAGAAATTTTATAAATCTAAAACTTCATCGGATTCTGATTCGGTGAAGTTTTTTTTTGTCCTGAAGAACAATGAGGCCGAAAGCAACTTATCTTTCCTTATTATTTTTGCTTTGCTATACGATAATGGCATCGCAAACCAGGGTTGGTGGTGTGGTTAAAGATCAAAACGGCCAGGCTTTGCCTTTTGTGAATGTGATTTTTAATAATTCTTCGGAAGGGACAACCTCAGGTGAAAGTGGGAAGTTTTATTTGCAAAGTGAAAATAACCATACCGAACTCAAAATTTCTTTTATTGGTTATCAAACTGAAATAATCCCACTTCCGCAAAAAAGTAATCTTTCACTGGAGATAGTATTGCAGCAAGAGGCTTCAAGCCTTGATGAAGTGAAAATAATTAGAGGGAAAACTTCTAAGAAGAATAATCCCGCTATAGATATCCTGAGAAAAATCTGGAAAAATAGGCGAGATAACGGTGTTACTGCCTTTAAACAATATCAGTTTAAAAAATATGAAAAGCTGGAATTCGAACTAGATGGTATAGATAGTTCAGTAGTGAAAAATCCAATTTTTAACGGCATGGAATTCATATTTGATTATGCCGATACCAATAGAATTACCGGAAAGACTATTTTACCGGTTTTTATAAACGAATCGGTTTCCAGGGTATATGGTGATAATGTAGAAAATAAAAAACGAGAAGATCTTTTAGGAAATAAAAACTCAGGCTTTGATCAAAATCAAAATTTAATCGCTGCGGTAAAAGATGTGTATGATGAGTATAATGTATACAACAACTATATTAAGGTTTTTGATAAAAGTTTTGTAAGTCCGCTTTCTACTACCGGCATTAATAATTACAATTACGTATTAAGTGATAGTGCTTTTGTAGAAAATAAATGGTGTTATAATATTATTTACTATCCACGCCGGGAAAACGAGCTTACTTTTAAAGGAGATTTTTGGGTAAATGATACTACCTGGGCGATTAAGAAAATAAATCTTGAGGCTTCTCGCGATGCCAATATAAACTGGGTAAAGGAGTTGTATATAGAACAGGAATTTGAGGTACTTAACGATTCGGTGTTTTTAATATCCAAAGATTATTTCCAGGCTAATTTTTCCTTGACCAAAAAAGAGACTTCAAAAGGGGTATATGCCAAAAGGACTCAGATTTTTGACGAGTATCAATTTAATTTAAAGCAAGCAGAAGGATTTTACCACAAACAGGCATATAGGTTTAATAAAGAGGTTTATCAGCGGGGTCAGGATTTTTGGGATAAAAACCGTTTGGAAGAACTTAATAGGGCTGAGGAGGATATTTATGTGATGCTGGATAGTCTAACCAGTGTGCCCGCATTCAATAGAATTTATGATATTGCAACCATAGCCGAATCTGGGTATGTAGAGTTTAATGGCTGGGATTTTGGCCCTGTCTATTCCTTGTTCGATTATAATGAGGTAGAAGGGTTTAGGACCCGCATAGGGGGAAGAACTTATTTTGGGCAACACGACCCCTGGAGAGTTGAAGGGTATCTGGCATATGGTTTTTTAGATGAAAAATTTAAATATGGAATTTCCGGGAAGTGGTTGTTGGATGCACGTTCGCGCTTAATAATTTCTGGAGGAAAAAGACACGATATTGTACAGTTGGGAGCCGGTTTAACCGGTAATACTACAGATGTTTTGGGGCGTAGTTTGGCATCTTCGGGACTTGTGAGCGTGGGAGACAATACTAAATTAAGTCATTTAAACTTAAATACTGTAAATCTTGAAATTGAGCCCTGGAATAATTTTAAGGTTCGGGTAGGTGCTTCTTATCGTGAGCTTAGTTCGGCCTCTCCAGATTTTAGTTTGGACTATTATACCGATAAAATGCAGTCTAACGTCGCTTCAACTATAAAGCAAACAGAAATTGCAACTACTTTCACCTATACGCCGGGTAGGCAAACTTCCGGGTTTGGGGTAGAACAAAATGTAATTAATGAAGATGAATTTCCTACCTTCTTTTTTAATTATAGTCTGGGCTTAAAAGGCATATTGAAAAGCGATTTTGATTATAAGAAAATCCAGTTTTTATACAATCAGCCACTTAAAATTGGCGGTTTTGGTAGGGCAAATGTCAGCATGGAAGCCGGAAAAACCTTTGGCGAAGTTCCGCTGGGGCTTTTAAATGTGGTGCCCGGTAACCAAACTTACTTTTCTATGTATAATGCGTTTCCGGTACTTAATTTCTATGAATTTGTAACTGATACGTATGTTTCAGCACATTTTGATCATAATTTTAACGGAAGGTTATTTGCCAGGATTCCGCTTTTGCGAGAATTAAATTTACGTGAACTTGTTGGTGTTAGGGCTGTTTGGGGAGAAATTTCTGAAGCAAATAAAGCGCTAAATGCCTCTGGAATTCCATTTCGCGCACCTAACAAGGCACCTTATTACGAATATAGCCTTGGAATAGGAAATATTCTTAAATTTCTAAGTGTAGAAGCTCATTTTAGAGGTAATTATTATAATGTGCCAGAGTCACGATCTTTTGCAATAACAGCCTCCTTTGGTTTTCATTTCTAAATAGGCGTAATTAATACTGATTTTCACTATATTTGCCGCCTTTAAATGAGAAAAATAGAAAGAACATGTCAGATAGTTTTGATGTATTAATCGAGATCCCAAAAGGGAGTAGAAACAAATATGAATACGATTTTGAGTTAAAGAAAGTCCGTTACGACAGGATGATTTTTTCTTCAATGATGTACCCGGCCGATTACGGCTTTATTCCAAATACCCTGGCCCAGGATAGCGATCCATTAGATGTTTTGGTATTGGTAAGTGAACCAACTTTCCCCGGTGTTGTAATGGAAGTTAAACCAATTGGTGTTTTCCATATGGCCGACGAAAAAGGACCTGATGAAAAAATTATTTGTGTGCCGGTTTCAGATCCTATTTGGAATAGGTTGAATGACCTTAAAGAACTTAATGGCCACATGATTAAAGAAATTGAGCATTTCTTTAAGGTTTATAAAGATCTTGAGAAGAAAAAAGTAGATGTAGGTGGCTGGGGCGATGCTTCAGAAGCCAAAGAAATTATAAGACAATGCGTAGAGCGTTTTGAGAATTTTGATGGAGATAAAGGTCAATTTGGAATACAACCTTAATTTCAGTCACATAATTTTGACGATTTTAAAGCAATAACCTTAAAAAGTTATTGCTTTTTTAATTATCAGTGATTTACTACATTAGCCATATTAACTAAAACTTAACAATTAATATGGAATCAATAATGGTTTATATGCCTGCAATACTTGCAGTAGTAGGTCTTGTTTTTATGTGGGTAAAACGTTCCTGGGTACTTAAACAGGATGCCGGGGACGGCAAGATGAAAGATATTTCTTCACATATCTACGAAGGGGCACTTGCCTTTTTAAATGCAGAATATAAATTACTTAGTTTTTTTGTGGTTGGGGCCAGTATTGCCCTGGCAGCTATAGCCTATGTTGTGCCAACCACACATTACCTAATTATTGTTGCTTTTATTTTTGGAGCTTTTTTCTCGGCCCTGGCCGGAAATATGGGGATGAAGATCGCTACCCAAAGTAATGTGCGCACAACACAGGCGGCCCGAACCAGTTTGCCACAAGCTTTAAAAGTTTCTTTTGGGGGCGGTACCGTAATGGGTCTTGGGGTAGCCGGTTTAGCGGTACTTGGGCTAACCACATTTTTTATTTTATTCTACCATTATTTTATGGGTGGGGAGTGGAGTAATACCACTCAAATGACCGTTGTTTTGGAAACCCTGGCAGGTTTTTCCCTGGGTGCCGAGTCTATTGCATTATTTGCCCGTGTTGGCGGTGGAATCTACACAAAAGCTGCCGATGTTGGTGCCGATTTAGTGGGGAAAGTTGAAGCAGGAATCCCGGAAGACGACCCCAGGAATCCTGCAACCATTGCAGATAATGTAGGAGATAATGTTGGTGACGTGGCTGGAATGGGTGCCGATCTTTTTGGGAGTTATGTGGCTACCGTTCTTGCTACTATGGTTTTAGGAAATTATATTATTGAAGATATGGGCGGAAATATTGTCGATTCCGGGTTTGGAGGAATTGGTCCTATTTTATTGCCTATGGCTATTGCCGGTGCCGGTATTATTATTTCTATTATCGGGACGCTTTTAGTGAAAATAAGCAGTAATTCGGCTAAAGAAGCCCAGGTGCAAAAAGCATTGAATATCGGTAATTGGACCTCCATAGTTCTGGTAGCAATGGCCAGTTACTTTTTGGTAACCTGGATGCTACCTAAAGAGACCTTAACTATGGGCTTCTTTGTTGGTGGGTCTGAAGGTTTTGAATTTATGGAAATCGCATCAATTAGGGTGTTTTATGCTTCTTTGGTAGGAATAGTAGTGGGAGGTGTAATTTCGGCGGTTACCGAATATTATACCGGTCTAGGTAAAAAACCGGTACTCTCTATTGTGCAAAATTCGAGTACAGGAGCCGGAACTAATATTATTGCAGGTTTGGCTACCGGAATGATCTCTACCTTTCTTTCTGTGTTATTATTTGCATTAGCTATTTGGGCCTCTTACGCTTTTGCCGGATTTTACGGCGTTGCATTGGCGGCTTCAGCTATGATGGCCACTACAGCAATGCAATTGGCTATTGATGCTTTTGGGCCTATTGCCGATAATGCTGGGGGAATAGCCGAAATGAGCGAACTGCCGGCCGAGGTTAGAGAGCGCACCGATATCCTGGATTCTGTAGGGAATACTACTGCAGCTACCGGAAAAGGTTTTGCAATTGCTTCTGCCGCATTAACCTCATTGGCGCTTTTTGCTGCCTACGTAACTTTTACCGGAATTGACGGAATCAATATTTTTAAAGCCCCGGTTTTGGCGATGTTGTTTATTGGAGGCATGGTGCCCGTGGTTTTTTCAGCATTAGCCATGAAATCTGTTGGGAAAGCAGCTATGAAAATGGTAGAGGAAGTGAGACGACAGTTTAAAAGCATTCCAGGCATTATGGAAGGAACCTCGAAGCCTGAATATGATAAGTGTGTCGCTATTTCTACCGAAGCAGCCTTAAAAGAGATGTTGTTACCCGGAATTTTAACCATTGGCTTTCCAATTGCCATCGCCCTACTTCCTATGCTTTTTGGCTATGAGAATGTTTTAATAGCAGAGATGCTTGGCGGCTATATGGCCGGGGTGACTGTAAGCGGGGTGCTTTGGGCAATTTTTCAAAATAATGCCGGTGGTGCCTGGGATAATGCTAAAAAGTCTTTTGAAGCAGGAGTGATGATAAACGGAGAAATGACCTATAAAGGTTCTGATGCCCACAAAGCCGCGGTTACCGGAGATACGGTAGGAGATCCGTTTAAAGATACCTCCGGGCCTTCTATGAATATTTTAATTAAATTAACCTGTTTAATCGGTTTGGTAATTGCACCAATTTTAGGAGGACATACCCAAACCGATGTGCCCAACGAAGAGACTGCAATAAAAAAAGAGGTGATTATAAATAATAATGCTTCAACCGATGAGAGCTCCAAAGAAATCCAGGTTAATATGATTTCGGAAGGAAATGAAACTATTGCTAAAGTAAGAATTACTACTACTGAAAAAGGAAAAACTGCAGTACAGCAAAAAACTTTTACCGGTACCAAAGCCGAAGTAGAAAAACAGGTACAGCAGTTAAGAGATAGAATATACTAAAGTCAGGTTTTTTTAAACCAAAGAGGCTGTTTGATTTTTTGTTAAAACCGTTATCCAGAATTTATTTTAGGATCTAAGATGTTTAGAATTTATTTCATGTTAGAAGCTGAAACAAGTTCAGCTTGACAAAAAAGATGTTTTTCAAACAGTCTCTTTCTGTATATCTGTATATAAAAAGGGGCTAATGTCCCTTTCTTACTCGATAATCGATAGATTTATCCCGATAGTTATCCGGCCTCTTAGGCTTGGCTCAAAATGGAATTATATTCTCCGATCTTGCTTCGAAGTAGTTTGCTTATTAATTCTTTTTCACAAGGTTTTGATGCCCCAAAGTTGAGATTTTCATAAATTTTATAATTCATTTTAAAGCCGAAGCCCTTTCCAATTTTAACAAAGCTACAACTAAGCTTCCGTGTTAATTCTTTTAAATTTAAGAATAAAAGAAACCTAAAAAATAATATTATGGCTAAAGATCATGGACCATCTATTAAAAATGATGAGCAATACGAGGAATTAAGGGATAAAGGAATGAGTAAATCTAAAGCAGCACGAATTGCAAACGACCCCAATTCTGGTGAAAAAGGTGGAAAAGCCGATAAATATGAAGAGCGTACCAAAGAGGAACTCTATGAGAAAGCCCAGGAGATCGGGATTGAAGGCCGGAGCGATATGAGTAAAGATGAATTGATAAAGGCCCTTAGAAACCACTAGAATGAGTAATAGGTAGCTGTTCTAGGGGTTTTTCATGTTTAGATTTATTAAAAAAGAAGCTTAATCTTGATACGCTAATTAGGCACAGGAGTTACCATATTTTGTAGAGAGGCATAAAATAAAGATAAAAACGAAAGTAGAAGAGAGGTTTTGAAGGTATGTAAGGTTGATGTATGTAAAACAGATCAGTTAGCACTTCGCATCTTCCTAAAGTTTATTTAAAAGTAAGGTCGCGCTATCCTATAATTTTTAACTTGTCCGAAAGCGCAAATTTCATGAAAAAAAGAATACGTAAGCTGGCTGGCAGGTATAAGCTAATAGATCAGGTATTAATTACACCTTATAGAAGCTATGCTACACATTCTCATTTATATATAAAAGGCCGTGTATTGGATAATGAGCCGCTAAAAATTATTAAGGATGCCAATATTTTTAGAACCATAAAAACCACTTATAAGCAGTTTGATACTTTTGAGATTCCTGATGCTCAGGTAGATTTACTACTGCCTGGGAAAGTGCCGGCAACTACAAAAACCAATGCGGAAGGCTATTTTTTATTTGACAATGATATTAAGCAAAACCTGGCACAGTATGCAGATGCAGAGGGCTGGTTAGATTATAAGCTATACTATAAGGGGCCAATGGGGAAGAAAACCCAGTTATTGGAAAATCCGTTTACCGGTAGTTTTTTAATTCCGGATCCCGAAGCAGAATATGGTGTAATTAGCGATATAGACGATACCATTTTACATACCGGTGTTACGTCTTTTTTAAAACTTAGATTGCTCAAAAATTCATTGCTGACCAATGCCTATGATAGAATTCCGCTAAAGGGAGCGGCAGAATTTTACCAAAAACTGCACAAAGGACGTAACAACACACCAAATAACCCCATTTTTTATTTAAGTAACAGCCCGTGGAATTTATATGAGTATTTAAAATTATTTTTAGACCATAATGCTTTTCCCAAAGGACCAATTTTACTCCGGAAATTTAGCACGCCGTTCGATGGGAGTTTGAAACCGGAAAAACCACATAAGCAAAAAGAAATTACCAATATTTTACAGACCTATACAGGTATGAATTTTATTCTTATAGGTGATAGTGGTGAACACGACGCTTCTATCTATACCGAGATTGCTGCCCAATATCCCGATAGGATTCTGGCAATTTATTTGCGTAGTGTAAAACATAAAAAGCAGATGAACCGGGTGCGAAGTATAATCGATAACTTCAATACCACTCCTGTGCTAATGGTAGAATCTTCGCAAGAAGCCGTAGCCCACGCAAAAGGACAGGGGTTTATCTAATACTAGTCGTCAATGCTTTTTCCTACTGCAGTTTTTCTGCTGGCCGCCGTTTTTCTAGGCATCGTTCTAAAAATATGATCCCAAAGTGGGGAAGATACCCCAAATGCCCTGTCTGGCTCACGGTAGTGATGAATGCTATGGTGCTGCCATAAAACTTTTAAGAAATTGTTTGGTACCTTAAAAGCGTGCACCGAGTAGTGTACGGCAAGGTAGCCTGCATACCCAATTAAAAATCCGGCAAGGAAACCAAAAACATAATCTCCCAATACCGCCCGGTATATAATAAAAAGTATGGTAGCAATTATTAAACTCAACACCGGTGGCATGGCTAGCCTTGATTTATCTTTTGGATAGTCATGGTGTACCCCATGCATGGTGTAAGATATTTTTTTCTTTCTTTCGCTGGTAGCAGGGATATGGTACAAATACCTGTGCATAATATATTCCACAAAAGTAAAAAAGAAAAGACCGGCCGCGAAAAGGCCTATCATCATAGGTGCTTCAAAACCTTTTTCAATAACTCCGTAGTAGATTAAAGCAGCAGCAATAAGCCCAAAAATAATTAGGGGCAGGGAAATATGTGTATGCGTTAGCTTTTCTAAAATAGGGTTATCAAATAGTTTTGGAGAGCCCTTATGTTTTGGTCGTTTAAGTTTTGTTGATTCCATCTTACTTGTTTTTAAAATAATCCGTGAAGCTCAGCGTCAATTCGGTTTATAATATCTCCTAGATCTTCAGGGTTATCTACAAAGTTAATATTATCTACATCTATTATCAATAGATTGCCTTTGTTGTAGTTATGAACCCATGCTTCGTAGCGTTCATTTAACCTGCTCAAATAATCTATAGAAATAGAGTTTTCGTAATCCCGGCCTCTTTTGTGTATTTGAGAGACAAGGTTTGGGATGCTGCTTCTTAAATAAATAAGAAGATCGGGGCCCTGCACCACGCCTTCCATAAGATCAAAAAGAGAACTGTAGTTTTCAAAGTCCCTGTTGGTCATTAATCCCATTGCGTGAAGGTTAGGGGCAAAAATATGGGCATCTTCATAGATTGTTCTATCCTGGATGATTTTTTTTCCGCTCTCTCGTATTTGAAGTGTTTGCCGAAATCTACTATTTAAAAAGTAAATTTGGAGGTTAAAAGACCAACGTTCCATTTTATTATAGAAATCTTCGAGGTAGGGATTTTCTAAGACATCTTCATACTGTGCCTCCCAATTATAATGTTTTGCCAATAATTTAGTAAGGGTGGTTTTTCCCGCGCCAATGTTCCCTGCAATCGCTACATGCATAAAGTTGTTATAATTAGATAGTTGTTAGAGCCGCTTTAAAAAGCGGCCTGCAAAGATACAAGAATTAGTATTCTTTGAATTTTCCACTTTGTCAAAATACTCATAAATCTTGAAAAGCTAAAGTTTTTCATTCTATATCTTCTTAAAATTCATTAACTTAAAGCTATGAAATTCCTGTTAAAATATTTCTTCCTTATTTTTTATTGCGGAATTCAATTAGGAACGGCTCAGGAGAAAGAGAAGGACCATTTAATGCTTGCCCGCAGTGATTATAGTTTTAAAGAAACGGCCTCGCGTTTGGCAAAAACTTTAGAACAACACAATACGTTCACTTTTTTTTCAAAAATTGAACATTCAAAAGAGGCTAAAAAAGCCGGTTTAGAGCTCTCAGAAAATCTCCTTTTTATTTTTGGTGATCCTAAACAAGGTTCCCTTTTAATGCAAAAAGATCAATTGGCGGGTCTGGAACTCCCGCTTAAAATATTGGTATATAAACAAGACAATCAAACTATAATAACATATAGTAGTACCAATTACCTGAAACAGCGCTACGATCTTAGAAAAAACAAGGATCTGGGGAATCTTAGTAAAACGCTTAAAAGCGTAGTTTCTAAAACTGCGGGCAATAGGGTTAAAAGCTCCGGAAAGCTCAAGCTGAAAAAACACCAGGGTATTATCTCAGAAATTAGTGAGTTTAACTTTAATGCCACTTACAATCGTCTTGTAACGGCGATTAAAGAAAATCCTGATTTGCAGATTTTTATGGAGTTAGATCATTTTAAAAATGCTGAGGAAATAAATATTGGATTGCGCCCTACTAAACTCATCATATTTGGGAGTCCAAAAATTGGTACGCCAATTATGAAGGAGAATAGCAAAATTGCCCTGGAATTACCGATTAAATTTTTGGTTTGGCGTGATGAAGCCGGTGTGGTGAAAATATCCTACAACGACCCTGTGTTTCTGGCAAAAAGGTTTAAACTTACCAAAAACCTTCCACAGTTGAGTGCTATGAAAAATGCATTGGAGGAACTAAGTGGAAATGTCGCAAAATATTAAGCGATATTGTTTTTAACCAATTTTCTATATTGATTAGGAGTAATTTTCTCAAAGCGCTTAAACTGACGGTTAAAATAGCTGGTATTGTTAAAGCCACTTTTATAAGCGATATCGGCAAACTTTTTATTTGTTTGCTGAATAAGTTTTTTTGCAAACTTAATTCGCTCTGCGTTTAGATAATCTATTGGGCTTTCGCCAAAGGTGTTTTTAAAGCTTCTATAAAAATTTGAAGTGCTCATACAGGCTTTATTGGCCAATTTATCTACTTGAATATTTTCGGTAAGGTGCTCCCGCATGTATTTTACAATAAAAGCCATCCTATTATTGTCAAAAAGTGTTTCGTTGTCCAAAAGCATAACCTTTGCTTTGGTTTGAAGCAACCTAATAATAAGTTCTTTTAGCATTAAATCTAGCAATGCGTCTCTAGCTGTCCCGGCCTCCAGGAAAGTATTGAAAATTCGATCTAGTACAAATTGTACCTGTTGATTATTGTCTAAATGAACCGCAGTAGTGTCGAAACTATGAGTGTCATTTTCAAATTCAATTCGGGTGTTTTCATTAAAGATTTCAACCGTTTCTTTAATCTTTTCAGGATCAATTCCCAAGGCAAGGCACCGGGTTGGATTTTTTGCACTTGCTAACGGAAAGTCTATAAGCATCTTTTTATCTGAAGGCAAAACAACCGATTCCCCTGGGAAAAAATCAAAGGCCTTTATTCCGTCAAGATGCATCACCTTTTTTCCGGTAAGCATACTCGCAATAATTGGGAATCCAAACTTAAGGTTTATCTTCTCGGCTACCTGCCTGGTTTCAAAAACATTTAACTCAGCGTAATCTGAACTGTAGATCGTTCTGTTTTCAATAGAAGTTTTTAGTTTTAAATCGTGATTATATTTTAGTAAATTATCATTCAAAACCTTTTTAATTTAATTACTTGATAGTAATGTGGTATTTATTGATAGGAATGTTCAATTAATTGGTGTTAAATTTAAATAAATTGTATTGCTAAAATATTAAAATTATTTCTATGAGCTACTCAGCACCAAAATTTAAAGAAAAATACGGTAATTTTATTAATGGGAAATTTCAGGATCCTATAGATGGGGCCTATTTTGAAAACCATTCTCCGGTAGATAATAAGGTATTGGCGAAATATCCCAGGTCTACTGAAAAGGATGTGAATAGTGCCATTGAAGCGGCTAACAATGCTAAACACGAGTGGGGGAAAACCCCGGCTTCAGAACGGGCTGCTATTTTGCATAAAATTGCCGATGTAATCCAGGAAAACCTGGAAACATTTGCACAAATGGAAACCGCCGATAATGGGAAGGCTATTCGGGAAACAATGAATGCCGATGTACCCCTGGCCATAGATCATTTTAGGTATTTTGCGGCAGCAATTAGGGCCGAAGAAGGTTCGGCTACCGAACTTAATGAAAATACCCTCTCTTTAATTATAAATGAACCTTTGGGAGTGGTTGCCCAAATTATTCCGTGGAACTTTCCATTATTAATGCTTGCCTGGAAGGTAGCGCCTGCTTTAGCATCTGGTAACTGCATTGTTTTAAAACCTGCTGAACAAACCCCTGCTTCAGCAACATTTTTAGCCGAAAAAATAGCTGATTTATTGCCCCCGGGTGTATTTAACGTGATTCACGGTTTTGGGCCCGAAGCAGGAAAACCATTAGCGTCAAGCCCAAATGTAGACAAAGTTGCCTTCACGGGAGAAACCACTACCGGGCAATTAATTATGCAATATGCTTCAAAAAACCTACACCCGGTAACTATGGAATTGGGTGGAAAATCGCCTAATGTATTTTTTAATAGCATAATGGACCATGACGATGCTTTTCTCGATAAATGTATTGAAGGCGCCGTACTTTTCGCCTTTAACCAGGGAGAGGTTTGTACTGCACCTTCCAGAATTTTAATCCAGGAAGATATTTACGACGAATTTATTAAGCGGGTAATTGAGCGTACCAAAGCTATAAAAATGGGTAATCCGTTTGAAGAATCTACCATGATGGGTGCCCAGGCTTCCAGTGATCAGCATCAAAAAATCCTGGAATATATTAAGATAGGAAAAGATGAGGGTGCCGAGGTTTTAGCCGGAGGAGGAGCAGCAAAACTGGATGGAGATTTAGGAAACGGATTTTATATTCAGCCCACTATTCTGAAAGGTCATAATAAAATGAGGGTGTTTCAGGAAGAAATTTTTGGCCCGGTGGTAGCCGTTTGTACTTTTAAAGATGAAGCCGAGGCTATTGAAATTGCAAACGATACGATGTATGGTCTTGGTGCCGGGGTTTGGACCCGTGATGCACATCAATTATATCAAATTCCACGGGCAATAAAAGCCGGTCGGGTTTGGGTAAATTGCTATCATGATTATCCGGCCCACGCGCCATTTGGAGGTTACAAAAAATCTGGTTTTGGAAGGGAAAATCATTTAATGATGTTAAACCATTATCGCCAAAGCAAAAATATGTTAATCTCCTACGATAAGAATAAACTGGGTTTCTTTTAAAAAATGGATTATAAAAGAGTAGAAATAACTCCTGAAGCAAATAAATTGCTACAAGAACTGAAGCAACAGCACGGCGAGGTGATTTTTCACCAAAGTGGTGGCTGTTGCGACGGCTCTACCCCTATGTTATTGCCAAAAGAAGATTTTTATATTGATGATAACGATATATTGCTTGGCGAAGTTGGTGGAGTGAATTTTTATATGAGCCGGGACCAATTCGAATATTGGAAGCATACCCATTTAACGGTAGATATCGTTAAGGGGAGGGGAGGTAGTTTCTCTTTAGATATCCCTACCGGCTACCGTTTTCTTATAAAGTCACGAATGCTTAATGAGGAAGAAAATAAAAATTTAAACCTTTAAAATATTGCTTAGCCAATGCCTGAAAACTGCATATACCCCAAATATGCGGTTTTTTAGGTTTTTTTTTTGATATCTAGATTTAATTTTTTTGTCTTTTAAAATCCCTAAGATGTTCGAATTTGAAACTAATTTATTGGCACTGCCAAAGGGTGTAACACCCCGAGGTAGTTTACTTTAAAATTATGCTGTACGATATTTCTGTGGAATTTAATGAACCCATTTGTAAATTTCAGAAGAAGTATAACACTCACCGCATTTAGAAAACATCCAAAGGCAGTCTATAAAATCGGTTAGCATATGGAAAAGTAAACCTATAAATATCAATTTCCATAGCTTGTTCTTAATAAAAAGTACACCTAATACATAACCCGCGATGGCAAAATGTGAATGTAGGGGATGATAGCCAATTCCGCAGCGCATAGGGTGAAATAGGGGAGTGGCAAAAATATGGTCTATATCTACAGTCATGGTAGCCAGTAGAATAAGCCAGTTTTTTTTCCAGTTCTTTTTATCATAGAACCAGGCAATAGCACCAATGGCTATAAAATGAAGAAAATAATGTGTGAATGTTTGCAAATGAAGCTCTTAAAAATTGAAGTTTTTAAAGAAAATTGAAGCCTGTATTTAACTTATTAAGGCTCCTCTTTCTCTTCAGCAGAAGATTCTATCTTGCCCTTTAAAAGATCTTTCATTTTATTTTTGAGTACGATAAATCGCCAAATTCCAATAGTAAGAAACAAAACAGAAATTACCAGGGCCAAATAGCCAATGTAATGCATCTCTTGATATTCCTTTAGCTGAATTAAAGCCAATCCCCCCAGTAAAAAATACATAGATGCTTGCGTGTAAGATAACAATGTACGCTCATTGGCGAGCTTAGTTCTTTCCAGCGCAAGATGTTCACGAATAATGCTTTCATCTATTTTTCTGTGAGTGAAAAGCTTACCAAATTTTACCCTTCTCATAAAATTTCATATTTCAGCATAGAAACTGGATAGTTAATTTGCTTTAAAAGTTACCAAATTAGGTTTGTTTAAGCAAAAGCTAAAATTAACTATCCAATTTATGAGTTTTTAATTTGTTAATCTATGGCAGGTACAACCGGGAGCAGTAAAGCTCTGGGTGCTTTCGTGCCATGGGAAAGCCGCATTATATTTGTTGTTTTCCCAGTAAAATTCATTGCGTTCTTTTGGGTTGTTTCCAATTTCATTCATAGTCTCGGCTTCATAAAGCCTGCCATTTACCATGGTATAAATAACCGATTCAGAGTTACGAATATCCTCCAATGGATTTTTCTCTAAAACAATTAAATCGGCTAGTTTACCTTCTTCTAAAGACCCGATTTCACTACCCATGCCAATATATTCGGCACCGTTAATGGTGGCGGCTTGGAGGGCTTCCAAATTCGTCATGCCTCCCATTTGCAATAACCAAAGTTCCCAGTGGGCACCAAGACCCTGTAACTGCCCGTGTGCGCCAAGATTTACTTTTACACCAAGGTCAGATAGTTCTTTAGCGGTGTTTGAAACTAAAATAGGTCCGTTTTCATATTCTTCATCAGGTAGTTTGGTTCGATGCCTTGATCTTGAATCTACAATTTGACGCGGAGTAAAATTCAGCAAACGCTCATTCTCCCAAACATTGTCTTTCTGGTAAAAATAATATTCACCGTTTACGCCTCCGTAATTAACTATTAATGTAGGGGTGTAACCGGTTTTGCTATTTCCCCAAAGTGTTTCTATATCTTTATAAACAGGAGCTATAGGAATATTATGCTCTATCCCGGTGTGCCCGTCTACAATCATGTTCATATTATGTAAAAACGTACTTCCACCTTCGGGCACTACGTTCATCTCTAACTCTTTCGCTGCCTGCATTATTTGCTGGCGCTGTTCGCGGCGTGGTTGATTATAGCTTTTGACCGAGGTTGCCCCAAAGGCTTTTGTTCTTCTTAAAGCCGATTTAGCATCTTCTAAACTATTTATAACTGCTTTAAAATCTCCTTCAGCACCGTATAAAATAATTCCCGTTGAGTAAATTCTAGGCCCTACCATTTCACCGGCTTTTACCAGTTCTGCCATACTAAAAATGCTTTCACTTAAAGCCGAAGGATCGTGCACGGTAGTTACCCCAAAGGCCATATTTGCGTATAAAGGCCAATGTTTTTTTGGTGTTAAACCATATCTAAAAGCACCAATATGAGCGTGTGCATCTACAATACCCGGCATGATGGTTTTTCCTTCCAGGTCATAAACTTTGGCATTATTGGGAATAGTCACTTCGGAAGCTTCGCCTACTGAAACAATTTTATTTTCCTTAATTAAAATACTTCCGTTTTCAATTATCTCGTCACCATTCATGGTAATGATCCTGGCATTTGTGAAAGCTATTTGCCCTTTAGGCACATCGGTTTTTAATTCCAATCCTATTTTTGTTCCTTTTTCGGTAATGGCAGGAATAGAATCTGGAGAGCTTTCCAGGAACGTAAAACGCTCTGAAACTTTATTGGTAAAATACTCGTCACCTAAAGTCCAGTGTACTTTTTCACTGTTGTTAGACCAATGCAAGTTCATCCCGGCATCTTTGGTAATTTGGGTTACCGGAATACTTTTGGTATTGTTATCTAAATCTAAAGGTCTTCCTGTTAAGGTAAGTGGTGCTAAATAGGCCTGGTGCAGGTGGCTAAAAGCTACCCATTTATTGTCTGGGCTAGGTACTAAACGGTTGGCACGTTTTGAATTTATATGCGTGCGCTCGTCATTTCCGTTTAAATCAATACTTTTTAGGCTTTTTTGCAAGCTACCCATAAGTGCGCCCCCGGTTTGAAAGAAAATACGGGAATCGTCTTTGTTGTACATCGGGAAATCTCCTGTGTGGTGGATTTTCTTTTTGTTTTCTCCTGAAGCACTTATCGTGTAAATTCCCGGTTCTTTGCTAAATGTTTGTCCCTGGTCACTATTGCCCCTTTCTTTCACAAAAACAATTTGTTCTCCATTATTTGAAAAAGCCGGGTTTCTGTAAATACCTTTTTCTGAAGTTAGCTTCTGCGGGTTTCTTCCATTTAGGCCTACCTTCATCACAGCTCCCATTTCTGAGTCGTTCCAGGTTACGTAAACAATTTCTTTCCCGTTTGGTGAAAAAGCAGGCTCAAACTCAAAATCTTCACCTTTGGTAATACGCTGAGGTTTTCCGTTAGGTAATGATTTTTTCCACAAATAACCAACGGCATTAAAAACCAGTGTTTTTCCGTTTGGTGAAGTCACCGCATGGCGAATTACTTTTGGATTAAATTCTTCTGAAAACACCTGGTGTTCGCTACGATGGGTTTCAGCGATTTCTATGGTGTTTTCAACTTCAAAAGGAATTACTTCGGCTTCGTAATTTTCAATATTTACTTTATTGATTTTTCCTTCACTCCAAAAAACAAGCTCTTTTCCTGAAGGCATCCAACTAAATCCGGGATATACCCCAAAAATAGCCCAGGCTTCCTGTTGGTCTTTACTCAATTTATCGTAAACCGGCCATTCTTCGCCTGTTTCCAGATCGTGAATGTATAAAACCGATTTGGTTCTAACTCGTTTAATAAAAGCAAGTTTTTTGCCATTGGGTGAAACCTGAGGTCTGGCTGCGCCCCCGGGACCACCGGTGATAGTTTTATTTTTACCGGTTTCAAAATCGTAGCGTTTTATTACGTAAATCTGCTTATTCGGGTCTTTGTTGTATTGAAACATTCCGCCGGGATACATATCTTCACTGTAGTAAAGGTAGCGGCCATCTGGAGAAATACTGGGCTCATTTACGTCTTGCTGGTCGTTTTTACGTTCTGTAAGTTGTAGGCCTCCTTCACCGCCAATATGGTACAGCCACATCTCGCCGGCACCAAGAGAACGTCCCGAGGTAAAGTGTTTTCTGGCTACTATGGCATTGCCATTTGGAGTCCAAACCGCATTGTTTAATAGCCTGAAATTTTCTTTGGTAAGTTGCCTGGCATTTTCTCCTTCGGCATCCATAATCCAAATATTGTCACCGCCTCCGGCATCGCTGGTAAAAGATATTTTAGAACCATCGGGGCTAAATCGCGGCTGAACTTCATAGGCCATACCACTTCTTAAAAGTTCTGCTTTACCACCGGTAATTGGCATTTTGTAGATATCGCCCAAAAGGTCAAAAACAATGGTTTTGCCATCTGGAGAAACATCAAGGTTCATCCAGGTGCCCTCATTGGTTTGAAGCTGAACTTCTTTAATATTCCAATCGTCGGAATAAGGATTGTTTACATCCCATTTCTTTTTCTCTTCGTCTTCTTGAGAGAAAAGTGGTGAAGCGGCTAAAAGTAACAAGATAGCCGGAAGGAAATTTCTAAGCATAGTGTAATTTTTAATGATTTTTGTTATGATGCCAATTATAAAAGTCTCAATTCGAGCGTTTTTTGAAGTAAAAAAATATATTGAGAAGGCTAAACACTTGAGTCTGTTCTCAATTAATTTTCATTGTTATTATTCATAAAAACTATTCGAATTGATATGCCCTTAGTGTTTAATAAGCTCTTATTTTAAGAGGCTAAATATACTATGAAATGCTTAAAAGCTAAAGCAGATATGTAGATTTAAAACCTGAAATCTTATGACGTATGTTTTTTATGAGTATTACTTTTTCTATTAAGTTTGATGTAAATAATATTTTACTGAAATTCTTAAAAAAATGGGAGATAATAAACCTGAAGTTTGGTTACGGGGAAAAGTAGCGGGGGTGCCTAATTTGTTGCAGCCTGTGGCTCATGCACTTTTGCAATCCATGGAAGAAATAGAAAAATACACGCAGGGATTTCCGGAAGAGTTACTTTGGAAAATGTCCTCAGGAAGAGCTTCTGTGGGTTTTCATTTGCAACATTTAACCGGAGTAGTAGATAGAATGTTAAGCTATGCAAAAGCTGAAAAGCTATCGGAAGCTCAATTTGCTTATTTGAAAAATGAGGGAAATTCAAATGAAGATATTTCCATGAAAATCCTTGTACAAAATTTCCGAAAAAAGGTAGAGGAGGCAGTCGTTTTTCTTAAAAATACCCCTGAAGATATTTTGACAGAAAATAGACCGGTGGGTAGAAAAGCATTGCCATCTAGCGTAATTGGTTTGTTGTTTCACGTAGCAGAACATAGCCAACGGCACGTTGGGCAAGTTTTGGTAACGGTGAGTTTTTTAAAGGAAAACCGGGAAATTTAAAAAGGTAAATTGCTTACATCTACATTGCCTCCCGAGATAATAATCCCTACTTTTTTTCCCTGAAATTTTTCTTTTTCACGTAAAAGGGCTGCAAAAGCTACCGCTGCCGATGGTTCAACTACAATTTTAAGCCGTTCCCAAATAAGCTTCATAGCGGAAATAATTTCTTCTTCCTCTACCCGAATAATTTCAGAGACTCTTTCTTGAATAATAGGGAAGTTTTTATCGCCCAGGTGGGTTTTTAAACCATCGGCAATGGTATTGGTACTTTTGTTAAACTTAATTTTTCCGCTTTTAAGAGACCTGTAGGCATCGTCAACTTCAAAGGGTTCTGCACCTATAGTTTTGCATTTTTCAGCATAAAAGTCTACCGCAAGTGCTGTGCCCGCTAAAAGTCCGCCGCCACCAACGGGAGTTATAATTAGGTCTAATTCGGGAAAATCTTCCAGAAATTCCTTAGCTGCGGTGCCCTGTCCATAAATTACATCAAGATCATTAGAAGGATGCAGAAAAACAGCTCCCGTGTCTTCCTGTATTTTTTTGGCTGCTGATTCCCGGGCTTTTATATTGGGTTCACATTCGGTAATTTGCCCGCCATAAGTTTTTACGGCCTCTTTCTTTACTTGTGGAGCAGAGGAGGGCATTACAATGTAAGCCGGAATTCCCAGACTTTTTGCTGAAAGTGAAACTGCTTGTGCAAAGTTGCCCGAAGAATGGGTAACCACGCCTTTTTTACGTTCTTCTGCACCTAAAGCCATAATTGCGGCCGTAGCACCACGCATTTTAAAAGCACCCATTCTTTGAAAATTCTCACATTTAAAATATACTTCGGTCCCTGCGAGACCGTTCAATAATCGAGACCGCATAATGGGCGTGCGCTTAATATAGGTTGCGATTTTGGAGTGTAATTTTGTGAATTCCTCTTTGCTTATCATTATAAAAAAACTTATGCGAATAAAATTAATGACAATAAATGTTGCGATTTTAATAGAAATGAAATAATCGCCTATTTTTTTTCTTCAATGGGTACAGCAAAAACCGGTATTTCAGCGTTTTTAAAAAGTTCTACCGATACACTTTCGGCAAAAAGATTGTAAAAAAAGCTGTGTTTGTGCGTACCTACAATAAGCATATCGGCTTTCAATTTTTTGGCTTCTTCCAGAACCGTTTCTACAGTAGAGCCTTGAATTAAAAGGGCTTCAGATGGTATTTTTTCACTAATAAACATCTTGCAAATTTCCTGTAATTCTTTATGTTCGGTTTTAAGTTCGTCGGCACGCATGTCCCTTATGTATTGAGGGCCGGTGCTATAACCCACAAAATCGGGATCTGGGGCGGCCACGTGAACCACCCAGATCTTTGCCTTAAATTTCATTGCAATACTTTCAGCATAAGCCATTAGTTCCCCAACGGCATCGTTAAAATCTATGGCTACAAGAATGTTTTTGAAATTTTTCATAAGTAACTTTTTTATTGGCGCCGCCAAAGGGTGTAATACCTCCAAGGCTTGCCTCGACATTAAAAATTTGTTTCCAACGAATGCCTCGTGAGCTTGACACGAGGTAGTTTACTAATAACCTATGTCTCTTTTCACTTCATTTTTAAGTGGTTCCCCGTCCTGCAATCTTTCGTAGTTCTCAATAATTTGCGGTACCACAGATTTTGGATGGGTAACACTGGCAATGTGGGGAGTTACTCTAATTTTTGGGTGTTTCCAAAACGGATGTTCATCTCTAATGGGTTCTTCCCAAAATACATCTAAGGCAGCCCCCGAAAGATGACCATCATCTACTTTGGCCAATAAGTCCTGCTCTACCAAATGTTCTCCACGCGCAACATTTATTAGATAGGCCCCCTTTGGTAATTTTTCGAATAATTCTTTGTCGAGTATTTTTTCGGTATTCGGAGTTAAAGGGAGCATATTTACCAGGATATTGGATTGTTCCAGGAATTCGTCCAGTTCATCTTCGCCGGCAAAGCTTTCTACATTTTCAATTTCTTTTTTATTTCTTGAAAATCCAATTACCTGAAAATCGTTTTGAAGTAATTTATGTGCTACCCGTTGTCCCAGGTTTCCAATTCCTAAAATTCCTACTTTAATTTGATTGTTTCGGGTGTAGGGAACAGGTTCCCACTTTTCGTTAAGTTGACTTTCCCTGTAATGCAGAAGGTTTCTTTGGTGAGCCAGAATAAGGCTCAGCACAAAAGTCCCCATATCTTCTTCTAATCTATCATCTACTACTTTGGTGATTTTAATATTTTCGGGAAGCTCTTCATCACTGGTAATATGGTCTACCCCAGCACCCATAGAAGCAATCACTTTTAAATTAGGGTAATTTTTGAAAATTCCGCGTGGATGCTTCCAGGTAAGGGCAAACTCTACTTCTTCTTTATCATGGTCTTCCGGATAAACATAAATGTTTAGGCCCGGATGTTGTTCTTTTAATGCTTTAACCCAGGCTTCCGGGTCTTTCCCCGGACTAATAACTAATAATGACATTCTTTTTCTATTTTTTTTTGATTAGTATTAACTCACAAATGCACTATAACCCGTAATTGCACGGCCTACAATAAGTGAATTTATTTCTTTTGTTCCTTCATAACTATAAATGGCTTCTGCATCGGCCACAAAACGCGCTACATCGTGTTCAAGTAAAATACCATTTCCGCCCATTACTTCGCGGGCACGGCTTACTACATCCCTGGTGCGCATACTGCAAAATACTTTGGCCAGAGATGCGTGTTCGTCTGTAAGCAAATCGGCATCCTGCATTTCAGAAAGCCTAAAAACCAGGGTTTGCATTGCAGTAAGATTAGATACCATTTCTACCAGGTGATTCTGAATTAGTTGGTAAGAGGCAATGGGTCTTCCAAACTGTTCTCTTTTTCGGGTGTATTTCAAAGCACTTTCGTAAGCTCCACGGGCGCAGCCAACCGCCTGCCAGGCTACCCCGGCCCTGGTCATGCGAAGTACTTTTGCGGTATCTTTAAATGAATTGGCGTTTTGCAACCTATCACTTTCGGGTATCTTACAATCGGTTAAGGTAATGAGGGCATTTTGTACAATTCGCAGTGCCATTTTATCCTGCATCTTTTCAGCCTTAAAACCGGGATTTTCTTTTCTAACCAGGAAACCTTTTACCTGGTTACTATCTTCATCTCTTGCCCAAATAATAATTACATCGGCGAAGGTGGCGTTACCTATCCATTTTTTCTGTCCGTTTAAGATCCAACTTTCGCCATCAAACCTACAGGTGGTTTCCAGGCCACCGGCAACACCAGAACCTACATTTGGTTCTGTAAGGCCAAAAGCGCCAATCGCCTCCAGTTTTTGCATTTTTGGAAGCCACTCTTGTTTTTGTTCTTCGCTACCACATAGATAAATAGAGCCCATTGCAAGCCCGCTATGTACGCCAAAAAAAGTTGAGATAGACACATCTACCCTGGCAATTTCCTGCGCAATGATACCTTCCATTAAGAAAGGAAGGTTGGGGCAGCCATAACCTTTGTAAGGAACGCCCGTAATATTTAATTTCTTGAATTTTTCAATGATTTCGTGTGGAAATTTAGCCCGGTTCCAATGGTCGTTCACCAAAGGTCTCACTTCATCTTCCATAAAATTTCGCACCTGCATCTGGAGCTTGCGTTGCTCTTCTGTTAACTTAAGGTCTAAGTTGTAAAAATCGCCATCTATGGGAGGGAGATCGCTTTGGCCTTTTTTACGCTTGGCTTTTAACATTTTCATTAAACCCTGCAGCTGACGTTCATCGAGCTGGCCTAAACTTTTTACCGCTTCAGAAAGATCTATTTGTTTATTGATTTTCGCTAATTGATCCATATCAACCGACTTTAATAGGTTGATAGTGTTTTTTACTTTTTTAAAAACAGACATAAGACGCTTGGTTAGTGTAATTCTAAAAATAGGAATTAAAACTGCGCCCCGTTGTTAAAGCTTTCCGAAGAAAAAGTCAAAAAAAATACCGCTGATTGCAGCGGTATTTTATATAATTATGGCATTTGTAATTTAAAGCTTAAAAGCTTCCTTTACTTTATCTACATAATCCAGTTTTTCCCAGGTAAATAATTCAACTTCTTTCTTTATTTCTCCGGAATAAGGACTTTTAAAGATTTTTGTAATGGTTCTTGGGGTTTTTCCCATATGACCATAGGCAGCGGTTTCGCGATAAATAGGGTTTCTAAGTTTTAACCTGTCTTCAATGGCCCAGGGGCGCATGTCAAAAATTTCAGCTACTTTTTTAGCGATTTCTCCATCTTTCATATCTACTTTGGCCGTACCGTAAGTTTCTACAGAGATTGAAGTAGGCTCTACCACCCCAATCGCGTAAGAAACCTGTACTAACACTTCATCGGCAAGCCCGGCAGCCACTAAATTTTTGGCTACGTGCCTGGAAGCATAAGCAGCAGATCTATCTACCTTGCTGGGATCCTTACCTGAGAAAGCACCACCTCCGTGGGCACCTTTGCCACCGTAGGTGTCTACAATAATTTTTCTTCCGGTTAGACCGGCATCACCGTGAGGACCGCCAATAACAAATTTTCCTGTAGGGTTTATATGATAAGTGATGTCGTCGTTAAATAGTTTTTGTACATATTCAGGTAATTGTGCCTTTACCCGGGGAATAAGAATTTCAATAATATCTTTCTTAATCTTTTTCAGCATTTCCTCATCGTTACCATTAAAATCGTCGTGCTGGGTAGAAACCACAATGGCAACAATCTTTTGCGGAACATTATCATCGCTATATTCTATGGTAACCTGGCTTTTAGAATCTGGTCTCAGGTAAGGAATATCTTTTCCTTCCCGCCTTAATTTTGCCAGTTCAATAAGAATTCTATGTGAAATGTCCAGTGCCAGCGGCATATAGTTTTCGGTTTCGTTGGTAGCGTAACCAAACATCATACCCTGGTCTCCGGCACCTTGTTCTTCCTTGTTTCCACGATCTACACCTTGATAAATCTCCTGGGATTGTTCGTGAATTAATGAGATTACACCACAGGAATCCCCGCTAAATTTATAAGCCCCTTTGGTATAACCAATATCGTTTATTACTTCCCTGGCAATGTTTTGTACATCTAAATAGGTATCACTTCTAACCTCACCGGCAAGTACAACCTGTCCTGTAGTTACCAGGGTTTCGCAGGCAACTTTGGAGTTTTCATCAAATGCAAGAAAATTATCCAGCAGTGTATCGCTAATTTGATCTGCGATTTTATCGGGGTGTCCTTCAGATACACTTTCTGAAGTAAATAAATATGCCATATTTAAAAATGTTTTTAAAAAATATGGGCAGCATTTGACAGATAAAGCTAAGAGGAGTGTATTACTGCTTTAGCATTTTTAATACACATTTCGTGTATTTGAGGGTTGCAATCAGTCAAATCCTTCCCTTTAATTAATTCGGATACAAATGTATAAAAATAACCTCAACTCGAACTTGCTTTAACTTTCTTTTTTATTCGGTTTAAGGATGTTAGCAACGTAGATAAAAGCATCTATTTTGTAATTATTTGACTTACAGTTTATTGTCTTTGTTTTTGATTTGAAAATGAAGAATTGTTATTTTTAAATCAAAATAAATATCGACTTTTTATTTTTTACGCCTTTTAAAATTTTTTTCGTAAAAATGCTGTTTCGATTTGGAAATTAGAAATTTCTCCCCTTATATTTGCCGGGAACAAAACAAAGAAATGTACCAGACAATTTTCAATATGATGCGTATGATGATGTGGAAAGCCTCCGCAGCGCATTCAATTGAATAAATCTGAAAAGATAAAATTGAAAAAGCCGCTGCCAAACGCAGCGGTTTTTTTATGTCATAATTTAATGTTGTAAGCTTAGAATTACAATAAAAAATAAAACGAAGAATTCCGGTTTTCCGGAGCTATAGAAATAAACGAGATGAAAAAGGCAATGAACAATATGATGATGCGTGATATGATGATGTCTATGATGATGCGACACATGAATCGCTATTGCCAAAACCGAATTTAACTTAGTTTGTTTAGAGTTCAATTTAAAAGGTCCCCTTGGTAATAGCTACTTAAGGGGACTTTTTTTTACAAAACAATTATATACCCGCAAAGTAGGGAATTCAATAAAAAATAAATCAAACTTCAAAATACGAAGTAAGAATATAAAAAATTAGAAATTATGAGTACGCAAAAATTTTCAACAAACGCATTACACGCCGGTCACGATACTAAAAACAATGGAGGAACAAGGGCTGTGCCTATTTATCAAACCACTTCTTATGTATTTAATAATTCAGATCACGCTGCAAATCTTTTTTCATTGGCTGAACCCGGATACATCTACACCCGCTTAAACAACCCAACGAACGATGTTCTGGAGCAAAGGCTTGCTGTATTGGAAGGAGGTATTGCGGCAGTAGTTACTGCATCTGGAACGGCTGCTATAAACACTACGCTTTTAACGCTTTTAAAAGCCGGAGATCATATTGTAGCTTCCAGTAGTTTGTATGGAGGAACTTACAATTTACTGAGCGTAACCTTACCTAGATTGGGAATTACCACCACCTTTGTAGATCCTGAATATCCCGAAAACTTTAAAAAGGCGGCCAAAGAAAATACCCGTGCAATTTTTGTGGAATCTCTAGGGAATCCAAAACTCGATGTGCTAGATCTAAAAGCCATTGCTACAGAAGCCAGTGCACTTAAAGTTCCGTTTATAGTTGATAATACTGTTGCTACCCCTTCATTGTTAAAACCCATTGAGCACGGAGCAGATATTGTTATTGAATCGCTTACCAAATACATTAGCGGTAATGGAACTTCGCTGGGAGGTGCTATTATTGATGCAGGTAATTTTGACTGGGCAAATGGAAAGTTCCCGGAATTTACAGAGCCATCACCGGGTTACCACGGACTTGTTTATCACGAGGCATTGAAAGAAGCAGCTTTTATTGCTAAAGTTAGAATTGAAGGTCTTCGCGATCACGGGGCAGCATTAAGCCCATATAATGCTTTTCAGATTTTACAGGGGCTGGAAACCCTGGAAATTAGGATAAAACAACATAGTGAAAATGCCCTTGCGCTCGCCCAATGGTTGGAACAGCAAAAAGAAGTGAAGTGGGTGAATTATCCGGGGCTTGAAAGTAGTAAGTACAATAAACTGGCTAAAGAATACCTTCCAAAAGGCCAAAGTGGTGTGGTTACTTTTGGAGTAGAAGGTGGCTTTGAATCGGCTAAAGTTATTGCCGACGAGACCAAACTATTTTCTCTTGTTGCCAATATTGGAGATACCAAATCTTTAATTATTCATCCTGCAAGTACCACGCATCAGCAACTGGACGAGAAGCAACAGGCAACAACCGGAGTTACAAAAGACCTTATTCGACTTTCTGTAGGACTTGAAAATATAGAAGATTTAAAAGCAGATTTAGTGGAGGCATTTGCCAAGATTAAAGAAAAAGCACTGGTTTAATTTATTGTTGGTGGAAAGGCAAAGGAGAAAGCAGCCAGGTTAAGTCTTTTTCCTTTTGCTCTTTCTAAATCAAAAAAAGAGAAAAATGCTTCAGGAACTTTGTTTAAAAGATTTTAGGAATTCGGCGGGAACGGTACAGGATATCCATTTGAGCTTTCAACAATTTGGGCAAAGCCATAAAACTGCGCCGGTTGTTTTAATAAACCACGCGCTTACAGGAAACTCTCAAATTACCGGGAAATTGGGGTGGTGGACCAAAATTGTAGGTGAAAACAAAAGTGTAGATACCAATAAATTTAGTATTCTGGCTTTTAATATTCCGGGTAATGGGTTCAATGGGAAAAAAGAACACCTAATTGAGAATTACAAGGAGTTTACCCTGGCCGATATTGCCAGAATTCAAGCCCTGGCCCTGGAACGTCTGGAAATAGAAAAACTCTTTGCTATAATTGGCGGCTCTATAGGAGGAGCCCTTGCCTGGGAATTGGCTGCTTTAAAACCCGATTTGGCCGAACATATTATTCCTATTGCAACCGATTATAAAGCTACAGATTGGGTGTTGGCAAATTGTAAAGTGCAGGGACAAATATTAAATAACTCTAATACCCCGGTAAAAGACGCTAGAATGCATGCCATGACTTTTTACCGTACGCCACAATCCCTAAGTAAAAAATTTAATAGAAGTAAAGAAGAACTGGAGCCTTGTTATAAGGTTGAAGGCTGGTTGCAATACCACGGTAAAAAATTGGAAGAACGCTTTCAACTGGCTTCATATAAGTTAATGAACCATTTACTAACCACCATAGATATTAGTAAAGGTAGCGGTAAATACCTGGAGGCCGCAAAAAAAATTAAGGGCGATATTCATATAGTAACGGTAAATTCAGACTGGTTTTTCCTGGCCGACGAGAACTGGGACACTTATGTAAACCTTTCGCTCGAAAAAAATAATGTGAGTATTCACGAAATAAAATCAATACACGGGCATGATGCGTTTTTAATTGAAGCCGCACAACTGTCTAGATTTTTAAAACCTGTATTTAAAACCAACATTAAAGAAAATGAAAAAAGTGAACATCATCTTGTTTGGGATCGGTAACGTAGGAAGTACCCTTATCAATCAATTACTTAACGCAAAAGAGCAATGGGAAAAGAATTCGGGAGTTTCAATAAGCATTCCGGTAATTGCCAACTCTACAAAAGCACTTTTTACTACCGAAGGAATTTCTGAAAACTGGCAAGAAGAATTCAAAAGCAAAGCTAAAAATTATAAACTTGAAGATATCCTGGATTTTACCAGAACCAACGATCTTGAAAACTTAATTGGGATAGATGCTACGGCAAGTAAGGAGTTTGCATCAATTTATATAAGGTTAATTCAAAATGGCTTTAACCTGGTAGCGGCCAATAAGGTAGCCAATACCTTATCTTCAGATTTTTACAAAGAAATACGTAAAGAACTGGATTATCACGGCAAACATTTTTATTACGAAACCAATGTAGGTGCAGGGTTGCCCATAGTACAAACCGTTCAGGACCTATACCAATCTGGTGAGAAAGTCACCAAAATTCGTGGAGTTTTCTCCGGTTCGTTAAGCTTTATTTTTAATACTTTTTCCGAAAATCAGGAAGAATTTTCTGATGTATTAAAGAAAGCGGGAACGCTTGGTTATACCGAGCCTGACGCCCGCGAAGATCTTTCAGGTAACGATGTTGGTAGGAAATTGTTAATTCTTGCCCGTGAGCTTGAGTTAGATAAGGAGTTTCAAGAAGTTAAAATTCAGTCTTTAATTCCCGAGAAATTAAACGGAAAAACTACCGCAGAGGAATTTCAACAAAGACTTGGGGAGTTAGACGAGATTTTTAGCAAACACAAGAACGAGCAGGAACAAGGTAATGTATTGCGATATATTGGTGAGATTGAAGTAGCCAGTGCCAGCCTGGAGGCAAAGCTTATTTCTGAACCAAAAAATACAGCCCTGGGACAAATTAAGGGAGCCGATAACATCTTTGAGATCTACACCGAATCTTATGGAGATCAACCCCTGGTTATTCAGGGAGCAGGTGCAGGAGCTGCCGTAACTGCCCGTGGAATTGCCGGCGATGTACTTAAATTATCGCAAAGGCTAAATTAAAAATCAACAAAACCAACAATTATGCATTTTGAATCCGAAGCCATTAGAACCCAAAACAAACGAACGCAATACCAGGAGCATTCCACGCCCTTGTATCTTACGTCTAGTTTTGTTTTTGATGATGCCGAAGACATGAGGGCTTCTTTTTCTGAGGAAAAAGAACGCAATATCTATAGCCGCTTTACAAATCCGAACAATTCAGAGTTTACTGAAAAAATGGTAAAAATGGAAGGGGCAGAGGCCGGTTTTTCTTTTGCCACAGGAATGAGTGCTGTTTTTTCCAGTCTTGCGGCCTTGTTAAATAGTGGCGATCATATAATTTCGGCCAGAGCTGTTTTTGGCTCTACCCACAGTTTGTTTACCAAATTTTTTCCAAAGTGGAATATTTCGCACTCTTATTTTAATGTAAACGAAGTTGATAAGATTGAAGAATTAATAAAGCCGGAAACCAAAATGATTTTTGCCGAAACGCCTACCAATCCAGGTTTGGACATTTTGGATTTGGAGTTGTTGGGGAGGATTGCGAAAAAGCATAATATTATTCTGGTAATTGATAATTGTTTTGCCACACCCTGGTTGCAAAACCCTATTAAATATGGAGCAGATCTAGTAATTCATTCTGCAACAAAACTAATAGATGGCCAGGGGCGTGTGCTAGGAGGGGTAACTGTAGGAAGAGCCGATTTGATTCGGGAAATTTATTTGTTCTCAAGAAATACCGGCCCGGCTTTGTCGCCGTTCAATGCCTGGGTGCTTTCAAAAAGCCTTGAAACCCTGTCGGTGCGTTTGGATAAACATTGCGAAAACGCCGAAAAAGTAGCACGGTTTTTAGAATCCCAGGCCAATGCTGAAAATGTAAAATATCCATTTTTGAAATCGCATCCACAATATGAGATTGCAATAAAACAAATGAAAAAAGGAGGAAACATTGTTTCCTTTGAGATTAAAGGGGGGATTGAAGCAGGTAGAAGGTTTATTGATGCCGTAAAACTCTGTTCAAGATCTGCCAATTTGGGAGATACAAGAAGTATTGTGACGCATCCTGCCTCTACCACCCATAGTAAATTAAGTGAAGAAGATAGATTGGAAGCTGGGATAACCCCCGGTTTAGTTAGGGTTTCGGTAGGCCTGGAACATGTAGAAGATATAATAGAAGACCTAAAGCAGGCATTAAATTCAATTTAATATGCTCATTTCAGCAGAATGCTTTCGTTTTGATATTTTCGTAGAGAGATCTATAATAAATGTAAAAAAGTCAATATTTGAGTATATTCGCAGTATGCTTTCAAAAAAGACTAAATACGGTATTAAAGCCCTGGCGTTTATCGCGAAAAAAGCCGATAAGAAACCAGTGCAAACTTCAGAAATCTCCAAAAGCGAAAATATTTCCCAAAAATTCCTTGAAAGCATTCTGTTGGAATTACGAAAATCGGGATTTTTAGGATCCAAAAAAGGCAAGGGTGGGGGCTATTATTTAATAAAAGAGCCTAAAGATATTCAAATGACAGCGGTTATACGCGTTTTGGAAGGTCCTATTGCCATGGTTCCCTGTGTGAGCCTTAATTATTACGAAAAGTGTGACGATTGCCCTAGTGAAGAAACCTGTTCGGTGCATAGCCTAATGATACAGGTTAGGGATAGTACACTTAAGGTTTTAGGCGATAATACTTTAGCCGATATTTCAGCAAGGAAATAATTTTTTTAATGTTAAAAACTGAAAATTAGACCATTATTTATTGGTCTAAAAAAAAATAAAATTACTTTTGCTCTATAACCTACTAATTCTATAGGTTAATAGAATTAAAAATTTTGAGGAGTATGATATTGGATCAGGCAAAAACTAAAACCACATATAAAAAAGACAGGACTTCAGAGAAGCCTCTACGAAGTATTCTAAAAACGGTGAGTTGGAGGATTGTAGGAACCTTAGATACCATAGCTATTTCCTGGGTTCTTACAGGGGAAATTGACACTGCACTCGCCATAGGATCGGTAGAATTGGTCACTAAAATGGTTTTGTATTTTGGCCACGAGCGACTTTGGAACATGATTAGTTTTGGGAAAGATTGAAATTGAATTTTAGAAAAATATATAAAGTTAAGTTAGGTTCTAGAAGAACCAGAAAATTTTGAAAGATGAAACGGTACAGTGAAAAAGAATTAAAAATTCTCAACCAACAATTCAAGGGAATAACCCCGGCCGAGATTGTACAATGGGTGACTTCTAATGCAGAAAGACCTGTAGTTACCACCAACTTTAGGCCTTATGAAGCTGCAATTTTACATGCAGTTTCAGAAATAGATCCTGTGATAAAGGTCATATGGTGCGATACCGGTTATAATACCCCTCAAACTTACAAGCACGCAAAACAGGTGATAGATCAATTACAGTTAAATGTAAAGCTCTATATACCAAAACAAACCGCAGCATATAGGGATGCACTTTTTGGAGGAATTCCCGATATTAATAATCCTCAACACGAAGAGTTTACCAGGCAGGTGAAACTGGAGCCTTTTGCACGTGCCATGAATCAGCAAAATCCTGATGTTTGGTTTACAAATCTTAGAAAGGGTCAAACCAATTTTAGGAATAGCATAGATATTTTGAGTTACAGTAAAGACGGATTGTTAAAAGTGAGCCCTTTTTATCACTGGAGTGACGAAAAACTAGATGCTTATTTAGAGGAAAATAACCTGCCAAATGAGTTCAAGTATTTTGATCCCACTAAAGTTCTGGAAAATAGGGAGTGTGGGCTTCATGCTTAATATAAAAAAATGAATAAAGAAAAATCACAGATTATCATGTGCCGCTTTATGTGTATTCCCAGCACTTAAAGGTATCTTTTTGTAAAATTTATAAAAGGTTCTTTTAGGTGAAAACACAAAAGAACCTTTTTTGTTAAACGCCTGTTTTAGGCATCATTTTAAAAATTATTAGTAATGCAAAGTTTTAGAACCGAAATAGAAAACCCGGTAGTTGAGCAAGATATCCTTGATTTAGAGAAAAAAATCAGGCTGTTTCGTGAAGGAAAAGCCGACGAAGAAAAATTCCGAAGCCTGCGTTTGGCGCGTGGTGTATATGGACAAAGGCAGGCTGGGGTGCAAATGGTTCGTATAAAACTGCCATTTGGAAGAGTCACTTCAGAACAATTACATAGAATAGCCGATGTTTCTGATGAATATTCCAAAGGCCGATTGCATATTACCACGCGCCAGGATATTCAAATTCATCATGTTAGTCTGGATAGAACGCCAGAACTTTGGGCGCAACTTGAAAAAGATGACATTACCTTACGGGAAGCTTGTGGAAATACGGTGAGAAACGTAACGGCCTCCCCAACTGCAGGGATAGATAAAAATGAGCCTTTTGATGTCTCTCCTTACGCCCATGGAACTTTCCAGTTTTTCCTGCGGAATCCTATTTGCCAGGAAATGGGGAGGAAATTTAAGATGTCTTTTTCTTCTTCAGAAGAAGATACGGCACTTAGCTATATTCATGATCTGGGCTTTATTGCAAAGTTGAAAGACGGGAAACGCGGATTTAAAGTAATGTTGGGCGGCGGACTCGGTTCTCAGCCAAGACACGCCGATGAACTTTATGAATTTTTACCGGCCGAAAAACTTCTTCCTTTAATTGAAGGGGTCTTACGGGTTTTTGATAGATATGGTGAACGCAAAAAGAGGCTGAAAGCCAGAATGAAGTTTCTTATAAAAGATATAGGTAAAGAAGCTTTTATGAAATTGGTGTCTGAGCAAAATACGGCACTTTCTAAAAATCATCCAGATTTTGAAATTGAAAAATTTGAGGTAGAACCACTACTTCAGAAAGTTGAGGTTCCTCAGGTTGAAATTGAAGATAAAAAGCACTTTGAAACCTGGAAAAACACCAACGTAATTCCGCAGAAACAGGAAGGCTTATTTGCTGTGGGAATTCGTGTGCCGCTAGGTGATTTTTATACCGGAGGTGCCAGGAAACTTGCCGATTTGGTTAAAAAATATGCGGGAAATGAAATCAGACTTAGTTTAAGACAGGATATCCTAATTCGTCATGTTAGAGAAGCGTTTCTGCCTTTTTTCTATTCAGAATTAAAAAAACTTGGTTACGCTGAAACCGGTTACGACAAAACCGTAGATATTACCGCCTGCCCGGGTACCGATACCTGTAACCTTGGTATTGCCAGCAGTACGGGAATTGCAGATGTTTTGGAAGATGTTTTAAAAGAGGAATATCCGCAGTTTATAAACGGAAAAGACATCACCATAAAAATTAGTGGATGTATGAATGCCTGTGGCCAGCATAATATGGCCGAGATAGGTTTTCAGGGAATGTCTGTAAAAGTTGGAAAAACCGTGGCACCGGCACTTCAGGTTTTACTTGGTGGTGGAACACTTGGAAACGGAAAAGGTCGTTTTGCCGATAAAGTTGTAAAAGTGCCCAGTAAGCGAGGGCCACAAGCATTACGATTGCTACTTAACGATTTCGAGGCGAATGCCAATTCTGAAGAAAAATTTGCAGAATACTATGATAGACAGGGGAAAACCTATTTCTATGATTTACTAAAAGAACTTGCCGATACTTCAACTATTACCGAAAATGAATATGTGGATTGGGGGCACGAAAAGCCTTATATAAAAGCGGTTGGAGTAGGCGAGTGTGCCGGCGTGGTTATAGATCTTATCGCAACTTTGTTATTTGAAAGTGAAGAAAAGATAGATAATGCTAAAAGTGCATTGGAGCGAAAAGCCTGGGCCGATAGTATTTATCATTCCTATACGTCTATTGTAAATTCAGCTAAAGCATTATTGCTTGCAGAAGACGTGAAAACCAATACCCAGGCCGGGATTATCTCTCAGTTTGATGAGTTATTTATAGACACCGGCAAAATTGAGTTGGCAACTTCTTTTAAAGAGTTTGCCTACCAAATGAATGAGCACGAGCCCAATGAAGCTTTTGCCAATAAATATTTAGAAGATGCGCATTTGTTCTTAAAAAGAGTAGATGCATTTAGAACAAAGGAGGTACAAAATGTATAATTCACCAAAATTAAGCGTGGTTGGCGCCGGGCCGGGAGATCCTGAATTGATTACACTTAAGGCTTTAAACACTTTAAAAGATGCCAAAGTGGTGCTTTTTGATGCGCTTATTAATCGCGATTTATTGGAATACGCCCCACAAGCCGAACATATTTTTGTAGGAAAAAGAAAGGATAAACATCGCTATTCTCAAGATGAGATTAACGAACTTATTGTAAAGTATGCGCTGGAGAGAGGTCACGTAGTTAGGCTAAAAGGAGGCGATCCATTTATTTTTGGAAGAGGCTCAGAAGAGATTAACTATGCAAAACAATATGGCCTGGAAACCACGGTAGTTTCGGGGATTACTTCCTCTATTGCCGTTCCGGCCAATGTGGGGATTCCACTTACCCAACGTGGCACCTCCGAGAGTTTTTGGGTAATAACAGGAACCACAACCCAAAAGAAAATTTCAGAAGATGTTCGTTTGGCAGCGCAATCTACCGCAACGGTGGTGATTTTGATGGGAATGGCAAAACTCCGGGAAATTGTTGAGATTTTTAGTTATTACGGAAAAGAGAATATTCCGGTAGGGATTATTCAGAATGGAACCACAGCCAATGAAAAGTCGGGTTTTGGAACCATAAAAAGTATAGAAAAAGTAGTTGCAGAAAAGCGATTAACCGCACCTGCCATTATCGTGATCGGCGAAGTTGTTAAAGAAAGCGGGAAATTAGAGTCGGTAATGAAAAACGCAATTCAGGAACCAGTAATTATAAATTCCCCGTTTGGGGCCTAGGGGCTTATGGAAGAGAGAAACGAATTATACCCGGTATTCTTAAAAGTCAATAAGCTAAATGTTTTAGTGGTTGGTGGTGGAAGTGTGGGGCATGAGAAACTTCACTTTTTATTTAAGTCCAGTCCCAGGGCCAATGTAGAAGTGGTTGCAACATGGTTTTTGCCGGAAACAGAAGAGCTTGCAAAGAAACATGGCGCCAAATTAACCAAAGGTCGGTATAAGAAAAAATACTTGAAAAACCGGCACTTTGTAATTGCAGCTACTAACGATGCGAAACTCAACAAACGTGTTCACCGCCATGCAAAAAAACGCTATTTGCTAGCGAATATTGCTGATACGCCTGAACTCTGTGATTTTTATATGGGTGGAATTGTAAATAAGGGGCACGTAAAAATTGCGATTTCTACCAATGGAAAATCGCCTACCGCTGCCAAGCGTTTGCGCCAGTTTTTCGAGGAAGTTATTCCCGAAAATATAAACCAAATGGTAGAAAATCTTAATGAATACCGAAGCACTATTAAAGGCGACTTTGAAGCCAAAGTGGAACAAATGAATACTATAACCGAATCTTTAAAAGTTAAAAATAAGAGTGATGATTAAAACAGATATCCTCATTATAGGAGCCGGGCCAACCGGTTTATTTACCGTTTTTGAAGCGGGATTGTTAAAGCTAAAAACCCATTTAATAGATGCCCTACCGCAACCCGGGGGGCAGTGTTCTGAGATATACCCTAAAAAACCCATTTACGATATTCCGGCATTTCCCGAAATTTTAGCTGGAGATCTGGTAAATAATTTAATGGAGCAAATTAAACCTTTTCAGCCGGGATTCACTTTAGGAGAACGCGCCGAAACTTTAGAAAAGCTGGATGATGGTACCTTTATAGTAACTACCAATAAGGGAACAAAACACCACGCTCCGGTGGTAGCTATTGCCGGCGGATTAGGTTCTTTTGAACCCAGAAAACCCCCAATTTCAAATATTGCCGATTTTGAAGATAAAGGTGTTTCTTATTTTATTAAAGATCCTGAAGTTTACCGCGATAAAAAAGTAGTGATTGCCGGGGGAGGAGATTCGGCTTTAGATTGGGCTATTTACCTGGCTGAAGTTGCTGCTGAAGTTGCGCTGGTACATAGAAGGGCAGAATTTCGTGGTGCCCTGGATTCTGTAGAAAGAGTTTCAGAATTGGCAAAACTAGGTAAGATAGAAATGATTACCAATGCTGAGGTAGTTGGCCTAAGAGGAGAAGACAGGCTTGAGCAAGTGGTAATTAGGCATAAAGATGAAGCCCGCGAAGAAGAATTTAAAGAGGTAGACGATTTTATCCCATTATTTGGCTTGTCGCCAAAATTGGGGCCCATTGGAAACTGGGGACTCGAAATTGAAAAAAACGCTATAAAAGTTGATAATTCCTATGATTATCAAACCAATATCCCAGGGGTGTATGCTATTGGTGATGTAAACACTTATAAAGGAAAATTGAAATTAATTCTTTCCGGGTTTCACGAGGCGGCTATTATGTGTCAAAGTGCTTACAACCGTATTTTTCCCGATAAAAAATATGTACTTAAATATACCACCGTTGGTGGCGTAACCGGATTTGACGGTAGTAAAAAAGAAGCCAAAAAAGAAGTGGTACAGAGTATTGGCGTGTAGGCTTTTTAGCTCTCGAAGTAAATTTGAAACAGGTTACTTTAGGGGAGTAAAAGAAATGCCTTTTATGGTTATTAGTTCCCCTCCTTTTAAAGGAGGGGTGGCTAATAGGCCTGGTGGTTAAAGCCTTTTTTTGGTCGCTTACTTGATATCACAAGGGTACGATTCAATCATCTAACTCGCTTTATAGAATGTTGTTTTTATATTATTTCTTGAATTTTTTGAAATAATTATCTTTCATATCCACTAGATATACACCTTGACCATACCATTGTTTTTTTTCATCATTGGATAATGTGGCAACTCTTAATATTTCTTCGGCAGTATCTTCTCTACCAATTGTTCTTTTGGCATATTTTAATGGGAGCTCTTCACTATTTAATCCTGTCGTGTTAAAAACATATGCGTACCGTCTTTTGGCAGGTGTATCTTTTAATGCAGCAGGTCTGAATATGATAAAATCTAAACCTTCCGGTTGAGCCTTAGCAAGAATTGCCTCGCTCTTGGTTACATTTTTAAAAATTGGAAAAATCACTTGAACAAGATTAGATAACATATTGTAATTCGCAGGCCATGCGGTTAGGCTTTTCCCCGGAACGCCCTCGGTGCCTACCGAACCATGATATAATGTTTCTACCCAACGGCTATTTCGCTGGCCATCAACTATTGCTTGAATCGTATCGGTGTAAAGTGTGTTTTTAGAATTTATCATGTCTTTGGTCTTTGTCACCCCAACAAAACAACAAATTGCATCTATAGACTTGTCTTCTTTGAGAAGTTGAGCATAAGTTTCCGGCTTTAAAATGTTGCTATTCTTTGCTTTTAATTTACCTGTTTTGTTATTAGTCGCTATTCCGTCAGGGGTTAGATTTGTATTTTCCAATACATCATTCATTCGTCTTAGTGCCGCTTTATCATCTACTGCACGGCAAAGTGCTGTGACATCGTGACCTTGTCTTAATGCCTTTTTTACAAAGAAGCGTGCACCACGAGATGCTGCCGCTACAACAAGAAAATGTCTTTTTTTATGTTCTTTCATTTTTTGTTTGGTTGTATGCACACATATGCATATTTTGAATTAAATTTTTTTAGTTCTTAGTATGTACATTCATTAAATCTCTCAATGATTTAGCAGTTTTCTCAATATGTTGAGTAATTAATTCACAATCAAGTGTGTAGAAAGTATGTCTTGAGCGTTTCTCTTTTATAACGATGCCTTGTGTTTGCAGTTGTTCTAAATGTCTTGAAATTACTGATCTATCCTGCGTGAAATTTTCTGCAATTTCTTTGATGCTACGTTCCTTTCCATCAGCCAGGTGCTTTACAAGTTCAAAGCGAACAGGCTCAAACATGGTGAGAAAAAATTTCAAATTGATAGATTCTTCTATGTTATGCTCTGGATTTGCCATTTTTCACTTATATGTGCAAATGTATGCATATAATTTGATAGGTCAAAGATTTTATTTTATTTGTTAAATTAAAAATTTAATATGGTAATTAAGGGGATTCTAATAATATCATAGGTTTTGAAAAAAAAAGTAATTGACAGCCCCTTTTTTGTATGGTACTTTAAGCGGTCTAAATCTTTGTTTGGCCCACCTATGGTCATGTTGCACAATTCGGTGAAAAGTCAATTTTCCCTGAATGTGGTGATAGTTCTAATTTTATGGTATTACATGTTAATAATTGCACTCAAAGTAGGGCATAAATTATGGAGTCGCACTTTGGCGGTAATTAAAACAGAAACTTCTTATGAAATTGGGCTTATATCATAGTATTATTCAATAGATAAGCTCAAAATAGTACAAGTCTGTACCACAAAACAACGTAGGTGGCCAATTAGGATCACATTTTTTAGCAAGTGGACAGATTTATTTAACCAATCATAGTGATGCTGGTGGCACTCTGGAAGTGACCACAAATAGGATGCTGAGCAGGTTATTTTTGCATTGAATTCTTACTGAAGCAAAGCTTTATTAAAAATTCAACGCCTTAAAAATTAAATGATTATGAGATAATAGAGTTTAAAATATTATTTTTGAGAGACAAGATTATTGCTTTTCATAGGATGGGTTGTTTTGCTGTGTTTAGTTATCAGATTCTACGGATTTTAATATTCTACCGTCATTAAGCTTCCACTCTGTTAATCCATTTGCACTTCTTCCCATTACTACAGCCGCTGCAGCGCTTGGACTTGAAAATAGATAATCTTCTTTAAAAATAAGTTTGTTGTTAATCTTATTTATAATGTTGTCATCAATTAAACTCAGCCTTAACTTAATTAAGTTTTCAGGAAAAGAATTTGTGGTTGTAGTTGCAATTTCCGAGTTTCTAAGAACCACAAATCCTTCATTAGTCATTTGTCCTTTTGCATCTGCTCCTCGGGCAGCGTTTATATAAAATGTACTTTTTATTTCTTCTTCAAATGTTTGATCTTTCCTTAATTCCTCAAATATTTTGAAACCTAAAGCATTTACTAGAAGTTTTATATTTTCAAGAAATTCTTCCATTTCTGCTTTATCAGATTCTGAAATTATTGATCTGGTTGGATAATTACCATTGTCTATATCGTAGCGATTTACTTTTATAGCAATTTCATGTAATCTACTTTCTAGATATTTTATATGAGCTTTATTTAGATTTTCATCCTTACTCACAAAAACTAAAGCTTCGTTCCAAAAATCTTTAGCAGATAAATGTTGATTTAACCTTTTGTAGATCCCTTCCGCTTCACCTATGTATGCTAATTCTTTATTCTCTGATTTATCAGATTTTCCAAATAAAATATAAATTCCAGTATTTTCTAACTCTGGTCTGTCAGATGATTCCTTAATTTTTTTTCTTGGAATTTTTAATGCTTTACCTGTCCAATTTGATAATTCGCATGTCATTCTTCCATTTGGCTCTCCATCTACGAGAAAGATTTTAATTGTTTTACCAAAGTTTTTCATTGATGTATTTTAGTTGGATTTTTCATCTAAATGCCGCCAACAGTTTGCGGTTATCTCAAGTTGGAGGAGTGGGCACTCGACATTGGCGGCTTATCGTTTGTCTTTTTTGGTTTCTAAAATTACACTTTTTCTACGATTCCCGTAATTTGAGATGAAGCGGTGTTGGCAAAGTTTATAAACTATTTGCCGAATTTATCTTGGCTTCAATTCCATTGAAATATTCTACGTAGTCGACTAAGTCAGGCTCAATCCATTCGAGAAGCTCATATATTTCTTCTTTAATTGAAATTGCCTCTGTAAAATCTATATTATTTGCATTAAAGCAAATTGGCTCATTGTGGTATACTCTATTTCGGAACTCTCTTATATTGTTTAATTTTTGGTTTAGTATACTCCTGTTGACTTGTGCAGGTTTATTAGGAAAGCAATGTATTACTACGCCACCAATTAATTTATAATGATGTGGATCGAAAAGACTTGTCCAAAATCCCAAAGATTGTTCTGCTATTACTTTTCCAGCAGTGACAGTGCCTCCCATTCTTCGAATAGTTCTTTCAGCCTTTTGAATACTATTTTTAAGGTAAAATCGAGATCTTCTTAAGGAGTTGTCATCCATAAATCCATTTTTCTCAGTAATTATCCAATTTGGATTTGCAAAATGTCCTGAAATCTGATAGTTAATTATGTTTCTAAGTACAATTTCGAATAGATTTAGGATTGGGTAAAATGCTTGTGAAGTTCTTAGGTTTATTCTATATAACTTTTGAGCTTTAGATTTGGAGTTTCCTGTTGCCTGTAAAAACCTATTTAATCTTGGTTGAGAAACGTAATACTCAAGTTTGCGATATTCCAATTAAGAAGAAATTTTCTTGTTCATAACAAATATAGTCACTATTTTTGTACTGTAATGCTTGATAAAGCCTCTTTCCATTCGGAAACGTAATCAAGTGAAAGAATATTGAAAAGCCTCTTATTATGGGAGGCTTTTTTATTTTTTTTAAAAAATCATTATTGAGTTCGGTTCACGAAATAAATTGTGCCCAACGGTTTGCGGTTATCGCAAGTTGTGTGAGTAGGGACGCGAACTTGTCGGCTTAACCATTTTTTCTTAGTTTCTTAAATTACACTTTTTCTTTAATTACCTGTTATTTGCGATGAAGCGGTGTTGTAGTGCGTTTTATCCAGTTCAAAACTTTGTTAATTTCATCAATATCAGAAAACAAATCTGCTTTAGGATCGTATGTTCTAGTGTCAATCGTGACGCCTACTTTTTCTCCTGGAAGTTTTCGGCCTTGACTTGTCAAATTTCTTCTTAATTCATTAGGGGCCATATTGGGAAAAGGTAGCAAAGCTCCAATTATTGTCTCAGAATAATCGGTTTTTAATGAGAAAACGTTGAGTATGGATTTCACATTGTAATTACATATATAGTATGTGCCTGTCTGCTCTGATGTAAATTGATTATTAACCATTAAATGACCGGAAGTATCTGAATCTGGCTCAGTAATTTCCTTTCTAATTTCATTGTAATAATCATCCAATAGAAATAAATAGCCGAATTTCGCAAATGAAATTATGTAATTAGTCTTTAGTAAGGCTTTATCAACTTTTAGATTTTCAATTTTTTTCTTTTTTGGATGAAAGGTTAGTATTTCTCCTAGTGACTTATTTTTTAAGCCGTAAATAAATTTTTCTAAGGTATTAGGATTATTATTTTCTATTCTGTGTAGAACCTTCAAAATTCCATCACCTTGAGATGTAATTTCTGAGTTAACGTGTGTATCTTCAAATTCCACTCTTATTCTTTGATTCGATCCATTATAATATTTAGAGTCATCAATTTCTTTCAATCTATTTATAAGGTGATGATCAATAGTATGACCTGCTTTGGAATTACATACATAACAAGTTAATGCTATTCTTGAACCGTTTAATTTTGCTGGAGGTGAATCTTCTTCTGTTAGGAAATTTTTTGATTTATCAGAAATTAAATCAGATTTCTCAAATTGTTTCAAGCAAATTTGACAAATATATGTTTCATCATATTTGAGTTCAATATCAATTATTCCTTCATTTTTTAGAAGATGGAGTTGATTTGAAAATTTTTCGAATAATTTGGTTCTTGCTTTTAATCGATTACTCATATTATAAAATGCGCTACGACGGTTTCGCTTATCGCAAGTTGCGGGAGTAGGGATGCGGAGTTGTCGGCTTAATTCTTTTGTATCTTGGTTTCTAAAATTACACTTTTTCGATTAAACCCGTTATTTGCGATGAAGCGGTGTTGGGTACAGTTTTAATCCTAGTTTTTACAATAAGCATTAACACCTATTCTACCTACAATTGCTAACATTATTGCAACAGCAGGAGCAAGTAATGTAGCTGCAAATCCTAATGTTGCACCAAGAGCCGCAGAAATTACCGAGATGAAAATTGCATTTGTAATATTTGATTGTGATTTTAGCTTTTTTCTTTCTTCCGAATAATCTGGATGGTCACAAATGAACTTTTTAAATTCATCTTTAAATTTGTTTAAAAATGGTTCTGAATCTAATTTTTTATTGTTGCCTCCAAATGGAACAGTATCATTAGGACCCTCTGCAGATAACCACTTCACTATAGCTTCATCTTCTCCATAATTCGAAATCAGACTTTCTATTGAGGTTTTTTGGTAATTTTTCAGTTCGCTAAGCCAATCTTCTAATTTTATATTTTCAATTTCTTTTATCATATCATGTCGTTTATATATTCTGCAGATATACAGTGAGTAGTTTGATGTAATTCTCTTGGATTTATTCCGCCTAAAGATATTCCTCCTCCTTGTGATGGTGCATAAGCTCCAATTAGTACGCCTACAATCTTATTTAATTTTTCTGAAAAAATAATTCCTCCGGACTGTCCAGGTCGTGCCTGAGTATTAATTACGGCATGTTTTGATTTTATAGAATTTGATTCTAATAGAATTTTGGCTCCGATTTCAGTTTCTTGAAAAGTCAGAACTCTTCTTCCCTCTGTACAATGAGGAAAACTAAATATCCCTATTTTTTCTCCAATATTTAATTCATCAAATGAACCAATTTTTGGAAGATTGCCATGAAATTGAATATCTGCTTTAAGAATACATAAATCTTTTATTGGATCAATTTCTAAAACTTCTGTAGAAACAGGTTGACATCTATTGTCAGAAGTGTCTTGATACTCATTAATGTTTGTTATGTGTGGTGCTAAAATCACCAAATTATTTGGATCTTGTCCAACTACATGTTTTGATGTTACAATTTTTCCATCCGTAGTAATAAATGATCCAGTTCCTAACATTTGTACGCCATTAGGATTTATTTTTCCTATGACTACAACAATTTGCGTAAATATGTTCATATATGAAATTTTGTTTAAAATTGTACCCAACTCCTTTTATCTCAACCTTTCAAAACTATTAAATCAGATTTTGGTCGGTATAAAAGCAGGTTGATTAATAAACTTCCCAGTAAATCTATTAAAAATTTGTTACCGGCATTTACGGAAAACCATAATATGGGATAAGCTCTGGAACTATGAGGTTTTTTAGTATGCTTTGATTAAATTTGTTTAAAATAAAATATTATGAAAATCAGCCTTAAAAGACTTAATAAAGATTACCATTTTGAAACCGTAAACGAACGCGGGGATATTGTTCATTTAGATAATAAAACCAATGCCGAGCCAAAGGGTGCCAGCCCTATGGATTTGCTGCTTCGTGCCATTGCCGGATGTAGCAGTATCGATATTGTAATGATCTTAAAAAAACAACAAATAGAGTTAGATGACCTTCAGGTGGAGGTAGAGGGCTTTAGGGAAGATGGAGCTATCCCCAATGTTTTTAAGAAGATTCAGGTTAACTTTTTATTAAAAGGAGATGTGCCTGCGGCTAAGGCCAAACGTGCAGTAGACCTTTCTATGGATAAATATTGTTCGGTTTCTAAAATGTTGGAGAAAGCAGCAGAAATTAAATACGCCATTATCTTAAACGGGGAGTTGATTAATTAATAACCCCTCTCTTAAATACAAACTCAAAGGTTTTTAAAGAAGCATTATAATTTTGCTATTTAAAAGCTTTTGAGTTTTTTTAATTTCAGTATTTAGATAATTCTTTTGAAATGTTAATTTAAGTTTCTTTTTAATAAAAATAGCTTTGGAGGCTTGTGTTTAATGGCTTGTATCGTATATTTGTGGGTTCAAGTTCATTGTTTGAAATATCGTTATCAAGAAAGGTTGAGGGATTAGACCCTGCGACACCTTGGCAACCCTCCTGTAATGGGAGAAGGTGCTAAATTCTACTTCGCTTATTGCGCAGATAGATAACAGAAAAGAATTCTTTCCCGCTTCTTTTTTTGATAGTGATTTTAGATAAAATTATATGTCAGGATTAGAAGAACAACTTCAAAAAAAAATACTTGTTTTAGACGGTGCCATGGGGACTATGCTTCAGGAATATAAATTTTCTGAAGAAGACTTTCGTGGAGAACGTTTTAAAGATTGGCCTGCGCCTTTACAGGGTAATAACGACTTGCTATCTATTACGCAGCCAAAGGCAATTGCTACCATTCATCGCAAATATTTTGAAGCCGGTGCAGATATAGTAGAAACAAATACGTTTTCTGCTACTACCATAGCAATGGCCGATTATGAGATGGAAGAACTGGTAGATGAACTCAATTATGAGTCGGCTAGACTTGCCAAAGAGGTGGCGGTAGAATTAACAAAGAAAAACCCCGAAAAGCCTCGTTTTGTAGCGGGAGCTATGGGCCCTACCAATAAAACAGCCAGTATGAGCCCCGATGTAAACGATCCCGGGTTTAGGGCAATTTCTTTTGAGGAATTACGACTAGCCTACAGGCAACAAGCCAAAGCTTTAATAAAAGGAGGCGTAGATATTCTTTTGTTAGAAACCGTTTTTGATACTTTAAACGCTAAAGCTGCCCTTTTTGCCATAGATGAACTTAAAGAAGAGTTGGCTTTAGATATTCCTGTAATGGTTAGTGGCACAATTACCGATGCTTCGGGCCGTACCTTATCTGGGCAAACCGCTGAAGCTTTTCTTATTTCGGTTTCCCATATTCCATTGGTAAGTATTGGCTTTAACTGTGCATTAGGAGCTAAACAATTAACGCCACACCTGGAAGTTTTAAATCGTTTTGCAAGTTCAGGGGTTTCAGCCTATCCAAATGCCGGTTTACCAAATGCTTTTGGAGAATATGACCAGGACGCCGAAGAAATGGCGGCTGAGATCAAAGAATATCTGGAAAAAGGATTGGTGAATATTTTAGGTGGCTGCTGCGGTACCACACCAAAACATATAAAAGCTATTGCCGATATCACCAAAGATTATAAGCCACGTAAAATAGTGACCCCTAAGTTTTCTACTGTATTATGATAGCAACTGAGAATAAAGAAAAGGATATGGAGATTAGGCCCTTAAAACTATCTGGGCTGGAACCTTTGGTAATAACGCCCGACAGTAATTTTGTAAACGTGGGGGAGCGTACCAACGTTGCGGGTTCTAAAAGATTTCTACGATTAATAAAAGAAGATAAGTTTGAGGAAGCCCTGGAAGTTGCCAGGGATCAGGTAGACGGTGGTGCGCAGATTATAGATATCAATATGGACGATGGTCTTATTGATGGAAAAGAAGCTATGGTGAAATTTCTAAACCTAATTGTAGCCGAGCCCGATATTGCCCGCGTACCTATTATGATAGATAGTTCTAAGTGGGACATTATAGAAGCCGGTTTACAGGTAGTACAGGGAAAATGTGTGGTAAACTCTATTAGCCTTAAAGAAGGAGAAGCAGAATTTATTGAGCACGCCAAAAAGATTAAACGTTACGGGGCGGCGGTAATTGTTATGGCATTTGATGAAGTTGGACAGGCCGATAATTATGAGCGTAGAATTGAAATTGCCCAACGTTCTTATGATATTTTGGTGAATCAGGTGAAATTTCCTCCGGAAGATATCATTTTTGACCTGAATATATTTCCCGTGGGAACCGGGATGGACGAGCATAAAAAAAATGCGATAGATTTCATTGAGGGAACCCGGTGGGTAAAAGAAAACCTTCCGCATTGCAGTGTTAGCGGAGGAGTAAGTAATGTCTCGTTTTCTTTTCGCGGAAATAATCCGGTGCGGGAAGCCATGCACTCAGTGTTTTTGTATTATGCCATTAAGGCCGGAATGAATATTGGGATTGTAAACCCGGCCCTTCTGGAAGTTTACGATAATATTCCCAAAGACCTTCTGGAACATGTAGAAGATGTAATTTTAGATAGAAGGGAAGATGCCACCGAACGTTTGCTGGAGTTTGCCGAAACTGTGGTGGGTTCAAAAAAAGAGAGTAAAGTAGATCTCTCCTGGAGGGAAAATCCGCTTCAGGATAGAATTACCCATGCTTTGGTAAAAGGTATAGATACCTATATCCTGGAAGATATAGAGCAAGCCCGCCAGGAAGCAAGCAAACCAATTGAGGTGATAGAAGGCCATTTAATGATTGGAATGAATGTGGTAGGTGATCTCTTTGGAAGCGGAAAAATGTTTCTGCCACAGGTAGTGAAATCTGCCAGGGTGATGAAAAAAGCAGTGGCCTACCTTCTTCCATATATTGAAGCCGATAAGTCAAATAAGCGCTCTTCGGCCGGAAAAGTCCTTATGGCTACGGTTAAAGGAGATGTACACGATATTGGAAAAAATATTGTTAGCGTAGTATTGGGCTGTAACAATTACGAAATTATAGACCTGGGGGTGATGGTACCTCCCGAGAAGATTATAGATACTGCAAAAGCAGAAAATGTAGATGCCATTGGTTTAAGTGGATTAATTACGCCTTCCTTAGATGAGATGGTTTTTTTAGCTAAAGAAATGCAGCGGCAAAATTTTGATGTGCCCTTGCTTATTGGGGGTGCTACTACCTCTAAAGCTCATACAGCAGTAAAGATAGATCCGCAGTATAAAAATGCCGTTGCCCACGTAAACGATGCATCGCGGGCAGTAACAGTGGTGGGAGATCTTTTAAAAGAGGAAACACGAATAAAATATATGAGCGATCTTAAGGCTGAATATGATAAATTCAGGCAGAGCTTTAAGAAACGAAGTAAAGTAAAATCTTTTTTATCTATAGAGGAAGCCAGGCAAAACAGGTACAGTATAGATTGGGAGAATACGCAAATTACCAAACCCAATAATCCTGGAATTCATCAAATAGATCATTTCGACTTAAAAGAACTTGAAGCTTTTATAGATTGGAGCCCATTTTTTAGAAGCTGGGATTTACATGGTCGCTATCCAGATATTTTAGAAGATAAAGTAGTAGGTGAGCAAGCTACTTCTTTGTTTAAAGATGCTCAGGTGTTGCTGAAAAGAATTCTGGATGAAAAATTGCTGAAAGCGAAAGCTGTGTATGGGCTGTTCCCGGCAAATACCATAAATAGCGATGATATTGAAGTTCGTTATGAAGAAAATTCCGAAGAAAAAACGATTCTTTTTAGAAGCCTACGGCAACAGTTAAAAAAGCACGGGGGGAAACCAAATTTTGCCCTGGCAGATTTTATAGCACCAAAAGAAACAGGAATCCAGGATTATATAGGCTGTTTTTGTGTGACTACCGGTTTTGGAACGGCAGAGCTAGCTAAAAAATTTGAGGAAGATCTTGACGATTATAATTCTATTATGATCAAAGCCCTGGCCGATAGGCTGGCTGAAGCTTTTGCAGAATATTTACATAAAAAAATAAGGCGTGAAGACTGGGGTTATGCGCCCGAAGAGAATTTAAGCAACGAAGAATTAATAAAAGAAACTTATAAGGGGATTCGGCCTGCGCCAGGTTATCCTGCCTGTCCAGATCATTTAGAAAAATTGAGTATTTGGGAAATTTTGAAGGTTAAAGAGCGAATTGGGGTTAAACTAACCGAAAGTTTGGCCATGTGGCCGGCCGCGAGCGTAAGCGGTTATTATTTTGCCAATCCGGAAGCTCGATATTTTGGCCTGGGAAAAATTAAGGACGACCAGGTGAAAGACTTTGCCGAAAGAAAAGGAATCCCATTGAAACAAGCCGAGAAGTGGCTAAACCCAAATATTGCAGATTAAAAATAATAGCGATACCATGAAGATTACCGAACATATAGAAAATGCCAAAGGGGAAACTTTGTTTTCTTTTGAAATTGTTCCTCCACAAAAAGGAAAAAATATTCAGGATTTATACGATAATATAGATCCGTTAATGGAGTTTAATCCTCCGTTTATAGATGTCACTACCTCCAGGGAAGAATACCTGTATATTAAGAAAAAGAATGGTTTATTGGAGCGAAAAATAACGCGTATGCGTCCCGGTACGGTAGGTATATGTGCCGCATTAAAGCAAAGATACCAGGTAGATACCATTCCGCATGTTCTTTGCGGTGGTTTTACACGAGAGGAGACCGAGTATTTGTTGGTAGATTGCCATTATTTGGGGATAGATAACGTAATGGCCTTACGTGGTGATGCTATGAAACACCAACGTTATTTTGAGCCAACCAACGGAGGAAACTGTTACGCCAGCGATCTGGTTACCCAAATTAAAAACCTGGGCGTGGGGAAATATCTTAACGAAGTAATAGAATCAGATAACAATGCCGATTTTTGTGTAGGTGTGGCCGGCTATCCGGAAAAACATTTGGAGTCGCCTTCATTAACTACCGATTTAAAGTGGCTGAAAGCAAAAGTAGACGCTGGTGCCGATTATGTGGTTACCCAAATGTTTTTTAATAACCAGGCCTATTTCGATTTTGTAGAGAAAGCCAGGGAAGCCGGGATAAATGTGCCAATAATTCCTGGGATAAAGCCTATTGCCGTTAAAAAACATTTACAATTATTACCGCAGGTTTTTAGCATAGATTTACCCGAGGAGTTGATAGTGGGTGTTGAAGCTTGTAAAGATAATAAAGAGGTGAGAGAAGTGGGGATTGAATGGGCCATAGCGCAATCTCGCGAATTAAAAGCGGCGGGAGTGCCGGTTTTACACTATTACTCTATGGGAAAAAGCAGTAATATTCAAAAAATAGCAGAAGCTGTTTTTTAAAATATTAGGCTACATTTGTGGGGCATGAAGAAAATTACAGCCCTATTTTTTCTTATAAATTTATATAATGCTTCTGCCCAGGAATTCGGGCAGAAACATTATTCTTTTGATGCCAGCTATTTTTACGGAACCATAGCTGAACATAATCCTGATATCTCCCATTTAATCACCGGGCATCCTACCGGGCTTATTCTTGGTTTTAATAAAAAAAGTTTCGGTTTTAAAGATTGGGAAAAACCTTATAATTATCCCGATGTTGGGGTTTCTCTTACCTATCAGGATATGAAAAATCCTAATTTGGGTGAAAATTATGGCTTGTATGCCCATATGAATTTTTACCTCTTTAAAAGAAATTTGATGTTTAGAATAGGCCAGGGCCTTGCCTATGCCTCTAACCCATACCATCCCGATAAAAATTACAGGAATAATGCCTATGGTTCACGTTTGCTAAGTTCTACCTATCTTATGGCAAACTATAGAAAGGAGAATATATTTGAAGGCCTGGGTTTTCAAGGCGGGCTTTCTTTAATTCATTATTCCAATGCCGATTTTAAATCGCCTAATGCCAGTACAAACACTATTACATTTAACCTGGGGATAAACTATGTGCTAAATCACCAAAATTTACCCGATTATATTCCCAGGGGGGCAAAAGAAAAATATACAGAACCCTTTCATTTTAATTTTGCTTTGCGAAGCGGTGTAAATACTATGGGAATTATAGGTTCTAAACAGTATCCGTTTTTAACCTTTTCGGCCTATGTAGATAAGGTGCTTAACCATAAAAGTACCCTTCAGGCCGGAACCGAAGTTTTCTTCTCAAAAGCAATGGCAGAGCGTATAAAATACCAGTCGATAGCTTTTCCTTTAGGCAGTACTACTGGAGATGAAGATTCTAAACGGGTTGGTGTTTTTGTAGGTCACCAGTTAAATTTTGATAAACTATCGGTAATTACGCATTTGGGCTATTATGCCTATTACCCCTACGAGCATTTTGTAGATCAGTTATATAACCGCATTGGTTTACAAAGAAAACTTACCGAAGATTTATGGGCTTCACTAACAGTTAGATCGCATTATGCCAACGCAGAAGCTGTAGAACTTTCTATAGGATATCGCTTATGAAAAAACAGGTTTTAGGAATATCGATCTTACTTTTTATCTTTTTAGGATGTAATGCTGAAGATGCGCCTACCTGTATAAAAACTTCGGGTAAGATTATTGCTGAAGAGTTTGCTGTAGATGCTTTCGAGGAAATTATAGTTTATGAACGGGTAAAGCTCTTCCTTGAACAAGGTGATGAATATAAGGTGAAGATTGAAACCGGTGAAAATTTAAGGGAAAAAGTATATGCTGAAGTAGAAAACAATAGGCTTCAGCTTAGAAACGAAAACTCCTGTAATCTTTTTCGGGATTATGAAATCACTAAAATTTATGTAACTACACCTACTTTAAATTGGTTACAGAATAGTAGTGGAAGCAGTATAGAAAGCATGGGAACTTTAAAATTCCCTGAACTTTGGTTGCGTTCTTTTAACCAGGAGGAAGATCCCAATATTCATACAAATGGCGATTTTATTTTAGATTTGGAGGTTGAGAACCTAAGAATTACCAACGATAATATTTCTAATTATTTCCTTAGCGGAAAAGCTACCAATGTTAACCTGTTTTTTGCCAATGGGGACGGTAGATTGGAAGCCGACGATTTAATAGTGCAGCATTATGATGTGTTGCACCGCGGTACCAACAAGTTAATTGTGAATCCGCAGCAATCTTTAAAGGGAGTTATTTTTGGATTTGGTGATATTATATCAAAAAATCGTCCGCCCATAGTAGATGTTGAACAGCACTATACCGGAAGACTTATTTTTGAGTAAGTTCAGCAAATAAGCTTTCTAAGTTTTTTGTCTTTTGATTTAACTGCAATGTTTTTAACCCATTATTGTGTGCAAAATCAAATACAGCCGGGCGCATGTCTTTTTTAGTATCAAATGTAAGTTCGTGGGCAAATCCGCCTACGTTTTTTGCAGACTTTAGATGGGGTAGTCTTTGTAATGCAATGTTTTCTATCCGGTAATCAAACTCTACGAAAATAACCTGTTCATTTTCTTCCCGTAAGTCTTTTAAGTTTTTGTCGGCTACCACTTCACCTTTGTTAATAATAATTACACGGTCGCAAACAGCTTCTACTTCCTGCATAATGTGAGTAGATAGAAATATGGTTTTGCCTGTTTTTTCTTTTCCAATTTGTTTAATAAGTGTTCTAATTTCTACTAATTGGTTAGGGTCTAAACCTGTAGTTGGTTCATCCAGGATTAAAACCTGGGGATCGTGTAGCAAAGCTGTTGCCAGGCCAACCCGTTGCCTGTATCCTTTAGAGAGCTGTGCTATCTTTTTATTGGCTTCCGGTTTTAGCCCGGTAAGTTCAATCACTTTTTCAATTCGGGATTTATTTATCTTGTAGATTCTGGCATTAAATTCTAAGTATTCCCGCACATACATTTCTGTATATAAAGGATTATGTTCGGGGAGGTAGCCTATTTGCTGCTGAATTTTATGTAAATCGTCTTCAAGGGAAATTCCATTTATTTTAGCCGTGCCTGCCGATGGGCTTAAATAACCGGTTAAGATTTTCATTAAAGTAGATTTTCCGGCACCGTTGGGTCCCAAAAAACCAACAATTTCTCCTTTATTCAGCTTAAAAGAAACAGCATCCAGCGCTTTTTGTTCGTTATAAAACTTTGAGATTTCCTGAACATGAATAGACATAACAAGCTTTTTTTCAAAAGTAAGGATTTTTAAATCACCTAAAACAGTCAAAATTAGTCTGCCGCTTGTGGTAACCTATAAAGGGCTTTGTAGATTTCGGAATTGCAGGTAATCTTATCAAAGTCTTATTGCAAATCTTTCGATTTATTTGTGGAAAAAAAATTAAGTCTATAAAAAGCTTTGTAAACTTTAAAAAAACCTGAGAAAAGATTTTTCGTTAAAGAATTATATTCTACTTTAGCCGCATAACAAAGAAACAATGAATCACGCATTTAACTGGAACGCATTTTATTTTTTTTATTTCTATTTCAGAGATAGGAACGGGAATGCTATGTAGTTAAGTAAGAAATTATATAAAAAAGTCCCGATAAATATCGGGGCTTTTTTTTTACACAATTTTGAGATTTAATTAAAGATTAATGGATAAAATTATCGCAATACAGGGAGTGCAGGGCTCATTCCACCATTTGGTAGCCCAGGAATATTACCATAAAGAGGTTGATGTTTTAGAATGTATGTCTTTTGCAGAACTTACTAAAAGCCTGGTGACCGGTGTAGCTAAAGAGGGAGTAATGGCCATAGAAAATTCTATTGCGGGTTCAATTTTACCAAATTATGCACTTATAGATGAAAATAACTTAAAAGTAGTTGGCGAGCATTATATTCCCATAGACATGAATTTTATGGCAATGCCGGGACAAAAAATAGAGAATATTAAAAAAGTCTATTCACATCCCATGGCACTTTTACAGTGTAAGGAATTTTTTAAAAAGTATCCGCATATTAAACTTATTGAAGATGCAGATACTGCTGAAGTGGCACGAAGAATCTCAGAAAAGGGAAGCACAAAAGTCGCTGCGGTAGCCAGTAAGGCAGCAGCTCGGTTGTTTGGGTTGGATATTTTGGCTGAAAGTATTCATACCAAAAAAAGCAATGCAACGCGTTTTTTGATTTTAAGCACAAAAAAGAAAGAGCCTAATGGCGATAAAATAGATAAAGCATCTTTAAAATTTGAATTGGAAAGTAAACGAGGCAGCCTGGTTTCGGTACTAAATATTTTAAGGGATTTTAATCTGGATATGACCAAGATCCAGAGTATGCCTATTATAGAATTTCCCTGGAAATATTCATTTTTTATAGATGTAATCTTTGAAGATTATATAGAATTTAAAAAGGCTATGGATATTTTGGAAGTGATGACCGAGCGATTAACAATTTTAGGAACCTACAAAAATAGTTTGTAATGATAGAGCAGGCCAAGAGATTAGATAGTGTAAAGGAGTACTACTTTTCTTCAAAGTTAAGAGAGGTGCGTGCTATGGCGGCTGCCGGGAAAGATATTATTAACCTGGGTATTGGTAGTCCAGATTTGGCACCACCCCAACAGGTGATTTCGGCTTTAAATGAGGCACTGGTAAATACCGGTGCACATCAATATCAGCCTTACAAAGGTACCGCCGATTTTAGAAATGCCATAGCCGAATTTTATCAAAATTATTATCAGGTTTCACTTGATGCCGAAACTGAGATCCTTCCGCTTATGGGAAGTAAAGAGGGAATTACCCATATTTCCCTGGCCTTTTTAAACGAGGGCGATGAAGTACTTATTCCAAACCCTGGGTATCCAACCTATTCCTCGGTTACCGAACTGGTAGGTGCCAAGGCTGTTTACTACAATTTGAATGCTGAAGGAAACTGGTTGCCAAATTTGGAAGAACTGGCCAAAAAAGATTTAAGCAAAGTAAAATTAATGTGGGTTAACTATCCGCATATGCCTACCGGTGCTTCTGCAAATGAAAGTTTATTTGAAGAACTTGTAACTTTTGCTAAAACCCATAATATTTTAATTGTAAACGACAATCCTTATAGTTTTATCTTAAACGAGCACCCAAAAAGTATTTTAGAAGCTGAAGGGGCCAGGGAAGTGGTTTTAGAGCTTAATTCGTTGAGCAAGACTTTTAACATGGCTGGCTGGCGAATAGGAATGCTTTGTGGCAGCGAAAGAAATTTGAATACAGTTTTAAAAGTTAAAACCAATATGGATAGCGGTATGTTTTATCCGCTTCAGGCCGGTGCAGCAGCAGCTTTACGCTTAAATAAAGATTGGTTTTCTGAACAGAATAAAATTTATCAAAGTCGGAAAGAAAAAGTTTTGGAGCTGGCGGAAGCCTTAGAGTGTGAACCCGAAAAAGATCAAACAGGAATGTTTGTTTGGGCAAAGGTTCCGAAGGGAACAAACGCCGAATCTTTTGTGGATTTTCTGCTAAATAAATACCACATTTTTACTGCACCGGGTTTTATTTTTGGTAGTAATGGCGAAGCCTATATTAGGTTTTCCCTTTGTGCTTCCGAAGAAAATATAGAACGCGCTATAAAAAGGATAAAACAATGAAGGTTCAAATTATAGGAATAGGCCTTATAGGCGGTTCGTTTGCCATAGATATTAAATCGGCTTTTCCAGAAGCCGAAATTTATGGTAGTGACGCCGATGCCAAAAACCTTAAAAAGGCGAAAACCCTTGGGATTATAGATCATATTGCAAAAATAGAAGATACGCCGCAAGCCGATGTAGTTTTGGTAGCAGTGCCGGTAGATGCTGCTACTAAAGTAGTAAGCCGGGTTTTGGATTTAGTGGGTGATAATACCCTGGTTTTTGATGCAGGTTCTACTAAAGCAGGGCTTTGTAAGGAAATTGCCAATCATAAGAATAGGAGGAATTTTTTGGCAGCTCACCCTATTGCGGGTACAGAATTTTCTGGCCCGGAGGCAGCAATTGCTAATCTTTACAGAAAAAAGACCAATATTATATGCGAGGTAGAGAAAACAGCTTTTAAGCTTCAGGAACGGGCACTCGATATTTTTCAGAAATTGGGAATGCGCATTAGGTACATGGATCCTGTGTCTCACGATAGGCATATAGCTTATGTTTCACATTTATCGCACATAAGTTCATTTATGTTGGGTAAAACAGTATTGGAAAAAGAACGTAATGAGCGGGATATATTTGATTTGGCGGGTAGCGGATTTGCCTCTACGGTAAGACTGGCAAAAAGTTCCCCCGCAATGTGGTCGCCCATATTCAGGGAAAATAAAAGCAATGTTCTGGAGACTTTAACCGAGTATATCAATAATCTTACACATTTTAGGGATTTGCTTGAAAATGATGATTTTCAGGAGGTGTATAACGAGATGCAACGCACCAATCATATTAAATCAATTTTAAACGGAATAAACTAATAAATCATAACTAAATTTTAAATTATGGAAAACAAGAAAGAATTAAGAGGCTGGCTAGACGCTTTCGGATTAGAACATCCGTTAGTAATTGCAGGACCCTGTAGTGCAGAGACCGAAGAGCAGGTTTTAAACATCGCACACCAATTAAAAGATACTGATGCTACCGTATTACGTGCCGGAATATGGAAGCCCAGAACCAGACCGGGAAACTTTGAAGGTGTGGGAGCTTTAGGCTTAAAATGGTTGAAAAAAGCAAAGGAAGAAACCGGCATGTTAACTTCAACTGAGGTAGCAAACCCACATCATGTAGATCTTGCTTTAGAAAATGATGTAGATATTCTTTGGATAGGCGCAAGAACAACGGTTTCTCCTTTTATTGTACAGGAAATTGCTGAAGCGCTAAAAGGCACCGATAAAACCGTATTGGTGAAAAACCCTGTAAACCCAGACCTTTCTCTTTGGTTGGGAGCAGTTGAAAGATTGTATACCCAGGACATTAAGAATTTAGGAGTTATTCACCGTGGATTTTCTGCTTACGAAAAAACCAAATATAGAAATAACCCGGAATGGCAAATAGCAATTGAACTTCAGAATAAATTTCCAGATCTACCGTTAATTTTAGATCCTTCGCATATTGCAGGACGTAGAGATATTATTTTTGATCTTTGCCAAACGGCACTTGATCTTAATTACGACGGAATTATGGTTGAAACCCACCATACGCCAGACGATGCCTGGAGTGATGCTGCACAACAAATTACCCCTGCAACACTTATTCAAATTATGAAAGACTTGCAGATTAGAAAAGAAATTTCTGAAAGTGAAGAGTTTCAAAATAAACTAGGCACTTTAAGAGCTAAAATTGATGTGGCCGATAACCAGTTAATTGAACTACTTTCAAAAAGAATGAAGATTTCTGATGAAATTGGCCAGGTTAAAAAAGCCCAAAACGTTTCTGTATTACAAACCAAAAGATGGAATGAAATTCTTGGAAAAATGGTGCTTGAAGGAGAGCAACACGGTTTGAGCGAAGAATTTATCTTAAGGTTATTTAAAGCTGTTCACCAGGAATCTATTAATCACCAGGAGAAAATCATGAAATCTTAGAATCTTGTTTTCCATGATTTTTGGTTTAAAAGCAAATAGTAAAAACTGCTTTTGCTATTTTAGCAAAGTGGCTGTTTGAAGGTTGACTTATGGACGTCATCCTGAAGTTGTTTCAGGATCTAAATTGTTAAGATAATAAAAGCTGAAGCAAGTTCAGCTTGACGAAAATTAGAATTTTCAAACAGCCACTTAAAAAACCATAATGTGAATGATAGGAACCGTTTATAAATCTACCGGAAGCTGGTACCAGGTGAAAAGTGAAGCTGGAAAGTTTTACGATTGCCGTATTAAAGGAAAATTTAGAATTAAAGGTATTAAAAGTACCAACCCGGTTGCTGTGGGAGACCGTGTGCAGTTTGATGTTGAAGATAAAGAAAGCAAGGCACAGGGCGTGATTAAAGAGATTGAGGAACGGCAAAATTATATTATTCGAAAATCTGTTAACCTTTCTAAGCAAACTCATATAATTGCAGCCAATATAGATCAGGTTTTTTTATTAATTACCTTAAATAACCCGCCTACCCTTACCACTTTTATAGATCGGTTTTTGGTGACTGCCGAAGCCTATCAGGTAAAAGCCGTATTGCTTTTTAATAAGGTAGATACTTACAATGAAGATGAACTTGTAGAAGTGAAATATCTTGCGGCAATTTACAGAAGTGCCGGTTACGATTGTATAGGTATTTCAGCTAAAACAGGTAAAAATGTAGACAAGGTAAAAGAGATGATGACCGGTAAGACCAGTATGTTTGCCGGCCACAGTGGTACTGGTAAATCTACTTTGGTGAATGCAATAGAGCCCGGTTTAAATTTAAAAACCTCTGAGATTTCAGAACAACATAAACAAGGACAGCATACCACTACTTTTGCTGAAATGTTTGATCTTGGTTTTGATGCCAGAATTATTGATACACCGGGAATTAAAGGCTTTGGAGTGGTGGAAATTGAACGAGAAGAACTGGGAGATTATTTCCCTGAATTTTTTAAACTTAAACAAGATTGTAAATTTCATAATTGTCTACATCTGGAAGAGCCAAAATGTGCGGTAAAGGATGCTCTTGAAGATGGAGAGATTGCCTGGAGCCGCTATAAAAGTTATTTGCAGATTATGGAAGACGAGGAAGACAATTATAGAACAGATATTTATCCAAAAAAATGAGAGTAGTATTACAAAGAGTTTCAAAAGCTTCGGTGCAAATTAACCATGAGATTAATGCAGTAATGCAGAAGGGACTTCTAATTTTACTGGGAATTGAGGCTGAAGACACTCAGGAAGATATAGATTGGCTTTGTAATAAAATAGTAAAAATGCGCATTTTTAATGACGAAAATGAAGCTATGAACCTGTCTTTATTAGATGTAGGTGGTGATGCTATTGTGGTAAGCCAGTTTACCCTGCACGCTTCTACTAAAAAGGGTAATAGGCCCAGTTTTATAAAAGCTGCAAAACCCGATATTGCTGTACCGCTATATGAGAAATTCATTAAAAAACTGGAAGAAAGTTTAGGGAAACCGGTTGGGAGTGGAGAGTTTGGTGCCGATATGAAGGTAGAGTTAATTAACGACGGCCCGGTTACGATAATAGTGGATTCTAAAAATAAAAGTTAAAATTAGTTAAAAATTTATATCTTGCGGATTTATTATTCATCACATTCGATAAATGCGCAAAATTTTATTGTTTCTATTTGTAGTTATTCAAATAGTTCCTTCCTTGATTTTTGGTCAGGACTATGCCATATCTTCCATTGAGCCAAATTTACTATCCAATGCCAATTCTGTAGTACGAAATCAATCTATAGAAATCTCAGTTCTTTCTAAAGATAAGATGAGGGTTAAAACAAAGCGTGTGGTAACCGTGTTCAACGAATATGGTGAGCAACACATAGGTGCCTATGATTTTTACGATGACCACAGTAAGATAAAATCTCAGGAGGCTATTGTTTACAATAGTAAGGGGAAAGAGATAGAGAAAATAAAGAAAAGAGATTTTCAGGATCGTAGCCTTATAGGTTCTAATACGCTTTATAGCGATAATAGATTAAGTTACTTAAGCTATACTATTAAAGATTATCCAATAACAATTGCTTACGAAAGTGAGATAGAAACAAACTCCACAATATTTATTCAGTCATGGAATCCCCTGGAGAACTATAATTTAAGCGTAGAAAAATCTTCTTATAAATTAATTAACCCAAATGCTATTCCCTTTAGGTTTGAAGAAAGAAACCTGGAAGGCTTAGAGCTTAAAAAACAAAATACTGGTGCAGGTTTAAATTATGAGGTGAGGAATATTTCTGCAGTAAAAAGTGAAGTTTTTAGTCCTAATCTTTCAACTTATGCCCCCAGGGTGTTAGTTGCTTTAAATGAATTTGCACTGGTTGGGGTAGAAGGAAAAGCTTCTAATTGGAAAGAATTAGGTAAATGGCAGTATGAGTATTTATTGAAGGAGAAAATGGAACTTCCGCGGGAAACTATTTTAAAACTTAATGAGTTGACTTCAAATGCAGTTTCTAACAGGGAAAAAGCAGAGATTATCTATAATTATGTTCAGGAAAATACACGGTATATAAGTGTACAATTGGGAATTGGCGGCTGGGAGCCAATGCTTGCCAAAGAGGTGGATGAATTGGGCTACGGCGACTGTAAAGCCTTAACTAATTACACCAAGGCTCTTTTAGAATCGCAGGGAATACCTTCGTACTATACAGTGGTTTATGGCGGCGATAAAAATAATATAGACCCTGAATTTGCCTCCATGCAGGGCAATCATGTAATCCTGAATTTGCCTTTGGCAGAAGAAGATATATGGTTGGAGTGTACCAGTCAAACTAATCCGTTTAACTATTTGGGCGATTTTACCGATGATAGAAAGGTTTTAAAAATAACCGAAGATGGTGGGGAGATAATAAGTACTCCAAATTATGCTACTGCTGCCAACCTTAGGGAAAGTTTTGTGGAAATTCAATTGGATGAATCTGGTGGTTTTTTAGCTGAAATTACGCGTAAAAACCACGGAATCCCGTATGGTGATATCTATAGTATTGAAAGTCTAAAAAATGATCATCAAAAAATATACTACCGGGAAAATTGGGGGCATCTACGAGAATTACAATTTGATAAAATTGCTTTTGAGAATGATAGGGATTCAATTGTGTTTACCGAAAAGCTAAAGATTAAAGGGGCTAAACTGGCTATGCAAGCTGGTAACCGATTACTGGTGCCTGTTAATTTTTTAAAAGCAAAAACTTTTAATTTACCCAGAAATGAATCTCGTAAACATCCATTGGTAATTGAAAGGGGGAAGACTTATAAAGATCACTTTCAATTTACCTTACCGGCAGGGTTTAAAGTAGAGTCAATTCCGGAGCCCATAACCATCGAAAATGAATACGGTAAACTAATTATGGAAACCAGTATTGTAGAGGAAGATGAGACCAAACTAGATGTAAAAAGAATACTGGTTTTGGAAGAGGGGAACTGGAAAAGTTCAGCGTATAATTCGTATAGGGAGTTTATGAACCAAATTAAATCTTATGCCAATCAAAAAGCAGTTTTAGTTAGTAATTAATCATATTATGAAACATTTTTACATTCTTATTGTTAGTTTATTTTCGGTGTGTTTACTTCAGGCACAGGATTACAAATTCGGAAGGGTATCCAAAGAAGAGGTGCTTGAAAAAGAACATCCAAAGTATAAAGAGGCCAATGCGGCTGTATTGTTTAGAAAGCACCTGGTCTATTATGATATTAGAAAAAATACCGGTTTGACGCTCGTTACCGTGGTACACGAACGTATTAAAATATATAATAAAGAGGGTCTTGACTGGGCAAATAAAACAATAACCGGATATCAAAACGGATCAGAAAGTGAAGAGGTCAGTGCTATTAAGGGGGTTACCTATAATATTGTAGATGGGAAGCTTGTTGAAGAAAAGCTAAAAAGAAATGGTGTTTTTAAAGAAGAAACTAATAAATATAAACTAAAGACAAAATTCACTATGCCTGCGGTAAGCGAAGGTAGTGTTATAGAATATACGTATACTATAAGATCCCCATTTGTGACATCTATTGACGATGTGCCGCTTCAGTTTGAAATTCCGGTGAATAGATTGGAAGCCGAGATTAAAATTCCTGAATTTTTTGGTTTTAGAATGCATTATAATCCTAAATCGCCCATAGTTTTTCCTATCGATAAAACTAAAGAGAGCTTTACTTATAATTACTCCCAAAAAACCAGAACCACCGGAAGAACTGTTCAAACAGATTATAAACAGCGTAGTTTAGACTATTTGCTGGATTTTTATAAGTTTCAGAAAGATGATATTCCTCCTTTGAAGAAAGAAGTTTATGTAGATTATTTACAAAACTATGCAGCATATTTAAGGTGGGAATTACAATACACTAAATTTCCTAATTCACCAATAGAAAGTTTTGCCAGTACCTGGGAAGATGTTGCTAAAAGCATTTATAATGATGCCGGTTTAAAACAAGAGGTAAATAGAACCGGCTTCTTTGATGAGGACTTAGATGAACTACTTGCCGGATCTAAAGATAATGCTGAAAAACTAGCTAAAATCTTTATGTATGTTAAGAGTAAAATTGCCTGGAATGATTTCGTAGGCTTTCAAGCAGAGAGTGGAACAAGAACGGCTTATAAGGATGAAAAAGGAAACACGGGAGATATAAATTTATTATTAGTGAGCATGTTAAGATATGCCGGCTTTAATGCTAACCCTGTCTTAGTAAGCACCAAATCTCATGGTATCCCAATTTTTCCTACACGAAACGGTTTTAATTATGTGATAGCTGCTGTAGAAAATGAGGATAATATTTTGTTATTGGACGCTACAGACAAGAATGCGGCAATAGGAGAGCTTCCGGCAAGGGCTATGAACTGGCAGGGAAGAATTATAAGGGAAGATGGAACTTCAGGTTGGGTGAGTTTAATGCCTAACGCAAAATCACAGAACACAACGATGTTAAATATGCAATTTGACGATAACATGGTTTTAAAAGGAAAATCGGTAAGAGATTTAAGCGGTCTACATGCGAAAGAATTTAGGGATCGTTATGTTGGATTGGCTGAGAAGGATTACCTAAAAATCCTGGAGGAAGATAAAGGGAACATAGTGGTTTCGGGGCTGGATATTTCGAAAGAAGAAGCCATTGGGGAAAACATTAGGCAAACTTACAACTTTGAATTAAGGGATGAAATGGAGGAGATAAATGGGAAGATATATTTAAAACCTATGGTTTTTGCCGGGCTACACGAAAATCCGTTTAAAGGGGAAGATCGTAACTACCCCATATTTTTTGACTTTCCAACCAGTAATGATAAGATTATAAATATTTTAATTCCCGATGGTTATAAAGTAGAATCCCTGCCCGAAAGTGCTATCGTTAATTTAAAAGAAGGGGCGGGTGTTTTTAAGTTTGTGGCAACCTTAAATGGGAAATTTTTAAGGGTAGAATCTTCTTTAGATATGAATGATATGGTTTATATTGCACAGGACTATAAAGCGCTTAAAAATTTCTATGCTGAAATGGTGAATAAACATTCAGAAGCCATAGTTTTGTCAAAATCTTAGAAATAATATGAACATAGAACACGCTCAAAAAGCAGTAGACGATTGGATAAAAGAACATGGGGTTCGGTATTTTAACGAGCTTACCAATATGGCGCAACTTACCGAGGAAGTAGGGGAGGTAGCCCGAATTATTGCGAGACGTTATGGGGAGCAAAGTGAAAAGGAATCAGATAAAGAAAAGGACTTAGGGGAAGAACTTGCAGATGTTATGTTTGTGGTGCTCTGTCTTGCCAATCAAACCGGAGTTGATCTACAGGAAGCTTTTGATAAAAAATTAGATCTAAAAACAAAAAGGGATCACGACAGGCATCATAATAATCAAAAGTTAAAATAATGAAATTCAAAGAGATGATCTCTAAAAAAGCCTTCTGGAAATCGGTTTTGTTTCTTGGTCTGGGCTTTCTTATTGTCTATGATATTGTAAGTATGCTGTTTGAATATGGAGGCTTTCATTTTAAAGCCTATTTTACCGAGCGAACCGAAAACGGAAAGTTGTTCAGGTTTATCCTCGGGCAGTTTTTTGCCGCTTTTGCTTATGGGTTTATTATCTCATTTGGGCAGTTTAGAGGAAAAAACAAAAAAGATTCAAAAAGCTAATACTGTTAATTCATGAATTTAGAGATATCAAATAGCCAGGAAAATCTGTCGGCTAATATTAATATAACCGGATCTAAGAGTGAGTCTAACCGCTTGTTAATCCTTCAGGCTTTATTTCCAAACTTAAAAATAAGCAACCTTTCAAATAGTGACGATACCCATTATTTGCAAAAGGCACTTAAGAGTGAAGGTGAGTTAATTGATATTCATCATGCCGGTACTGCTATGCGTTTTTTAACGGCCTATTTTGCCACTTTAGAAGGTAGGGAAGTAGTTTTAACCGGTAGTAAACGAATGAAAGAACGCCCGGTTAAACTATTGGTAGATGCCCTTAAAACAATGGGTGCCGATATCTCTTATGAAAAGAATGAAGGTTATCCGCCAATTAGAATTAAGGGTAAAAAGATTACGGCAAAAACAGTAAGTCTGGAAGCCAATATTAGCAGTCAATATATTTCGGCTTTAATGCTGGTTGCACCTTCTTTGCCTAACGGACTTGAAATTAATTTACAAGGTGAAATTACGTCTACCCCTTATATTAAAATGACTTTAGAGCTTTTGCAAAGAGCCGGAGTAAGAGGAGTTTTTGAGGGGAACACTATTAAAATTGAACCTGCAAAACAATTAAAAGATCAAAGCTTGGCAGTAGAATCAGACTGGAGTTCTGCTTCCTACTACTATAGTCTTGCTGCCATAAGCGAATCAGCCGAACTTAAATTAAGCACCTATAGAGAAACCAGTTTACAGGGAGATTCTTGCCTTTCTAATATCTATAAGCAATTTGGGGTAAGTACTAAATTTGAAGATAATCATATTATTTTATCCAAAAAGCCCGGTACGAAACCAAAGCATATAAAGGAAAATCTTCAAAATTCACCTGATATTGCGCAAACCATTGCGGTAACCTGTTTAGCGCTGGAGGTGCCTTGTTATTTAACCGGTTTACATACCCTGAAAATTAAGGAAACCGATAGGTTGGAGGCTTTAAAAGCAGAGATTGAGAAATTTGGTAGCCAGGTAGAGATTACCCAGGATAGCCTTGAATTATTTCCGAAAAAAGATTTTGAAGAAAACGTGTCGGTTGCCACTTATAACGATCATCGAATGGCCATGGCTTTTGCGCCTTTAGGACTTAAAGTTCCTTTTAAGATTGAAGATGCCGAAGTGGTGTCAAAATCTTATCCCGGGTTTTGGGAAGATTTTGAAAAACTCAATTTTAAGCTGAGAAAGTGCTAAATGAAAGGCATTTTTTAAATAAACGCTTAAATACTTGACAACCCCTATCTTGAGATTGTATATTTGCGCCTTCTAAAAATTCAATTATGGGAATGAAACTTTCACACTTCAATTTTGAACTTCCGAATGAACTTTTGGCCGAGTATCCTTCAGAGAACAGAGATGAAGCAAGGCTTATGGTTCTAAACCGAAAAGAACAAACAATTGAGCATAAACAATTTAAAGATATTCTAGATTATTTCGAGCCAGAAGATGTCATGGTACTTAATAATACCAAGGTGTTTCCTGCACGTTTATATGGGAATAAAGAGAAAACCGGGGCGCGAATTGAAGTTTTCCTATTAAGAGAATTAAATCCGGAGACCAAGCTTTGGGATGTACTGGTAGACCCGGCTAGAAAAATTAGAATTGGAAACAAATTGTATTTTGGGGACGACGAAAGCCTGGTAGCAGAAGTTATAGATAATACTACTTCTCGTGGAAGGACCCTTCGTTTTCTTTACGATGGTTCTTACGAAGATTTCAGGAAAAAACTAAAAGAGCTGGGGGAAACGCCACTTCCAAAATATATAAAACGAGATGTTCAACCTGAAGATCAGGAGCGTTACCAGACTATTTATGCTAAAAAAGAGGGAGCTGTAGCAGCGCCAACCGCAGGACTACACTTTTCTAAACATCTTTTAAAGCGTTTGGAAATTAAAGGAGTAGATTTTGCTGAAGTTACTTTACACGTTGGTTTAGGAACTTTTAGCCCGGTTGAGGTAGAAGACCTTAGTAAGCATAAAATGGATTCTGAAGAAGCATTTATAGAAAAGAAAGCTACTGAAACTATCAATAAAGCGAAACTTGAAAACAGACGGGTTTGTGCCGTGGGTACAACAGTAATGCGTGTGTTGGAGAGCTCGGTGTCTTCAAACCATACATTAAATGAGTTTAGTGGCTGGACCAATAAATTTATCTTTCCTCCTTACGATTTTAGCATAGCAAACTGTATGATTACTAATTTCCATACACCAAAATCTACACTTCTTATGATGATCTCCGCTTTTGCAGGTCACGATTTTATGAAGCGTGCATATGAAGAAGCAGTAAGGGAAAAGTATCGTTTCTATACTTACGGAGACGCGATGTTGATTATCTAGTTTTTGTTTAATATAATCTTAAGCCACGAATTCACTAAGTTATTTGGTAAATTCGTGGCTCTTTATTTTATAACGATAAATCTTACGTATTACGTAACTTTCAAAAGCCGTATTAATCCACAGGCTTCTAACTTTAAGCTTTGTTATTGCCACAATCTAAAACACTTAGCTTTGGCTTAACTAAAAAATCCTTTAATTCTTAGTACTTTTGCAGCGTGAAAAACAAGAAGAAAGATATACGAGCACTTACCAAGGCCCAGCTTCAGGAATTTTTTGTTGCCAATGGCGATAAATCTTTTCGTGGAAGTCAGGTTTATGAATGGCTTTGGAGCAAAGGGGCCCATAGTTTTGAGGCAATGACCAATATTTCCAAAGCTACCCGAAAAATGTTAGACCAAAATTTTGTGATAAACCATATTCGGGTAGACCGTATGCAGCGCAGTAGCGACGGTACTATTAAAAATGCGGTAAAGCTGCACGATCAGCTCACCGTAGAATCGGTATTAATTCCTACCGCCACCAGAACTACAGCTTGCGTTTCTTCTCAGGTTGGTTGTAGCTTAGATTGCCAATTTTGTGCAACTGCTCGCTTAAAAAGAATGCGTAACCTAAATCCTGATGAGATTTATGACCAGGTAGTTGCTATAGACAATGAAAGCCGGTTGTATTTTGACAGGCCCTTGAGCAACATTGTGTTTATGGGGATGGGAGAACCGCTTATGAACTACAAGAATGTTATGAAAGCGGTCGAAAAAATTACCTCTCCCGAAGGTTTGGGCATGTCCCCAAAGCGAATTACGATTTCTACATCGGGCGTGCCTAAAATAATTAAAAAACTCGCAGATGACGAAGCCAAGATAAAACTTGCTGTTTCTCTGCACGCTGCAACCGATGAGATTCGAACCAAAATAATGCCTTTTAATGAAACCTTTCCTTTAAACGATTTAAGGGAGTCTTTAGAGTACTGGTACTCTAAAACCAAAAGCCGAATTACTTACGAGTATATTGTTTGGAAGGATATTAATGACACAAGAAAGGATGCCGAAGCCCTGGTTCGGTTCTGCAATTATGTGCCGTGCAAGGTGAATTTGATTGAGTATAACCCAATAGACGATGGTAGCTTTCAACAGGCTTCGTCTAAGGCTACAGATATGTACCAGGAAATTTTAGAGCGTAATGGAATTACGGTAACCGTTAGAAGATCTCGTGGAAAAGATATAGACGCTGCTTGTGGTCAGTTGGCAAATAAGTCGGCATAGCTTCCTTAAGGCTTTATTTTTTTATAAGCTCTCAAACTTAGCTCATAATCTTGATTTTGGCAGAAAAGCATCACTGAATATTCTGTATAAATAATTATCTTTGCTGGCTTAATGAAAGTAATTTCCCAAATAAAACTTCCGGTAGAGAAAGAGATGGAGCTTTTTGAAAAAAAGTTCCTCGAAGCCATGTCTTCTAAAGTGGCACTTCTTAATAGAATAACTCATTATATTGTAAACCGTAAAGGAAAACAAATGCGACCTATGTTTGTTTTCCTGGTAGCCAAAATGGTTTCAGAAGGCGAGGTAAACGAACGTACTTATAGGGGAGCTTCAGTAATAGAGCTTATACATACGGCCACTTTGGTTCATGACGATGTGGTAGATGACTCTAACCGTCGCCGGGGGTTCTTTAGTATAAATGCTTTGTGGAAGAATAAAATTGCCGTTTTGGTGGGCGATTATTTACTTTCTAAAGGTTTGTTGCTTTCTATAGATAACAACGATTTTGATTTATTGAAGATTATCTCAGTTGCCGTAAGGGAAATGAGTGAAGGGGAGTTGTTGCAAATTGAAAAAGCTAGAAGACTCGATATTACTGAAGAAGTTTATTACGATATTATTAGGCAAAAAACGGCTACTCTTATCGCTGCTTGCTGTAGTTTAGGTGCTGCGTCGGTAAAGCCCGATTCTAATGCGGTTGCCGAAATGAGAAAATTTGGGGAATTAATAGGAATGGCTTTTCAGATAAAAGATGACCTTTTTGATTATGGAGATGAGAAAATAGGAAAGCCCACTGGAATAGATATTAAGGAGCAGAAAATGACATTGCCATTAATCTATGCCCTGAATAATTCTACCAAAAAGGAAAAAGCCTGGGTAATTAATTCGGTTAAGAATCATAATAAAAATAAAAAACGGGTAAATGAAGTTATTCAGTTTGTAAAGGATAAGGGAGGTCTGGAATATGCCGTAAAGCGTATGAAAGAGTTTCAACAGGAGGCTTTGGTGATCCTGGAAAAATATCCGGCTTCTCCTTACCGCGAATCTTTAGAACTTATGGTGAATTATGTAATTGAACGTAAAAAATAAGGCTGTTTCTTAGCCTTATGGGCAAAACTTTAAACAGCCTTACTTAGAATCCCTTTTAATTATTGTTCTCTGGAATTATCGATTTCTTCATCGATTTCCTTTTCAAGTTTCTCAGCGCCTTCTTCTACTTTCTTAGCACCTTCCTTAATTTTTTCAGTACCTTCTTTAACTTTATCACCGGCTTTCTTTACATTATCTTCAATGTCTTTGCCAATTGCTTCTACGGCATCTTCTGTTTTTTTCTGGGTAGTTTCCCGACAGGAAGATAGGCTTATAGCCCAAACGGCCACCATAATTAATAGTAACTTTTTCATTGTTTTACTTTTAGGTTTAATAAAAAAAAGCTGCTTTCTTTAAGGAAAGCAGCCTTTAGCATTTTTAAGAAGCAAGACGATTACATGTTATCGTCTTCGTTCATTTCTTCTTCCATTTCAGCTTCAGCTTCTTCAGCCTCTGCTTCGATTTCATTTCCGGCCTCTTCAATTTCGTTTCCGGCCTCTTCAGCTGCATTTTCTAAATCTTCACCTGCAGACTCCATAGCGTCTTCAGTTTTTTCTTCAGTAGTTTCTCTACAAGAATAGATAGAAAGAGACATTGTTGCAACTGCAAACAGTAAAAATAATTTTTTCATGTTAGAATTTGTTTAATTAGTTGAAGAAACAAATGTAAACTATTTTTTATTTATGCAAGGGATTCTTTTCACTCAAATATCTCCAATATCTTTTTGGTACGTGTTGTAGGTGAAGCCTTGTGTTTATGCGGGATTCAATGGTAGTTGCTTCAAAATATTTCTTCCATAATTTCTGAAATTCTATCTCTGATGTATCAAATATTCGTGTTTTTTCTTCTGATAAAGACAGATTTTTTGAGAAATTAATTTGAATTATTTGCGCTTTTTGGAGATCGTAATAGAGGCCAAATTTTCGTTTTAGGTCATAAATAATCCATTGCTGATCGCTATAGCGGGAAGTAAAATGCTTTTCAATTAAAGGTAGTACGTTAAAATCTGGTTCAATATTGGCAAAATAAATTTTATCCTTTGTTAGCTGAAAACGAACAAAAGCTTCCATTCTATGTTTCTCCCTTCCTACCTTTTTAGCGGTTTGTGCAATTTTTAGGACGTGTTTATTTGTAAAATCGCCGTGAATGTTAGCCTTAGTTTTAAAGGTATGTTGAAAATACCTTAAAATGTCAAGTTCAATTTTAGGTAACTCACTCAAGTAGGCGTAATATACTGCGTTTTGACTGCGATGGTTGGCAAACTTTTGGAATCCGTGCCATACACGTTTTGCTTTGGTTTCGTCTGTAATTACTTCAATATTTTCAGCAAAAATATCTGTTTTGTGAATGCCGGGAGCTAGAATATTATTCACTTCCAATTTCTCATCAAAAGCTACGAAAATGCAGGTAAGTAAACCTTTAAAGGTTCCATCGTACAATAGGCATTTGGGTGAATTCATTTTAAAATAAACTTAATTGGCTGCTGTACTCCTTTCTAAACTTTCCGGCCGAATTTCGTAAGATTAAAGATTTTATTCTGCTCGCGCTCAGATCTTGTTTCTCCCATCCACGACCATCACAAATTATAAAATATCGTGCCCGGTTTAAGGCTACCCCTATGGCTTTTAAATGATCGTAATTGAGCTTTCTAAATTTTCTGGCTTGAAGTATTTTATGTACAGATTTTAATCCAACCCCCGGTATTCTTAGTAGCATTTCTTTTTCGGCGCTATTCACATCTACCGGAAATTGATGTTGATTTCTTAGTGCCCAACTTAGTTTTGGGTCTACTTCTACATCTAAATTAGGAAATTGTTGGTTCAATAACTCATTTACATCAAAACCATAAAAGCGCATTAACCAATCGGTTTGATAAAGACGGTTTTCCCTTAGCATAGGAACCTGGGAACCCAGGGAAGGCAGCCTGGGATCGTTACTTATGGGTACATAACCCGAATAATATACCCTTTTCATATTATAGTTTTTATAAAAATAATTTGCCGAAAGCATTATTTCGCGATCACTTTCGCCTGATGCACCAACTATCATTTGGGTACTTTGGCCGGCGGGGGCATATTTGGGAGTGCTTTTAATGAGTTTCTTTTCTGAATTGTATTGAATTATTTCATTTTTCACCTTCTTCATGGGTTTAATGAAATCTGAATGATCTTTTTCCGGGGCCAGTTTTTTTAGTCCGGAAACCGTTGGTATTTCAATATTAACACTTAGCCTATCGGCATATAGGCCGGCCTCCCTCATAAGTTCGTCACTTGCGCCGGGAATAGATTTTAAGTGTATATAACCATTAAAGTTTTCTTCCAGGCGCAGTTTTTTGGCCACTTGTATAAGACGCTCCATTGTAAAGTCGGCATTTTTAAAAATCCCCGAACTTAAAAACAGGCCTTCAATATAATTTCTTCGGTAGAAATTGATAGTTAAGTCTACTACTTCCTGAACTTTAAAAGCAGCTCTTTTTATATCGTTGCTACGGCGGGTAACGCAATAGGCACAATCAAAAATACAATGATTGGTAAGCAAAATTTTAAGCAAGGAAACGCAGCGCCCATCTGGCGTATAGGAATGGCAAATGCCCATTCCATCTGAGTTTCCAAGCCCCTTATTTTTATTGCTGCGTTTGCTGCCACTACTGGAGCAGGAGACATCATATTTGGCAGCATCGGCCAGAATTTCTAATTTTTCCTCAATTCTATCAAACCTCATAATTATTGAAATTTGATTCAAATGTAGGAAAAAATCCAACAAATAGGAATAATTACTTATTCGCTGTTATTTTTTATTGCTCTTTTTTATATCCGGAATAATTTTCTGGCTTTTCTCCTGCCATTCGCGCAAAATTTCTATACGCCTGATTTACCTTCTCTTTGGGCGTTGTAGCGAATTCTTCCTCGGTTACCCCATAATTCTGCTGAAGAGAATCCAGCCTGGAGTGTAAATCTTTTCTAACCTTAGCATAATCCGGATGCTTATAGATATTGTTTACCTCATTAGGGTCTTCTTGTAAATCGTACATTTCCCATACATCTATATCATCATAAAAATGCATAAGTTTAAACCGATGGGTTCTAATTCCATAATGTCTTTTAACCATGTGAAAAGCAGGAAAATCGTAGTAATGGTAATAGATTGCATCCCTAAAATCTTTATTTGAAATGGCATTGTTCAGTAAAGGGCGAAAAGAATTGCCCTGCATTTCTTTTGGAATTTCTGCATTGGCGAAGTCAAGGAAAGTAGGAGCGAAGTCTAGATTTTGTGTTAAAGCATCAATTTCGCTTCCTGCTTCTATCTCACCGGGTAGTTGCATTAACATAGGCATGGCAAGAGATTCTTCATACATAAAACGTTTATCAAAAAAGCCTTTTTCCCCTAGATAGAATCCCTGATCTGTAGTGTAAACAATTAAGGTGTTTTCAGCCAAACCAGTTGTTTCCAGGTAGTCTAAAATTTTCCCTACCCCTTCATCTACCGAGGCTACGGTGGCTAGATAATCTCTTAAATAGCGCTGAGCTTTCCATTTAGCAAGTTCTTTTCCCGATAAATTAGCATCGTGAAAAGCATCATTTTTAGGTCGGTAGGCGTTGTCCCAGGCTTCCCTTTGTGCTTTGGTCATTCTTTCAAAATCGGTTTTCCAGGGGTTATGTCTTAGCGAATCGCTGCCTTTTGCTATAGTCATTTTAAGATCATGACCTTCATACATATCTTTATAGATTGTTTGCAATTGTTCTTGTGCAGCCGGCTGTCCCTGGTGATCTGAAAAATAGCTTTTTGGTAGTGGAAATTCAATAGAGTCGTATTTGTTGATATGCCTCAAAGCCGGCATCCAATTTCTGTGAGGTGCTTTATGCTGTACCATAAGCATAAATGGTTTTTCTTTATCCCTGTTGTTCTTTAGCCAGTCTAAGCCCATTTCGGTGATAATATCTGTGGCGTATCCTTCAATTCTGGTGGTATCTTTATTTTTTATGAAATCGGGATTGTAATAATTTCCCTGGTCTACAAGAATATTCCAATCGTCAAAACCCTGCGGTGAACCATGTAGGTGCCATTTTCCAAACAATGCTGTTTGGTAGCCCGCTTTTTGTAGGTGTTTTGGGAGTGTAGGTTGGGAACCATCAAAGGTTTCACCATTCATTCTAAAACCATTTAGATGACTATGTTTACCGGTAAGTATTACGGCACGACTGGGGCCACAAATAGAGTTTGTACAAAAATTATTTTTAAAGGTTACCCCGTTTTTGGCAATACGATCTATGTTTGGCGTAGGCGCTAATTTGCTTATGGGATGGCCATAGGCACTAATAGCTTGCGCAGCATGATCATCGGTCATTATAAACACAATGTTTGGACGCTTGTTTGTTTCGTCTTTATCTAATTTCTTTTCTTCTGAATTATTCTTACAGGAAATAATAGAAATACCTATACATATAAAACCCAAAATTAAGGGAAACGCCTTTTTAAATATCATACCAATATGTTTTTAAATTGAGAAAGTTCCAAAGTACAAAAAGTATGTATTTTTGTCTTAAATTATAACTATACAAAAACTGCACAAATAGAATTTATGAAGCGCTCTATCCTGAATATAATTACTGCTTTCTTCTTTGTTTTGCAGTACTCCAGCCTTATAGGACAACAACTTACCCCGCCTATACATAATTATTTGGCTACTAATTATAATGCAGCTAGTCAAAACTGGGATATTGATGTAGATGAAGAAGGTGTAATTTATGCCGCCAATAATCAGGGGTTACTTAGCTATGATGGACAATCATGGGAACTTTTTCCTTTGCCCAATGGTAGTATTATTAGATCTGTTTTCGTACATAAAGACCGAATCTTTACCGGGTCTTATAAAGAATTTGGATACTGGAAAAGAGATAGTACCGGTAAAATGTACTATACCTCTTTAATACCAAACCTTGGCGATTATAAAATGCAAAGCGAAGAGTTTTGGGAAATTCTTGAATTTAAAGGCGACATTTATTTTAGGTCTTTTGGCGCGATTTATAGATATAGCCAAGATACCGTTGAACCGGTTCAAAATGTGATTAGCAATAAAATGATTGTTTATAAAAATCAGCTTGTGGTGGCATTAGGGAGAAGCGGGCTTCACATCTTAAGTGCCGATAATGATTTGAAGAATATACCTAACCAGGAACTTTTACAAGGGGAAATAGTTGTTGATATGGCTGTGAGCGGGCAGAATCTAGTTATAGGAACAAAGGATAATTTATATAGGTACAACGGTGACACTTTTTCGACTTTTGGAGATAGTAATTTAACAGATGAGTTAAAACGTTCTGAACTAAACCATATTCTTGCTTTAGATAATGAGAGATTGCTATTGGGTACGGTTAAAAATGGCCTTATAAATTACGATTTAAAGAATAATAGTTACAATATTTTAAATAGGAATAATGGACTTCAAAATAATACTGTTTTAAGTTTTGTAGAGAAATACGGCAATATTTGGTTAGGCCTCGATAATGGAATAGATCGCATTGAAATAGATTCACCGATTAACTTCTATACCGATGATACGGGAGAATTGGGTGCGGTGTACGACCTTGAATTTCACGAAACTAAAATGTACCTGGCAAGTAATACCGGAGTTTATAATTTTAATAATAACAAACTTCAGATTATTGACGGCTCTGAAGGGCACACCTGGAATTTAAAAATTCTTAATAATACTTTATTTGTAAACCATAACTCCGGGACATATTTTATTAAAGAAAATAGTTTGTATCCGGTTGAAACTGCGACAGGGAGTTATAAGATAGATGAAATCTCCTATTCTGCGAGTAATTACTTAATTAGTAGTTATACGGGGCTTAGGAAACTAAACCCTTTAAAAGACAGTATTTATCAATTAGATAGCCTGGATTTTCCTGTTAAGAATGTTGTTTTTGAGAATGAAAATACCCTATGGGCCGTGCATCCGTACGAAGGTCTTTATAGGGCTGGTTTTGAGAATAATTTTGCGCAAACCAATTTTGTTAAAAAAATAGCTATGCCCGATGGTGGGAATAGTATTAATACCAACATTTCCAAGATTAATAATCAATTGGCCATATTTAACGGAGATCGTTGGTTTAAGTATAATCCATTTAAAGACTCTCTGGATATTTTTGAAGAATTAAAAGCGTTTAGAAAACATAAAATGCTTTTTAAAGATGCAGGTTCTTATTGGTTTAGCGATACCGAAAATAATAGCTTAAAGTTCACAGACTTTGAGAACACTATAATAATTGCTCCAGAAAGCTTAGGGAATAGGTTGGTGAAAAATTATGAGAAGATTATAAAGAATGGAGATTCAATATATTATGTGGTCTTAAATGATGGTTTTGCCCGAATAGATTTAAGGAAGTTTATAAAAGGTTTGGGGCAAACACCCGTGAGCACCCCCAAAGTAAAAGGTTTTTTTAATGCAAATGGACGTGTAGAACTGGGGGAAAAGCCGGTAATGGCTTATAAAAACTCAAGAGATTTAAATGTACAAACTTCTTTTCCGACCTCTGGGGCCATGGGTTTAAATTATAAATTAAAAGGTGAGGATACGCTTAGTGGTAAGGTGGTTAACGGAGTTATAAACCTACAAAATTTAAGTCATGGCGATTATGAATTAGAGCTTTTAGCTATGGGCCCTCAGGCTCATATTGCGAAAAGGAATAGCTTTAGTTTTAGTATTCAACCACCCTGGTATCTCTCAAATGCCATGAAAATAGCCTATGTTTTCTGTTTTTTGGTAATTCTCGCGTCTATGTATTGGTTTAACCGGCTTAAATTAAGGAAACATCAATCCTTGCTTGAAGAAAAATTTGAAAAGGAGCATCAGGAGCGTATTAACAAATTAGAAAAAGAGCGTCTTGTAAATGAGATTAACCTGAAACGTAAGGAACTTGCCAATACTACCTTGGTTGCGGCTAAGAAAAATGAGATGCTTATGGAGATTCAAAATGAATTGAGTAAGGATAAGACCAATTTTTCCAATCAATTTAAAAAGAAACATATTTTAAATAAGATAAACCGTGCAATAAGAAACAAGGATGAATGGAAAGTCTTTGAAACGAATTTTAATGAATTGCACGAAGATTTTTTTAAGGATATTTTAAAAACCTACCCCAAACTAACGAGTAAGGATTTAAAACTTTGTTCTTATTTAAAAATGAATCTTACCTCTAAAGAAATTGCTCCTCTAATGGGAATTTCTGTTCGTGGTGTGGAAGTACATCGTTATAGATTACGAAAAAAAATGGGACTAAATAAGAACGAAAATTTGACAAATTTCCTCATTAAAAATTACTAGTTTCGTTATTTAAAGCCCATATTTTAACAAAAAAACACTACATCAAGACTACGTCAAAGGTTTTTATTGCTGTTAAAAAACTACTTCTAAACATGTGTATATTATTGATTATTAGTTGTTTGTTATCTCAATATTTTTGATGTAGCAGTAGTGTACTATATCGTTTGCGTAAAAACCGGTCTTGGTTGTATCTTTCTTCTAAAATTCAGTAAAATTTGAACCGTATGAAATTAAAATTATTCACCATTTGTATGGTCCTTTTATCTGGTTTTGGCTTCGCTCAGGAAGGCAAAACAGTTTCAGGTGTTATAACGGACCAAAATGAAATACCTTTACCGGGAGCCGAAGTAAAGGTAATTGATAAAGAAATTTATGATGTAACCGACTTTGACGGAAATTTTACTCTGGAAAATGTTGAAGAGGGGGATGTGGTACGAGTAACCTTTTTGGGATTTCTTCCGCAGGAGTTTACTATAAGTGCTAATAACACTTATACTATTGCCTTAGAAGAAGATACCGATCAGCTTGAGGAAGTGGTGGTAGTTGGGTATGGCCGTCAGAAAAAGCAGGATCTAACCGGAGCAATAAGTCAGGTTTCTTCAGAGGAAATTACCAGGCAGCCGGCCTCTAATGCTGCTCAGGCTTTGCAAGGTAAAGTAGCGGGTGTAAATATTATTAACAGTGATGCACCTGGATCAACTCCTACCGTTGCAATACGTGGACTGGGGACTGCATTGGGTGGTCGTGATCCTTTGTATGTTGTAGATGGGGTACCTGTTAATGATATTACTAACATTAGTCCTTCTAATATAGAATCTATGGATTTTTTAAAGGATGCCTCTTCCGCAGCAATTTATGGTGTTAGAGCAGCTAACGGAGTGATAATCGTTACTACAAAACAAGGGAAGTCTGGGAAAGCAAAAATGAATTTTAGAAGCTTCTTTGGTGCCAAACCAATCCTGAATCAGGTTGAGATGGCAAATGCCAGCCAGTATATTACTTACTTTAACGAAGAAAATGCGGCTATTGGGGGAGACCAATTAAACCAAACCCAAGAGTATAATACAGATTGGTATGACGAGGTGCTGCAAACAGGCTTTGTAAATAATACGGTTTTCGATATTAATGGCGGAGGCGAAAATATTAATTACTTTTTTAGTTACGATTATTATGAAGAGCAAGGCTTGCTGGAAGATCAAAAATTTAGAAGATCTACAATTACAAGTAACAATACCTTTAAGTTATTTGAAGATCGCCTAAAAATCACTCAAAATCTAAATATTTCTACCAGGAACGAAAACCGCAAACCTTACGGGGCTTTTAATACTGCCTATCGTCAATCTCCTTTGGTTCCTGTTTTTTATCCAAATGGAAGATATGGAGGTTCTTATTATAACAGAGCTACCGGCGAAGCAACATATATAGCAGGGCCCGGGGAAAGTATTGGGAATTTAACCAGTCACGGAAACCCTGTTGCTGATGTGGCTTTTCAAAATGAAAGATTTAATTCTGTTAGATTACAGGGAAGTGTAACAGCTGAACTCTCTATTACCGATGATATTACTTTTACATCTCGGTTTGGTGCAAGAAAAGAATTTGCAAGGGGCCGGGTATACAACCCGATTCAGCAACGTTGGTTAAATAGTGATCCTACCAGAACCGTAGAGGAATTTGAAAATTTAAAAGCTCAAAATCCTGAACAGTTGCAATATGCATATAACGAATTGTCTTTTAATTCTAGTGAGAATTATAAATATAACTGGGATAATTTTATAAATTATAATACCAATTTTGGTAAGCATAACCTTGATGTTACTTTAGGAGGGTCTAAGGAGCAAATAGGAATTGGCATGAGAGATGATTATCGAGCATGGGATGTTCCGGAGCAAAAGCAATACTGGAGTTTAAAGCACGCTAGTGATCAATACGATAAACAGGTTAATCAAACCTATCTAACCCCAACAAATTTCCTTTCGTATTTTGGAAGGGTTCAGTATAACTTTAATAGAAAGTATTATTTTACCGGTACCTTAAGACGTGATGGATCAAGTACTTTTCAAAATAATGCCAATTACTGGGGGACATTTCCAGCTCTTGGTGTAGGGTGGACGCTTACTGAAGAAGAATTCCTTGCAAATAACGAAACCATAAACTTTTTGAAGTTAAGAGGATCTTGGGGGGAATTAGGAAATGCCAATGTACCACTAAATTCAACTCAAATTCTTACCGATCCCGATAGTGGAGAGCAAAATTATGTGTTTGGGCCGGGTCAGGACCTAATATTTGGTGCATATATTGGCTCTCCTGCTCAAAACCTTAGCTGGGAAGTTGTTAGTGAATATAGTGCCGGTTTAGACTACGAATTATTCGATTACAAATTAACGGGTAGTTTAGACTACTATCTGCGTACTACAGAGAATACTATTCTTGAGGTTCGTCCCTTGTTGAATTCTACATTTTCTACAAACTTCTTTGATCACGGAGCAGAAGTGATAAATGAAGGTTTCGAATTTGCTATAAACTGGAGTGATGAGATTTCAGAGGATTTTAGTTATAGTATTGGGAGTAATTTCTCATTCAATAAAAACACTGTTGAAAGTGTGCAGCGAAATTATGAAGGCCAATTGGGTGGAGATCTTGGTAATGGGCAAATTACTAAGCGTTTAGCCGAAGGGCAACCCTTAGGTTCCTGGTGGTTATTTGAAGCCGAAGGAGTATGGCAAACGCAAGAAGAAATAGATAATAATGCTTCTATAGGGGGAGCAAGACCGGGACATTTAAGGTATACCGACCAAAATAACGATGGCGTAATAGATGACCGTGATAAAACTTATCATGGCTCTTATATACCAAAATATAATTACGGGTTAAATATTGGTTTTAATTATAGAAACTGGGACTTTAGTTTAGATGGTTATGGCGCAGGAGGCAACAAGGTTTACAATGCGCTCTTAAATACAAGGATTGGTGGTGAAAATGTGCCTGTATCGGTCTTTAATGATAGATGGACCGGGCCGGGAAGCACAAATGTTAATCCGGGAGCAGATCGTGATGCCAGAGCCTCAGATTACTACCTGGAAGATGGTGATTTCTTTAGGATTAATAATATAACATTGGGTTATACTTTCCCTGAAATGACCAGGTTTATTTCAAAGGCCAGAGTATATGTATCAGCTCAGAATCCATTTATTTTTACAAAATATTCAGGTTTTACCCCAGAAATCTCCGGTTACGACCCTAATGATACCAATGCTCAAGGACCATATAGAACCACTGGTATAGAGCTTTCGGCATACCCATTAACCAGTACATTCCTGTTTGGTTTTAATATTCAATTATAAAATTTAACAATAGCGTATATGAAACGATTATATAAAATAGCAGTTTTCACTTTCGCCACTTTTATGAGTATTGGCTGTAGTGAAGAGTTCCTGGAGGTTGATGCCAGGGAAAATATTGATGCAGAAGACAGAGACGAGAATTTTACCCCTGACGATTTTGTGACTGGGATTTACGGAATGTTTACTGAATTTGATTACGCATTTGCTTACCTTGGAATTACTGAAATAATTTCAGATAATGCAGATAAAGGAAGTTCGCCAACAGATACAGGGACTGATAAGCAATTACTGGATGATTTGGAATTTACAAGTACCGTACCCTCAAGCGCTACCATGTGGGAACATTGGTACAAAACTATAGGCCGTGCAAATTATGCTATTGCATTTGCTCAGGAAGAAGGAGGTACTAATACAGATAGGCTAATTGCAGAGGCTAAATTTCTTAGGGCTTACACTTATTTTTTTCTTGTAAGAAGTTTTGGTGGAGTTACTATTCAGGGTGAAATAGAATTTGTAAACGGTGAAGCAGTAGTAGATCAGGACGTAGATTTATCTTCCCGGAATACCCAGGAGCAAGTTTACGAGTATATCGAACAGGATTTAATAGATGCTATTGGTGTTTTACCGGCTAAGAGTGAATATTCAGCACAAGATTTAGGTAGGGCAACACGTGGTGCAGCTCAAGGGCTACTGGCTAAGGTACATTTATATCAGGAAGAATGGAGTGAAGCTATAGAACAGGCAAATGGAGTAATCTCTTCGGGAGAGTATAGCCTGGAACCAAATTATGAAGATGTATGGAGAGAATATTCTGAAAACGGTGTGGAATCTATTTTTGAAATTCAGGCGCGTGGAGAATCTATTGCCCATGGTGTTCAACAATATTCACAAACCCAGGGTGCAAGAGGTACCAGCGGTTGGGGCTGGGGGTTCAATACTCCTTCTGAAAATCTTGTAGAAGCTTTTGATGCCGAAGGCGATGAAATTAGAAAAAATGCCACAATAATTTTTGCAGGGGAGACCCTATGGGATGGCCGGGAAGTTAGTGCCTCTGTAGAAAACCCACGTTATAGCGAAAAGGCTTATTCTAGTGCAAGTGTTGGTGATGGCGATGGAGATAAAAATATTCGTGTACTTAGATATGCCGAAATCCTTTTAATAAAGGCGGAAGCAGAAGCACAGATAGGTAACCTTCAAGCTGCCACGGAAGCACTTAACCTTGTACGTGAAAGGGTAGAGCTTGAACCCGTAAGTGGACTTGCCCAGCAAGAATTAATCGAAAAAATATGGAACGAAAGAAGGTTGGAGCTTGCTTTTGAACACGATCGTTGGTTTGATCTTCTTCGTACCGGCCAGGCACCTGAAGCAATGGCTGCACACGGTAAGGATTTCCAGGAAAAACATTATTTATTTCCTATTCCTGAGAATCAAATAATCCAAACACCAGACATGGAACAAAATCCGGGTTGGTAGTAAATATAAAATTTTAGGTTCCGCGGCATGCATGGTCGCGGAACTTTAAAATATCTTTCAAGAATATTTTTAAAATCAAGTACCATTATTTATTGGCTTGGTAAAGGGCTTTGTATGCAATTTTTGAAGTAGCTACAACAACTTAGTAGCAGTTATATTTTGAGAATTATATTTTCAAAACAAATACAAACCGGTTTAAACAAACTGGGGTTTAATTATTAATTCCGAAAATTAAAAATTATACAAAATGACTAACTATAAATCAGTTTTAAGTATTTTTCTTATTGGTTTTTTGCTATTAAGCTGTAAAAATGAATCAAAAAAAGAAGAAAAGGACTTAAACAAAAATAAAACTCTATCCCTTTCAAAAGAAGAATTACTGGATACGGTTCAAAGGCAAACCTTAAAATATTTTTGGGACTATGCCGAGCCAAATTCCGGTATGGCCCGGGAACGTTATCACCCCGATGGGGAATATCCGAAAAACGATGCCCATGTAGTAACTACAGGAGGTTCCGGCTTCGGACTTATGGCTATAGTTTCGGGGATGGAACGGGAATGGATTCCGCGAGACTCTGCTGTAGCCCGCCTCGATAAAATTGCCGATTTTTTAGACAATGCCCCAAGATTTCATGGGGTTTGGGCACATTGGTTAAACGGAAAAACAGGCGAAACCCAGGCTTTTAGTGAGAAAGATAATGGGGGAGATCTTGTTGAAACTTCATTTTTGGCCCAGGGCTTTATTGTTGTTCGTGAATACCTGAAAAATGGAAATGAAAAGGAAAAAGCAGTTGCCGAAAAATATGATGCGCTCTGGAAGAGTATAGAGTGGGAATGGTATACCAATAATAAAAATGGACTATACTGGCACTGGTCTCCAGAATATCAGTGGGAAATGGATTTTATGATAGAAGGTTATAACGAATGTTTAATTACTTATGTGATGGCTGCTTCGTCTCCAGATCATGCCATTGATGCTAAAGCATATCACGAAGGCTGGGCGCGTAGCGGAAACATAGTTAGCGATAAAGAAGCATACGGAATTCCCCTGGTTTTAAAACATAATACTAGTGGAGATAAAGCAGGACCGCTCTTTTGGGCACATTATTCTTATTTGGGCTTAAATCCCAAAGGCCTGAAAGATAAATATGCTAATTATTGGGATTTAAATGTAAACCATACCAAAATTAATTATGAATACGCTCAGGAGAACCCTAAGGGTTTTGAAACTTATAACGAAAACTCCTGGGGCTTAACTGCCAGTTATACCAGAAACGAAGATAATGGAATAGGTTACACGGCCCATTCACCCGATAATGATCGTGGAGTGGTTTCTCCAACTGCCGCCATTAGCTCTATTGCTTATACTCCAGAGCTTTCCCTAAAAGCCATGCGTTACTTTTTTGAAGATCAAAACGACTTGCTTTGGGGACCGGCCGGATTTTATGATGCCTATAGTTTAGAAGATGAAAACTGGGTAGCCCAAAGATACCTGGCTATAGACCAGGGTCCTATGGTGGTAATGATAGAGAATTATAGATCAGGACTTATTTGGAACTTGTTTATGGGAGCCCCCGAAATACAGGAAGGACTGGATAAACTTGGGTTCTCTTACTAACACTAAATCTTACAAAAACTTAAATTTTGTAAGATTAATATAAATAATAATAAATATGAAAAATAGGTTTGTACATGTTTTAGTAGTTTTTCTGGTTGCTTTACTAATTGTACCGTCTTCAGTAGGAGCACAGGAAAAAGAAGCTTTTAAAAAGGAGCACTTTATTAAAGATTCTGATACCCTGAAATACCGTATTCTTTTTCCGAAGAATTTTTCTGAAGAAAAAGAATATCCTGTGGTTTTGTTTCTTCATGGGGCAGGGGAGAGAGGTAGTGATAATCACTCACAATTAATGCACGGTAGTGAGTTGTTTCTAAACAATCAGGAAGAATTTCCTGCAATAGTTATTTTTCCGCAGTCACCAAAAGAAGATTACTGGGCAAAGGTAGAAGTGAACCGTGATACCATTCCTTTTCAATTTGGTTATATGAATAAAAAGCCCGCTACAACATCATTACAGTTAGTTATGGAACTGATGGATAAAATAACTGCTGAAAATTATGTGGATAAAAACCGAATTTACGTTGGCGGACTTTCCATGGGAGGAATGGGAACTTTTGAAATAATTTATAAAAAACCTGAAATGTTTGCCGCTGCTTTTGCTATTTGTGGTGGTGCCAATCCTGAAATTGCTAAGGAATATCCCGAAGGATTTAATATTTGGCTTTTCCACGGAAAAAAAGATAAGGTAGTTCTTCCGGAATATTCTGAAGCCATGGCTCGATCTATTAATCATTACGGTGGTAATGCCAAACTTTCGCTATACCCAAATGATAATCACAATAGTTGGGACTCAGCATTTGCAGAGCCTAATTTATTACCCTGGTTGTTTTCATTCGATAAGTCGAACCAATAATAATGAGGGAGAAAATGAAAAAACTTAATTACTTATTTACTGCAGTGATTTTGTTGTTTACGAGTGTTGCTTCTGCACAGGAAACAGAAGAAGTAATCCCGGAAACCTATATCAATCCTTTAGATATAGACTATACCTATATGGTTTACAATTCCCATAGGGATATTTCTTATCGCTCTGGGGCAGATCCTGCAGTTATTGAATACAGGGGGGAGTATTATATGTTTGTTACCCGGTCATTCGGTTATTGGCATTCTAAAGATCTAATAAATTGGGAATTTATAAAGCCAAAACAATGGTTCTTTGAAGGCTCTAATGCGCCAACTGCTTTTAATTATAAAGATTCATTGGTTTATTTTGCAGGAGATCCGGCCGGTTATGGGAGTATTCTGTATACCGATGACCCTAAAAAAGGAGAATGGACACCTACTGCATCTATTTCAACAAATATCCAGGATTCCGAATTGTTTATTGATGATGACGGGAAGGCCTATTTATATTGGGGTTCCTCCAATGTGCATCCTTTAAAAGTAAAGATGCTGGATAAAGACAATCGGTTTATTGAAACTGGTGTTGAAAAAGAGCTTATTAATCTTGTAGAAGAAGAGCACGGCTGGGAACGCTTTGGAGAAAACAATTATCACCCCACTTTAAAAGAAGGCTATATGGAAGGAGCTTCCATGACCAAACACAATGGTAAATACTATTTGCAATATGCCGCACCCGGTACACAGTTTAACGTATATGCCGATGCTGCCTATGTTAGCGATTCACCACTTGGGCCATTCACTTATATGAAGAACAATCCCATGAGCTTTAAACCCGGCGGGTTCACCAATGGGGCCGGCCACGGGATTACTATGAAACAAAAAAACGGTCAATATTGGCATTTTGCAACTATGGCCCTTGCTTCTAATTCTCACTGGGAAAGAAGGTTGGCTATGTTCCCAACTTATTTTGATAAGGAAGGCTTAATGTACACCATTACCGCTTATGGGGATTATCCACTTCACGGGCCCAAACATCCTACCAAAGCGGGACAGCATAATGGTTGGATGCTGCTTTCTTATAGAGGGAAAGCCACAGTGTCTTCTTCGCAAATGCAGATAAGTAAAAGTACCGCTACCGATGGCGATTTTGATATTAAAGAAATGCCATTGGAAAAGAATAGTAAGGGAAAGATAATCTCGAAAGTATTAACCGATGAAAGCCCTAAATCTTTCTGGGTCGCCGAAGCAAATAACAATCAGCAATGGGTAGAGATAGAAATGCTCTCTCCGGGAAAAATTTATGCTTTTCAATTAAATTTTCACGATCAGGAATCCGGAATTTATACCCGAACCGAGGGTTTACGGCATAGGTTTACCCTGGAAGTTTCAGAAGATGGTAAAAACTGGAAAACTATTGTAGACAGAAGCGAAAGCTTTAAAGATACACCCAATGCCTATATTCCACTTAATAAGGCTGTGAAAGCGAAATATGTGCGCTATAAAAATATTGAAGTTCCCGGGAATAACCTGGCTTTATCTGAAATTAGGGTCTTTGGAAAAGGTTTTGGTAAAAAGCCGGCGAAGGTGAAAAACTTCGAAATTATCCGCCAGGAAGACAGGAGGGATATCTCTTTGAAATGGGATGAGGTAAAGGGAGCTCAGGGCTACAATATTCGCTGGGGAATTGCACCAAACAAATTATACCATTCCTGGTTAGTGTACGAGAAGAGCGAACATTTTATGCGTAGCCTGGATCGGGATACAGAATATTATTTCAGTATTGAAGCCTTTAATGAAAATGGGATTTCTAAAAGCTCTGAAGTAGTAAAAGTGAAATAATCAAAAAAAAATAATTTAAAAGAAAAGGAAAAAATGAGGAGAGTTTATCTATCAATGAGTCTTGTAATGCTTATGGGGCTCTCGTTTCTAAATGCCCAGGAAAGAATACCTGAGGTTGAGGAACTATTAACAAAAATGACACTGGAGGAGAAAATAGGTCAGTTAAACCTGGTTACTCCCGGAGGTGGTGTAGCTACCGGATCGGTGGTGAGTGAAGATGTAGAAACTAAAATTAAAGCGGGAAATGTTGGAGGTGTTTTTGGTGTTTCCAGCCCCGAAAAAGTAAGGCAGGCACAGCAATTGGCCGTGGAAAACTCGCGTTTGGGTATTCCTTTGCTAATAGGATCTGATGTTATTCATGGGTATAAAACTACTTTCCCAATTCCACTAGGACTTTCCTCTAGTTGGGATATGGAACTTATTAAAGAGACGGCACAAATTGCGGCAAAAGAAGCTACCGCCGATGGAATTAACTGGAATTTTTCTCCAATGGTAGATATAGCTCGCGACCCAAGATGGGGGCGTATCGCAGAAGGTGCAGGTGAAGATCCTTATTTAGGATCTCAGGTAGCTAAAGCCATGGTAGAAGGTTACCAGGGAGACGATTTTACTGCACCACATACCATGCTTTCTACGGTAAAACATTTGGCACTTTACGGAGCTTCTGAAGCCGGCAGGGATTATAACTCGGTAGATATGAGCAAGATCAAAATGTTTAATGAGTATTTGCCGCCATACAAAGCGGCGGTAGATGCCGGTGTTGCCAGTGCAATGACTTCCTTTAATGATATTCACGGGGTTCCTGCTTCGGGAAATAAATGGTTGCTTACAGATTTGTTTCGTGAGCGTTGGGGATTTGAAGGTTTTATAGTTTCAGATTATACTTCGGTAAATGAAATGATTGCCCACGGAATGGGTGATCTACAAGATGTTTCAGCTTTAGCTATAAACGCCGGGTTGGATATGGACATGGTGGGAGAAGGTTTTTTAACCACCCTTAAAAAATCTGTGGAGGAAGGAAAAGTTTCCGAAGAACAAATTACTAAAGCCGCTCGCAGAATCCTGGAAGCAAAACATAAATTGGGTCTTTTAGACGATCCTTATTTATATTCAGATGAAAGCAGGCCCGAAAAAGATATTCTTTCTGAAGAAAACAGAGCGGTAGCCAGAAAAGCAGCAAGACGTTCTTTTGTATTATTGAAAAAGCACGAAAACATTTTGCCTTTAGCCAAAGATGCGAAAATTGCATTGGTTGGGCCATTGGCCAATAACAAAAATAATATGCTTGGAACCTGGGCACCAACCGGGAACCCGCAACTTTCAGTTCCAATTCTGGAGGGCTTAAAGAATGTAGCGCCAAATGCTAAAATTACTTATGCAAAAGGAGCTAATATTAGCAATGATACGGCTTTTGCTAAAAAAGTAAATGTCTTTGGCCCACGTATTGAAATTTCAGAGGAATCTCCAGAGGCTATGCTGGAAGAGGCTTTAGAGGTTTCTAAAGATGCCGATGTAATTGTAGCTGTTGTTGGGGAAGCCAGTGAAATGAGTGGGGAGGCTGCCAGCCGTACTAACTTAAATATTCCCGATAGTCAGAAAGAGTTGATAAGAGAACTTGTAAAAACCGGTAAACCTGTTGTGTTGGTTTTAATGAGTGGCAGGCCATTAGTGATTTCAGAGGAAATGAAATTGCCGGTAAATATTCTTCAGGTATGGCATCCGGGTGTGGAAGCTGGAAATGCCATAGCCGATGTGCTTTTTGGAGATTATAATCCTTCGGGGAAATTAACCGCTACCTGGCCGAGAAATGTAGGTCAAATTCCTATTTACTATCGAATGAAAACTACGGGAAGACCTGCGGCATCACCATCTGAATTTCAGAAGTTCAAATCTAATTATTTAGATGTGGAAAATACGCCCGAGTTAGCCTTTGGTCACGGACTTTCCTATACAGATTTTGAATATGGTGAATCTAAGCTAAGTTCAGATAAAATGAGTGCAAACGAAAGTATTACAGTTACCACTACGGTGACAAATACCGGTAATTTTGATGGGGAAGAAGTGGTGCAGCTGTATATTCACGATAAAGTGAGAAGCATCACACCACCTAAAAAAGAATTAAAAGCATTTAAGAAGATACGCCTAAAGAAAGGCCAATCTCAAGAAGTAAGTTTTAAAATTACTGCGGAAGACCTTAAGTTCTATAACGCAAACCTGGAATTTGTAGTAGAACCCGGCGAATTCGAATTTTTCGTAGCCGGAAGTTCAGACCACGAATTCACCGGAACTTTTACTGTAGAGGAGTAAAGTTTTTGTTTTTTATTGGTACTGCCAAAGGCTGTAATACCTCAAGGTAGTTTATTAATGCAAGTTTCCGGGAGGTGCCCTACTGCTCCCGGATTTCAAATCCCGCTTCGGCGGGATTTTTAATTGGCACCGCCAAAGGCTGTAATACCCCGAGGCTTGCCTCGAAATTAAAAATTTGTTTTCAACGAATGCCTCGTGGGCTTGCCCCGAGGTAGTTTACTAATATACTGCGTTGTTTTTCACTGCAAAACTCATCTTACTCGATAATCGAGATTTAATACTCCCGGGCCTGCTACGAGTTTATTTACTTATAGACTTCAACTTGTTTGCTTTCCCCATTTAAAAACACCGATTTAAAAAAGTTGAAAACCTCAGGTAGATAATCAAATGGCATTCCTGCGTGTTCGTGTTTTCCGCCATTAAAGCTATACAGCATATAGGAAGTGTTTAATTTTGCCAGTTTTTCGGTAATTGTTTTAGAGCCGTCTAGCATAATATAGCCTGGTTGGGCCGGGTCACACCAATGGTGTGGGGCGGAAGCATAGGGCACAAGGTTGTCTTTGGTGCCGTGAAAGAATACTCCGGGCACAGCATTTTGCCCGGTAATATATCGTGCATCTACAACGGCACCGGCCAGGGAGAAAACCCCGGCAAAATTTATTTTCCTATGTTTTGTAGCATCTTCAAACATTAAACGATCGTTATAGACTGCATTCAATACCGCTTCGGCCCCGGCGCTACTTCCTCCAACAATTACCTTTGAAGTATCTATGTTGAATTCCTGCTTGTTTTTTATCATAAAATCTACTGCATCCATAAAGTCTTCAGCAGCCAGTTTAAATGTTTCAATCTTTCCGGAAGCTTTATAATCGCAGCCAAAAGATTGTCCTTTTCGGGTAAGCCTGTAGGAAATTTGTACAGCAACATAGCCTTTTTTAGCTGCATTTTCAGCAAATTTTACTTCGGCGGGATTGGTTCGGCTGCCGCCTGAGAATCCACCACCGTGCATAAAAATAATCACAGGCCTTTGCTGCATGGTATCCTTTTCTGGTTGGTAGATATCTAGTTTTAATTCCTCACTGTTTTTAATAGCATAAGTTCTGGTTTCTTTGGTTTTTAATTCAAAAGAATCGTTTATAAATCGCTCCTGTGCTGAAACAGAAAAGCTTAGAAGAAGAAGCGCGCTAATAAATAGGTTTTTCATAATAAAAGCTATGTTTAATGGTTTGAAGATACTTAATTTTCAAAGGACAATAAGTGTGTATTTTAATTTTAATATTTTATCTTCGCTGCAGAAATAAGATTTTTAAACTATGAGTTTACAGGATAAAGTAATGGCAGAGATGAAGGCCGCTATGAAGGCTAAAGACAGCGAAAAGCTAGAGGCTTTACGTTCGGTAAAAGGTGCTATTCTACTGGCAAATACCGAAAGTTCTGCAAAAGATGGTTTAACTGAAGATGAAGAATTAAAGCTTTTACAAAAACTGGTAAAACAACGTAAGGATAGTGCTGCGATTTACAGGGAACAAAACAGGCCAGACCTGGCTGAACCTGAAGAAAAGCAAGCTGCCGTAATTGCGTCTTTTTTACCTGAACAGTTAAGTGAAGCTGAAATTGAAGCAAAAGTAGATGAAGTAATTGCTAAAACCGGAGCCAGCGGAATGCAGGATATGGGAAAAGTGATGGGAATGGCAAGTGCTGAATTGGCGGGTAGAGCCGATGGCAAGACTATTTCTACCATTGTTAAGAAGAAATTGAGTAAGTAATTTTCAAAATAAATTTGAAAAGAAATATTTTTTAGTTTCGCAAACTGCAAACTGCAAACTGCAAACTGCAAACTGCAAACTGAAAAACGGCCCCGTGGCGCAACTGAATAGCGCATCAGATTTCGGCTCTGAGGGTTGCAGGTTTGAATCCTGCCGGGGTCACAAAAGTAAAAAGCCTACATGGGAATGTAGGCTTTTTTATTGTTCAAAAGCCGAAGATATTTATATCTTTTAAGCTGAAGATTAGTCTTAGATTTAGTAATTAAATTTGCTATTTTTTGCTTAGACTTTAATTTTTTTAAGACAAAAATTATAATATCAGTATCTGTTTAATGTTCGTTATTCTATTTTAGAGGAAATATTATAATAGAGATTTTATTTATGTTAATAGCAGAAAATCACGGCGAAAACCCATTAATAGGAAATGATTCAATATAAAGACATCAACAATGATTAGAATAATACTTTTTTCTTTTTTTATAGGTTTAACCACAATTCAGGCGCAAGAATCAAAGAAATATAATGTTCTTTTCATTATTGCAGATGATCTAACCACAACTGCGGTTTCAGCTTATGGGAATCCGGTACCGGAAACTCCTAATATAGATAAGCTTGCATCAGAAGGGGTGAAGTATACTCGTGCTTATTCGCAATATCCGGTTTGTGGACCATCCAGGGCATCTATGATGTTTGGGTATTATCCAACTGCAAGTACCACTTATGGATATGTGAGTGGAAGAGAAAATATGGGGCCCCACAGAAAATCCTGGCCTCAACTATTTAAAGATAATGGTTATTATTCGGCCAGGGTGAGTAAGATTTATCATATGGGTGTTCCTATAGATATAGAAACAGGTGCTCATGGCGAAGATGATGTTGCTTCCTGGACAGAACGTTTTAACAGCCAGGCAGCCGAATGGAAATCGGAAGGAGAGGCAGAACTGGTACAGAATAATCCATATGGACATAAGCCACGCCAGGGTGGTAATGTTATGACTATAGTAAAAGCAGAAGGGCATGATACTATTCAATCTGATGGGAAAACGGCAAAAACAGCAATCAACTTAATTAAAAAGCATAAAGATGAACCTTTCTTTTTGGCAGTTGGTTTTGTTCGTCCGCATGTACCGTTTGTAGCTCCTGAAAAATATTTTGAGCCTTATCCCTACCAGGAAATGATATTGCCTCCCCAGGTAGAAAATGATTGGGATGATATTCCGCAACGCGGAATTAATTATGTAACCAGCGTAAATGCAAAAATGACGGAAGCACAGGAGAAAAAAGCTATAGCAGGCTATTATGCCTCTGTTTCTTTTATGGATGCTCAGGTGGGTAAGGTACTACAAACTTTGGAAGATGAAGGTTTGGAAGATAATACTATTGTTATTTTTACTTCAGATCATGGGTTTCACTTAAATGAACATCGCTTTTGGATGAAGGTAAGCTTACACGAAGAATCGGTTCGGGTACCGTTAATAATAAAAGTTCCCGGGAAAAAACCGGCAGTGAGTCATTCGTTTGTAGAGCTACTGGACTTATATCCAACTGTGGCCAACCTGGTAGGACTTAAGGCCTCTAAAGACCTGCAGGGAATGGATATTGGAAAAACTTTAGATGATCCAGATTTTGAAGTTCGGGATATGATATTCTCGGTAACCCAGGGTGGGAAGTCATTTTTAATTAGGAATAAAAAATGGGCCTATATTCAATATGATGAAGATGCCGGATCGGGCATGGAGTTATACGATATGGAAATTGATCCGCAACAGTTTAATAATTTAGCTTATAATCCTTTGTATTCCGATGTTGTTCTAAAAATGAAGGAGGCGCTTAATTCTAAACTAAGGAAAGTTCGTGACAACGATTTGGGGATAGACTATTCTAGTAGGCAGTAATTTAGTAGGCAGTATTCAGTAAACAGTTTGCAGTTTTATGGATTTTGGTTACCAAAATTCAGCAGCACCTTCCTTTTCTAAGGGAAGGTGGCACATTGTAAAGGTGGCGGAAGGGTTTCTTGTTCAGTACGCAGTAATTTAGTGTGCAGAGGCAGTTTCAATGAGGAGTAGTTTAGTAGGTAGTTGGCAGTGTTTGTATGCGGTAACTTAGTATGCCGTCCGTGATTTCTGCAAGTTTCTATTTAATACATAGACCATTAGGCAAATCTTTCCTTATCCGAATAACGAACCAACGAATCCGGAGTTAACATATTAACTATTTAACCAATTAACCAATCCCAAATTCACTAAATCACTCAATTCCAAACCTACAGCCTAACGCTAAAAGATTACTTAAAAACAGCCAAATTCAGCCTAAGCCTGTCTCCTAACGTCGTTTTTACTTGCTTCCGAGGCCATTTTCCTTCTTTTCTTTTCCCTGCGAAGTAGATTAAGCTCTCTGTTGGTTTGTCCTTCAACAGAAGAATTTTCTTCAGCCCGCCTTAAAAGATAAGGAACTACATCTTTAACCGGCCCAAAGGGAACTAATTTGGCAGTATTATAATCTTTGTTGGCAAGATTATAACTAATTTGATCGCTCATTCCGTATAACTGACTAAACCAAACCCTGGGATCGTCTTTAGCAATACCCTGGTCTTCCATAATTTGTAGGGCTAAATAATTACTCACTTCATTATGGGTTCCTATAAAAACCGCGATATCCTCAATATTATCAAGGCAATAGGCCAACACATTGTTAAAATGAAGATCGGTTGCTTTTTTATTTTCGCAAATAGGGGATTTCTTGCCGTATTTTTTGGCTCGTTTATTCTCTTTTTCCATATAAGCGCCGCGAACTATTTTAGCACCTATTTTAAAGCCTTTTTCTTTTGCTCTGGAATGCAGCTCTTTTAAATAGTCTAAACGATCCCAACGATAACACTGAAAAGTATTAAAAATTAAAGCCTTTTCAGTATTGTATTTCTCCATCATTTCTTCCATAAGGTCATCGGCTGCATCCTGCATCCAACTTTCTTCGGCATCGGCATATAATCTAACACCGTGATTATAGGCTTCTTTACATAGATTTTCTACGCGGGCTTTTGTTTTTTTCCATTCTTCCTTTTCGCTATCGTTAAGATTAATATGCGAACTCAGCTTGTGCCATATTTCAAAACTACCCAGTGCGGTGGGTTTAAAAATTGCAAAAGGAATTTCAGTTTCTTCCCTGGCAAACTGTATAAGGTCTTTTTTTATGCGAAATGCTGAATCAAATTCTTTTTCAGTTTTCTTTCCTTCTACAGAATAATCAAGAATACTGGAGAGGTTTACCTGATGCATTTCTTTAATAACCGGTTTGCAGTCTTCTTTACTGGTACCTGCACAAAACTGATCGAAAATAGTATTTTTTATAAGGGGCTGTATAGGGAGCTTTGCTTTTAGGGAGAATTTGGTTAGAAAAATTCCCGGTTTAATGAGGGAAGGAACTCCCATTACATTAAATAGTAACAAGGCTCTGTTAAGTTCTAAATCAGATTTTAATTTAAATGCTGTAGCGGTATCGTTAAAAATTTTTTTCTCAATCATAGCTTAAAACTACCTTTTAATAGAGATTGATGAAAGTGCTTTAGGTAAACTTTAACCCACCTGAAGCTTTGTTGCGAAAAGCAGTAATATTAGTTTGAAATGGAGTATAAAAATAGTTAATAGCCTTCTTGAGTATGTTAAGGTTTTTAGCAATGTTGATTTTATAAAAAATATATAATTGGGGGTATTTTAGGCATATGAAATTTTTTGAATATGAATATTATTAATTTGATAAAAAATTGGTGATTTTTTACATTATTGATCGAGTTTGACTTATTACTAAAAATAAGATCTCTTACTATATATTTTAGTGTTATGAAACTGTTATCGTTTGATAATGAATGCTCTATAAATTCCTACAAAAATTAACAAGTAAAGCTTGTTTGAGATTTTTTTACTTCTTTATCTTTGGCAATCTAAACGGAAAGCAAATATTTATTGCTGTTTTTATAATTATTTCTGATTGTTGTCGTTCTAAGATATTACAAACAGATTTAAAGTTGAATTCAGAATTAGTGAGAGTCAAAATGTGACTCACTGTGGCGAAGCCATGTTCAGCTTGCAGTTATCGGCTATGTATATCCATACTAAAGCCGAGCACCTAATAACTGTAAACCGTTTGAAATCAAATCTACCGTCTATAGTCTAAAGACTACGGACAAACAAATTAACCTACGGCCCGTTCTTAAGCGGGATTAATTAATCACAACTTTTGCAAAATCCTACAATTGCAAGAGCACTAAAAATGTTTATGGTATAATTCGCAACCGCGTTTCAGCGGAGAAAAATCCTTAAATATTATTTATTAAAACTAAACACTTAAAAAAGTGTTTACAGCTATGCTTTTGTCTAAAAATAAAAAAAATGATAAACCAATTCTCAAAAAATGAAAAAAGACACTAAAATTGCTGTAATTGGCCTGGGCTATGTAGGCCTTCCATTGGCAAGATTGTTTGCTACAAAATTTCCGGTAATCGGGTTTGATATCAATAAAGCCCGGATAGAAGAATTGCGCCAGGGGCATGATAGTACACTGGAAGTAGAAGATGAAATTCTGCAAAGCGTTCTACTTAAATCAAATCCTATTGTTGTTGAACAATTAAACGGAAAAGTCTCGGAAACGGCATCGAGTTCGGGTAATCCTTATCCTGAGCAGGATTTGGAATCTAATACCATTCAAGCTGCTAAAGGCTTATATGTTACCTACGGCCTGGAAGAAATTGCAGATTGCAATCATTACGTTATTACTGTACCAACCCCAATAGATAAAAATAACCGACCAGATCTTACGCCTTTATATAAATCTAGCGAAACTGTAGCTAAGGTTTTAAAGAAGGGAGATATAGTAATATATGAATCTACGGTTTATCCTGGTGTAACAGAGGATGAATGTGTGCCGGTACTGGAAAAGCACAGCGGACTTAAATTCAATGAAGATTTTTTTGTGGGATATTCTCCCGAAAGAATAAACCCCGGAGATAAAGAGCATACTGTAGAAAAGATTTTAAAAGTTACCGCAGGCTCAACCCCTAAAACAGGAGAGCAGGTAGATGCACTTTATAAAGAAGTGATTACTGCCGGTACCCATTTGGCGCCAACAATAAAAGTGGCCGAAGCCGCTAAGGTTATAGAGAACTCCCAGAGAGATATTAATATTGCTTTTGTAAATGAGTTGGCGAAAATTTTCAATATGATGGATATAGATACCAATCATGTGTTGGAAGCTGCTGCTACCAAATGGAACTTTCTTCCTTTTAAACCCGGTTTGGTTGGAGGGCATTGTATAGGGGTAGACCCTTATTACCTGGCGCAAAAAGCACAGGAAATAGGTTATCATCCAGAGATTATTCTTGCGGGAAGAAGAATGAACGATTCTATGGGGAAACATGTGGCTTCAGAAGTAGTGAAGTTAATGTTGAAAAATGAGCTTAAGATAAAAGGTGCCAACATCCTGGTATTGGGAATCACTTTTAAAGAGAATTGTCCCGATGTGCGGAATACCAGAGTGGTAGATGTGGTTGAAGAACTGCAATCTTATGGCACCAAACTTACTATTTACGACCCCCTTGCAAATCCCGAGGAAGTAAAACATGAGTATAATTTGGAAACCACCCGTGAGTTACCCAATGCTAAATATGATGCGGTGGTCTTGACAGTAGCTCACCAGGAGTTTTTAAGTTTAGACCTAGATCCTTTAAAAAATAACGCTGCTATTGTTTATGATGTAAAGGGCGTTTTAAAAGAAGTAGACGGGAAGCTTTAATCTGGGTGTAACCCTGATGAAAATTTGGGACGCTGGAACTGACGAATTTGGTAAGGCAAATTTCGTCAGTTTCAGTGAAACTTAAAATAATTAAGTTTTGAGTATTATTTTCAGGATTACGCAGCCAGAAAGCACTGGAAGGTAGCATTCATGATTTTAAGCGATAACAAAAAACGATTGGTATCAGTTCGAATAAAAGCATAAAATGCTGATACATTATGCTTTGTGTCGAGAACAATACCGAGAACACAAAATTATATATGAATTACACTAATTTAACAAACAAAAAAATACTGGTCACAGGTGGAGCCGGGTTCATTGGCTCCAATTTATGTGAAGAGCTCTTAAATAGAAAAGCTAAGGTAACCTGTCTCGACAACTTTGCAACAGGGCATAAGTATAATCTTGATGCAATTATGGCTCACGAAGATTTTACATTAATTGAAGGAGATATTCGTGATTTGGAAACCTGTAACAAAGCGTGCAAGGATCAGGATTATGTTTTACATGAGGCTGCTTTGGGTTCGGTGCCGCGTTCTATTAACGATCCAATTACCAGTAACGAAGTAAATATTAATGGTTTTTTAAATATGCTTGTGGCCGCTCGCGATGCAGAAGTAAAGCGTTTTGTATATGCTGCAAGTTCTTCAACTTATGGCGATTCTGAAAATCTGCCCAAGGTAGAACATATTATAGGAAAGCCTTTATCTCCCTATGCTATTACTAAATATGTAAATGAACTTTATGCCGATATTTTTAATGATGCCTATGGCTTAAACACTATTGGCTTACGCTATTTTAATGTCTTTGGCCGCAAGCAGGATCCCAACGGTGCCTATGCGGCGGTAATCCCAAAATTCGTTATTCAATTAATGAAACACGAAAGCCCTGTGATTAATGGCGATGGCACCTATTCACGCGATTTTACGTATATCGATAATGTTTTGCATATGAATATTTTAGCATTGACTACTGAAAATAGAGAGGCGGTAAATCAGGTGTATAACACGGCGGTAGGGGATCGTACTAATTTACTGGAGCTTACTGAAATGCTTAAAACGCACCTGGCAAAATATGATGAAAAAATAGCTGATATAGAAATTAAACACGGTCCTAACCGCGCCGGCGATATCCCGCATTCTTTGGCCTCTCTCGAAAAAGCAAAAGAAAAATTGGGCTACGAACCGCAGTTTAAAATTGAAGCAGGAATTAAAGAAGCTGTGGACTGGTATTGGGAGAATTTGTAATTTATAAGATCGTTTAATTGAAGAATAAGTTAAAATCTTTATTGAAGAATAAAGATAATAGGACGTTGATTGAAAATTTCTTTTCTCTTTCTGCTTTACAAGTTGTTGGTCTAATTTTGCCCTTAATAACGCTTCCTTATGTTTTAAGAGTAGTTGGCTTTTCTAATTATGGAATTATTGTTTTAGCCGCATCTTTAATTGCTTATTTCCAATCTGTAACAGATTTTAGTTTTAAAATAACTGCGACTAGAGATGTAGCTATATTTAAACACAATCAAAAAAAAATAAACCTAATTTATAGTAAGGTAATAACCATAAAAGCAATATTCTTACTTCTATCTTATATTCTTATTACGGTTATTGTGTTGGTTTATCCTCCCTTCAGGGAAGAGATGCTTGTGTTCTTTTTATCGATGCCTCTTCTTTTGGGATATGCATTATTTCCTGAATGGTTTTTTCAGGGTATTGAAAAAATGAAGTATATCACATTCCTAAACATTGGTATAAAAGTCTTCTTTACGGTATGTGTTTTTATCTTTCTAAAGCAAAAGGAAGATTATTGGATATATCCATTTTTACAAAGTGCCGGTTTTGTTGGTGCTGGTTTGGTAGGACAAATAATTTTATTGAGAAAATATAAATTAAAGTTTGTCTTTTTAAAAAAAAGACAAATTAGGAATACCATACAGGAGAATATTCCAGTATTTGTGAATCAGTTTGTACCTACGCTTTACAACAATACTACAACTTTTTTATTGGGGATTTTAACTACTACTAACCTGGTTGGTATTTACGACGCGATAAAAAGGATAATAGATTTAGCTGTTAAAGTAATAAATATATTATCGAGAGTCTTTTTTCCTCTTATCAATAGGAAAAAAAATGTTTTTGAAAACTATAGGAAACTAATATTAATATTCACTTCTATATTAAGTATAGGAATATTATTGATTCACCCTTATTTATTTTGGTATTTAAATATAGACTATCCTGATGCACTTTTGATACTTATTATTCTAGTTGTAGGAATCATAGGCTTTTCTCTTTATGATATTTTTGGGTTGAATTATTTTATAGTAAAGCGTAACGATAAATTGGTAATGAAGAATACGATTAGAGCATCCTTAATTGGACTTGTTTTGGTATTTCCGCTAATTAGCTTCTTTGGAATTATTGGAGCAGCTATAAACTTAAGCTTTTCGAGATTGATTATGGGAGGTGGTATGTGGTTTAAGTATTTTAAAATGAAAAAAATCTATGAACATGATTAATTTTAAATATTATAATCATCTTGGTTTTCATAACCCTTACTACATATGGGAAGACCAGAATATTAAGTTATTTGAAGATTTTGGTAAGGTAATTAATAATATAGGGGAAGAGAAGTATATAGATTTTACAGCTATAGCTCAGGTTCTAAGTAACGGTTATATTTTGGGTGACCGAACTATAATTGAGGGAGTTAGAAAGTCTCCCTGGATGGCAAGGCCAAAGGAAGATTTTAAATCCTGGTCTTATTATAGTGTTCCAAATCATTTTGAAAAAGAGTTCTCTAGGGAAGAAATTGTGGACACCTTTTTTGGTCTACTCAAAGAGGAAATGGAAAACTATTTGCACGATGGGAAAAATATAGGAATTCTGCTAACCGGAGGGATGGACAGTAGGATTGTGGCTTGTGTGCTTAAGAGTCTTATAGATAGTAATATTATAGATAAAGATGTTGAAGTTACTGGTATTACCTGGGGGATGCCGGGCAGTAGAGATGTTGTGTATGCTTCTGAGATAACACAGATGTTTGGCTGGAAATGGGAACATTTGACGGTAGATACTGTACAATTGAATAATAACATCGCTATAACGGCAAGTATGGGGTGTGAGTTCTCTCCACTTCACTTACATGCTATGGAGAAAGTGCCCAATTTTAAACATCTCGATTGTATTTTAGCAGGTAGTTTTGGTGATAGTATTGGAAGAGGAGAGTATTCAGGAGTGAAGGTTAATGCTTTGGGAAAATATACTGAAGACACTAAGAACTTTTTTGGTTTGCTTAGAAGTGATTTTAAAAACTTTGTAAAAGAAAACAATATAGCAGATATTCAAAACTATCATAGCCTGTTTCCTCAAGATAGGCCGTATCAACAAACAGAGCAAGATTATCAGCTACACTATATGCGACGCATGTTAAATTCTTGTATGTCTTTAATAGATAGAGAAATTCCTTTATACCAAATGTTTACGGCTCCCAGGGTTTTCGGTTTTATCTGGTCTTTAAACCCTCATTTAAGAGATGACTTAATTTATAAGAGGATTTTAGAGAAATATGAGCCTAAATTATTGAAGATTCCCTGGGCTAGAACTGGATTAGTTTATCCCGATAAGGAAGGAGAACCAGATGGCCTTTCTAAAAGTCATCATAACTACGGAGAATTATTTAGAAAAGAACTTTTACCATCTTTGAAAGATCAAATTCTTTCAAATGAGATTTCTCAACTGGGAATATTTGATATGAAGTTGCTTTCCAAATTAGTGAAGTTGTGTTTCAAAAAACCTATAAAGGGAAGTCATACCTACGAAGAAAAACTTATTTGGATTGCCAGTCTCGCTCAATTTATAAAGACTAATAAAGTAAAATCGAATTATAGCGTTAAACCATTTAAAGCAAGTTTAAAGAACTACTCTAATGGTGTAATTGAGTATAATGCTAAGTACTATAAAAGAAAATTTAACCTCTAACTTCTGGTATAGCTTTAGTTAGGCTCCTTTTATTTATATGGATTTAGTAATTAGTCTATCCAAATTATTCCTGGGAATTTCTTTTTTCTATAGTGTACTTTCAGTATTCCAGCTTATAAGAAAAAATCATCTTTCTGGATATTTAATAGTACTACCAATAATATATTTATTTTATGTTATTCCATTGTTTACCGATTGGTTATTTAATTTACAATTTGATAGTTACTGGTATATCAAACAAGCTTTACAGGATAGTTCAACCCAAGTAATTTACAATTTCTATATAGGGGCTTTTGTTTTGGTTTTTACCTTTTTAGCAAGGTATAAACGTAGTTTTGGAGAAGACAATTATTTCTTATCTGGATTTTCCTTGATAAGGATTTACAATAAATATAAACTAATAATATGGCTGATAATTGTTAGCCCGCTTTTAGCGGTTTTCATCTCAGGTAATCCTTCTTATTATTTAACCTACTCTATTTTTAAGTCGGATATGGAAGCGCCACCACTCCATATTTTGGTTACTAAATTTTGTTTTTTAGGTGTACTTTTTTCAGCATTAGTGATTTCGGTTTTGGGCTTAAAGGAGAAAGAAAAGCTTACAGGTTCCAATTTACCTTTACGTGTACTTTTGTACTTTTTTACATTTAGTGCTATATGGATCCATGGGAAAAGAAGTATTGTGGCTATTTTCTTCGCTGCACTATTTATCATGTTTTTCATTACCAAGCTATATAATGGAAAAAGAATTTTAAAACGTTTAGTTCTGTTTGTTTTCTTTTTTATAGGCTTTAACTCCTTTTATGGTAAAAATATCTCCAATGATTTTAGCGAGACATACAAGCGATTACGAATGGATTATAGTAGGGATTATAGTGTTAAGTTTTCAATATATAATGACCTAATTATTGAGAGAAATATATTGCCCAACCAATTTGATTCTTACATTTTTAATGTTTTACAATTTGTGCCTAGAAGTTATTGGGAAGAAAAACCATATCCTTATGCTGTTTATTTTACTAATGCTGTTTTTGGCGATTTTGGATCTTATCACTTGTATGGTTGGGGTTTTACAACTAACATAATTGCGGAAGCAATATCTAATTTAGGAAGCTTTGGCTTTCTTATAGCTCCACTCATTATTATAATCATTTTACATTTTGAATCAAAAAGTAGAAATGCAATTTTCAAACTACTGTCCATAGTGATTGCAGTCTTATTATTTGTTTTACAACCCGCAAGTTTTGCTATAATCATAGTGTTTTATATGATTTTATTCTTAAAAAAGCAGTACCGATGAAAAAAGTTGCTTTCCTGGTAACAGGGCTCAATTCAGGTGGTTTAGAAAACTACCTACTTCGTTTCCTTACATTTTATGAAAATAAGATTGATGCTACTGTAGTCTGTAAGGGAGGTTACATAGGTATATTGAAAAAGGATTTTGAAAATCTCGGTGTGAATATTATTCCGATAGAAATCGGTTATTTTAATGCTGCAAAATTTTATGAGTTATATCAAATCTTAAAGAAGGGCGAATTTGATTCGGTATGTGACTTTACCGGTAATTTTGCTGCAATTCCACTTTATTTAGCAAAATTAGCTGGGATAAAAAATAGGCTTGCTTTCCATAGGGGGTCTAACAATAGATTTAAAGAAACTCCTATTAAAATGGTCTACAACAAGGCCATTAATAAGCAGTTACCTATCGTAGCTACTTCTGTGTTGGCAAATTCTAAAGCCGCTATGAACTTTTTCCATAATGGTATATGGAAAGACGACCCTAAATTTGAAGTGATCTACAATGGGATAAATGCCTCTCGGTTTTTAGACAGTGATGAAAACTTACGTAACGAGCTGAAAATTGACAAAGAAGCTTTTGTTGTTGGTCACGTGGGGCGTTACAATGAAGCTAAAAATCATAGAACCATTATTGAGGTAGCCATAGCACTTTGTAAGAAACATTCCAATATTTTATTTCTGCTTTGTGGTAATGGAGTAGATACGGAATTAAAAGCTAAAGTAGAGGCCGAAGGTTTAGAGGGGCAAATAAAGTTGCTGGGATATAGAAAGGATGTGGTAAAGGTGTTAAATACTTTAGATTGCTTTTATTTCCCTTCAATTAATGAAGGTCAACCTAATGCTTTAATAGAAGCGATGGTGGCTGGGCTTCCCTTTTTAGCTTCCGATATCGATCCTATAAAAGAAACAGTGCCAAAAGAGTTACACCATTGTCTTGTGTCACCTTTAGAGATTGACCTGGCCGTAGATAGATTATTGGAAATTAAGGAAGATAAACCTAACAAATTAATATTAGCAGATTGGGCAATCAGTCATTTTTCTGCAAAAAAATGGTTTGATAAATTTTATTTGAAATTATGAAAATTACAATTGTTACAGATCATCGGTTTTTTAATCATCAAAACCAGATATATGATGATTATGTTTTTGACTATAATTTTTTTAAGAACTATTTAGATGTTTTCGATGAAGTTGAAGTGGTGTGTAGAGTGCAAGAGATAAATGATCTAGATTGTAAACTAGTTAAATCTAGTGGACCTAAAATTAATTTTATTGCTTTACCAAATGAGCATGGTATTAAATGGTTTTTAAATGTTCAGCGCTATATCAAGAAAAAGTCATCATCTATTTTTAATACAGATTGCTTCTGCTTTAGATTACCATCAATGGCAGCCTGGGAAATATTTCGTTTAAATAGATTAAAGCGATTACCTTTTATATTTGAATCTATTGGTGATCCTGAAGACGCTATGGTTTCTTCAGAAGATTCTGTAGTAAAAAGAATACCCAGTAAGGTTTTTGGACACATCCTAAAAAACAGAAAGAGAGAGATTGTATATGGTGCAGAATCTGGAAGCTATGTAAGTATAGCTCATTTACAGAAAAAATATCCAATACAGCAGGGTAAAAGCACAGAATCTATTTCAAGCATTCGATTAGATGACCAATATATTTTACAGGATCGAAAAATATTTGATTTTGAAAAATCAATTAAAATCATTCATATCGGTTCTTTTATACCCTTAAAAAATCAGAAGGACTTAATCCAATCTTTTAAAATTCTTTTAGAACAATACCCGCAGGCTAAACTGGATTTTATAGGGGATGGCCCAACAAGAGCTTCTTGTGAACAGTTAGTTCAAGACCTACAGCTTTCTTCAAAAGTGTCTTTCCATGGGCAGGTTACCGGTTTTAATAATATAGTGAACTTATTGGATAAGGCTCATTTTTTTGTTCTCCCTTCTTTTAATGAGGGAATGCCCAGGGCACTTATAGAAGCTATGGCAAGGGGGTTAATTTGTTTAGGTTCAGATAGAGGTGGGATTTCGGAATTATTAGAGAGCGAATATCTGTTTTCTGTTGGAGCATATAAGCAAATAGCGGATAAATTAAACGGGATCATAAGTGGCTCTTCGGCCGAGAAGCTGGAAAAAATAAGTCTAAGAAATATTAATACTGCAAAAGGTTTTGAAAATTCTATACTTCAAGCCAGGCGTAATAAATTACTAAAATCATTAAGAAATACTTTATGAGAGAGTTAAAAAATCAATTGAGGTATGTGCTTCCTTTGTGGTTTGTTTTTTTAATAACAAGTTGGCTCCCAGATAATAGGCTTACTATTAGATTTAGAGGTTTTTTGGCAAGTTTTTTTATAAAGAAATGTGGTAAGAACTTTACAATTGCTAAAGGTGTTATAATAAATAATCCACAAGGTTTAGTAATTGGTGATCATGTTTATATAGCTAAGGGCTGTTGGTTAAATGCAATGGCTGGATTAACAATTGAAGATGAGGTTATTTTCGCTCCTTACGTTGTTATTAGTACTACACAACATGTTTTTGATAATAATTCGGTGCGTTTTGGTGGGAGTATAGCAAACCCTGTTTTAATTGGAAAGGGGTCCTGGTTGGCTTCTCATGTTTCAGTTAAATGTGGTGTTGAAGTTGGTAAGGGTAATTTAATTGCTGCGAATGCATCGGTTACCAAAAGTACGCCCGATTTTAAAATACTAGGCGGTGTTCCTGCGAGGATCATTAAGGATAATGTAGATACAAAACCATCGTTCTCCTCCAGGGCGGAATTCGAAAAATCAATCAAATAATTAAGCTAGCTTAAGTTTTAGGAATATGAGGAAAAATAAAATATGCATAGTAATAGGTTCTGCTATGAATTTAAATAGTCTTTACAAAGATCAATTTAAATATTTAATGAAAAATGGTTATGAAGTTACAGGTGTAGCTCCTTCCGGAGAAGAACATAATTGGTTGCAAAAGGATGGTGTTAAAACTAAAGTGATTCACTTAAAACGACCCCCCTCTATTTTTAATGATCTATTTAGTGTACTTCAACTAAGTTATTTTTTTATTTTTAATAGATTTGATATTATAAGTGTTTCAACTCCAAAAGCGTCTTTAGTTGGTACGTTAGCAGCTAAAATCTCCTTACAAAATAATATTATTTATACTTTAAGAGGTAGAGCCTATGAGGACGCTACAGGTTTTAAAAAGAAGTTTTATGAGTTTATTGAAAAATTTGTTTGCAATAATGCTAAAAAAGTATTCTGTATCTCACACGAATTGAGAAAAGATATTATTAAAAAGGGTATTTGTGAAGAAGACAAAATTTTCACTATAGGATCTGGATCCAGTAATGGGGTAGACTTATGTAAATTCTCCAGGGATAAAAATACTTTAGAAAAAGGAAATCAAATTAGGGCAAAATACAATATAGGGAAAGATGATTTACTCATTCTATATTCTGGAAGAATACGAAAAGATAAGGGCATTAATGAGTTAGTAGATGCTTTTAATGAATTGTGCCAAAAGCATCCAAATGTATACCTACTAATTCAAGGAAAGTATGATTATTTTGACCCACTAAGCCCGGAAGTCATAAAGATTATTAAAGAAAACCCTAGAATAATAGAAGCCGGTTGGGAAAAAGATATAGAAGGCTATTATGCAGCCTCAAATATTTTTGCCTTTCCAAGTCATAGAGAAGGATTTGGCAATGTAGCCATAGAAGCTTCAGCAATGGGGTTGCCCGTCATTGGTTTTGATGTTATTGGCTGTAGGGAAAGTATTAAAAATGAGGTTTCTGGAATATTGGTCTCAGAAATAAATGCACAAGTATTCGCAAAAAAGTTAGAAGAATTGATTCTGAACCCAAATTTAAGAAATAGATTAGGTACACAAGGAAAGGAATGGGTATATAATAGTTTTGATTCCAAAATGATTTGGAAACATCTCCTTAATATCTATGATGGTATGTTAGATAAAGAAAATTATGCTTTTAGAGCAAATAGATAGAATTCTAACAATAATTTACTTTAATATTTTAGATAACTTGTTTTCTACTTTATAAAATAAGCTATAATTAAACTTTTCAATCTTATTTTTTAAAGAACGGCTTTACTAATTTTTTGATTTAAAAAAACTTCAATTTTAAATACTTTAGGAAAGAAGAGTCCAGTATTCTTTCTGAAAATTTATTTTTAATATTTATTAGACCTTATAAAAAACAATATTGTTGAGTATGAATCCCAGCAGTATTAAGATTTAAAATATGTAAGATTCTCAAGTAAAATTGTATTAGTCTAATAATTACCCCAAACATTGTTGCGACATAATACAATTTCAGGTCTCTTACTAGATCAAAGTTACCAAACCCAACCTACTTATTATGAATATTTTAGAACAAAATGTGCTTCTGGAGCTATTTCAGAGGTATTATCTATTTTTTGCTATCGGCGTCTTTTTATTAGCCTTTGTATTAACCTGGTACTTTATACCAAAAGTACTATGGGTAAGTCGCGAAAAAGTATTAATGAAGGAAATTAATGAGCGGAGTTCCCACACCCAGGCTATTCCTCCTTTTGGTGGAGTTTCCTTCTTCCTTGTCCTTGTGCTAATTATAAGTATACTGCAGGCCTTAAGAACTTCGCCTACAGGGAATCATCTTCTTGTTGGTCTTACCTTTCTTTTTATGGCTGGTTTAAAAGATGATCTCGTAATTTCTTCTGCAAAACTCAAGTTTATTAGTCAGCTATTTGCCGCCGGGTTCATTATTTTCTCACCAGAATTACAGCTAACAAATTTACATGGATTTTTAGGAATATTTGAGATTCCGGAAATACTGGGGTACGCTCTAAAGCTGTTAATAGTAGTTGCTTTAATTAATGCTTATAACCTTATTGATGGAATAGATGGATTGGCCGGGATAGCCGGAATTGTAATATCCCTTACATACTCCTGGGTTTTTTATGCAACTGGCCATCCCTATTTTGTGTTGATAAGTCTATGTATAGCCGGTATTTTAGGCGCTTTTCTAAGATTTAATTTTTCGCCTGGCGTAAAGAAAATCTTTATGGGAGATGGTGGTAGTCTTATTATAGGCTTTATGATTGCTTTCTTAAGCCTTAAAATCTTAACAATGCAACCTTATGAGGCTGTAGTAGATGGAGGTCTTCTTCCAGAGAATAGACTGCTGTTTGCCTGTGCTGTTTTGTTTTTGCCCATTTTTGATACCCTGCGCGTAATTATTATTCGTTTAAAAAATGGAAAAACCCCCTTTGAGGCCGATCGTAACCATATGCACCACGTATTATTGGATAATGGACTAAGCCACAAAAAAGCCAGTTTTGTACTTGGAGGGCTAAACCTTTCGGTTATTATTTTTTATTTAGAGTTAAGTCGGGGATTAAAAAGTACTGGAATGAGCCTGGCAATGCTTGGTGTCTTTTTGATTGTTGCTATCGTTTTTGCGGGTCTAAAAAAGAAGGCGCAACAAAGAATTATTAAAAAGGCCGAACCGGAAGTACCAAAGGAAGAGTAGAAAATAAAGAAAAGAGATTATGCCTTTTTACTTAGGCACAGTTAGAAATCAAGACCTTATTAAGTTTTTAAACAAAAGTAACTTTCAATATAATTTTAAATAATGATAAGATTCCCCAAATTTTTTAAGTTTCCTGCTATAGTTTTATTCATACTAAGCCTTACCAGCTCCTGTGTTTCGCGAGAGGAAATAGTTTACTTTCAAGGACTGGAGAAGGCTGAAGCAGTAATGGATGAACAAAAAGAAAATAGCCTAAAGATTAAGCCCAACGATTTACTTACTATAAGTGTTTCGGCAGCCGAACAAACTGCAGCTCTACCCTTTAACCTTCCGGTAATTGGAGTGTCTCAAGGAGGTTCAGATATGGGTATGAGCGTTACTGGAAGGCAACAATTGCAAACCTACCTGGTAGAAGATAATGGCAAGATAGATTTTCCTGTATTAGGTAATATAGTTGCCGAAGGCCATAGCCAACAGGAATTGGCTGCAAAACTTAAAGAAAAAATTAGAAGATATGTTCAGGACCCTATTGTAAATGTAAGGCTGGTTAATTTTCAAATTAGTGTGTTGGGTGAAGTCAATCGCCCAGGAACCTTTGATATTCAGGATGCTTATTTCACTTTACCACAAGCCCTGGGGATGGCAGGCGACTTAAGCATTTACGGAAAAAGGGATAATGTTTTAGTAATGCGGGAAATAAATGGAGTCACTACCCATGCCTATCTAGATCTAGGTGATGCTAATGTTATTAATTCACCTTATTATTATTTACAGCAAAACGATGTGGTGTATGTAGAGCCCAACGGCCCACAACGTCAAAGCGCTAGTTATAACCGGAATGCGGGTGTGTATATTTCTATAGCTTCAGTTTTAGTTTCAGTAGCCGTACTTTTAACAAGATAAGAATTATGTCTCAACAATCTATACAAAATCGACCTCAGGAAGATCAGATTAACCTGAGGGAAGAAATTGAAAAATATTTATATTATTGGCCCTGGTTTGTGATGGGCGTAATCCTATGTTTGTTAATTGGGGTCTCATACCTTAAACTTACTACTTCTCAATATAGTACTACTGCCAGTATTATTATTAAAGACGAGAAAGGTAAAGGTCCAACTTCTGAAATGGCCGCTTTTACCGATCTAGGCCTTTTAAGTGGTATGGGAGCCAGTAGTATTGAAAATGAAATTGGTATTTTAAAGTCTAAGACTTTAATGACCCAAACCATTAAGGCATTGAATCTTAATATTACTTATTTTGAAGAAGAGAGTCTAAAGACTAAAGAACTTTATACTAAAACACCTTTTAAAGTTGTAGCGCTCCAGCTGAATGAGAAAGACCTGGTACATGCTATTAATGAAGGTTTAGGGAATACATATTATATTATCCCGAAATCTGACGAATATTTTCATTTGATTAATGTAGAGACGGGTGAAGAAATAGAAGGGAAGTTTGGAGTAACGTTAGAAATAGATTTTGCCACAATTATAGTGGAAAAAACCGGAATAAACCAGGAACAGGATGCAGGGAAAATTGCTGTTCGTTTTAGTCCGATGGAGTCTGTAATTGCAAAGTATCGAGGGGCAGTTCAGGTTAATTTAACCGATAAGAATTCAAGTTTACTACAATTGAATTTGGTAGATCCGGTAAAGGAAAAGGCACAGGATATTTTAGATCAGTTAATTTTAGAATATAATCAGCAGGCAATTGAAGATAAAAATTTGGTGGCGAGTAATACCGCTAAGTTTATAGATGAAAGGCTAGCTATAATAAATCAGGAGCTGGATTCAGTAGAAGTAGGTAAAGAGGAATTTAAAGAGTCGAATCAGCTTACAAATATAGAGGTCGAATCGGAGCAGTTTATTGAAAATGCCAGCGATTATAAAAAGCAACAACAGGAGGTTGGAACTCAATTGGAACTTGCCAATGCCATGATAACTTATCTGGAAACAGGTACTAATTCAGATCTTCTACCGGCAAACTTGGGGATTCAGGAAGATGGAGTGAACGATCTTATCAAGGAGTATAATACTTTAGTTCTTGAACGTAACAGGGTTTTAAGTGGCTCAACCGAAGAGAATCCAGTAGTCTTAAGGCTAAATTCGCAAATAAACCAAATGCGCACTAATGTTTTAAGAAGTTTGGAACGAATGCGCAACAACTTTAGGATTGCCCAGGAAGATTTAGACCGCCAAATGGCGGTTATTGGTTCGCAAATATCTTCTGTTCCTGCAAAGGAAAGACAATATCGGGGCATAGAAAGACAACAAAATATTAAAGAAGCATTGTATCTATTCTTGCTGGAAAAACGAGAAGAGAATTCGCTTTCACTTGCGGTTACGGCTCCTAAAGCAAAAATTGTGGACAATGCCTATAGTGGAAATAAACCGGTATCTCCAAAATCAAAGATTATATTATTAGCTGCTCTTATTTTAGGCTTGCTAATCCCCTTTCTCATTATTTACTTGAAGAATTTATTAAATAATAAAGTTACCGATAGAACCGATATAGAAAGTGCGACGAAAACAATACCAATTGTTGGAGAAATTCCCAGGATTTCGAGAAAGGAAAATGATTTAATAGCTGTAAACGATAGGTCGGTGCTTTCAGAGGCTTTTAGGATTATGGTTACCAATCTCCAGTATTTACTGGTAAATGCAGGCTATAAAGATAAGGGGGTGAAATTATTTGTGACTTCTACAGTGAAAGGTGAAGGTAAAACCTTTACAGCCTTTAATCTTGCCATTACTTTTGCAAATATGGGCAAAAAGGTAATTATTGTTGGGGCCGATCTAAGAAACCCGCAATTACAGCGTTATGAGTCTAATGCCCGTCAATATTCAGGTGTTAGTGATTATTTATATAACGATAAAGTGAAGCTTCAGGATATTATAGCACAATCTAAAGCGAATGAAAAATTAGATCTTATAGCTTCTGGCAATATTCCACCAAACCCATCAGAATTGCTTAGAAGTGACCGAATGGGGCATTTATTAAAAGAATTGGAGGAAATATATGATTATATTATTGTTGATACAGCACCGGCTATGTTGGTAGCCGATACTTTTTTGATAAATAAGTATGCCGATTTAACCTTATATGTTGTAAGAGCGGGTTATACCGAAAAGAAATTGCTAGGATTTGCCGAAGATTCTAAAAATGAAGGCAAGCTGCACGATGTTAGTTTTGTACTGAATGATGTAGAGCTCGCTAATTTTGGTTACGGAAATAAGTACGGATATGCCTATGGTGAAGAGAAAAAATCTTTTTTCCGTAGACTAAAAGATAAAGCGGCAATCTTTTGAATTGCTTTTCAATTTTAAAAACAGATTGTTTCTCCCAATGAAAACCGGGATCGCAATGACGGTTTTGTTTAGCCTAACGTCATTGCGAAAAGGCGAGAACCAATGCGGCAATCTCTTGTTGTAGAGAAAATAGTAAAGAAGGAGAAGAGTGAAGGAGAAAACAAAAGACGACTACAACTAATCAACCCACAACCGAGAATTGAAACCGCCAACCGCCAACCGCCAACTGACAACTACTTCTCGATACATCCCGATTCTATCGTCACACTCGAAGTGAAATCACGTCTTTGCGAGAAATCGATCGATTAGAGGGAAATTGATGACGCGACAATCTTTTCCTCTTTAACTCGAATGCTATTAACAACTCAATTAATATCTATCAATGATAAAAAAAATAGCCTTGGCAGGCTTTCTCAGCTTAATGTCCCTGGGCAGTTATGCACAATGGGATTTTTCAGGTTCAGTAAATCTTAATGCTTACCTTCATGATGGCGAATTACAACGTCTTCCATTTTGGATGTACCATAATCAGCGTGCCCGGGTTTCTGAAGAAACTAATATTTCGGGCTGGATTTCAACCAGGACATTTAGGGAGTTCAATAATGGAAATTCTCTGGAGATTGGAGCAGGGATATTATATCAGGATGGAATAAGGGATAAAATCTTTTTAGATGAGGTTTATGCAGCTTATAATAACTCCTGGCTGGAAGCTATAATAGGAAGAAAACAGAGAAAAGAGCTTTATAAAGGCCTTAGTGCCACCAACGAAAGTATACTTTGGTCTTTAAATGCAAGACCAATGCCCGGGATATCTTTGGCCACCAACCGCACAATCTTTTTTAGCCCTCAATCGGCTTTTGGCTTCGAAGCGCATTGGAGTGATTATTTGATGGGAAAAGATCGGTTTGTAAGGAATACTCTTTTACACCACAAAGGCTTTAAGCTGGTATATCGCCCAAGTCCCGACTTTGAGATAAAAGCCGGAATTCGTCATTTTGCACAGTGGGCCGGCGATTCCCCTGAATCAGGAAAACAACCAGATGGATTTTCAGATTACCTTAAAGTGGTTATGGGAAGAGAAGGTGGGAAGAATGCTGTTAATGGTGATCAAATTAATGTTTTGGGTAATCATTTAGGTTCTTATGAGCTGGAAATAAGAAAAAGGCTTTCTTCTGAAATGCAATTGCAATTTATTTATAACCATATGTTTGAAGATGGAACCGGAAGCCGATTTTCAAACTTCCCCGATGGACGCTACGGACTTTTCCTTGATTTTGATGATAAGCGTCGCTTGCTTAATGGTATATTATATGAATTTTACTATACGAGAAACCAGAGTATTAATTCGGGGGCTCCCCATAACAATGATAATTATTTGAACAATTTTCTAACCTATCATTCTGGTTTTACGTATGAAAATAGAATTCTTGGAGCACCGTTTTTTACTTATGATAAAGCCTTGGATCGGGTTGTGAACAATAAGTTTAGTGCTCACCACCTGGGACTTTCAGGGAGTTTTTCTAATTATTTTGTAAGTTATCCCTGGAAGTTGTTGTTAAGCTTTTCTCATAATGAAGGAAGGCATGGCGCTTTTTTCGTGCCTAATAAAGATGTCTATTCTGGTTTGTTTGATATACGTTTATTGCAATCTTTTGTGGAGTTAAATCTGCAACTAGGGCTGGAAGTAAGCAACCTTGCAGAACCTTTATACGGCCTGGGTATAAACTTGCGAAAAGAGCTCTAAATTTTATTCTTACCGGTTTCAGCATGCAGCCTCAGTATGCATTATTCAAATTTATAAATTTTGTAGCTAAAATTTAAAAAGCTCCTTCTCTTTGTAAGGGACGGTGGCGCATCGCAGAGGTACCGGAAGGGTTTCTTGTTCAGTAAGCAGTAATTCAGTAGGCAGTATGCAGTTTCAGCATGCAGTAATTTAGTAGGCAGTCTCAGTATGCATTATTCAATTTTATAAATTTTGTAGCTAAAATTTAAAAAGCTCCTTCCCTTTGTAAGGGAAGGTGGTGCATCGCAGAGGTGCCGGAAGGGTTTCTTGTTCAGTAAGCAGTAACTCAGTAGGCAGTGTGCAGTTTCAGTAAGCAGTAATTTAGTATGCAGTATGCGGTTTCAGCACGCATTTTTTATAGATTTTTATCCAGCGCACTAGACATGAAGCTTTCGATATCCAACTTAACGAACTAACGAATCCCGAACCAACCATTTTTCTTCTAAATCTCTCCCTTCATAATCTCTGAAAATATTTCAAAAGATCGTAATCTATCATTGTGGTCATAGATGTGGGAAACTGCAATAATCTCATTTACACCTGTTTCTTGAATAAAAGCATTGGTTTTTTCTTTTACTGTTTTAGCATCCCCAATAAATGCGTATTTAAGCATTCGTTGAAAACCTGGGTGAGCAAGAATTTCTTTATGCTCACTGGTAAACTCTTCCGGAGGCTGCATATAATCTATATTTCCGCTCATCACGCCAAGCATCATTTTAATAAGCGATGTCGATATTTTTTCAGCTTTAGCCGTTGTGTCGGCAGCGATTATATTTACCCCGGCCATAGTATAGGGTTCTTGTAGAAATTTTGATGGTTTGAAATTATTGTGATAAATACTAAGCGCCTGGTGTAGTTGGGCAGGTGCAAAATGACTGGCAAAAACGTATGGCAGGCCTTGTTCAGCCGCGAGTTGGGCACTATCTGTACTGGAACCCAAAATATAAACAGGAACATTTACACCCTCTGCCACGGTGGCCCGTACCTGTGCCTTTGTATTCTCTGCAGAAAAATAGTTTTGGATTTTTTTTACTTCCTCGGGAAACTTAAAAACCGACTTCATTCTATCTGAGCGGATTTCCTGTGCGGTAACTTGATCGGTGCCAGGAGCTCTTCCCAGTCCTAAATCTATTCTATTGGGATATAGTGTGCCCAGGGTGCCAAATTGTTCGGCAACAATTAAAGGGGAGTGATTAGGAAGCATAATCCCACCTGAGCCTACTTTAATCTTGGAAGTACCACCTGCAATATATCCTATTAATACTGAAGTGGCAACACTGGCAATACTTAGCATGTTATGATGCTCGGCAAGCCAAAACCTGTTGTATCCCAGTACTTCGGCTTTTTGTGCAAGGTCTAAACTTCTGTCAAAAGTTTCTTTAACATTAGAGTCTCTAGCTACGGTGGCCAATTCAAGAATCGAATAGGGGATATCCCTTAATTTTATATCCATTTTAGGTGTATTTTATATCTGTACATAGCCGAAATAGGTGAGAAATCCTTACAGAAAATCCACATAAACCCTTTATTTTCCAACTATTTTCAGGTGTTCTACTAATAAAAAGTTAAAAGTGTAATTGTGTTTTTGTCTGTAATTCGGTAACAAAAAAGTCTTTTAAGTACTTTTTTGTTACGAAAAATTGAATTAATTTAGATATATTAACAACTAGGAGTTAAATTTCGCATAAAAAGTTTCTGCCCGTTAAGTATACCTATAATTTAGCCTAAAACAAACCAATAAAATTAACACCTATGGCATCTTACTTGAATACCAACGAAATAAGATTGAGCCTTCAGCAACTGGTGAAACAATATGTTGAAGAGTGCGAATCTTGTAAACAACTCTCTGATGAATTTGTTAGCCTGATTAAACATAATTTTTGTGCTAAATATGTTTACTATAACAAAGAGAAACAGCAAATTGAAATAGGGATTGAGGCTTCTGAAGCTCCAGACACGTATCCGGACATTAAAATTTATAAATTTCCGGTAAAGAAAGCGGTAAAATGGTTGGATAAATCATTTAAAGATCAAAAACGAGATTTAGAATTTTATGGGAAACTTCTAAATAGGAATGATAACTTTAATTCCTCTGAAATTGTTTTGATGAATAGATAAGGATTTAATCACCAGTAATTAGCCGCCTAAGTAATTTTATTCGTTGTTCTTTTTTTTTAGTAAAACGAATAAAGTTATGTAGGCGGTTTTTATATATCTGCTTTTTATTTTTAGAATATGAATATAGAAATAGCAAGAATATACGAAGATAAAAAGGATTCGAAAAATATAAGGATTTTAGTCGACAGGCTCTGGCCCCGGGGCATCTCTAAAGAAGATGCATCTTTAGGTTATTGGCATAAAGAATGGGCGCCAGGAGATGATTTACGAAAGAAATTTCATTCAAATAAAGTTTCCTGGGATGAGTTTAGAAAAAGTTATAGGATAGAATTAAAGAATAATAAAGAAAACATTTTAAAAGATTTAGAAGAACTGGATAAAAGAAAAACGCTTCAACTTTTATACGGATCTAAGGATAAAAAGCATAATCACGCCTTAGTTTTAAAAGAATTTTTGGAAGATCTTTAAAGTAAGCCGTAACTTATTTAGCCAGATCTTCCATAATCATTTTAGCATGTATCCGAGAGTTTTCTATAAACCATTTATGAGTTTCTACGCCGCCACAAATAACTCCTGCAAGGTAAATTCCCTTTACATTCGTTTCCATTGTTTCCTTATTATATTGCGGGATTTTTTTTCCATCATCAGATAGATTAATACCCATACTTTTCAGAAAATCAAAATTAGGACGGTATCCGGTAAGCAGGAGTACAAAGTCGTTTTCCAGGGTTGTTAAGCCTTCCGGAGTATCAATAACTACCTGATTTGGCCTAATTTCCTTTAAGTTGGCATTAAAGAATGCCTTAATGCTACCTTCTTCAATTCGGTTAACAATATCAGGGCGAACCCAATATTTTACCCTGGAGCCAATATCTTCCTTTCTAACTATCATGCTAACATCACCACCTTTTCGGTATATTTCAAGGGCTGCATCTACAGCCGAATTGCTAGCACCAACCACAACGGTTTTTAAGGTGGCATAATAATGCGGATCTCCGTAATAATGGGCCACTTTAGGCAAATCTTCTCCGGGGATATTCAAATAATTTGGGATATCGTAAAAACCGGTGGCAACCACTATATTCTTTGCTTCGTATTCTCCTTTAGAACTGGTTATTTTGTGAATTTCTCCTTGCGATTTTACTTTGGTAACTTTTTCAAATAAATTGATGTTAATTTTATTTGAAGTGGCTATTCGCCGGTAATATTCTAGCGCCTCGGCTTTTCTGGGTTTCGGGTTGTTGCTGATAAAAGGGATGCCATTCAACTCTAGTTTTTCTGATGTAGAAAAGAAGGTCATGTTGTTCGGGTAATGGTATAACGAATTTACCAAACAACCTTTTTCCAGGATGAGGTACGACAGATTTTTTTTCTCTGCTTCGAGGGCGCAGGCAATACCAATAGGGCCGCCACCTATTATAATTAAATCGTAAATGTTTTTAGGAGTTTGCAAGATTTTTTAAGTCTTTTATGGTTTCTACCTGATCTTCAGCTTTAAAGACATAACTGCCGGCCACCAAAATATCTGCACCGGCCTTTACCAGTTGAGAAGCATTTTCATTGGTTACTCCACCATCAATTTCAATTAAAGTAGCGGCATTATGCGTAACGATAAGCTCCTTTAAACGCTGCACTTTTTGGTAAGTGTTTTCAATAAAGCTTTGCCCGCCAAAACCTGGATTTACACTCATGATGCATACTAGGTCGATATCATTAATCACATCTTTCAATAAATCTACATTCGTATGGGGATTTATGGCTACACCGGCTTTCATTCCTTCGGCCTTTATTGCTTGCAGCGTACGGTGTAAATGGGGGCAGGCTTCGTAATGTACCGTTAGATTATCGGCTCCCAATTTTGCAAATTCTTTAATGTACCGATCAGGATCTACAATCATTAAATGAACATCAATGGTCTTTTCTGCATGTTTGGAAATAGCCTGAAGTACGGGCATTCCAAAGGAGATGTTGGGTACAAAAACACCATCCATAATATCTATATGAAACCAGTCGGCTTCACTTTTGTTCACCATTTCAATATCACGCTGAAGATTGGCAAAATCGGCAGCAAGTATAGATGGAGCAATAAGTTTTGTTGTCATAGTTTTTGTGCTGTATGTATGTACACGCAAAAATAACAAGATTATACGTATTTGATGCTTTCTGTAAAATTATTTAAGAGGCAGTTTTTATTTCATATAACTTCATCATAAACTTAAATATTGGACGGTTTAAAAAGTATGGTAATTATGTTTTTAGAGAGGAGAAACGCTTTTAGATTCTAATTTGTTAAATGTAATTAATAAAGGCATATAAAAAAACCCCGGTTCATCACGCCGGGGTCATTCATCAATCAAAAAACGAACAGTTATGTTAGCCGGCCGTCGCCGGAGTTAACTGTTGTCATCTTAAATATCTTAACCTAAATAGGTTTTTAAAATTTTACTTCTTGAAGTATGCTTTAATCTTCTTATTGCTTTTTCTTTAATTTGTCTAACTCTTTCTCTGGTAAGATCAAAAGTTTCCCCAATTTCTTCAAGCGTCATAGGGTGCTGGTCTCCAAGCCCAAAGTATAAACGAATTACATCAGCTTCACGCGGAGTTAAAGTTTCTAAAGCACGCTCTATCTCGGTTCTTAAAGACTCGTGTAAAAGTTCTTTATCGGGATTTGGAGATTCTCCAGAACGTAAAACGTCATAAAGGTTAGAATCTTCACCTTCTACCAGTGGAGCATCCATAGAAACATGACGTCCGGAATTCTTCATAGATTCCTTAACATCATTAATAGTCATATCCAGCTCTTTCGCTATTTCTTCTGCGCTTGGTGGCCGCTCGTGAGATTGCTCAAGAAAAGCAAAGGTTTTGTTGATCTTGTTTATAGATCCAATTTTATTTAGTGGTAAACGAACAATACGTGATTGCTCTGCCAGTGCCTGAAGAATAGACTGGCGAATCCACCATACAGCATAGGAGATAAATTTAAAACCACGAGTCTCATCAAAACGTTTCGCAGCCTTAATCAATCCTAAATTTCCTTCATTAATAAGGTCGGGTAGGGTTAACCCCTGATTTTGATATTGTTTTGCCACCGACACCACAAAACGTAAATTCGCTTTGGTTAATTTTTCCAAAGCGCGGTCATCACCCGCTTTAATGCGTTGTGCTAATTCTACCTCTTCATCGGCAGTAATTAGATCAACCTTACCAATTTCTTGCAAATACTTATCTAGCGAAGCAGTTTCACGGTTCGTTACCTGCTTCGTAATCTTAAGTTGTCTCATCTATCGTCTCCTTGGATTTTAATTGTGAATAGCTCTTGTATTAGTTTATACGTAAAGACTCGTCTAAATGTTACAGAAAACCGTAATTATTTTTTTATTTTAAAAAACCTTGTAGAGTTTTTTATAGCTTTTTGATTGGTATATAGGATGATACACGCTTTTTGTCGTCAAAAATTTTTTTGATGAATTGGATGCTTTTAAAAATTATTTTCGCTAAAAAGCTTATATCACCTGTAACGTAGATTGCATACTACACTTATAATTTAATGCTTTGTTGATAGGTAGCCAGGTAACTTATTCATTAAATAGTATATTGTTTTAGGTTTTAGGTACTTCGTAGACGTTCCCCTACGGGTCGGGCTTTTCGTTGCAAGTCCGCGTTCGTTGCACTCACTGTGGGTTTTCCACTGCAATCCCTAACGCATAAAAAAGTTTGCAGTCTCAGTCTTAAGTTTGCAGTTGGGGTAACAGTATATATTTCAGTGTAGCAAACTAACGAATCACGATGTAAGGAATGCATAAACTTACTAGCCTTTACCCACTAACAACTCAGGTAAATATGTAGTTTGCAATCGCCGAAGTTTTACTAATACATTTCTAACATATAAGAAAAGGCATAAAAAAATCCCCGAAAAAAATTCCCGGGGATTTAATTTGTAAAGATTAAGACTAATTAGTCTTTATTTCTACGATCTTTTTGATCTCTACCTCGACGATCATCACGACTACGATTGTCTCTAGAGCCGCGGTTATCGCGATTACTATCTCTAGGCGGACGAGACTGATAACCTTCTGGTTTTTCCAATAAAGCCTTTCTTGAAACTTTTTCCTTTCGGGTTTTAGGGTCTATACCAAAGTACTTTACATCTATTATATCACCAAGGTTTACAATATCAGTAACATTATCGGTTCTTTCCCAGGCAAGCTCAGAAATATGTAATAGCACCTCATTTCCGGGAGCGTCTACATACTCTACTACTGCACCAAAGTCCAATACCTTAATTACTTTCACCTCGTAAACGCTTCCTTTTTCAGGTTTAAAGGTAACTGAGTCTATTTTAGCCAGAACTTTGTCAATTCCCGCCTGATCTGTTCCTAGAATTTCAACAATACCTTCCTCGGTTTCTGGATCTTCATTGATCACAATCTCAGTTCCGGTAGTTTTTTGCAGTTCCTGGATTACCTTTCCACCAGGCCCAATAAGTGCACCAATAAACTCATTAGGAATTCTTCTGGTGATAATTTTTGGAGCATGTGCTTTTACCTGCTCATTTGGTTGAGCAATAGTATCAGTAAGTTTTTCAAGGATATGTAGTCTTCCTGCACGCGCTTGTTTCAAGGCTTTTACTAAAATTTCGTAAGGAAGTCCTTTTACTTTTATGTCCATTTGGCAAGCAGTAATTCCGTCGGCTGTTCCGGTTACTTTAAAGTCCATATCTCCAAGGTGATCTTCATCTCCAAGGATATCTGAAAGTACCGCGTGACGTTCGCCATCAGAAATTAATCCCATAGCAATACCAGATACAGGTTTTGTCATTTTTACCCCGGCATCCATCATGGCCATAGTTCCGGCGCAAACCGTTGCCATAGAAGACGATCCGTTAGATTCTAATACTTCTGAAACTACTCTTACCGTGTAAGGGTTGTTCTCAGGAATCATTCCTTTTAATGCACGCTGGGCAAGGTTTCCGTGTCCAATTTCACGTCTTGAAGTACCTCTAATTGGGTAAGCTTCTCCTGTACAAAATGGAGGGAAATTATAATGTAGGTAAAAAGTTTCTTCACCCTGGTGTGTTGGCATGTCTATGGTATTGGCTTCTCTGGAAGTACCTAAAGTTACCGTTGCCAATGCTTGAGTTTCCCCACGGGTAAAAATAGCCGAACCGTGTACCGATGGTAAATAATCGGTTTCACACCAAATAGGTCTAATCTCGTCGGTTTTTCTACCATCAAGACGAATACCTTCGGCAAGAGTAAGTTCTCTTACTGCCTCTTTTTCGGTTTTGCTATAATATTGTTTGATTAGCTTTTCGTTTTCTTCTAATTCTTCTTCAGAAAATAAAGCCAGTACTTCTTCTTTTACGGCAGCAAAAGCTTCACTACGTTCTTTTTTGCTGTGGCCACCTTTGGCAATCTCGTAGATTTTATCGTAGGCAGCTTCCCGAACTTTTTGCTCAATATCTTCTTTCTCTTCAGCGGTAGCATATTCCCTAACCGGTTTTTTGCCAAAAGCTTCTGCAAGGCGTACTTGAGCGTCTATTTGTTTTTTAATATGTTCGTGGGCAAATTGGATGGCTTCAGCCATTTCTTCTTCAGAAATTTCTTTCATCTCACCTTCTACCATCATCACAGAATCTGCAGAAGCACCAATAATCATATCAATATCTGAATCTTGTAACTGGCTGCGGCTTGGATTTATTATAAACTCTCCATCTATTCTTGCTACACGGGCTTCAGAAATAGGAGTTTCAAAAGGAATATCAGAAAGTTGAATAGCAGCCGAAGCAGCAAGTCCTGCCAAAGCATCTGGCATTACTTCTTCGTCATGAGACATCAGCTGAATCATTACCTGGGTCTCTGTTTTATAATCTGATGGGAAAAGCGGGCGCAAAACACGGTCTACAATTCTCATGGTTAAAACTTCGCCGTCACTTGGTCTTGCTTCTCTTTTAAAGAAACCACCCGGGTAGCGTCCTGCGGCAGCAAATTTTTCTCTGTAATCTACAGTTAGTGGAAAGAAATCCATAGTACTTTCTTTGTAAGAAGATACTACGGTACAAAGCAACATAGCGTTGCCCATTTGAACAACAACCGACCCGTGGGCCTGTTTTGCTAATTTTCCGGTTTCGATAGAGATTTCTCTTCCATCTCCTAAATCGATAACCTCTTTAAATGTTTGTGGAATCATAATTTTGAATTCTTCGTTTGATCTGAATAACTTCACCAGATCTTTTTGTTAAACAATGGTCTCCGCCTATACCGGACGGCCGGGTGTTGTGTTGTTGTGTGTTGTGTAGACCAATGAAAAACTACTCTCTTTGAGCGACAATTTTCTCGATAATCCTCTTGTATAAGGTCTCTTAGAGATACTTTATTTGATAATCGAGATTTAAATTACTTCGGGTAGGGCAATTACTTTTAGTTTAATAAACGCACCTAAAACAAAGTGATTTATAAATTATTATTATAAAAAAAGGGGGCGTAAAGCCCCCTCTGAAATTTATTTTCTTAATCCTAACTCTTTAATAATAGCACGATATCTCATGATATCTTTCTTTTTTAAGTAGTCAAGTAAGCTTCTTCTTTTACCAACCAATCTTACCAAAGAGCGTTCTGAGTTAAAGTCTTTACGATTCTTTTTTAAGTGGTCTGAAAGATGAGAGATTCGGTAAGTGAACAATGCAATTTGTCCTTCTGCAGAACCGGTATCGGTTTTGCCTTTTCCGTGTTTCTCAAAAATTTCTTCTTTTTTTTCTTTGGCTAAATACATTCCAATATTAATTTTAATGATTTTTATGTATTGACAGTTTTTCCGTCAGGCGGCAAAGATACTACTTTAAATATAATTACCTACTCAAAGAAAAATTTATTTTAAGCCCTTACTGGTTGATTTTGAATAAGATCTAAATAAAGATTTACTTTATCCTTAAGCTCAGACCTTTTTGTTATGAAATCTAAAAAGCCGTGTTCTTTTAAAAACTCTGAAGTTTGAAAATCTTTTGGAAGGTCTTTCCCGGTAGTATCTTTTACTACCCGTGGGCCCGCAAAACCAATTAAAGCACCAGGTTCTGAAATATTGATATCTCCTAACATCGCGAAAGAGGCGGTAGTACCTCCGGTAGTTGGATCTGTGGCTAGTGAAATATACGGAATACGAGCTTCTGCTAATTGTGCCAGCCTAACCGAAGTTTTTGCTAATTGCATTAGAGATAAAGCGGCTTCCTGCATTCTCGCCCCACCAGATTTAGAGATAATCATGAAGGGAATTTGATTTTTTAGTGAATAATCTGCTGCCCGGGCAATCTTCTCACCTACAACAGAACCCATCGAGCCACCAATAAACCTAAAGTCCATACAGGCAATTACAAGGTCTTTTCCTTTAGACTTTCCAACAGCGGTACGCACGGCATCGTTAAGCTCGGTCTTTTCCTGAGCTGTTTTTAAGCGCTCGGTATATTTTTTAGTGTCCTTGAAGTTTAAAGGGTCTTTAGAAGTCATACCCTTATCCAATTCTTTGAATTTATTATCATCAAAAAGGATTTTAAAATATTCTTTACTACCAATTCTTACGTGATATCCGTCTTCCGGACTTACATAAAAATTACTTTCTAATTGCTCTGCATCTACAATCTTACCGGTAGGTGATTTATACCAAAGACCCTTTGGAACATCTTTTTTGTGTTCTGTGGGTGTTTGAATTCCTTTTTGTGTTCTTTTAAACCAAGCCATATATTTTTCAGGTTTCAGGTTTTGGTTTATTGTATGGGAAATAAACCAAAAGTTTTACTTAAAATAAAAACAGCCGGAATTTTAAAATTCCAGCTGTTTTAAAAAATTAAATTTATAGAGTGTTTACGTTATTAAGGTCTTCGAAAGCCTTTTTTAGTCGGGCTTTAAAAGTAAGTTCTCCTTCACGTAACCATTTTCTTGGATCGTAATGCTTTTTGTTAGGTACATCGTCTCCTTCAGGATTACCAATTTGGGCAGCAAGATAATCTTTCTTTTCTCCCATATAATTGCGAATTCCTTCAAGGTAAGCATATTGAAGGTCTGTATCTATATTCATTTTAATTACGCCATAGCCAATTGCTTCGCGAATTTCTTCAACTGTAGAACCGCTACCTCCGTGGAATACAAAATCAATATTGTTTTCTTCCACACCATATTTTTCTGAAATATACTCTTGCGAATTTTTAAGAATTTTTGGTGTAAGTTTTACGTTTCCTGGTTTGTAAACCCCGTGTACGTTTCCAAAAGCAGCAGCAATAGTGAATTGGTCACTTACTTTGCTTAATTCTTCATAGGCATAAGCTACCTCCTCTGGTTGGGTGTATAATTTTGAAGAATCGATATCGGTATTATCTACACCATCTTCTTCACCTCCGGTAACTCCAAGCTCAATTTCAAGGGTCATTCCCATTTTGCTCATTCTTTCCAGATATTTCTTGCAGGTTTCAATGTTCTCCTCAAGCGACTCTTCTGAAAGATCTATCATATGCGAGCTGTATAATGGCTTTCCAAATTGCTCGAAATGTTTTTCACTGGCATCAAGTAAACCGTCTACCCAGGGAAGTAATTTTTTCGCGCAATGGTCTGTATGTAAAATTACCACGACACCATAAGCTTCAGCAAGTTCGTGTACGTGTTTAGCGCCTGCTACAGCTCCTAAAATAGCAGCTTTTTCATTTTCGTTAGACAAACCTTTTCCAGCGTTAAACTGGCCACCCCCATTGGAAAACTGAATGATTACCGGAGAATTTAATTCGGCAGCGGTTTCCATTACAGCATTCATACTGCTGGAGCTTATTACGTTTACTGCGGGAAGGGCAAAGCCCTTTTTCTTGGCGTAATTAAAAATTTCTTGTACTTCTTTTCCTGTAGCTACGCCAGGTTTAATGTTATGACTCATAATTTTAGTTGAATTAGAAATACAAAAATAAGAAAATATGTTAGCTTAGAAAGGATAATTGATACCTACATTGTAGACGGCGTGATTAAAGTTGTAATCTCTTAACCAGCGATTGCCTTCAGGCAGGGCAGGGTCGTAGGTTTTAAAGCCAATATCAAATCTTAAAACAAAAAAGTTAAAATCGTACCTTAGTCCAAAACCCGAACCTATGGCGATGTTTTTAAGGTCTGCAAAAGACTCGAAAGTCGCTTTTTCGTCTTCAACAATATCCAGGACATTCCAAATATTTCCAACATCAATAAAAACGGCCGAATTTAAAGAGCCAAATAAATTATAACGATATTCGGCATTAAGGGCCAGTTTCATATTAGCCTCGTTAAATTCATTTCGGCCGCCACTGCTTCCGGGGCCAAGGTCGTAGGCTCGCCAGGCTCTGTTGTCGTTAGGGCCTCCGGCAAAAAAGCTTCTTACAAAAGGGATGCTGTTTGCATTTCCATAAGGAATGGCTACCCCTCCAAAAGCACGGAATGCAAAGATATTGTCCCTGCCTAAATCCCAATGCTTAATAAAATCGAGTTCGGTTTTAACATATTGGGAATAATTAACCCCTAATACACTATAAGTTCCATTCTCATTTTTGGTAAAATCGGCCAGGGAAGAAATGGCAGATAGTACATTCCCGGCAGTTTCTATTTTAAATCTAAATCGGGTAAACTCCTGGTCGTATAGATTCTTCTTGGTATTCCATAAATAGGTGTAATTGGTAGCGAATATAAGGTTGTTCTCGGTAAGACGCTTTTTGCGCTCTCCTATGTTATTTACCAGTCGTTTTTGGTCTTGGTTTAAGCCAGTGGTTCCTCCGGTATTGTTAGAAATGTCCCTAATAAAATTTTCAGCACCCGTAGGAATACTTAACAAGCCTTCTGAATTTAAATACGAAGGATTGGTCACTATATTTCCCGACTGGATAATTTGGTTTAGATCGTTATAAGAATTCCTATATACATTAAAGTAATTATCTATATTCAGGTTTCTTACATATTGAATATTTAAAAAATCCAGGCGATTTGAAAGCTTTGAAGAAGGATTCCATCTATAATTAAGAATGCCCGTTAGGTTACGTTTGTCGAGCCCAATATTGTTTTGAGTGCTAACCCCAAGGCTAAGTGATGTAAAGGGTTGCATGTATTTTGGAATAAAACGATCTGTATTAATAGGTAGAAATATTCGTGGGAAAGTAAGTTTTAGGTCGGCTCCAATTTCTGAAATATCAAAAAAGCGATCGTCATTGCCACTTATAGCGGCGTCTGTAGAAGAACCTATGCTTCCACGGCCTGAAATTTCAAAATTTTCAGCTCCTTTAAATACGTTTCTTATTAAAAGTGACCCCCCAAAACCAATCCCGAATTTTTGGATATTACTTTGTGAAACATCAAAATCAAATCCCAGGGAATATTTTGGTTGTGGCGTTAAAAAAATATTAGCGATAAGGTCACTACGGGTAGAATCTGCAGGATCTGGGGTGAATTGTACATTGGGATATTTAAAAATTCGTAAAGAGTTTAAGCGATTATAGGTCCTGGAACGAGAAATGTCACTGTAGGTATTTCCGGGTTTTATAAAAACGGCATCGGTAATGGCTTGCGGTTTATAGCGCTGCTTTTCAAAACTGTAAAGCGTGTAGCCATCTTCGGTGGTAATACTATCTGTAAGTGTTTGATTTCGGTTAGCGTATTTATAATCTGTAAAAATGTTAACCTTGCTTATTTGATGGATTTTAAATGGAACCCTTGAACTGGTGTCGGTTTCAGATGCGAAACGATTTTTTATAATAAGGGCCGTGTTTACCTTTTTTCCGGTGTTTATGGTATCTGCATTAAAGCTTATGTATTCCTGGTCAAAATTATAAACACCGCTATTTCTAAAAAGAGAAGTAAGCCGGTCTCTTTCTTCATTAATGTCTAGTGTCTTATACTGCATGCCCTCTTTTATGATAGATTTATCTCTATGCAACTCATATAAAGAGTCTAAAACCTTAGAAGAGATGCTGGTAGTGATAGAATCTAACTGATATGCTTCTCCAGTCGTTACATTATAAGTAACATGGGCGCGTTTCTTTTTTTTATTTGAAGGGGTTATCTCATAATTGGTTTCTACATTAAACCATCCATTGTTCCAATACCACGAATTTAATCGATTAACAGATTTTTGAGTTTCTTCTTTGCTTACAATTACCGGAGCTTCCCCCGTACTTTTTATCCATTCATTTAAAGATTTTTTTGAATGTAATAATTTTTCAAACTGCTTGTATGATAGAATATTTGTAAGCGTATTTTTCTTACTTTCATTCTTTAAGTATTTTTCGCTTAAAATCGAATCTATATCGGGGCGGGCAAGATTATAAAAATGAAGTCGTAGCGGTATGCCCAAAAAGCTGGTGTTTGGTTCCTGGTAGAGCTGATTATAAATACGGCTTTCTTTAATCTTTTCGTTATTTACGAAAATCTCATTGCCAGTGAGCAGTTTGTCATCACCCTCTACGCGTTTTACGGCATTACAGGAAATTAAAAAAAGCAAGCTTAAAAAAAATAATGATATTTTTGCGAAATGCCGATTCAAACACACATTTTTAAGAGATCAAAATTACATTTTTTGTATGGTTAGTAAAAGCCAAATTAAGTTAATAACCAGTCTTGCACAAAAAAAATATCGTTCTAAACATACACTTTTTGTAGCTGAGGGTATTAAAACAATAAACGAGCTTATAAACTCGAAATTTTCTTTAGAGCGACTTTTTACTACCGAACGGGATTTTGGAGTTCCTGCCGGTAAAATTCAAAAAATAGACGAAAAGGAACTTAAGAAAATAAGCTTTCTTAAAACCCCACAGGTTGCATTGGCTTTATTTAAAATTCCACAGGAGTTTGAGATTAAAGATGAAAACCTAATTCTGGCTTTAGACGGAATTAGAGACCCTGGAAATTTGGGTACTATTATTAGACTTTGTGATTGGTTTGGAATAAAGAGCCTGGTTTGCTCTAAAGACTCGGTAGATTGTTTTAACCCCAAAGTAGTACAGGCAACTATGGGGTCTTTGGCCCGCGTGAATATTGTATACCGTGATTTAAAGAATTATATTGAAGAATCAGGATTGCCCGTATACGGAGCTTTTATGGATGGGGAGAATGTTTACAATGCTGAAACTAAGGAAAAGGCAATTTTGGTAATGGGGAATGAAGCCAATGGAGTTTCAACAGAAATTGAAGCATTGGTAGAAAAGAAAATAAGCATTCCGCGTTTTGGAGAATTAAAAGAAACCGAAAGTCTTAATGTGGCCACGGCAACAGCAATTCTCTTAAGTGAATTTAGACGCAAAAGTTTTACTTAAAGCCTCTGGTTTGCTATTTTCCTGCAGATATCTGCTTCAAAATATCAACAAATCAAACCCGAAAATCCGTGTTGGTTTGCCGGGAAGTTAAGATATGCTTCTTAAATAGCCTTCAGAACCGTTTTATTGGAATGTGAAGTTGAGAAAAACAGCTTGTGATCGCATGGCATCTACAGCCTGGAATTTCGTTTCTGCCATTTCATTGTTTATGGTAAACACACCTCTTATTGAAGGTGAGAACTTAAAATAATAAAGATAAAGGTCTATTCCCAGCCCAACTTCATAGTGGAAATTATTGGTTCTTAAACGCGTGTCTACATCTGGGTTGTTCTCATTGCTGGAAAGATTTATTGATGTAGATAAACCTCCAACAACAAATGGTTTAAAGTTATTTTTTCGGTCTGCTGAAAACTTCAACAATAAAGGAATGTGCACATAAGTAGCATTTATCTCTTCAATATCTTTGGTGTAAGGAGGTCTAAAATTACGCGTATTAAAAGTAACACCCGGCTCTAACCGAAGGTCCAGATTGTTGTTTAGTCTTAAATTCCCAACCAGGCCTACGTTAAAACCAAGGGTTTTTTCAATAATGAGGTCATTCCCGTTGGGAGCTACTTCGTCATTATATTTAAATTTAAAATCGTAGGTGTTAAAACCCAGGTAATATCCCCAGGACCAACGTTGTCTGTCAAAATTCTCGTTATTTATAATTTTATCTCCTCCAAAAATTTGTGCGTTTCCAAATTGAACACAAAAAAGAAAGGTAATAACAAAAAGTTTCTTCATAATTTTATTTTGAAGCAGTGTAAATGGTTGCAACTCCAAGAGTTTGTGGCTTGTTTTCTATATCTATAAACCCAGTTTTCTTTAAAATATTGTTGAAAGCTTCCCCATGAGGAAATTCGGCTGCACTTTTACTTAAATAAGAGTAAGCTTCACGGTCTTTAGAAAATATTCGTCCAATTAAAGGTAGTATGTGGCCTGAATAGAGCTTATAACCTTGTTTAAACGGGAATTTAGTAGGTACCGAAGTTTCCAAAACTACAAAAATTCCACCGGGTTTTAGCACTCTTCTTATTTCTGATAGCCCTTTTTCTAAATCCTCAAAATTGCGTACACCAAAAGCTACGGTTATGGCATCAAAAGCATTGTCTTCAAAGGGCAGTGCTTCAGAATCTCCCTGAATCATCTCAATTTTATCGCTTAGGTTTTTAGCTGCAATTTTTTTACGTCCCACCTTTAACATACCTTCAGAAAGATCGAGGCCAACAATTTTCCTGGCATTAATATTTGCCATTTGTATAGCTAGATCTCCGGTGCCGGTAGCAATATCCAACACAGCAGTTGGTTGGTGCGCTTTTACCAAAGCAATAACTTTTTTTCTCCATTTAACATCGGTGCCCAGGGAAATAACCCGGTTTAAGCCATCATATTTCCCAGATATTTTGTCAAACATCTGCTCAACCTGCTTCTTTTTATTGAGACCTGAGTCTTGATATGGAGTCAATTTTTTGCCCATAGTACTATTTTTGCGTCAAAGATACACGATAAGAAATAATTGTACCTGAAACTTTTAGGATTTGTTGTAACAGACTTTGGTTTTTGGTTTGTCTAAAATACCTTACATTTGTTCTTCTTTTCAATTTCAAGCTGTTATATGAAGATAATTATTGCCGGAGCGGGTGAAGTGGGCTTTCATTTGGCAAAATTGCTTTCTTTCGAGTCCCAGGATATTACATTGATTGATACCAACCGGGACAATCTTAGTTATGCCGATACACATTTGGATATAAGGACCATTAAAGGAGACGCTACTTCTATTGCTATTTTAAAGGATGCACAGGTAAAGCATGTAGATATGCTTATTAGTGTAACCTCTAGCGAAGCGACTAATATTACAGCCTGTGTTTTGGCCAAACAATTGGGTGCAAAAAGAACAATAGCCCGTATTTCTAATACAGAATTTCTTGAAAATAAGGAGGAAATTGGTTTTACACGCTTTGGTATAGACGAGTTGATCTCTCCTGAAGCATTGGCCGCCAGGGAAATTGCCCTACTTTTAAATCAATCTGCTTTTAACGATAGTTATGAATTTGAAAATGGTGCACTAACTATGATAGGCCTTAGCCTTTCCCGCAACGCACTTTTTGTGGGAAAAACAGTAAAAGAAGCAGCTAATATTTTTCCAGACCTTAATTTTGTGCCTATAGCCATACAGCGTTATGGAACGCAGTATACATTAATTCCGCGAGGGGATACACAGTTTAAGGAGGGGGATCAGGTAAATTTCATTACCCTGAAAAGCGGTGTGGAAAATCTTTATAAGCTTACCGGAAAAACCAAGCAGTCTATTAAAAATATTATGATTCTGGGTGGAAGCAAAATTGGGAAAAAAACAGCCAAGGATCTCTGCAGAAATAATTTTAATGTGAAATTGGTGGAGAGTGACAAAGGAAAAGCTTACGATCTTGCCGATGAGTTGCCCAATGCACTAATTATTCACGGAGACGGTAGAAATGTAGAACTGCTGGAAGAAGAAAATGTACATGATATGGATGCTTTTATTGCCGTTACAGGCAATTCAGAAACAAATATTATGTCCTGTCTTGTGGCCAAATCCAAAAGTGTAAAGAAAACTATCTCTTTGGTGGAGAATATGGATTATTATCAATTGAGTCATTCTATAGGAATTGATACTCTAATCAATAAAAAATTACTTGCTGCAAATAACATTTTTAGATATGTGCGAAAGGGCGAGGTAGTTGCAATGACCAAGATTAATAATATGAACGCTGAACTTTTGGAGTTTATAGTAAAGCCAAATTCGCAAGTTTGCAACAAAAGGATTAAAAACCTCGATTTCCCGAGATCGGCTATAATTGGTGGAATTATAAGAGATGGGAAGGGTATAATTGCCTTAGGCGAGTTTACTATCACTCGTGGAGATCGTATAGTGGTATGTTGCCTGCCAAGATCTATAAAAAAGGTTGAAAAACTCTTTCTGTAATGCCTAGACTCAATTATCAAATTATTCTGCATGTTATGGGGCTGCTGTTACTTTGTAATGGTGGCTTTATGCTTACAGCGGTTTTAGTGAGTTGGTTTTATGAAGACGGTGTAACTATAGATATTTTGGCTGCAGCCTTCATTACCTTGTTTTTGGGGGTGCTTTTTATGTTTACCACACGAGGTCACCGCAAGGAAGTAAAAAAGCGGGAAGGTTACATTATTGTAACTTTTGGGTGGATCTTTATGGCTTTAAGCGGAACATTGCCTTATGTTTTAAGCGAATCTATTCCTGCCTTTACCGATGCCTTTTTTGAAACCATGTCTGGGTATACCACGACGGGCGCTTCTATTTTAAATGATATAGAATCTATTCCAAAAGGTGTGTTGTTTTGGAGAAGCCTTACCCATTGGATTGGTGGTATGGGAATAATTGTTCTTGCTATAGCAATCTTGCCTTTGTTAGGAATAGGAGGGATGCAGCTTTTTGCTGCGGAAGCACCTGGCCCAAGTGCCGATAAACTTAAGCCAAGGATTACCGATACTGCTAAAAGACTATGGCTAATTTATGTAAGTTATACTGCGGCTGAAACTATCTTGTTAAAGGTAGCCGGAATGAGTTTTTTTGATGCAATAAATCATTCCCTTAGTACGCTTTCTACCGGTGGGTTCTCCACTAAGAACATTAGCGTTGCTTACTGGAACGATAGGCCTATTATTCAGTATATCATTATGCTTTTTATGTTTTTGGCGGGTGCTAATTTTGTTTTAAGCTATTATAGCTTTAAAGGCCGAATTCAAAAGGTTTTGCATGACGATGAGTTTAAATGGTACTTTTACTTTATAGGTATTTTTACCCTCGTAGCTTCATTATTTATTTATTTTGAAGCCGATGTTGCGCTTTCGCAAATAGATCATCCCATGGTTTGGGGAGAGGCCGAAAGTGCATTTAGGCATGCACTTTTTCAGGTTTTAGCGGTTATTACCACCACGGGTTTTGTAAGCGCCGATTATACCATGTGGACTCCCTTCCTTACAATTTTCTTCTTTGGAATGTTTTTTCTGGGTGGCTCGGCAGGGTCAACTGCGGGTGGGGTTAAGGTGATGCGACATATCATTATGATAAGAAATGGAGGGATAGAATTTAAACGGGCATTACACCCAAACGCTATTCTTCCTGTACGATTTAACCGAAAATCTATCGGAAAAGGAGTAACCTTTAATATTTTGGGCTTTTTTATCCTTTATATGTTGTCTTTTATTATTGGGTCTGTTGTTTTAGGTGGGCTGGGTCTTGATTTTGAAACAGCAATTGGTGGAGCAGCCTCTTCCCTGGGGAATGTTGGTCCTGCTTTTGGGGCTTTGGGGCCGGTAAATAATTACGATATTCTACCGCCTTTAGGGAAATGGTGGTGTTCTTTTCTAATGCTTATTGGAAGGTTAGAACTTTTTACGGTGCTTATACTTCTTACACCATTTTTCTGGAGAAATAGGTGATATTAATATTCTATTTAAGAAAATAGAAAACTTGTCTAAAAGAATAATTTTCTGTCAAGTTGAATTCGTTTCAGACTTTATCAAGAATTTGCTTCGGTATTCTAACCCGTTTTTTATTCTCCAACAACCTGCATCTTCGAATAAATTAGGGAGTTGGCTTTGAAACAAATTCAAGATTAAAATATTGAATAAAAATTAGAACTATTAATGGTTTAAGTGAAATAAAAAAATCCCGATGGGTTTTAACCGCATCAGGATTTTTTTTTTAATATTATTAAGCACTTAAAATCTAAGCTTCAGAGAGTACCGATTTAATTCTTTTCAGCGCTTCTTCAATTTGAGATTCACTTGCCGCATAAGAAATTCTTATACAATCTGGGTTTCCAAATGCATCGCCGGTAACGGTAGCTACCAGGGCTTCTTCTAATAAAAACATAGAAAAATCTGTGGCGTTTTCAATCTTATGTCCTTTAATTGTTTTTCCGAAGAAATGGGAAACATTCGGGAATACATAAAAAGCACCTTCGGGTTCAGTGGTTACAAAACCTTCAATATCATTTAGTAGATCTATAATAAGCTTTCTTCTTTTCTTAAAAGTGTCTACCATATAGCTAATTTCACTAACCGGAGCCTCCAGGGCTGTAATCACTGCTCGCTGAGCTATACAATTGGCACCACTGGTAATTTGTCCCTGCATCTTGTTACAGGCACGTGCAATCCAGGTTGGGGCACCTATATATCCAATTCTCCAGCCGGTCATGGCGAAAGCTTTTGAAACACCGTTCACGGTTACTACGCGATCGTACATGTCTTCAAATTGAGCCATAGAAGCGTGCCCGCCTACAAAATTAATATGCTCATAAATCTCGTCACTTACCACAATAATGTCTGGATGCTTTTTTAATACATCGGCAAGGGCCCTAAGCTCTTCTTTGCTGTAAACCATACCACTGGGGTTGCAAGGTGAGCTATACCAAATCATTTTGGTTTTTGGGGTGATTGCTGCTTCTAGTTGCTCCGGAGTCATCTTAAAATCGGTTTCTACTGAAGTTGGAACTTCAACCGGAACACCTTCGGCCAATTTTACTATTTCAGCATAACTTACCCAGTAAGGACAGGGTAAAATAACTTCATCTCCTGGGTTTAATAAAACCATAGCTACATTTGCCAAAGATTGTTTAGCCCCTGTAGAAACCACAATTTGAGAATGGTCATAAGTAAGATTATTATCCCGCTTAAATTTATTGATTATCGCATCTTTCAATTCTACATAACCATCTACAGGCGTATAAGAATTGTAATTGTCGTTAATTGCTTTAATAGCAGCATCTTTAATAAAGTCTGGAGTGTTAAAATCTGGTTCTCCAAGGCTTAAACCTATAATGTCCTTCCCTTCGGCTCTAAGTTCACGCGCTTTTGCCGCCATAGCCAGCGTTTGGGAAGTGGCTAAATTGTTAATTCGGTTGGATAAGTGTTCTTGCATTTTTTTAATGGTTACAAATTAATTACTTACTAAATGAGATTGAAGAAAAATAAAATGATCCTTTTCAATCTCTATCTCGTAGAATTCTTTTTAAAAAAATCTACGAAATTGCAGGTTTGGCACCCATTTCTTTTAAATGTTGAAAATGGGCAATTATTGCTGCGCGTGTGGTTTTATATTCGTGATAGGGGAGATTGCATTCAAATGCTGTCTCTTTAACTATGCTAGCTATTTTAGAATAATGAATATGACTAATATTCGGGAAAATATGGTGTTCTACCTGGTGGTTTAATCCGCCGGTAAACCAGTTTACTATTCTGTTTTTTGTTGCAAAATTAACCGTGGTAAACAATTGGTGAATAGCCCAGGTGTTTTTCATAGAGCCGGTTTCATCTGGTAATGGCATTTCTGTTTCTTTTACCACGTGGGCCAATTGAAATACGATACTTAATATTAATCCGGCTGTATAATGCATTACGAAAAATCCTATCAAAATCTTCCACCATGCAATAGACAGGATAAGCATAGGAATAATAATCCATATAGCTAAATAGATCAATTTAGTGATGGCTATAATACTCCATTGTGTTACAGGATTAGGCATTTTACCATAGGATAATTTGCGCTTTAAATAATTATGGGTCTGTTTAAAATCTGTGGTTAAGGCCCAATTAAAAGTTAATAAACCATATAAAAACACTGAATAGTAATGTTGAAAGCGGTGAAAGCTATACCATTTAGCGTGTTCAGAAAAACGTATTATTCTACCGGCATCTAAATCTTCGTCATGTCCATGTATATTTGTGTAGGTATGGTGCAAAACATTATGCTGTACCTGCCAGTTGTAAACATTTCCGGCAAGAACATATATGGTTCCTCCCATAAATTTATTGATCCATTTTTTTGAAGAGTAAGAACCGTGATTCCCATCATGCATAATATTCATTCCTACTCCTGCCATTCCGGCACCCATAACCATTGTAAGCAATAGCATCCACCATTGAGAAATATCCAGGGTGAGAATTAGAAAATATGGAGTTAGAAATAGAGAGAACATCACTACAGCTTTCAGGTGTAGTTTCCAGTTTCCAGTTTTTTTAAGATTATTTTCTTTGAAGTAGTCATTAACGCGTTTATTAAGTAACCTAAAGAATTTTGTAGAATCTTTTCGGGAGAACTTTATGTGATTTTGAATTTTTTCCATGTAATTTTTGTAAGCGGTAAAGGTAAAATTTTTACGTAGTTAATCTATAATTCAGTACGTATTAATATACGGTATTTTTAAAGCGGCAAATTATGTATTTTTGTCCAAAATTTGAAAACTTTGGAATTAATAAAGAAATACTTTCCCAATTTAACCGATGACCAGTATGCTAAATTTGCGCATTTAGAGGCCTTGTATAAAGACTGGAATCTTAAAATTAACGTGGTTTCGCGTAAAGATATTGACGAAATTTATTTAAGGCATGTGTTACACTCGCTGGGCATAGCAAAAATTTTAAAGTTTAAGCCGGGGGCAGAAATTTTAGATGTTGGAACCGGTGGTGGCTTTCCGGGAATTCCACTGGCTATTCTATTTCCTGAAACTAATTTTCACCTTGTAGATTCTATAGGGAAAAAGATAAAAGTAGTAAACGAAGTGGTAGAAGGTTTACAACTTATCAATGTAAAAACTACTAACTCCAGAGTAGAAGAGATTCCCGGTACCTTCGATTTTATTGTTAGCAGGGCGGTAGCTGCCATGCCTACTTTTGTGCATTGGACCAAAGGGAAAATAGCTAAGAAAAGTAATCACGAACTTAAAAATGGCATTCTTTATCTTAAAGGTGGAGATCTTAGCGTAGAACTTCGTGATTATCCGAAAGCTGAAATACACGAATTACGAGATTATTTTGAAGAGGAATTCTTTCATACAAAAAAAGTGGTGTATTTACCTTTGAAGTATAAACCCTAGAATTAGCTCTCAGCTCTCGGTTTTCAGTTCCTGGTAATTCTGAGTTTAATTTAGACTTCCTGGTGCCATGAATACACATATTTTATAGGCACTTCCAAAGGATGTAATACCTCGAGGTAGTTTACTTGTGATTAGTGGATTCGTGGCAGTTTTTTTGGATTCTAATAATCAATAAAGAAGTAATTTAAAAAAAATGTGAATGGTAGGCCGAAACACGTGGCGATCTAGATTCTGACATTTATTGTTCTCAGTTCTTGATTTGTCATCGCGAGGACGAAGTACTTGCGATCTGTTGTTGGCTCTGTTGTGTTGCCTACTGAAATTGGGACTACCAACTCGGTTTTTGTTTATCGCTGCTTGTTTGTTTGTTGTTTTTGTTGAAAAAATTTTAAACCAAAACTCACAATTGAAATCCCACAACTGATAACTCACATCCTGCAACCGAGAACTACCAAATCAATCTTTTCTAATTATTACTTTTTTAGCATAATCTCCAGCATCGGTATAAACTTTTACGATGTAAACGCCCGAGCTTAAGGATTTTTTCTGTAGAATATGAATTTCCTTAATGTCTGGTATACCAAAGTGTTGGTCTACTAATTGACCTCCAATATTATAAATATTGATGTGTTCAATTTTATGAAGTTCGGGATTGCTAATTACAAATTCTCTATTGGCTAAAGAGTAATAGTAATCGATAGGTCCCTGGCCCGGCTCTTTATCTTCCAGCATTGAATTTGGATCTTGAAAAACGATTTCATACCTGCTATTATATTCTCCTGCGGGTAAACTCGCTTTATATTCTGCCTTTTGTAAATCGTGATAAGAACTATCACTATTATCGCGTAGATAAATATCAATGATATCGGGCATATTTTCCAAGTCCCCAAGTTCTATACTAAATTCCTTTTCTTCAGCAAGAGTAATCCCAATAGGTAGTTTTTGATCCAGGTTAAAATTGGGAACGCCCTGAATAACAAATTTGCTATCTTTTATAAGCCAGTACATGTCTTCAGGAATGTTGTCATTTAAAAGTGCATCGTAGCCTAAATCAAACCCGTTTGTAGTATAATTATCGGCAGTAACCAAAATCTCTCTTTGATAACCAAGTGGGGAAGAAAAGTTCAACCTTATTTTATATCGTGAATCTTTAGTTATTTCGGTTTTTTGCCCCTTGGTAAGCTCGTTCGGTTTTAAGAATTGGGAATTGTTTGGGTTAACTTCGGAAGCAAAAGCTCTTTGACCGTTATTGAAGTTAATATCTCCTCCGCTTATGCTTAAACCAGGCGCCAGACCCGGGTCTAAAACTGTATTCACGAAAAATCCCTGAGCTACCGGAATAAATGGCCCCGGTTTTTTAGTTCCTTTAGAACCATCGTTATTAATACGCTCATCTATAGAAGTTGCCGATTGTACTGCACCCGATAGATTTATAGTAGCATATCCTCCTACATATTCCCTTAAAATATGTGTTTTACCGCCAAAATGATCCCAAAAATATAGCGCCCCGTTAAAAATATTTTTGGTGTTTGTAGCGCCATTTACATCGTGCTTTGATAAATTATCCAGTATGAATTTTTTAACCTCTATCGCCGATGGATAAGGATTTCCTAAAAGATAATTTTGATCATTGGCAATGTTCAACGCATTCGTTAGAGGTCCGTTATTTGGAAAACCTTTAAAAGTGTAATTCTGAAGGTCCTGTATGTTGGCATTACCCGAGGTTCCCTTCATGGTATAGCCTTCTCCCGGCAATAAAGTACCATCCTTTCCTATATATTTCCATTCACTATATTGATTGGCATCGCCTCTAAATTTATACAGCCAACGACCACTAATTTTTCTTGGAACGCTATAATTTCCATCGGCATAAGTAACATGTCCGGGAGGTCCTATATCAAGATTTTTTGGAGATGCCTTATCGGTGCCGTCGTGCATAACAGAGGCGATGGTATAAGACTGGTTTCCTGTATTGGAAACAACAGGTGAGCTCCAATAATTATAATTATAGCTGCTCGCGGTTCCTTGCTGGTCACGGGTAAGATACCCCGAACCGGTAAGGATACTGCCTTCGGTTTGTACTAGCTGGGATTCTCCGTTAAGGTCTATATGCCCATTTAGTTCCAGATAATGGGTGATACGTAATTCGTTCCCTGAAGCGTTATTTTCTCCTTGCATTTTTAACTGAGTGGCAGGCTCAGAGAACAATCCTAATAGCTTAATATCTTTATTGTTGGAATTTAAATCATTGTTTTGAACTGCGATATTCCAGTTTATTTCTGTTTCGTTATCAATTCCGATATCGTTAGGGAAAGTCCAATGTTTGGTAGCGTTTGGATCCCAGGAATTTCGGGTATGCCAGTTTCCTGATGCTTCAGATACATAAGGAAGAGGGGCAGAGGTTTGTTGGGAAGTGGTAATGTTTTTTAATTCTCCCGGAAAACCTATGTCAGACCCATCATTGTAGGGGTAAAGGTTTCCACAGTTTACTTTGTCCATTCTATAATACCCAATTAAATCTACCCAATTAAGATTTTTTATATTAAATGGAAGCACCTCACCGGCCACGGCTGCTCCGTTATTTTCGATATGCTGATTCATCATTTCCCGTAATTGATTTGGTGTTAAAGCAACATTCCAAATTCTAAATTCTTCCATCCATCCATGAAAGTGATTTGTGGGTACGTTAAATTCAGACTGATCTACAGCACCTAGCAAGGCTTTGTTGAGGTTTGCATCGGGAGATCCACCGGCGGTAGATTTTATAAGAACCCCATCAACGTAAAGCTTATATTCTCCAGAAGAGGAGTGGGTAACAGCGATATGATACCACCTATTAGCTTGAACTTTATGAGGTGAAGAGTTTATAGTTCCGCTGTTATTCCAGTTAAAAGATACTTCTCCATCGTGAATTGAAAGATCATAACCTTTATTATCAGCGTAGTTTGCATCTCTTTTTGAAAAGATTGTTTGAATTCCGCTGGTAGATTCTGGTTTAACCCAAACTTCTATACTGAATGCTTTTTTGTTGGTACCGTTGGATAAGTGATAATTGTCTTTGCTAAAATCTATATAATCATTAATTCCATCAAAGTTAATTTGATTACATTCTTTGATTTCTACTGTAATAGAATCTGAGCAGCCATCTACCGTCCAGGTTAAATTATAGGTTCCTTCGTTTCCGGTAAAAGTGGCATTGGGGTCGTTAATATCAGAAAAGGATTCCGATACACAATTGTTGGTGCCACTAAGCCTGGTCCAGGTCCAGGTGCCTATTTCGCCAGTACCTGGGTCATCACAGTTTATACAGTTGGTGGGTTTTGAAGGATATGCTCCTTTTTCATTATTTTCAGTTGCTGTAAGTGTATTGTCATAAGCATTGAGTTGCACTGTATTTTGGCCGCATTCATCATTGGATAATATAATATCTTCTCCAGCATAGGAATAAGAAACAAGAATATTTATTAAATCTGTTCCCTCTTCGTTATAAGTTCTACAACCATTAATTAAAGCCGTTCCTCCATATTCGTGTTGCCCCGGCACGGCAGGAGTGAAAGCAATAGGTACTTCAGTACGGCCTACTACAATAGGATCTTCGTTGGGGTCTCCAATACCATCGGTCCATTCCAACTCAGTGTCTACAAAAACCTCTTCGTTAACAATTATATTATCCATGGCCCAAACACTCTTATCGCTTGTTCCGGTAAATTTCCATCTAATTCTTACATTGTTTTCTCCAATGTAGTCTTCAAGAGAGATAGAGGTGTTGTCTGTGCTAAAATTATAATTGTTCGCGTCAGATCCGGCATAGGATTCGGCAGTCCCTGCTGTAAACCATTTTTTAATTCCCGTGCCCGGTGAGTGCATTATCTGAAGCGTGGAATAAGTACTTCCCCCATCAGTTGAAATTTCAATTACTGCGTTGTCTCCATCGGCAAAATAAAAGGCCTGATCAAAATCTAAGCTTGCCGATACCGCATTAGATAAATCTAAAATAGGGCTTTCTAAGGTTGTGGGGTCATTTCCTTTATATTGGCTGTCACTAAAGTCTCCCTGGGCTATCGCAAATTTACCATCGCCTCCATCGTAAGTGATATCACCAAATTCATGATCATTGGTACCCGACCAGTTTCTAGGTTTTTTTGAGTTACCACCGGCGGTAAAACCTCCGGGGTTTCCATCTGTGAGCCATGAATTAGGATCCTGAGTATTTAGCTGTCCCTGATTAAAATCTCCCGGTGCTTCATTGGGTAATGCCGGTTGTGTAGCAGTATAATTACTTTTAGCAAGAAGATTTACTTCGTCTCCCAGGCAATATTTGTTATTAGTTTCCGGTTCTAAATTTTCAACTGTAGGGGCATCTCCTACGGGTAAAGTTCTTATGTAAAAACTATTGGAATATTCGGCGCAGGTTCCTGTTTGAATAAGTACCCTGTAATAAGTTGAGACCAGTTCACCTTCTGCAAAGTTTGCTGTATGTGAGTTGCCAGTATTATTTATAATTTCCCAAATACCTTTATTAACCGAAAATTTCTCCCAATGTATAATGTTGCCTTTTTCGCCTGTTAAGTCTAATTCAACAGAAATAGCTTCGCCACATGCCGAAATATCAATTTGTTCCTGAAAAACAGAAGATTCAAAAGTGCCTTTTAATGTTCCACCATCTACATCTAAAGGTTTAAGCTCAATTTCCTGAATTTGTATTGATTTATTCCCTTTGCTATCAATAAACTCCCACTCAATGGTGTTAGTTCCAGTAAAGGAGTAAGGAAATTCAAAATTTTCACTTAAGTTTCCGGAGATAGTACCTTCACAGGCATCTGTAGCGGTTGGTATGTCTAATTCATCGATGCTGGTGATCTGGCATCCACTTATAATTTTTTTGGGTAGGGAGCCTGAATCGGGAACAGGAGCTATAGTATTATTAATTATAACATTTTGTTCGATTGGGCCAATTTCATTACCTGCAGCATCTTTAAAATACCAGTAAATTGTCTCTGAGGCATCAAATGTAAGATTGGTGAGACCTGTTGTTCCGGTGATTGTTCCGTCGCAATTGTCGGATGTAGTAGGAGGCGTTACCGTTAGGGGGCATTCACTAACTAAATCGGGCAAAGTGGGGATTGTTGGGTCTGTCGTATCGTTAACAGTAATTTCCTGTGTTACATTGATGGAATTCCCGGCATCATCGGTTACGCTATAGGTTCTTATGATAATTTCAGGATTGCTATTGCCATCGCTAACATCAGATACAAAAGCGACAGTTGGGTTAGCAGTACAATTATCTGCTTCATCGGTGACCACTGTGATATCTTCTGTTGGTACATCTGCAATACATTGGACATTTAACGGAGCGAGATTACTGGCTGTTGGGTCTGTAGTATCGTTAACAGTAATTTCCTGTGTTACATTGATAGAGTTCCCGGCATCATCGGTTACGCTATAGGTTCTAGTGATGATTTCAGGATTGCTATTTCCATCACTGGCATCAGATACAAAAGCGACAGTTGGATTGGCAGTACAATTATCTGCTTCATCGGTAACCACCGTAATGTCCGGCTCAGGTACATCCGCAATACACTGCACATTTAATGGTGCAGGGTTACTGGCTGTTGGGTCTGTCGTATCGTTAACAGTAATTTCCTGTGTTACATTGATGGAGTTCCCGGCATCATCGGTTACGCTATAGGTTCTAGTGATGATTTCAGGATTGCTATTTCCATCACTGGAATCAGATACAAAAGCGACAGTTGGATTGGCAGTACAATTATCTGCTTCATCGGTGACCACCGTAATGTCCGGCTCAGGTACATCCGCAATACACTGTATATTTAGCGGGGCGGGATTACTGGCTGTTGGGTCTGTCGTATCGTTAACAGTAATTTCCTGTGTTACATTGATAGAATTCCCGGCATCATCGGTAACGCTATAGGTTCTAGTGATGATTTCAGGATTGCTATTGCCATCACTGGCATCAGATACAAAAGCGACAGTTGGATTGGCAGTACAATTATCTGCTTCATCGGTGACCACCGTAATGTCCGGCTCAGGTACATCCGCAATACATTGGACATTTAACGGAGCGGGATTACTGGCTGTTGGGTCTGTAGTATCGTTAACAGTAATTTCCTGTGTTACATTGATAGAGTTCCCGGCATCATCTGTTACGCTATAGGTTCTAATGATGATTTCGGGATTGCTATTTCCATCGCTAACATCAGATACAAAAGCGACAGTTGGATTGGCAGTACAATTATCTGCTTCATCGGTGACCACTGTGATATCGACAGTAGGGATATCGGCTGTACACTGAACGTTTACCGGAGCAGGATTGCTTGCTGTGGGATTTTCATTATCATTAAAAGTTAGCGTAAAAACTTCAGTAATTTCAAGATTATTATTATCACTTAAGTTAAGTGTGTAATCGCCTGGTGCAAGGTTGCTAATTTGATTTGTTGAACCAGTAAAACCATTTGGTCCAGTCCAGGAATAATTGTAGGGAGAAGCACCACCGGAAGCATTCGCCTCCAAATCACCATCGTTTGTGTCGTTACAGCTTGCTGGAGTTTCTGTTATGGTAACGCTTAATTCTTCATTTAACAAAAACCCAATAAAATAGGAGTAGTTGCGGTCATTGTTATGGGCATAGGGTTTTTCCGGCCCAAAACTAAAATTCGCCAAAGCAGTATTTTCGGAAAGTAGGAACAATCCGAAAATTAAAACTGCTAAAAAAAACCGGGGAGTAATTTTACCCATAGGCAACTAATTGTTACAAGAGGTAAAATTACACATAAAAAATCTACTTTAACAAGAATTTAAGCAAAAAAATATTATTTAAGAGTCTAAAAACCAGTTAAAAGGAGGTTTTTTTTAACCTGATAAATGGCAATGTAAGAAATTACTTTCTTATTCCATGATAAACTTCTTATTCCTATTTCCATTTTCGGTAACCAGCTTTACAATATAGATACTTGAATGCATAGGTTTGATGGTAATGGTGTGCTGTTTTTGATTAGGTATATTCTTAAAATCTTGAATAAGTCTTCCGCCCAGATCAAATAATAGTACTTCAGAAATATCAATAAGATCGGGATTGTAAATTTTGAGTTCCCTTGTATTATGGTTGTAACCAAAATCAAGGTTAGTTGTAATAGAAGGATTACTTGGGTTTTCCGAATCTTCTTTGCCTTTAAAAATTATTTCGAGCCTATCCTTAAATATTCCAGGTGTTGAACTTGCCAGGTAAGCGCCTGTTCTAAGATCGTGAATGCTGTCGCTTAGCTTATCTTTTAGGAATACCGATTGTGAGTCGGGATAATTTTCCAATTCACCAATTTCAATACTAAACTCACCTTCTTTTTTTATTTTAAGGCCTAATGGTAATACCTGGTCAATATTGAAGTTAGGTACTGCCTGAATAACAAATTCATTGTCTTGAATAAGCCAGTACATATCTTCTGGAATATCATCTATTAAGAGCGCATCGTAACCCAGGTCAAAACCATTGGTGGTATTTGCATCGGCGGTAACCAAAACCTGTCTTTGATAGCCAAGAGGCGAAAGGAAGTTTAGTCTAATTTTGTACCTCGTATCTTTTTTGGTTAGTTTATTTTTCTCTTTAGTAGGATAAATAGGTTTAAGAAATTGCGAATCTTTCGGATCTATTTCAGTAACAAAAGCTCTTTGCCCATTATTATAGTTAATAGTACCTCCACTTATAGTTATACCATTGGCAATTGCTGGATCTAATACCGTATTGATAAAGAATCCCTGGCCAACCGGAACAAATTGCCCGGGTTTCTTATTTCCTACCGAACCATCGTTATTAATACGTTCATCTACTGAAGAAGCCGATTGTACCGCTCCTGAAAGATTAATGGTAGCATAACCCCCAATATATTCTCTTAAAATATGGGTGTTTTCGTCACCAAAGTGGTCCCAGAAATAGAGGGCGCCATTGAAAATATTTTTAGTATTGGTGGCATTTGGCACAACATTCTTATCTAAATTATCTAAAATAAATTGTTTTGCATCCAGAGCCGACGGGTATGGATTTCCAATTAAGCGATTTTGATTCGCTCCAATACTTACACCGCCTACAGGCCCATTATTAGGAAGTCCCCTAAAGATATAATTTTGGGGTGTTGAAAGCGATACTGCCCCTGAAGTGCCTTTCATGGTAAATCCATCTCCTGCATTAAGCTGGCCATTTTCGCCTATCCATTGCCATTCAGCATAAATATTGGCGGTGCCAAAAAATTTAAAAAGCCAATAGGCACTAATTCGCTTTGGGCCGGCAGCATAATTATAGTTATCGGCATAAGTATGATCGTAAGCAAAGGATATATTCTGCGCATTGTTGGAATCGGTGCCATCTTTTAGAATAGCTTTAATGGATCCGCCGCTATTAGAAGCTCCTGCACTAACAGGAAAACTCCAGTAGTTATAGTTATAGCTGTTGGCGGTACCCTGTTGATCGCGTTCCAGATAGCCCGAACTGCCTGCATCTACAATACTACCAATATCCTGAACTAATTGGGATTCTCCGGTAAGATCTATAATACCGTCTAATTTTAAATAATGACTTACTCTTATATATTGTCCCGAATTGGTTTCATCATGTGGGCCTGAGGGATTAAAAATGTCTAAGGTTCCCACTTCTGATTTTAAACCTAATACAGTAATGTCTTTATTTCCCGAATCAATATCATGTGAGGTTCTAACAATGTTCCAGTTAATTGAATTTCCATTTATACCGGTACTGTTTGGTGCATCCCAAACATCAAAATGAGTCCAGGTGTTATCTGTGCCCCAGGTTTGGCCATCAACCCTTGAAGTATAGGGTAGAGGAGCGGTGTTTTCCTGTAAAGTCTCCATATCAACCAGCCTACCGGGCACTGAATTATTAGCAAGATCAACCGTAGTTCCATCGGTTAATAAAACTGGATCGGCGAGAAGCTGATAATAGCCTGCAAGATTGGTGTAGCTTAATCCGCCGGGAACATTCATAGGAATTTCCACGCCCATTTGTGTGCCATTATTGTAGAGGCGTTGGTTCATCATAAACCTTATTTGATCTATACTTAGGCTAGTGTTCCAGAGACGTACTTCTTCAATCCAACCTTCAAAGTGATTTTCTGCAGCTCCATTATTCCACCTTGCTCCAATCAATGTTCTTGCACCACTACTACCAGGGTTAAAATTACCGATGTCAATTCCATCTATATAAAGCCTGTTATTCGCTACAGCAATATGGTACCATCGCGTATTGGGCATAATCCCTGCCGGTAGATCTTCCATATTAATTTCAAAATTGGGCCCGCTTAAAATAGTACCCTGTAAACTTTGAGGGCGAATCCAGGCTTCCAGGCTGTAATTTCCGGTATAGGTTTCCCCTAAATCCACATAATCATCAAGTCCGTCAAAATCCAGGGCTATGCAAGGTTCAAAGGCAACTTCCAGGGGTTCATAAATGGGTAAACAATTTTGGTTTTCAATTAAGTTTCCATTTTCATCGGTTTCGGTGGGTTCTAAAATCCAGCTGAAGGTGTAATTTTCAGTACTTTGGGAATTTGAGGTGAAAATTGCATTAGGGTTGTTTACAGGGTTGCTCGTGTTATTCGCATCGACATTATAAAATTCGAAATTTTCATCCGGCCCTTCCACCTTCCATTTACCAATATAACCGTCTTTAGTGGGATAAGATGTAATGATACCCTGGGTAATACTGCTAACCGCAGCAGTTAACTGTGCCGAATATGACCCGCAATTGCCGGTTTCGACAGTAACGCTGGTTGTGTATTGGTCGAACACAAAAACCTTAATTTCTTCATCGTTTCTGGCTGTTGGGCACGAACCCCCTGTATACTCTAATGTAGTAGTTATTACAGAAACATTCCATCCAATTTCGGTAGGGGTCCATTGTTCTGAAAAATTTGTTCCAATCACTACCGGAGTTTCAGGATTGGTAGTGTCTTCCCATATAACACCTACATCCTGTGGGCCATCCGGCAATATGATATTGTCTACCGCCCAAACATCTCCATCTCTAGCCCCTGTAAACCTAAACATAATTCTTAGGTTATTTTGACCAATATAATTACCTAAATCAATTTCTATTTTGTTTTCAGGTCGGCTAATAGGAGTACCAGAAGCAAAATCGGTATAATTTCCGCTTGAAGGATCGTTGTTGTTGCTGTATAACTGTGTATAACTGCCTGCAGCTCCACCATTGGTAGAAATCAATACTTCAATGGAAGCCCCGGGGGTAAGATTATAAGCCTGGTCAAAAGTTAGAATACCGGAATCCATCCCATCTAAAGCAAAAACATTGGTTTCCAATGTAGAACTATTATTCCCGGACACAATAGCAAAACCTTTATTTTGGTCTGTTAGTCCGTGATCAAATAATTGTAAGGAGGTATTGTAAGGAGAAGTTAGGTTGGCGGTAATAAATTCCCGGGGTGTAACTCTTTTCCATACATTTGGTCTTACATTACTGGCACTGGTTTCAAAATTTTCTTCTATTCCATTGGTGTTTATAACCCTCCAACCATGTTGATCTATAGATGCATTATCGAAATTGCCGCTATCATTTACACCATCTCCAGATTGATAGCCGGAATCTGCAGTTAAGGTGACTTCGTCTCCTAAGCAGATAAGGTTTTCGCTAACACTTACCGGAGCCGGTTCTATATTTGATGAAATAACACTTAAAATAGCAGTTTGGCTGTTTACCGGGTCGTTGCAAGCGCCATTTATAATTTCTGCCTGAAAAATTAAGGTTTCGTTGCTCAATAAACTTCCTATAATAGCAGCAGGCAGGCTTGTGCCGGTCTCCCCGGCTATGGTTTTAAAAGATCCCTGTGCGGTTCTGTATTTCCAGGCTACAACTTCGCCTGTATGGCCTGAAAGAATAAGGTCTTCTACAAAGTCTGGATTTTGACAGGTTGTATATAATCGGTCATACCCCCTAAAATTCAATTCACCTCCAACAGGATATTCATCTACCTGAATATTAACGCTTTCTGAAATGTCTTCGTCACAAACACCATTCTTCACCACCGCTCTAAATGATGTGCTGAGACTAAGATTTTCATAAGTATAACTTGTTGATATTTCAGAAGCTTCCTGGTCTATTGTTTGCCAGGTAACTTCGTTATCTTCAGAATACTCCCAGCGAACAACCTCTCCTGTTATTCCGGTAACCGAAATTTCGCCTGAATTATTGCCTGTACATACGCTCGTGGCTCCCGAAATTGTACCGGCATTGGAGGGCTGGTCTACATTGATAGTAATTTCAGCTTCGGTAGCGCAATTTCCGGTTCCTGTGCCTATTACCTTATAGGTAGTTGAAATTTCCGGATTTATGGTAATAGAAGCAGTATTACCAATCTCTTCATTAGCTTCATTGAGCCAAATATATGTGTTAGCTCCAGTTGCGGATAAGTTTACAGGCTCGCTTGCACAGACTATAGTGTCTGAAGTGCTTATGCTAACTTCTGGTAACTCGTGAATAATAACCGTAATTTCTACTTTATCACTCTCACAGGCATCAAGGCTTTGTGAAACGTAGTAAAGATAAGTTCCAGGGGTTGTAGTCGCAGGAGTGGGCGCTGCTGCCAACGCATTATTACCTTTATCATACCAATTTAAAATTGCTCCATTGGTAGAACTGGCTTCTAAGGCATTTGCTGTTGCGCCTTCACAATATTCCAACAGTGCCGTAGTTTCAGGAGTTAAAGGTTTCTCTTTAATGTTTACACTAACTGCTACCCGTTCACTTTCACATACATCGGGGGTTTGGGTTACCCAGTAAATAGTTTCTCCGGGCGTATTGGTATTAGGTACTGGAGGGGCGGCAAAAGCATCATTACCACTTTCTGATGCATACCAGGTAAGCTTGCTGCCATTAACTACCGTTAGTACGGGTGCGTCTTCAAATTGACAATATTCAAAATCCTGAACTGTTGGTGGTTCAGGGATCTCATTAAGGCGTAATTGAAATGGGTTAGAAACTGCGGTAGCACAGGTAAATTCTGAAGGACCCTGAATTTCTACAAAATAATCGCCATTGTATGCGGTAGTAACATTGATAATTTCCAGTATGCCGGTGTAGGTGCCGTTTTGTTCTGAGATTGTAATACTAATATTGGGATCCGATTCATTTACCGGTGTATTTCCTTTATACCAGGTGAATGTTAATGGAGCGCCATTGGCACTGGCGATAAATTGCATATTAGCTTCTGAAAAACCATCACCACAAATTGGAACTTCAGAAACAGGTTCCTGAATAAAAATGTCTTCATCTACATTTATGCTAACTGTGTTGGAAGTTACAGTTGAACAGGATGTAGCTCCTGTTACTACCACGTAATATTCTCCTGCATGAACAGAGGTGGTATTGCTAAAGCTTAAGGTGGCTGATGTTGCTCCACTTACTGGCGTACCGTCCTGGTACCATTGATATTGCAGGTTATCTCCGGTAGCAGTTACGCTAAGTTCACTTGGTTGCGTGCTACATACACCAACATTAAAAGGTTGAGACGTGATTTCGGGTTTTTTAGCTATTACAATATCAAGGCTTTCCTGTACTTGTTCACAAGAATTTGCAGCCGCAATTGTATAGGTTACGGTATGAGGTCCGGGTTTGCTGGCTGCAGGATTTATCGTTCCATTACTATCTATAGCCAGGCCAGTGGTACCGGAAAAAGTTCCATTTTGATATTCGCCAGGTGTTTCTGTAAAAACTACCGCTTGATCCTGAGTTTCAGAATTACAAAGCGCAGCATTGTCGTAATTAAAGTTGGCATAAGGTACTTCTGTGATATTTACAGTAGTATTGAAATTTACTGCTTCGCAACCGGCTTTTGCGGCAATAAGGTATTCAACAATATATTCTCCGGGCTGGCTTTGGCTGGGATCAATGGCTCCGGTTTGGGAATTTATGGAGAGCCCGGTAGAATTTGTCGAGAAAGTCCCACCTTGATAATTTCCAAGCATATTATTGAAAATCACTTCTTTTATCTCGGTTTCCGATGTGCAAAAAGGACCATTGTAGCTTATTTCGGTGTAGGGTAATGCTGTAATTGTGAGCGTGGTTTCAGTAGAAACAGGTAAGCAACCATTCACAGCATTGGTCTCATAGCTAATGGTGTAGGTGCCGGGAGTACTGTTTTGTGGATTAACGGCTCCCGAAGTGGGATTAATGTCTAAACCTGCCTGAGAAGTATAGGTTCCTCCTAAACTATTACTGTTTCCGGTTAATACAACTTCAATAGGAGTTGTTTGTGAATTACAAAATTCGGTTGCCGCATAAGTAATTGTAGGGTTAGGTACTTCTGTTATGGTTATTTCAGTAGAGTATTCGTAGGTATTACAACCACCACCGGCCGGTGTAGTATAGGTAATTGTATAAGTGCCCGGATCGCTGTTAGATGGGGTAATCGTTCCGGTTCCTGCATCTATTTGCAGTCCTGTTCCTGCTGAAAAAGTTCCATTTTCATAATTTCCAGTGCCGCTTAAAGTTACCGGTTTATTTGCTGTATCAGAAGTGCAAAAAGCGTTGTTTTCGTAGCTTAAACTTGCCGTTGGTACTGCTGTTATGCTTATATTAGTAGATAACTCAAGGCTTTCGCAACCAAGTGAAGCCGGAATTGTATAAGTAACCACATAATCGCCGGGATTGCTACTGCCGGGATCTATCGCTCCGGTAGTTGCATTAATAATCAAGCCGGATGGTGAGGCCGAAAAGCTTCCGTTCGCTGTTGCGCCAACCTCATTTTCTAGTGTTACCTGTTTAGATTCAGTATCGTCTTCACAAAATGAAGTTTGAGGGTAAACCAGTTCGGCATAGGGAACCGGGTTAACAACTATTTCGTGTGTTCCTGAAAGTGATTTTTCACATAAAGGTTCTTCCAGGTATTGCGCGCTTATTAATTGAAACGTAGTAGAAGAAGTTAAATTGTTCGTAATTATACTGGCTTCTCCGCTTGCGTCGAGATCTATAGTTTTTGAAGTTCCGTTTTCGGTATAAGTAATTCGGGTGCCGGGTGTTCCTGTTAGGCTAATTTGTGTACTGGTGTTTTCGCAAATATCCTGACCTGTGGTAGTAAAAGAAGCCTGGGGGTCTTCCCTAAAAAATATAGTCATTTCGTCTTCACCTGCATTACATGCACCACCCGGCTTCTCGGTAGTTACACTAATGCTAACCTGCCCGTTGCTTATATCGGCAGCAGTAGGAGTGTACTCAATTTTAAAGTTATCTACTTTTCCCGTTGGCGGGGTAATTAGCGCCCCCGAAGAAGTCTCAATCCTATCTATTTTTAATTTAGCGTTTTTAGAACCGAAGGCTACATAGGCATCAATAGTGACTGTGTTATTTAGACTGCATAAAACCATATCTTCGCCAAGATCGGTAATTACATATTCGTCGATGGCTATTCCTGTAATTGTTTCACTCGCGCTTGCTCCGCAAATATTTAAAGCTTGTACCGAAACGCTTTCGTTTGCACTATAATTTGCATTCGCGGTAATATTTACAGTAATATTTGTAGTTCCCGTTCCGTTTATAATTTCCCAACCATTGGGTAAGGTCCAAAGATATTCACTGGCATTGCTCACCGAAGGAATAGAGAATTCTACATTGTTTAATGGTGGGCATATTGCTGTACTTGGTAAAGAAGATGTTATAGCTAAAGGTTTTGTAGGTGCAGCAGTTACAGATTGTACATATTTTGAAATAATTGAACTTTCGCCACAATTATTAGTGGCAAAAACTTCTATGTTTCCTGAAGTTTCCGAAGCATTTACTTGAATAGTATTGGTGTTTGCTCCCGAAGTAACACTCCATCCTGAGGGTAATGACCATTCATAAGAGGTAGCGTGATTGATTATAGGAATGTTGTATTCTAATTGTGTGCTACTGGAACAAACCACTTCGGGACCGTTTATTACTGCAGATCCTATTTCGGGAGCCGGTTCATCTATATTAAGGTTTAGTGTGCTTGCAGAGCCTTGTCCGCAGGAGTTTTCCGGTATTACGCTAACATTACCGTTTTGTCCATAATTACCGGCATTTACGGTTATACTATTGCCTGTTTGGTCTCCAATAAAACTCCATCCCGAGGGAATACTCCAGGTGTATGCTTCTGCTTCAGGAAGTTGTGTGACAGATAGTTCTATTTGATCTCCCGGACAAATTACATTGTTGGAATTTGAATAAGTAATGTTAATGGGGCCTACGCTGGTTGGAGCAGCATTTTTTACTTCTACCGCAAGATTTTGTGTGCCGCTTGTGCCACAGGAGTTTCTGGCGGCTACTGTAATATTTCCATTCCCGGTAGTTCCTGTTGTAATGCTAATTTGTGGTGAAGTAGTTATTTGTTCAGAAATATTCCAGCCGGTCGGAAAGTTCCATACATATTCGGTTGCATCATTAATAGCGGTAATACTGTAAGTTTCTGAGGTATTGGGACAAACTGAAGTGTTGCCACTAATAATTCCCGGGTGGCCAGGGGTGCCAGGTTTAACCGATACTGCCAGATTTTGTGTACTACTGGTGCCACATGAGTTCCTGGCAGCTACCGTAATATTGCCAGTTCCCGAATTTCCTGTGGTAATGCTTGTTTCTGGCGTTGTAGTTATCTGCTCCGGAATATTCCAGCCGGTCGGAAAGTTCCATACATATTCGGTTGCATCATTAACAGCTGCAATACTGTATGTTTCCGATGTATTGGGGCATACGGTGCTATTGCCGCTAATAGCAGCAGGTTGCCCGGGGGTACCCGGTTCAACGTTAACCGTAATACTTTGTTCGGTATTGCCGCATTCTCCTATTGCAATTACTTTTATGGTTCCGGTGTTCGTTCCTGTGGTAAGAGTAATAGAGGTGCTTGAACTGGAACCGCTCCAGCCACCGGGTAATTCCCATTGATAGGAAATAGCATTATTTACAGGATTAATTCTATAAGTTTCAGAAACACCGGGGCAAACAAGGTTTTCTCCGGTTATCGTGCCGGGCGTATCTGGTGAGGCCAGTTTTTCGGAAATAGTAATTTGATTACTGAAAAAATCTGCCGTACAGGGATTACTGGAAGTGACAAATAACTGAACCTGATCTCCCGCGCTCAATACTGCGCCAAAACTTGCGCTATTGCCCGCACTGGAATTATTTACCCGCCAATCGTAAACAGGATTGGTTCCGGCTTCGGTAATACTCACGATGCTAAAATTTATAGCTTCACCAGGGCAAACGGGATTTGCATCCGCCTTAATAGTTACACTGCCTTCCCTGGTACTATTCACTGTCATTTCAATAGGCTGGGTTATTATTTCGCAATTTGCATCATCGGTGGAGGTAACTATAAGTCTCACCTCGTCGTTATCTTGAAGTGTAGAGGTGCTAAAGCTTGCCTGGCCAGTCCCAACATTAGTTTGGTTAATTTGCCACTGATATATTAATCCGGTACCTCCGGTTACAGAGGAGTTAAAAGTAACCTGGGTGTTTTCGCAAATAGTTCTACCTTCGGCTACACTTATACTAACCGAACCAGGGCATGCCTGCGAAAATCCATTTTCCGAAAAGAAAAAAATAGAAAATATTAGCAATAAATAAGAAAGTAGTTTTCCTCCCATAATAGTAATGTTTTAGAGCAATAGTAATTACGTAGGGGTAATTTAAAAAGGTAATAAATGGGGTAACTATCTGGTGCAAAGACAATTATTTATTTAAAATACAATATTTGCTGCAGTATTTTCTTTTAATTCGGTAAAGGGTTCTTTAATTCGTTGAAGTGATTTTAATATGATTAAAAATTATGTTAATTGTATGTATATATTATTTTTTCATGTCCTTTAGTTGCTATTTGTAGTTTAGAAAGTTTGAAAAAAAATAAAAAAAAAGAGTCGCAACATTATTTGCTGCGACTCTTAATTGGTGAACTATATTTCTTACAAATTATTCTCCCATAAAAGGATATCTGTAATCGGTGGCCGGAACAAAAGTTTCTTTAATGAGCCTCACAGAAATCCATCTCATCAGGTTCATTTTAGAGCCTGCCTTGTCGTTAGTTCCGCTGGATCTTGCACCTCCAAAGGGCTGTTGGCCAACAACCGCTCCTGTGGGTTTGTCATTAATGTAGAAGTTACCGGCAGCATTTTGCAGTAGGTCGGTTGCCTTTGCGGCGGCATAACGGTCTCCTGATATAATTGCTCCTGTAAGCGCATACATACTTGTGTTATCTACAGTTTCACAAATATCTACCCATTTTTTATCGTCAAAGTTCTTGTCGTCATACACATAGATGGTTACAACCGGACCAAAAAGTTCGGTTTCCATGGTGGTATAATGCGGATCTGTGGTTAGAATTACAGTTGGTTCGATAAAATACCCTTTAGATTTGTCGTAATTTCCACCAACCACAATCTCGGCTTTTTCGTCTTTTTTAGCTTTATCAATATAACTTGCGAGTTTATCAAATGAAGCCTCGTGTATAACTGCATTGATAAAGTTGCTCATATCCTCTGGGGATCCCATTTTAAAAGATTCTACATCCTCTACAACAAAATCCTTTATCTCTGGCCAAAGGCTTTTAGGAAGGTAAACCCTTGAAGCAGCACTACATTTTTGCCCCTGGTATTCAAATGCACCTCGGGAAATAGCGGTTGCAACTTGTTTTGGATTAGCAGTTGGATGAGCAAGGATAAAATCTTTTCCTCCTGTTTCTCCTACAATTCTTGGATAAGATTTATAGTTTCTAATATTTTTTCCAACTTTTTCCCAAATACCTTTAAAGACATCGGTGCTTCCGGTAAAATGAATTCCGGCAAAATCTGGGCTGGCAAGAACAGTATCGGTTACCATTTCCGGATCTCCGTTAACCATATTAATAACTCCGTCGGGAACACCGGCTTCTTTAAAAACTTCCATCAATATCTGTGCAGAAAGCATCTGGCTATCACTAGGCTTCCAAACCGTTACATTTCCCATAAGCGCAGCACTCGAAGGAAGGTTTCCGGCGATAGCTGTAAAGTTAAATGGAGTGATAGCATATACAAAGCCTTCAAGAGGTCTATATTCTACGCGGTTCCAGTTACCATCAGAAGAAATTGGTTGTTCATTATAAAGTTCGCTCATAAACTCTACATTGAAGCGTAAAAAGTCGCAAATTTCTGCAGCTGAATCGATTTCGGCCTGGTAAATATTTTTTGACTGGCCTATCATAGTTGCGGCATTCATTTTTTGCCTATATGGTCCCGAGATAAGATCGGCTGCTTTTAAGAAAACGGCAGCACGTTGCTCCCATTCAAGTTTTGCCCATTTCTTTCTGGCTTCCAGTGCTTCTTCAATAGCTTTTTCAACATGCTTCTTTTGGGCTAGATGGTAAGTACCTGCCTGGTGTTGATGATCGTGAGGAGGATTAATGGTTTTGGTATCTCCGGTTTTAATTTCCTCAGATCCAATATATAGAGGAACTTCTGTGTTAGCGTTCCAAAGATCTTTATAAGTGAGTAAAACTTCTTCCCTTTCCGGGGTGCCCGGAGCATAAGATTTTACTGGTTCGTTAATCGCTTTTGGAACGTGAAAAAAACCTTTTCCCATAGTTATTTTGTATTTTTTGGATTTTTAAATTTTGTGTGTCTAAAGTTAAAAAAAATAGGTGATTTTTAATTACTCTAAATGAGCATTTAAGAAAGCTTAACTATTTTAGTGAAAGCAGTAATTTTATTAAGAAAAATTTATGTGCACAATTAGTATTACGCCGCATTTTAGAAATAAAAATGGCTTTGTTTTAACATCTAATAGGGATGAAGCCAGTAAAAGAGAAACGTATATGCCGAAATTTAGAACCCTGGCAGACCAGAAATTGCTTTTTCCTGAAGATGCGGTAGCTGGTGGTAGTTGGATTGGTATAAGCCAGAGAAGAAGGGTTTTATGCCTAATGAATGGAGGTTATGTTTCGCATAAACGGCAAAATTACTACAGAAAGAGTAGGGGGTTGGTCCTAATAGATTGGCTTGTTGCCGGTAATATTGAAAGTGAAATACAAGACTATAATTTAAAAGATATAGAGCCTTTTACAGTAGTGATAGTAGATTGGTCTTCAGAATTATTTTTTGCTGAATTTGTGTGGGATGCCAGCCAGAAGCATTTTAAGAAATTACCTTTAAAACCACAAATTTGGTCTTCATCTCCATTATATACTTCGGAAATGAAAGATCTTCGTAAGACCTGGTTTGAAGACTTTCAGAACAGGCAAAATCTTTCAGCTAAAAATATATGGGACTTTCATCATGCTGCAGGAGAGAATAATAAAGAGGTGGGTTTAATTATGGATAGGGGGTTTGTGAAGACCAAAAGTATCTCTCAAATAGAATTTATGTCAGGGAAGTTGACTTTTAAATATGAAGATCTCGAGAAAGATCGGCTTGAAATTAAAGAATTTCAGGGACTTTAATTTACAGCAAAAGGAGCGCTTAATTTAAAGGTTGGGATTTTTACTTTAAATTTTTGGGTTGAAGTGAAGCTTACCATATTGTAATATCCGCTCATAGAACCAAATGGCGAGTTTAGAAGGCAGCCGCTTTGGTAGGTGTGTGATTCACCGGGCTTTAAAACCGGTTTTTGGCCTATAACTCCTTCGCCTTTTACAATTTCGGTATGATTTAGGGCGTCTTTTATTTCCCAAAAGCGAGAAGTTAATTGCACTGAGTCGTTACTTTGATTTTCTATGGTGATATGATAAGAAAAAGCAAAACGAGAGTCTGGGCTTCTTAATAGCGTGCCTTCAAAGTTGGTTTTAACCGAAATCTTTATTCCTCTTGTAACTTGTTGAACCATAATTAATAAATTGCAAAAGATGCCAGTATCGAAATAATTGTTGCAACTCCTGCTAAAATAAAAAATATAAAGTTTAGGAGTGCGAACTTTACAATGGTTTTAACACGCCTTTGTTCATAAAAATTACGCATCGCCTTGTATAAATAGAAGGGGAAAATCAGGTTTGCAACAGTAAATGCCCAGTTCCCGGAAACATAATCCAATAATAACGCCAGGGCATAAACTATAAAAAAGGTGGTTTGTACATGAAAAGCAAAAATTAAATGCTCCATATAATTAAAAGGCCTTCTTACATATAAGAGCCAGATGAATAATGCGAATACCGGTAAGTAAAAGAAGATGATAAAAGGTAATTTGTTGACAAAGTAATTAAAGAATAGTCCGGGATTGTTTTTTACAGTGTTCCAGTCTACTGCTTTTTTGTATAACCAATGATTGTAATTTGTTTGTGGATAAGAAAGGCTGTCCATGGCAGTTTCTGCACTTCTTATAGATTTTTCTTTATAAAACCGCGAAAAGATGTTGAATTTTTTATTTCCTGCTTTCAAATAACTCAGGGTGTCCAGTTCTCCGGAAGGGACATAAATTTCTTTATAGGATTTTAAATTTCGTTGTTTTTGTTTCTGGGTAATTGAGTCTAAATTCAGGTTGCCCATAGGGGTGGCTACGAGTTTGGGTATATTTGCATCTATACTATCTTTTTCAATTTCCCGGGCAACTTCATCGGCATCAGGGATTGGTTGAATGTTGTCAAAAGAATTAGTGAAACCCCAAATTAAAAAGAAAATAATCGAGGAACTTAAGTAGAATCGGAAAGGGTTTGCGTAGCACATTCGCTTTCCTCTAATATAGTCTTTTGAGATTTTTCCCGGGGAAAATAGTAATACCCGTAAAGTTCTTTGAAAGCGGGAATCGTAAGCTAGTAGACCTGAAAAAAATTCAGAAAAAAAATCGTCGAATTTTAATTTTTTGGTGCTATTTGATTGTCCGCAATTTGGGCAATACCTATCACTTTTATCTAATGGGAATTCACAGTTTAAACATTTGGTGCCCCTATATTTAAGATCAAATCTATTGCTTGCCATTTTTTATGAGGAGTTGAGTTGGTTAGGCTCTTAATTTGTAATTGAGGTAGAATTCGCTGTTGCTGTGCCTATTAATCGGTCGTATCTGGCGCCCGGGCTTCGATAATAAATCAAAACCTGATAGGAGTTTTCGGTTTCATCAAAATTACCGCTAAAGAAACCTTCATCAATTGTTCCGTCAGTGCGTTTTAAGACATATTTGTAATTGTAAAATCCTTGTTTAAAAAGTCTTACGCCTTCGTAAAGATCAGAATTTTTGTTGTAAGTAAGGCGAGTACTTTTTTCTAAATTAAAATTATTAAAAGCTCCATAAATATGAACTTCACCTCCGTTTAAATCTGAGTAATTTTCAAGTTTAAAATGCACCCAAACATACTCGGCTTCAATGGAAGGGTTTTCTGCCGGGATGCTTCTTATTAGAAATTGGCCGTTAATATCGGGGTTGTAGGTGTAAGGTTCGTTAGACCTGGTACGATCTGTAAATAAATAATGATGATACAAATCTTTTAATGCAACCTGGCTAATATCTGCGGTAGAGGCTCTTAGTTCTTTATTGTCAAACTGAATATATTCATTGCCGCCCCAAAATGCCGTTTTGGCATCGTAACGGTATACCAAATCATTGCCTATGGTGTATTGGGGCTCAATGTCTTTAATTGCTGTTTTTAAGTTGTGGTTTTTGGTAATAAGGACTTTTACATTGTTTTCTGGGTTTTTAAGTAGTAAGTCCGGAGATTCAATAGTGAAATTTACTACTTGTTTTTCGTTTATAAACTCCAGGTTTCTTGAGCGTCTAAGATTGATTTTGGCCTGGGCTAAATTTTCGTAAACCATAAACTTCCTGGAAAAAACCAACTCTTTTTCACTGTTAAAGATTTTGATCATGTAATTTCCGCTTACTTTAAAACCCCCGGTATCGTCATTAGGGATCTCTAGCTTGTAATGGGAAAATGCCTGAAGTGTGTTGTAGGAATTTAGATAGTTAAAAATTCTTATATTGTCAAAACCCTGTAAATATTCGCTTTTTGCCAATTGCGTGGGGGACCAGTCGTAATTGTAATGTTCTATGGTGTAATAATAATCGGCTTCATCACCAATAATATCATCAAACTCTAAAATTAAAGACTCTCCCAATTTTAAGACAGGGTTTCCATAGGTGTTTTTGTCCTGTCCTGATAGTTGAATACTTCTAATATAGTTTGGTGGAAGCGTTTCCTGTGCAACCTGGGCGGTTATTGCCAGTGATGTAATGAGTAGGAATAGGACTGATAGAGTAGTTTTCATTAAAATAGAATCTGCACAAATGTAAGTACAAATATTATTCTATAATTTTTAACATTTCACTTTAACAGTTTTAAATGCTTAAAAATCTTTGGTTTCATGGGAAAAGTGTGGTTTAAATTCCTAAATTTGCACCACTCAAAACAAAAATTTTTAACATACACTCCATCCTATGTCAAAAGGCATTCGAATTAAAAGAGGATTATCTCTAAGATTAGAAGGGGAAGCGGAAAAAGAGCTTGTAAAAGCTCCAAGGTCTAAAACCTACGCAATTAAACCGCCAGATTTTCACGCTTTGGTACCAAAAATGGTTTTAAAAGAAGGGGCTAAGGTCCTCGCCGGCGATGAACTTTTCTTCTCAAAATACACCGATGAATTACGTTTTACCAGTCCTGTAAGTGGCGTGCTTAAGCAAATTAAGCGTGGTGAAAAGCGTAAAATCATGGAAGTAATTATAGAGGCCGATCCGGAAGACACTTACAAAGATTTTGGAAAAATGGACGCTGCTTCATCTGATGCTGAAGCTGTAAAACAACGCATTTTAGAAAGTGGTTGTGGTGCATTTATTAATCAACGGCCTTACGATATCGTAGCTGATCCTAAAGATACGCCAAAAGCTATCTTTATTTCTGCGGTAAGCACTGCCCCTTTAGCTCCAGATTGGGGCTTTATTTTAAAAGACAGGTTAGCTGCTTTTCAGGAAGGTATAAATGCGCTTAAAAAGCTAACGCCGGGTAAAGTGCATCTGGGAGTAGATGCCAGTTCTGCTCAATATTTAAAGGATATTGAAGGGGTTGAGCTGCATAATGTAAAAGGACCACATCCTGCAGGAAATGTTGGAGTTCAAATTCATGAAATAGACCCAATTAATCAAGGGGATAGGGTTTGGACTGTAAAACCTGAAGATGTGAGTATAATAGGTAATGTTTTTCTAACAGGAAATTATATTGCTGATAGAACCGTTGCCGTAACAGGTAGTGAAGCTACTAATCGTAAGTATTTTTCAACAAAAATTGGAGCTGAAGTTTCGGATCTTATTCAAAAGGTTGATGAAGATGTACGTATTATCTCTGGGAATGTCCTTACCGGATTAAAAATAGCCTATAATCAACACATAAGTTTCTTTTCGAACGAAGTAACACTTATTCCGGAAGGAAATAAGTATAGGGCCTTTGGTTGGTTACCATTTACCTATAACAATATACACTCAAATTCAAAAACTTCTTTGTCATGGTTGTTTCCAAACAGGAAGTTTAAGCCTACTACCAATTTGAATGGAGAGGAAAGAGCACTTGTGGTAACCGGTGAAATGGAAGAGGTTTTGCCTATGGATATTTATCCTATGCAGCTAATTAAAGCCTGTATGGCCGGTGATATTGAAAAGATGGAAAATCTTGGGATTTACGAAGTAGCTCCGGAAGATTTTGCTTTAGTAGAGTATGTGAATACGTCCAAGATAGAAATTCAGGATGTGATTCGTCTTGGTTTGGATTTAATGATTACTGAAGTAGGTTAAAAAGCAGTAGAATTATGGAATGGATTAGACAAAAATTAGATAAAATAAAAGAGCCTTTTGCGCCAGGGAAAAAATATGAGAAGTATGCGCCTGCAGTAAATGCTATCGATACTTTCTTATTTACCCCAAATCATACTACGCAAAAAGGAGCTCATATTCGTGACGCAGTAGATTTAAAACGTACTATGATTACTGTGGTACTTGCCCTTATTCCAGCGCTTATTTTTGGGATGTGGAATGCAGGTTACCAACACTTCACTCAATTAGGTGGTGATTTTACCTTTTGGGACGCATTTGCTCACGGGGCATTGAAAATCGTACCTATGATCGTTGTTTCGTATGCGGTTGGATTAGGTATCGAGTTTGCTTTTGCAATCTTTAGAGGGCATGAGGTAAACGAAGGTTATCTGGTAACAGGATTGCTAATACCAATGATTATGCCTGTAGATTTTCCACTTTGGATGTTGGCATTGTCTGTAGTATTTGCAGTTCTTGTTGGTAAGGAAGCATTTGGAGGTACTGGAATGAATATTCTTAACCCGGCACTTACAGCAAGGGCCTTTGCCTTTTTTGCTTACCCAACTTATATGTCTGGTAACCAGGTTTGGGTTAGCGAAGCAAGTACCGTAGATGCTATTTCGGGAGAAACAATTCTTGGTAGTTTAGCTGCCGGGGAAAATGCAAGTTATAGCATGATGGATATGTTCTATGGGTTTATTCCGGGATCGGTGGCTGAGACTTCAACACTTTTTATTCTTTTAGGAGCATTGCTTTTAATATTAACAAAAGTAGGAAGCTGGAGAATTATATTAAGTGCGTTTATTGGTGCAGCGGTTATGGGACTAATATTCAACGCCCTTCCTTCAATGGGGGTTGCAGGTAATGAGCTTACAAACTTTCCTTGGTACGGTCATTTAATTATTGGTGGTCTTGCATTTGGTATTGTGTTTATGGCTACAGACCCTGTGTCGGCTGCGCAGACTATGAAAGGAAAATGGATTTATGGGTTTTTAATAGGTTTTCTTTCGGTTATGATTAGGGTGTTTAACCCTGCATACCCAGAAGGGGTAATGTTGGGAATCTTGTTAATGAACGTATTTGCGCCAACGATAGATCACTACGTAATTCAGTCGAATATCAAACGTAGAAAAAAGAGAATTGAATCCGCTAAGACACAGGTAAAAACAGCAGTTTAGTTATGGAAGAAAAATCAGTAAATAAGACAAATAGTAACGGTTATACGTTTCTTTTTGCAGTGATTATGGTGTTGGTTGTAGCTTCGGTACTGGCTTTTACAGCTACCTCGCTCCAGCCTATTCAAAAAGAGAACGTTCGCCAGGAAAAAATGCAAAGTATTCTAGCTACTATTGGAGTTGAAACCGATAGAGCAGGAGCTGAAGAGCTTTACAATCAATATATTACTGAAGCATTAACCCTGGATCAAAATGGAGAGGTAAAAGAAGATGTAGATGCTTTTACGGTAGATTTGGCCAAAGAGCTGAAACGACCTGTAGAGGAACAAAACTATCCGTTATATATCGCAAATTACGAAGGATCTAAATATTATATCGTTCCTTTAAGAGGTAACGGACTTTGGAATGCTATCTTTGGATATATTTCTTTAAAAGACGATGTAAACACCATTAAAGGTGCTACGTTCGATCACCTTGGTGAAACTCCGGGTCTAGGTGCAGAAATTACCAAAGAATGGTTTAAAGAGAGTTTTACAAACGAGAAAATTTTTGATAGTAATGGTAATTTAATTGGTGTATCTGTTGTAAAAGGGGATATAGATCCTTCAGATAAAGACGATAATAAGGTAGATGCTATCTCTGGGGCTACGATTACCGGAGACGGAGTATCTGATATGATTTCTGAAAGACTTCAACGTTATCTGCCTTACTTCAAACAGCAAACAGAAATTAAAGTTGCAACTAAGTAATTATGGCTACAGAGAAAAAAAATATTTCAGAAGCGAAGGAAGCCAAGAAGAAAGATATGATCCTTTTTCTATCTAGTTCAGAAGAGAAAGAACATTTCCTTTCTAAAGGTAATAGAAAATTATTGTCAGATCCTTTAGACGATAACAACCCAATTACAGTACAGGTATTGGGTATTTGTTCGGCATTGGCAATTACAGTACAATTAGAACCGGCTGTGGTTATGTCTATTGCCGTGGTATTTGTAATGGCATTTAGTAACATTATTGTTTCTATGCTGCGTAACTTAATTCCAAGTAGAATTAGAATTATTGTGCAACTTGTGGTAGTGGCATCACTGGTGGTTTTGGTAGACCAGGTACTTAAAGCTTATGCTTATGATGTAAGTAAACAGCTTTCGGTATTTATTGGGCTTATTATTACCAACTGTATTGTGATGGGACGTTTGGAGGCCTTTGCCTTAGGAAACGGAGTTTACAAATCTTTCCTTGATGGTGTAGGGAATGCCGCAGGTTATGGTTTAATTCTTATAATCGTAGCATTTTTCCGTGAACTTTTAGGTTCAGGTAAGTTATTTGGCTATGAGGTTTTAGGACATAAAGCAGCAACGCTTGCTGATTCAACAGGCTTATACGCTTTAGGCTACGAAAACAACGGGCTTATGTTACTTTCCCCAATGGCACTAATTGTAGTTGGATTGCTAATTTGGGTACAACGAGCCAGAAACCGTAAACTAATAGAAGAGAACTAAAAGCACAACAGCTTTAATAAAATTAAATTATGGAATTAGTAAACTTATTTGTTAGAAGTATTTTCATAGAAAATATGATTTTTGCCTACTTCTTAGGGATGTGTTCCTATTTAGCAGTGTCAAAAACCGTGAAAACAGCTGTTGGATTAGGTGCGGCGGTAATTTTCGTACTTACTATTACGGTACCAATTAACTACTTGCTGGATAACTACCTGTTAAGACCGGGAGCCTTGCAATGGCTTGGCGCAGAATATGCCGATGTAGACCTTAGCTTTTTAAGCTTTATCATGTTTATTGCTGTAATTGCTTCTATGGTGCAATTAGTAGAGATGATTGTTGAAAAATTCGCTCCTGCTTTATATGGTGCTCTAGGTATTTTCTTACCTCTTATTGCTGTAAACTGTGCTATTCTTGGAGGCTCGCTTTTTATGCAACAAAAAGATTTTGGAGCTATAACAGAAGCTGTAACCTATGGGTTTGGTAGTGGAATTGGATGGTTCCTGGCAATTCTTGGTATTGCAGCTATTCGAGAGAAGATAGCCTACTCTAATGTGCCTGCTCCATTAAAAGGTTTGGGGATTACATTTATAATCACCGGACTTATGGCGCTAGGATTTATGAGTTTTATGGGAATTAAATTATAATCGCAAAAGAAAGATTATGACAGTTATTATAGCAAGTATAGTAGTATTTTTAGCATTGATACTCATTTTGGTTTCTGTGTTGCTGGGAGCAAAGGCGAAATTAGCACCTTCGGGCCCGGTAACCATTAATGTAAATGGGGAAAAAGATATGGAAGTAGGTTCTGGAGGAACATTGCTTTCAACTTTAGGAGATAATAAACTATTTTTACCTTCAGCCTGTGGTGGTGGTGGAACCTGTGTACAGTGTAAATGTATCGTAAAAGAAGGTGGCGGTGCTATCCTTCCTACCGAAGAGCCACATTTTACCCGTAAAGAAATCGCACAGGGATGGCGATTGGGTTGCCAGGTAAAGGTGAAAGAGGATATGAAAATCACCATTCCGGAAGAAGTATTCGGAATTAAAAAATGGGAAGCTACCGTAGTTAGAAATTATAATGTAGCATCTTTTATTAAGGAGTTTGTTGTTGAAATTCCTGAAGATATGGATTATAAGGCCGGTGGTTATATTCAAATTGAAATTCCTAAGTGTGAGGTTAAGTTTAGTGATATGGATATCACTGCTCACCCTGAAGAACACGATACACCAGATATGTTTGAGGCAGAGTGGGATAAATTTAAACTTCGTCCACTGGTAATGAAAAACCCTGAAACAGTAGAAAGAGCTTATTCTATGGCTTCTTACCCGGCTGAAGGACGTGAGATTATGCTTAACGTACGTGTAGCCACGCCGCCATGGGATAGAGCAAAAGATACCTGGATGGATGTAAACCCGGGGATAGCTTCTTCTTATATTTTCTCAAGGAAAAAAGGAGACAAGGTAATTATCTCTGGTCCTTATGGAGAATTCTTTATTAACCATAGTGAAGCAGAAATGCTTTATGTAGGTGGTGGTGCCGGGATGGCGCCAATGCGTTCTCACCTTTACCATTTGTTCCGTACCCTTAAAACCGGTAGAAAAGTTACTTATTGGTATGGTGGGCGTTCTAAGAGAGAATTATTCTATATAGAGCACTTTAGAGCTTTGGAAAAAGATTTCCCGAACTTCCGTTTCTACCTTGCGCTTTCTGAACCTATGGAGGAAGACAATTGGAAAGTGAAGAAAAGTTTGGACGATGAAGGAGATGGATTCGTTGGCTTTATTCACCAGGTTGTAATAGATAATTATTTAAGTCATCACGAAGAGCCGGAAGATATTGAATTATACTTCTGTGGACCGCCGTTAATGAACAAAGCCGTTCAGAAAATGGGTGAAGATTTCGGAATGCCGCCGGAAAATATCAGGTTTGATGATTTTGGAGGTTAATAAAAACAGAATCCCGCTTTTTACAGCGGGATTTTTTATTTTTGCACTATGGCGAAATTAAATGATCAGGAGTTACATAATCTTGCAATGAATATTGTGGGTAAGGAACTTGAAGAACAGGGCTATGAATTTCTTGGGGTGAATAGTGAAATACAAAAAGACCCACAATTCGTCGCTTTAAAAAACAAAAAACTTCATTTTGTAATTGTTCGTGCAATAGAATACCCACATAACCCCAAAGAGTATGATATGGCATTCCTGCAATCTATTAAAGACCATGCTATAAAATTTAAAGCCAGAACATTTTATGCAGGAGTGGGGCTTGCCAATTCTGCCGATTATGAAAAACCTGTGATGCATGGCGAAGCTTATGTGGTTAATTATGAAGGCTGGCAGGAAATTTAAGCGTATCATGCGCACTATTTAATATAACATATTCGTGGCATTCTATTTCTTCAATTTTTTATAAATGAAAAACGTAATTTTTCCCTTACTTCTTATTTTTCTACTCATTTCCTGTAAAAATAAGGCCCCCCAGGCAAATACATATACCGGAAATGCCCTTGGAACAAGCTACCAGGTAAAATATTTTTCTTCGGAAAATTTTAATATCGAAAAGGCTTTAGATTCTATTTTTGAAGTAATAAATGTTTCAATGAGCACCTACCGGGGTGATTCTGATATTTCCCGTATTAATGATACTGGTGAAGATGTGGAAGTTGATGTTCATTTCAAAAATGTATTCAACTATTCTAAACAGATTTTTAAAGAAAGCAAGGGCTATTTTGATCCAACGGTGGGTAGTTTGGTAAATGCTTATGGATTTGGGCCAGATAAGCCGCTAAATGAGCCAAACCAGACCGTTTTAGATTCTATAAGGGAATTTGTAGGTTTTGAAAAGATAAGCTTAACCGAGACGAACAGGATTAAAAAAGAAAATCCACGAATTTTTATAGATTTTAATGCGATAGCCAAAGGATATACCATAGATGTTATTGCTGAATATTTGGATGCAAATAACGTGGAAAATTATCTTATTGAACTTGGAGGAGAGTTGGTTGCCAAAGGGCAAAATCTAGAGCGAGAATCTCCCTGGATGGTAGCAATAGATAATCCGGAGCAAACGGATGCTGAACGAACTTTACAAACTGTTCTTGCGCTTAAAAACCGTGCGATGGCAACTTCAGGAAATTATAGAAAATTCAGAATAGACAGTCTTACGGGGAATCGCTATGTACACACTATAAATCCCTTAAACGGCAAAGCTGAAAAAAGCAATTTGCTTAGCGCATCTGTACTTGCTGAAAACTGTACCCTGGCCGATGGCTACGCCACCGCTTTTATGGCATTAGGCTATGAAAAATCTTTAGAAATGCTGGAAGAACTTGATAATGTAGATGTGTATTTTATTTATGTAGATGATGCGAAAAGTATTCGGGTTTTTACTTCAAACGGATTTAAGGAAGCTTTGGTAGAAGATTAATTTTTATAACAAACCGGAATAACTTCTCCTTTGGCAAGACGGTATTTATCTATTGTTTCAGCAGATAATTGTTTGGTATAGTCAACTTCTTCAACCTTAAAACCAATGTTTCTTAATTTATCAAAATAGTCTCTGCCGTAAATTCTTACGTGATCGTATTGCCCAAAAATACGTTCCCGTTCTTCTCTATCAGTAATAGAATTATCTTCAAAAGTATTTTTCCGATTTAAATCCTGCGGAATTTGAAGTATAGCTGTACCGCCTGGTTTTAGGACCCTGTAAAGTTCCTGCATGGCCCTGTTATCGTCTGGAATATGTTCTAAAACATGGTTGCAGAGAATAAAATCAAATTCATTCTCTTTAAAAGGCAAATCACAAATATCTGCCTTTACATCGGCTAAAGGTGAATTTAAGTCGGTTGTGGTGTATTCCAGGTTTTTAAGCTTTCTAAAGCGTTTATAAAACGCCTGCTCGGGTGCAAAATGTAAGACTTTAAAGTCTTTACTGAAAAAATCAGTTTCATTTTTTAAATAAAGCCAAAGTAGGCGGTGTCTTTCCAGGGAAAGGGTAGAGGGGGAAAGTACATTTTCACGCTGCTTGATATACCCATAGGGCAAAAATTTAGAAAAGCTTTTGCCGTCTATAGGATCGGTATATTTGCTTCCGCGAAGCAAATACTTAAAAAATGGTTTTACCCAATAGCTTAATTTTATTAGGACAGGGCGGGGTACAGTATTTAAAACTACTTTAAAAAGTTTACTCATTTAAAGATTTATAAAGCGGTTTATACTTTAATGTCACCCCAGTTTTCACCAGATTTTATACGATAAAGTTGCATTTCTGAAACTCCAAACTGCTTAGCCAATACCTTAATTCTTGTTTTTCTTTTAGGATCTAAAAGTTTCTTTTTTAGAACCACTGCCTGGGCATAGGTGAGTTTAGAATAGGTTACTACCTGACGTAACTTTCTTTTTCGTTTATTTTCTTTTACCAATGGGCTGTTATGCTGGTGTTTTACCCATTCGTCTGGCGTGGTCCAGGCCAGGTTTTCTACACGATTGTCGTCTTTCTTAAAGTTTTTATGAATTACATATTTGTGCTCTTCTTTTTTTGTAAGAAAAAGTTCAGCTACAATACGATGTACATAGTAGGCTTTGTGCTTTCCGTTTTGCAGTCTGGGAGAAAAGCTGGTGTAGCCATTGGTGCGGCCTCCATTTATTAGTTCTCCTTCCGGGTATTGCACGTAGCTAATTATTCTTCCATAATTAGATACTTCGTACACAAAACGATCCTGCCATTCTTCTTTATGGAGTTTTTTCCATATTTCGCCCCTATAATTCTTTATCATGGGCTTTTGCTTTAAACTCATCTTCTTCATCACTTTCAATCCCTAAAGCTTCATAAATATAATCAAAGGTAGATAATAATTGTGGTTTGCCATTTACTAGCGCCACATCATGTTCAAAATGCGCACTGGCTTTATTGTCGGCTGTTAAAATAGTCCAGCCATCTGGTAATTGTTTAATTCTTTTGGTTCCGAGGTTTATCATAGGTTCAATGGCTACAACCATTCCTTCTATAAATTTTTTTCCTCTTCCGCGTTTTCCATAATTTGGCATTTCAGGATCTTCATGCATGGTAGCTCCAAGGCCGTGCCCTACCAATTCCCTTACCACACCATAGCCACGGTCTTCTGTGTACTTTTGAATGGCATAACCAACATCTCCTACCCGGTTTCCTGCTTTAAACTCCCTTATTCCTACATAAAGTGATTCTTTAGTAGTTTTTAAGAGATCTTTTATTTCTTGTTTTACCTCACCAACTTCAAATGTATAAGCATGGTCACCGTAAAATCCGTTTTTTAGAGCACCACAATCTATAGAAATAATATCGCCTTCCTGCAAAGGGGTGTCATTGGGTATACCATGTACTACCTGGGCATTTGGGCTCATACAAAGCGAATTTGGGAAATCGTACATTCCTAAAAAGCCCGGTTCGGCACCGTGGTCACGAATAAATTCTTCTGCCATCTTATCAAGCTCTAAGGTGCTAATGCCGGGTTTAATATGGGGTGCAAGCATTCCCAGGGTTTTTGACACAATTAATGCGCTTTCTCGCATTAATTCAATTTCTTCAGGGGTTTTGGTGATTATCATATTCGTTATTTAAAATCGGCCTAAAAATCCGAATTTCTTCTTTTGTTTTTTGGGTTCGCTAAAAATCCTTCGGTCTTTTAATCTTTGATATATTTCACCCCATCCCCACATGCCGCCAATATTCCTATCATCTATAAAAATATCGGCCAGGATTTTTCTACTTATAGTCCGGTCCAAAACTTCTTCGGGATAGCTTTTGTTTACTGCATAAAATGTTATACCATTTTTCTTGCAAAACTTTACGGCTTCCTCTAGTTTATCTTCGGCTCTGTACGTCCATAAAATGAGCCTATGGCCATCTTCCTGTAGCTTTTTTAGCGTTTCAAATGCAAAGAGTTTTGGTTTTCCTATCTCAGGATACTTATTTTCTACAATTGTTCCGTCAAAATCTACGGCTATAGTTAAGGAATGGGGCATAGGGGCAAAATTAATAAGATTAACCCGAATATGTGCACTTGGGCTTCAGTTATTCGGAGTATGGATCTGTATATTCTTTAGCTTCTACTATGGTTGCAATATCTTCTTCTAAACTATCTACCGAATATTCTACAAAACGATTTACCTCTTTTCCATCCTTCAAAAAGATAATGGTAGGCACACGATGAACCTTATATTCTTCATCTAAGTCGCCCGGGGCCTTTTTGTTGTAATTTACCGCAATACTTGTAAGCTTTTCTCTATCAAAATCTACTAAATCTAATAGCTTGAAAAACTTTGGTACTTCATAACGACTATCGCCACACCAGGTGCCCATAAAAAGTAGAATCTCATAATTGGATATATTTTTCTTGATGATTTTTAGGCTCTTTTTTTTAGGCTCATAATTTTCGTAACCTGGTGTAAACCATCTTGAATAGGGAGCTTTCTCCAAATCGGCTTTGGTGAATTCACCTAAAAGCATTTTTTGCGAGGCTGTGTTTTCTAATTCTTTTGTATTATCTGAAACTTCTCCGGTAGCTATAAAGGCCCCCAAAAAAAGCATTATTATTTTATTGATCATTTATTTTAAATTAGTGGGTCTTCTGTCATTAATTCAGGTTGCTCAATACCCATTAACTTCAGGACTGTGGGTGCAATATTTCCAAGTTTCCCATTTTTAATAGATTTTACATCTTTATCTAATAAAATTAAAGGTACCGGGCTTGTGGTATGGGCCGTATTTGGACTGCCATCTTCATTAATCATAATTTCGCTGTTTCCGTGATCGGCAATTATAATTACCGAATAATCATTTTCCTGGGCAGCTTCGGCAACATCTTTTGCACATGAATCTACGGTTTCACAGGCTTTTACTGCGGCTTCAAACACACCGGTGTGGCCTACCATGTCTGGGTTGGCGAAATTCAGGCAAATAAAATCAGCCGATTCTTGTTTGAGTTCAGGAATAATTTTATCCCTAATTTCAAAAGCACTCATTTCCGGCTGAAGATCGTAAGTGGCTACTTTAGGTGAGTTGCACATTAAGCGTTTTTCACCTTTAAAGGGTTTTTCACGACCACCGCTAAAGAAAAATGTAACGTGAGGATACTTCTCGGTTTCAGCAATCCTAATTTGCTTTTTACCCATATATTCCAGTACTTCCCCCAGGGTAGACTTAATATTGTCTTTTTTGAAAACTACATTTATGCCTTCAAAACTATCGTCGTATTTAGTAACTGTTACGTAATATAACGGCATTTTCTTCATATTGTATTCAGGGAAGTCATCCTGTGTTAAAGCCTGTGTAAGCTGCCTGCCACGGTCTGTCCTGAAATTAAAGAAAATAACTACTTCCTTTTCTTTTAAAGTAGCCACCGGTTCACCGGCATCATTAGTCATTACAATAGGCTCTATAAATTCATCGCTTACATTATTTTTATAACTTTTAGCAATGGCATCTGTTGCATTAGTAGATTTTGTGCCTTCTCCTTTGGTTATAAGATCGTAGGCTTTTTTTACCCTTTCCCAACGCTTATCGCGGTCCATGGCATAGTAACGTCCAATTACGGAAGCTAATTTTCCATTCGTTTTCTCCAGGTGTTGCACTATTTCTTCAATAAAAGCTTTTCCTGAATGCGGGTCTACATCACGGCCATCGGTAAAAGCATGTACATATTTTTCTTTAACACCAAATTCTTCCGCAGCTGATAATAATCCTTTTAAGTGATTTATATGGGAATGTACTCCACCATCACTTAAAAGCCCCATAAAATGAATAGGCTTATTATTTTTTATAGCATAATTAAAAGCTTCCTCCAATACGGGTTCATCTTTTAGGGTATTTTTTTCTACGGCCATGTTAATTTTTACCAAATCCTGGTAAACAATACGGCCGGCACCAAGGTTCATATGTCCTACTTCGCTATTTCCCATTTGTCCGTCTGGCAACCCAACCTGCATGCCGTCGGTGCGTAGTTCGGCGTGGGGATAATTCTCCAGGATATTATCCATAAAAGGAGTATTTGCTTTGGCAATAGCTGAAACGTCTGGGTTTTGCGTAATTCCCCATCCGTCTAAAATCATTAGTAGGACTTTCTTATTCATAATATTAGTTAATTTGGGGATAAAGATAAAAACAAATTGCCGGTATGCTAAACCCATCCCAAATAATGTTTTCCTAAATCTTGTTTTAGAATCTTCCTGGTAGCCTTTTGATATCTAATTTTTAATACCACACTCCCATTAAGTTTTAAAATTTTAACACTAAATATTTTATTTTGGAATACTTTTTTATGCTATCTATCGTTCTTTAAAAAATGCTGATTTTGAATATAGTGTGCTGAAAATTAATTCTATAGGTTGTAAAATGTTAAAGTTTATGATCTAAAAGCTTAATTTCTAGATTAAAGAGAATATTTTGTAAGTTGGCATTACCTTTGGAATAATTTAAGAGAATATTAATTATAAAACAACGTGTATGATTTATAGACTTCTGACTGTATTTAGCGTTTTAACCTTCTCTTTCGCTTTTACAACCACAGATGATTTAAAAACTAAACTTACTTCTTCAAAAACTGAAGCGGTTCTTGCTTCGATTCCGGAAAACGGTAAAAATTTAAGTTTTGAAGCAAAAGTCGCTAATCTTTATAACGAATTTTCTACAAATAATATCAGTATTCCTACCATGCCGGTTTTTTCAAAGGCAATAAAAGGCTATGACCAATTAGAAGAAAAGGGAAAAGTAGGTAAGAAAATACTTACCGTGATAGATTTCGGTCTTTCCTCTACTAAAAAAAGAATGTGGATTATGGATATGGAAACAAAAAAAGTATTGTTTAATACTTATGTTTCCCACGGAAAAAATACCGGTGGTGAGTTTGCTACCAAATTTTCAAATACTGTAAACTCCCTGCAAAGTTCACTTGGTTTTTATGTTACTGCCGAAACTTATTATGGTAGAAATGGGCTTTCACTTTTTATAGATGGTATGGAAAAAGGCTTTAATAGTAATGCGCGTAAGCGTTATGTTGTAATTCACGGGGCAGATTATGCCGAGCCAAATTTTATTGACAAAATTGGAAGATTAGGAAGAAGTTATGGTTGCCCTGCGGTTCCCAACACTATTGCTAAAGAAGTTATAGATACTATTAAAGAAGAATCGGTAGTTTACATTCATAAAAATAACAAAGAATACCTTGAGAAATCTACGCTATTAAATAGTTAGTTTTTAGTGAGTAATTTATAGATGGCAGCATCTCTTTTGTAGACATCTTCTACAAAACGGGTGCTGCCGTTTTCATTCCAGACGGTCCAGTACAGATGGTGCACATTTACCTGCTGGGTAATCTTAATAGTAGTGGTTTTTCCCGAATTTAAAATTTCTTCAATTTTCTTGTCGTCATATTTTGGTTGGTCGCTTAGTAACATTTTTGCCAGCTCTAAAACATCCTGTACCCTAACACAACCCGAACTTTGTGCCCTTAAATTTTTATTGAAAAGCGATTTGGAAGGTGTGTCGTGTAAATAAATCATATATTCATTGGGGTAGATAATTTTTACTAAACCCAATGGATTGGTAAGCCCCGCTTCCTGTCTAAAAGTATAGGCTTTTACTTTAGAAGAAGACCAATCTATCTCATGCGGGCTCATTTTTTGACCACTTCGGTTAAAAATGCTAAAGTTTTTCCTAAGTATATAATCAGGGTCTTTGGTTGCTGCGGGAATGACATCTTTAGTTTTTATGGTAGGGGGAATCGTCCAGGTTGGATTGTAAACAATATGTTCTACTCTATCAGAGAAAACCGGGGTTTTCCTGGCCTCGGTGCCCACCATAGTACGATGTGTAGCCAGTGTATCTCCGTTTTTCACCAGGTGCAAACGATAGTTGGCAATATTAACAATAATATATTGATCACCCAGGTCTTTGGGATACCAACGCCAGCGTTCCAGGTTTACTAAAATTTGTTCCAGTCTATCCTGGTAGGTTTTATTTAGTGTTTTAATGGTGCCTGCGCCAATAACACCATCGGTTTCAATGCCATATTTCTCCTGAAATTCCTTTACAGCATTTTGTAGCGAGTCGTTGTAGGTAATAAGACTATCGGCAATTTCCTGCTCCCAATACCCTAATTGCTTTAAGCGTCTTTTAATATCGGGAATTCGACTATCTTCTTCATTTAGTTTAATACTTGCTCCTTCTTCAGAAATAAATACCGGGTTTTCTTCTGTTTTTACGAGCTCCCGGTATTCTTTTAAGCTTCGTTTTAAGCCTTTGTAAACCTCGTGTTTGGGTATTACAGAATCTATAGCCGCTAAAATATTGTTTTGTTCAATCCCGTAATTTAACAGCTCCTGAAGGTTTACTTTATTGGTTGCTACTCCCCAAATATCATAAATTTCTTTAGGGTTTAATTTTCCCGAATTATAATCTGAAGTTAGCTTTAAAAAAGCATCAGTGAGGACAATTTCGGTTAAACTACGTTCTTTATCATTTATTCCCGAGAGATTAGCGAGCGATTTTTTTAAATAATCTAAATGATAATCTTTAGGTTCCAGGCCGTCTTCTGTAGCTCTTTCTATGCCCCGGTAAAGATCTTCCCTAAGTGCCCTATCTGTCCAAATGGGTTTGTAGTTGCGTTTGGAGTAAATAGAATCCAATAAATCCTTAAACTGCAATTTTACGGTTCCAACCGCTATGGGCAGGGAAGAAAACCTTTCGGCAATTAAATCGGCCGAAGCTAATTTTTCAACCACTACAGCTTCTTCCTTTTTTGAAGTTTCAATTCCCGGTTCCCTGTCTTCTTTACAAGAAAACAATAACAATAAATTAAGTAGGATTAGTAAATGGGGGAGCTTCATAAAAGAGGAAAAAGTTAGTGTTTTTAGTTAGGCCCTTACATCGCTGTAAGACTTATTTCTGTCAAATTGTACTTCGGCGAACGGGCAAAGCGGTTCTATTTTATAATTGTTTTCGCGGGCAAAGGCTACACTATGTTCCAATAGCCTGGTGGCAATACCCTGGCCTTCCAGCTCGGGTCTAACTTCGGTATGGTCTATAACAATAATATCTCCCGATTTTTTCTGATAGGTTAGCTCGGCGAAAATTCCTTTTTCATCTTTTATAAAAAACATTCCGCGGCTATCGTTTTCGCGATGTTGAATATCCATAGATTACTTTTTGAAAATACCGTCAACAATTCCATAGTCTAAAGATTCCTGGGCATCCATCCAGTAATCCCGGTTAAAATCTTTAAGGATCTTTTCGGGCGTTTGTCCGCAATTTTCAGCCAGGATATTTGCACTTAATTCGCGGGTCTTTAGAATTTCGTTGGCCTGAATTTCAATATTTGAAGCCTGACCTCGCGCACCGCCCATAGGTTGGTGTATCATTACTTTCCCGTGAGGTTGAATAAATCTTCTGCCTTTGGTTCCGCCTGAAAGTAAAATAGATCCCATAGAAGCAGATAAGCCGGTACAAATAGTAGAAACCGGGCTTTCCAGACTTTGCATGGTGTCGTAAATGGCAAACCCATCGGTTACATACCCACCGGGGCTATTAATAAAAAACTGGATTTCATCATTGCCTTGCATATCAAGATAAAGCAGCCTGTCTATAACGTGTTTGGCCGATTTGTCGTTTACTTCACCCCAAAGAAATATTTTGCGTTCTTCAAGGAATTTTGCGTCTATTAGGTCCTGGGTTTTACCGGGTTTATTACTCATAAGAAATTGATTTTAGATATGTTCTGTTAGAAGCCTAAAAATAAGATTTATTTGTGGGAACACTTGTTTTTTAATTCTCCATTTAACAAGAATTTATCGCATAAACTTATTTTATGACTGAATATTAATTAAATAGGCCTGTAGTGTCGAAAAAGTTTAATTTTCCTTTGGAGTTTGAGTAGTTTAAACTTTATATTTGCACCATAAAGGCGGGAGTAGCTCAGTTGGTAGAGCGTCAGCCTTCCAAGCTGAATGTCGCCGGTTCGAACCCGGTCTCCCGCTCAAAGCAAGAAACCTCAACAAAACGTTGGGGTTTTTTTATGCGAAAAAACGCCGAAAACATCGCTTGTAGCATTGTGGGATAACTTTAAAGGGCTGGAGAATATACCGGAATTCATCGATAAAATATGTAACATTTGTAAACTTAAGAGCGTCCCGGTATTGCTCAATAACAGGTGGGAGCTTTTAAAAGCTACAAAAGCCGATGGGGTGCATTTTGATGAAATTCCATCTAAGTACAAAACGATAAAAAAGTCGATTTCCGAAAAATCGCTGGTGGGTTTAACCTGTAATAAAGATCTGGAAATAATTTAATGGGCAATTAACAATCAACTGGATTATATTTCATTTTGTCCCATATTTCCTTCCTCAACCAGTATCAGTTGTGAGCTAGTTGATTTTAAGGTGATTCAAAAGCAAGTTCGCTAACCCAAATGCCTATTTTTTTAGCAGGAGGTATAAAGCCGGAAAATATCAAATTACTTAGAAAATTAGATTTTGATAGTGTAGCGGTTATTTCGGGAATTAAGGGGGCTAAAAATCCTACTGCCACCGCACAAGATTATTATTCAGAATAAAAAAAATAAACTATGAAAATGAGTACAATAAATAAATTGTGCTGTCCTTTTGATAAAAACGATTTAAAACTTACTGAAGTCGCTAAAGATGTAGAAGGGAAAATTATAGAGGGCTTTTTAAGCTGTAAAAAGTGCAGGCGTATTTGCCCGATAATAAAAGGGATTCCAATAATGAACCCCGATGAATACCGGGAACTTAAATAGGAAGCCCCACTTATAGAAAAATGGAGTAAACAAAATGGAAAGACAATAGAAAATTTTAGGCTGGTAGATGCTGAGGTTACCGCTAAAAGTTTGAAAAATTAGATTTTTGAGAGCATAAAAAAATCCGGAAACCAAAAGCTTCCGGATTTTTTTAGTTTTAATACAAAGGCTTTATCCATTCATAGAAATTAAAAACTCTTCATTATTTCGGGTTTGCTTAATCCTATCGTTAATAAATTCCATCGCTTCAATAGGGTTCATATCGGCAAGATATTTACGCAATACCCACATTCTTTGTATGGTATTGTCGTCAAGCAATAAGTCGTCGCGGCGAGTACTTGAAGAAGTAAGGTCTATGGCAGGGAAAATTCTACGATTAGCAATTTTTCGGTCTAATTGCAGTTCCATATTTCCTGTTCCTTTAAATTCTTCGAAAATTACTTCGTCCATTTTAGAGCCTGTATCGGTAAGGGCGGTAGCAATTATTGACAAAGAACCACCGTTTTCAATATTTCGGGCGGCACCAAAGAAACGTTTTGGTTTGTGTAGTGCGTTAGCATCAACACCACCACTTAATACTTTACCACTTGCCGGTTGCACGGTATTATAAGCGCGCGCCAAACGAGTAATAGAATCTAAAAGAATCACTACATCGTGCCCACATTCTACCAGGCGTTTTGCTTTTTCTAAAACAATGTTGGCAACCCTTACGTGCTCGTGTGCTTCTTTATCGAAAGTAGAAGCTACTACTTCCCCGCGTACATTACGCTGCATATCGGTAACCTCTTCCGGGCGTTCATCAATAAGTAAAACTATTTGATAAACTTCAGGATGGTTTGCTGCAATTGCGTTGGCAATATCTTTAAGCAGCATGGTTTTACCGGTTTTGGGCTGGGAAACAATCATTCCACGTTGGCCTTTTCCAATTGGGGAAAAGAGGTCCATAATACGGGTAGATAGGCTGCTTTGCTTTTCGGCAATATTGAATTTTTCCTTAGGGAATAGTGGGGTTAAGTGTTCAAAAGAAACACGGTCTCTCACTACCTGCGGATCCAATCCATTAATTTTATTGATCTTAATTAAGGGAAAGTATTTTTCACCTTCTTTTGGGGGTCTTATTTGCCCTAGTACAGTATCTCCTGTTTTTAAGCCAAACAAACGAATTTGCGATTGGGATACATAAATATCGTCGGGAGAAGTGAGGTAATTGTAGTCTGAAGATCTTAAGAAGCCATAATTGTCTTGCATAATATCCAGAACACCTTCACTTTCAATAATAGCATCAAATTCATAATCAGGTTCGCGGTAGCGGTTTCGGCTATCACGGTTACCTGTTTCACGATTGTTACTTTTATTGCGGGTATCTTTCTTATGGTCGCGGTGGCTGCCCTTCTGATTTTTAGAAGAAGCGTCATCTCTTGTTTCCCTTGGTTTTTGCTCCGTTTTTTTGCTTTCCCTTGCTTTAGAAGATGCCTCTTCTTTTTTGGGAGAATCATTTTTATTGGGAGTATGGGAATCTTTTTTTGTAGGTCGGGTGTCTTTGTTTTCTGCAGCTGTGGCAGTACTTGGAGGTTTTTTATTGCTTCCTATTTTACCTGTTTTCTTGGCCTTTGGCTTTTCCGAAGATTTATCAGGAGCTTTACCTTTTGGAGATTCCTCCTTTTTAGTGTCGTCTGTAAGTGCTTCTTTCGCCTTTTTGGGGTTGGCGGCCTGATAGTCCAGGATTTGATATACCAGATCTAATTTTTTTAAAGTCCTGAACTTTGGGACGTTTAAAGATTTAGCGATATCCTGCAACTCAGGAAGCTTTTTAGCTTTTAATTCTGAAATTTCAAACATGGATAATTAAAAATAAATTTGTGTTTGGGTTGATTGTTGAACTTCGCGAGGAAGAATCGAAAAAAATTTGGAGACTTAAGTAACCTGTTTTGAATTGGTTACGAAATGTTCCTGCAAGTATACAACTTTATTTTAATATTTTAAATAGCATTTTTAAAAAGAATCTTTATTTTTGTTCGCGAATTTCACTGAAAGGTATGTTACAAAGAATTCAAACTATATATTTGCTTATAGCTGTTATTGTAAGTGGCGGGTTAATCTTTGCTTTCTCACTATGGGAAAATTCTGAGGGTGTTGCCCAATATGCGCAAGATTATATTATGGTTTTTATTGCATTTATAGCTTCAGCTTTCTTATCTTTGGTGAGTATTTTTATGTTCAGAAATAGAAAGCTTCAATTTGTGTTGGGGCGTTTAAATATCTTATTAAACTTTTTTTTACTAGGAGTGTTTGTTTATTGGTCGCTAAGCTTACCTGGAGAAATGGATATTTCAGAGAAGGGTATTGGGATGTTTCTTCCAATCATTTCTATCGTTTTTCTTGTTTTGGCCAATAAGGCCATTAAAAAGGACGAAGATCTCGTAAAATCTGTAGACCGATTACGATAAGCCTATCATCTTAGTAGTATTAGTGCGTGAAAACCCGAAGTGAAAACTTTGGGTTTTTTAGTTTTTACAAGTATGATTGTATGAAATAATGAATATAGTAGGGATCAAGAACATTTTCTGGGTTTTGAAGTTTTTAATCGTCATAAAATTAATGCATTACAAATTTCGTTAACCATAGCGACGATGGGGTGTAGTAATCTTTTGATATCGGGTTCCATTGTGCCTCCATCGTAATGACACAGTCTTTCTATTTGCATACTGCCCATTGAGACTGCTCACTGAGACTGCCTACTGCCTACTTACTTTTTAATTCTATTACTTCTAAATCCTTGATTTCCCCTGCATCAATTTTAAATCTAAGCATAGTACGTTTCTTATGAAATCCGTGCTTTCCTGTGGCTCCCGGATTCATATGAAGTAAGCCCAGGCTTTTATCGTTCATAACTTTTAAAATATGGGAATGCCCACTAATAAAAAGTTTAGGCGGATTTCTTTTAATTTCTTCCCTAATGGCAGGTGAGTATTTGCCCGGGTAACCGCCAATATGGGTAATCCAAACATCTACGCCTTCACAATTAAAGCGTTGGTGTAATGGGAATTCCTTTCTTATTTCTGCATCATCAATATTGCCATAAACTGCCCTTAAGGGTTTTACTTTTTTTAATTCATCGGTTATATCGGTAACACCAATATCACCGGCGTGCCATATCTCATCGGCTTCTGCTGCATAATGTAAAATTCTTTCATCTATATGGCTATGGGTATCACTAAGTAATAATATTTTTTTCAAATCGGGGATTGTTTTTATTGGCACCGCCAGAGGGTATAATATCCCTGGGCTTGCCTTTAAATTAAAAATTTGTTTCCAACGAATACCTCGTAGGCTTGCCCAGAGGTAGTTTACTTTTAGAATCATTTTGAAAGCAATGCCTTCAAAGGATTTCAGCTTCTAATAAATGCCTTATCTTTGCAGCTTGCAAATATAAAAATAAAGAACTCTGTTGAGGTATTTTTTAGAATTGGCATATTTTGGAAAAGCGTATCACGGCTGGCAAAATCAGCCTAACGCAATTTCTGTTCAGGAAGAGGTAGAACGAGCTCTTTCGATTGTTTTTCAGGAAAAGACGCCTATAGTTGGCGCCGGAAGAACAGACGCCGGCGTACATGCTAAACAGATTTTTGCGCATTTTGATGTCGATAAAGAACTCAAAAGAGAAACTTTTGTCTTTAAAATGAATTCTTTGCTTCCGGCAGATATCGCTTTAAAGGATATTTTTAGGGTAAAGGCTGATGCGCACGCACGGTTTGATGCTTTAAGTAGGAGTTATGAATATCATATCGTTCAGCATAAAGATCCATTTTTAGAAGATAGAAGCTATTTTTTAAAAAATGAACTAGATGTTGATAAAATGAACAGGGCCGCAGAAATCTTAAAGGATTATACTAACTTTAAGTGTTTTTCGAAGTCTAAAACCGATGTAAAAACCTATAATTGCAAAATTACTGAAGCAGTTTGGAAAACTGAAAATGGTATGTTGGTTTTTTATATTTCAGCCGACAGATTTCTTAGAAATATGGTACGTGCAATTGTAGGAACTCTATTGGAAATAGGTTTTGGTAAACAACCGGTAGAACATATGCACCAGGTTATAAAAAGTGAAGATAGGAGTAGGGCAGGCACTTCGGTACCAGCAAAAGCATTATACCTTACCAGGGTTACTTATCCTGAAATAGTAATAAATTAAATGGCATCTAAAACAGGTAACGCATTCGATTTTGATTTGTTTAAGCGCTTGCTTAAATATACCAACCCTTATAAAGTAACTTTTTACTTTGTGGCGGTTGCTGCTATTTTACTTTCATTCTTTGCGGTTTTAAGGCCTTATTTATTAAAGGTTACTGTAGATGATGCTATTACTCCACAAAATTATGATAACCTCGTTTTTTATGTAGGCTTAATGGCCGGGGTTTTAGTACTGGAGGTTATTTTTCAGTTTCTATTTGTGTATTTCGCCAACTGGTTAGGGCAGGAAGTGGTTAGGGACCTTCGGGTAAACCTCTTTAAACATATGCTCAATTTTAAAATGACTTATTTTGATAAGTCGGCAGTTGGGCGTTTGGTAACTCGTGCAGTAAGCGATATAGAGACTATTGCCAGTATTTTTAGCCAGGGCCTTTTTATGATTATTAGCGATATTTTAAAAATGTTGGTGGTAATAGGCTTTATGTTTTACCAGAGCTGGCAGTTAACCTTGCTGGTTTTAACGGTACTTCCTTTAATTATGTATGCTACGCGTATATTTCAGAAGAAAATGAAAATAGCTTTTGAGGAAGTAAGAACGCAGGTTGCCAATCTTAATACGTTTGTGCAGGAGCGAATTACGGGAATGAAAATCGTACAACTTTTTACCCGTGAAAAAGCTGAATATAAGAACTTTAAAGAGATTAATGATAAGCACCGAAATGCCTGGGTTAAAACTGTTTGGTACAACTCTATTTTCTTTCCTATTGCTGAAATGGCTACTTCGGTAACTATTGGTTTAATTGTTTGGTTTGGAGGTTTAAGGGCAGTTGCAGACGACGGAATTACCCTGGGGGTAATTATTGCTTTTGTGGAGTTATCTCAGTTGTTATTTAGACCCTTACGCCAAATTGCCGATAAGTTTAATACTCTACAAATGGGAATGGTTGCTGCCAATAGGGTTTTTGGAATTTTAGATACAGAATCTTCTATAAGCAATGAAGGTAAAATTGAAGTAAACGATCTAAAGGGCAATTTGGAATTTAAAAATGTACGATTTAGTTATACTGCCGATGAAGAAGTTTTAAAAGGAATATCGTTTAAAGCCAATGCCGGCGAAACTATAGCTATTGTGGGGGCTACCGGGGCAGGAAAGTCTACAGTAATTAATTTGCTGAATCGTTTTTATGAAATAGACAGTGGGCAAATTTTGGTAGATGGTATTGATATTAAAGATATCACACTAGAATCTTTACGATCTGAAATAGCGGTAGTGTTGCAAAATGTCTTTCTTTTTGCCGATACAATTTTAGCTAATATTAACCTCAGTGATCCTAATATTACTGAAGAAGATGTAATTAATGCGGCTAAACAAATAGGGATTCATGATTTTATTAAGACACTGCCCAATGCTTATCATTATAATGTTAAAGAACGGGGAGCCATGTTGTCTTCAGGGCAAAGGCAGCTTATTTCATTTTTGCGGGCCTATATGAGCAATCCCAGTATTTTAATTTTAGACGAAGCTACTTCTTCGGTAGACACCTATAGCGAACTACTAATTCAGGAAGCAACCGATAAAATTACAAAAGGAAGAACTTCTATAGTGATAGCACATAGGTTGGCCACTATTAAAAAAGCCGATAAAATTATGGTGATGGATGCCGGTGAAATTGTAGAAATTGGAACGCATACCGAGTTGCTAAAGAAGAAAGACGGTTATTATAAAAACCTGTATGAAGTTCAGTTTATGGCTGAAGAAAGTCTTTAAAAGAAAGGGGTATTTATAGGTGAACTCTCGAGCAAATGCCTGGGGAGCTTTTTTGGGATAACCCCTATCACAATAATAGCGATTATATAGACTTTAGGGCGCTGCCTTAAATTGGTGGTAAAACTTATAGCAAATCTTCTTTTATTCGGTCTACCAGTTCGTCTGTACTTTCAAACATTACAAATTCGCCATCTCTTACGTAAGAGATTTGCCCGGTTTCTTCACTTACAACAAGAGCTAGTGCATCGGTCTTTTCGGTAATTCCAACAGCTGCACGGTGACGTAATCCAAATCTAAGCGGGATAGACCTATCATTAGAAACAGGTAAAATTACCCGGGTAGCGGTAATTTTATTGTCTTCTATAATCATGGCACCATCGTGAAGAGGTGAGTTTTTGTAGAAAATAGATTCTATAATAGGTTGGTTTAGTTCAATATTCATATCGTCACCAGAGTTTTTAACAAAATCCAGTTTCGTGCTTTTTTGAATAATGATTAATGCACCCGTATAACTATTTCCCATGGCTTCACATGCCGAAATAATAGCATCTACATTTGTGCTGGTTTCTAAATCGCCTTTTAAAAACCTAAGTTGCGTAAAGAATTTTCCCTTTTGTGTAAAATTTGTGGAACCTATCATTAAAAGAAATTTTCTTATTTCCTGTTGAAATACCACAATTAAAGCGAACATTCCCACACCTATAAATTCACCAAGAACACTGCTTAACATCTCCATTTGAAGCACTTCGGTAAGGCTTCCCATAAGATATATAATCACGATACCTATAAAGATATTTACAGCAACCGTTCCTTTTACCAGTTTATATAAATAATATAATAGAAGGGCTACAAATACAATATCCAGTATATCGAGAAAACGAAGATTAATGATATCCAAATTAGTGGGGTTTTTTGTAAAAATAGAAAATATGCTGTTACTTATTAAGCTCTGCAAATAATTTAGCGCATTCCACTGCTTCTTTTACATCGTGAACCCTTAGAATATTGGCACCTTTGCTAAGTGCTATACTGTTTAAGAAAGTGGTGCCGTTTAAAGCCTCTGCTGCCGAAATTTTTAAAGTTTTATAGATCATAGATTTTCGTGATAGCCCCGCGAGTAGAGGCAATTCTAAATTTTTAAAGAGTTCCATTTTTGAAAGCAACTTAAAATTTTGGCCAATATCTTTGGCAAAACCAAAGCCCGGGTCTATAATTAGGTCGTTTATTCCCAGTGCCCTGGCGGCATGTATCCTTTCTGAAAAGTAAAAAAGTATATCCTGTAATAAATCTTCATATTGATTAAGGTCTTTCATAGTTTGTGGGGTACCGCGCATATGCATCATAATATAAGGCACCTGGTATTTGGCTACTGTTTTCATCATTTCATCATCCAGGTGGCCGGCAGAAATGTCGTTAATCATGGCTGCCCCGGCTTCAATACTTTGCCTGGCCACATTTGCCCGAAAAGTATCTACAGAAATCAGTGTTTCGGGGAAATGTTTTAAAATGTTTTCAAGAGCCGGCAGCACTCGGTTTAGCTCTTCTGTTTCTTCAACTTTGGGCGCTCCCGGGGGGGTGCTATAGCCACCAACGTCAATAAAATTTGCTCCATCTTTCAGCATTTTCTCTACCTGCTTAAGAATATCTTTTTCCGAAGTTTTTCGACTTTCGGCATAAAAAGAATTGGGAGTGGTATTTATAACTCCCATTATTTTAGGTTGATTTAGGTCTACAAGCCTGCCTTTACAATTTATGGTCATTTTTTAATTGTTTTACTGGGATTTTCAGGAATTCGAAATTAATAGCTTAGAAATTATAAACTGCGGTTTTAGTATCTGAAATATTTGCACGAAATTTACGCAAATTAGATTTCTTTTATGCAGAATACCTCAAAACAGTATGACGCGGTGGTGGCTACCTGTCGCAGTTTGTTTATCAATAAGATGAAAGATTATGGAAGTGCCTGGCGAATTCTTAGACTTCCATCGCTTACCGACCAGATTTTTATAAAAGCCCAGCGCATAAGAAAACTTCAGGAAAATGGGGTGAGAAAAGTAGATGAGGACGAAAAATCTGAATTTATAGGCATTATTAATTACGCCATCATGGCTTTAATTCAATTAAAAAAGGGCGTAGTTGCCCAGCCCGATCTTGATGTGGAAACAGCAACAAAGCTTTATGATGAAAATATTGCTGAAACCAAGGCTTTAATGATGAATAAAAATCATGATTATGGAGAAGCCTGGCGTGATATGCGGGTTAGTTCTTTAACCGATCTTATTATTCAAAAACTATTACGGGTTAAGCAAATTGAAGATAATAAAGGGAAAACCCTGGTAAGTGAAGGGATTGATGCAAACTACCAGGATATGATTAATTACTCCATTTTTGCAATGATCCTTATAAACGATAGTGAAGCCTAGTTTTTTATAACTTGGGCAGGGAATAATAGTATTTTAAACAAAGCAACATGAAATTATTAGTAGGGATTTCCAGAGTATTGGTTGGTGTATTATTTATTTTTTCAGGATTTATAAAACTCAACGATCCGCTGGGATTTTCTTATAAGTTGCAGGAATATTTTAGCCCTGAAGTTTTAGGGCTTGATTTTTTGGTACCGTTTTCATTGGTAATTGCCATAGTTTTAGTGGTATTTGAACTGGTGTTGGGAATTATGCTTTTAATTGGTTACCTGCCTAAATTTACGGTGTGGAGTTTACTTTTAATGATTGTTTTCTTTACATTCCTTACGTTTTATTCAGCTTATTTTAATAAGGTTACAGATTGCGGATGTTTTGGGGATGCCATTCCCTTAACGCCCTGGCAGTCTTTTATAAAAGATGTAATCTTACTTATTCTTATCCTTATACTTTTCTTTAATAGAAAGTTAATTAGCCCGGTTTTGAATCCCATTTCCCATAGATGGATCATCTTTTTATCTTTTATGCTTTCATTTTGGTTTTGTTATCACGTATTGATGCATTTACCGGTTTTTGATTTTAGAGCCTATAAAATTGGAAATAATATTCAGGAACTAATGGAAGTTCCCGAAGATGCCCAAAAGGCAGTCTATGAATATGAATGGACTTTTAAGCATAATGGGGAAGAAGTAATACTTGTTACAGATGGCACTTACCCTACGCAGGAAGGTGAATTTATTGGGGTAGAAACTACTATGATTGAAGAAGGTTATGTGCCTCCAATTCAGGATTTTGAAATTGAAGTAAATGGCGAAGATATTACCGCTGAAATACTTAATAGCGAAAAGCTTTTTATGGTAGTAGCTTACGATTTGGAGCATACAGAGAAAGAAGGTTTTAAAGCAATACAGGAATTGGCTAAAGAGGCAGAAGGTAAAGACTACCAAATTATTGGCTTAACAGCTTCAAATAATGAAAATCAGCAACAAATAATAGATAAATTTAAACTTGATTTCGAGTTTTATCAGGTAGATAAAAAGGCTTTGCAAACCATGGTGCGATCTAATCCGGGAATTATGGTATTGGAACGTGGTACAATTACACAGAAAAAACATTGGTTTGACGCTGCTGATATAGAATTGTAAGTTATTCGCGATATTTTTTACATTTTTTGTAAAAAGCCAATCTTCATTCGGCTAGTGCTTAGCTATGTTTATACTTATCAATATATTTGTAGGTGAACGGATTTTTTCCGCAGAAATATAAAAATCAACTAAAAATTATGAGAAAAAAGATAGTAGCCGGAAACTGGAAAATGAACAACGATTTGGCTGAAACCCAGGAGTTGCTTTCACATTTAAAAATGCAATTGGTAAAAGAGCCTGAGGCCGAAGTTATGGTAGCACCGGCTTTTACAAATTTGTATTCAGCTTTTGAGAGCTTAAAAGATACGCAGGTACAAGTTGTGGCGCAAAACATGCACCAGGCAGAAAACGGGGCCTACACAGGTGAAGTTTCAGCTAAAATGCTAAAAAGTATTGGGGTAGATACGGTAATTTTAGGCCATAGTGAACGTCGTGCCCACTTTGGGGAAACCAATGAGATACTTGCCGAAAAAGTAAATGCAGCCCTAAAAAGTGGAATGAAAATTATTTTCTGTTTTGGAGAAGAACTTGCAGACAGAAAGAGTGATAAGCATTTTGACCTGGTAGCAAAACAGCTTCAGGAAAGCCTGTACCAAATTTCAGATTCAGATTGGGACAATGTAGTATTGGCCTATGAGCCGGTTTGGGCTATTGGAACCGGAGAAACCGCTTCTCCCGAACAAGCACAGGAAATGCACGCTTTTATCAGAAAGAATATTTCAGATAAATTTAATGACGAAATCGCGCAAAATGTATCTATTCTATACGGAGGTAGTGTAAAACCCGCAAACGCCAAAGAGATCTTTGCAAAAGAAGATGTAGACGGCGGACTTATTGGTGGAGCCAGCCTTAATGCAGTAGATTTTGTTGAAATTATAAATGCTTTTTAATTATGTCTTCTAATTATCTCGAATTCAGGTTCAAAATAGCGCCTCTGCAGCCTGCTTCAGAAATTCTTGTGGCAGAGCTGGGTTACTTAGGGTTTGAGAGTTTTGTAGAAGAAGAAGACGGCATAACTGCTTATATCCCTGCCGAGGAATACGAAGATGATCTCCTGGCAGGGGTTCATATTTTACAATCGGAAGAATTTGAAATCACCTATTCAAAGGGAGAAATAGAACAGGTAAACTGGAATGAAGAGTGGGAAAAGAATTTTAATCCTATTATGGTAGATGATATCTGTAGTGTTAGAGCTCCTTTTCATCCCGCTCCCGAGGTAGAATATGATATTATTATAGAGCCCAAAATGTCTTTTGGAACCGGGCATCACGCCACTACGCACATGATGATTCAGCATATTTTAAAGAATGACTGGGATGATAAAACGGTGCTTGATATGGGATGTGGTACGGGTGTGTTGGCCATTCTTGCAAGTTTAAAAGGTGCAAAATTTGTAGATGCCATCGATATTGATAATTGGTGTTATCAAAATACCCTGGAAAACGTTGATAGAAATGATTGTGACAATATTAATGTTGAAGAGGGCGGGGCCGAGTTATTGCAGGATAGAAAGTACGATATGATTCTTGCTAATATAAATAGAAACATTCTACTTAGGGATATTCCTGTTTATATAGATTGCCTTACAGAAAAAGGGGGGCTTTTTTTAAGTGGATTTTATGAAGAGGATATTCCGATAATTAAAGAGGCCTGTGTGGAGAATGGACTAACATATATAGAGCATTTTGAAAGGAGTAATTGGGTGGCGGTTAAGTTTGTAAAATAATATTTTATAGATAATTTGTATATTTGAGGCCTTAAAATTTAATGGAGATGAGCACGAAAGAGGAAGTATTAGAAGAGGTGAAGACTACCACGCAGAAGGAAAATGAGATCATACTTTATAATGATGATTACAACACTTTTGATCACGTAATAGAGACTTTAATTTACGCTTGTGAGCATACACCGGTGCAGGCTGAGCAATGTGCTATTCTAGTGCATTACAAAGGAAAGTGTACGGTTAAAACAGGCTCGTTTGATGATTTAAAGCCCAGATGTTCTAAATTATTGGAAGAAGGTTTAAGTGCAGAGATTATTTAATTTAAAAAAATCTGGTTTTTGTTTTTAGATTGTAAAAATAATAATATATTTGCAGCCGCTTATCCACATAGGAAAAGCAAGTTTAAAAGGCCTTGTGGCGCAACTGAATAGCGCACCTGATTACGGCTCAGGAGGTTCCAGGTTTGAATCCTGGCAAGGTCACAAAGAAATAGTAAGTTTGACTATAAAAGTCTATAAAAAACCTCGCTAAAAGCGGGGTTTTTTGTTTTCTTATTTATTCAATTTATGATAGCGTTAGCCTAAATCTTGATGCTTTCGGTTTAGAAAATAAAAATCAGACTATTATTTCAATTTGCACACAACTTTTGAGAACGATCTTGGGATACATCAGTTTTTGATATTAACAATTATAATTCTGTTGTATTATAAAAAGTTAATAAAACTCTAATAAACTTAAAATGCTGAAACTGGTGTTAAAGGGTAGGAATGATTAAGAATCCTTATTTAATCATACTATTCAAATGAAAAATATCATTTTTAGTTGTTCATTAAAAATCTATATTTATATCTTTGTTGTTAAAAAAAACTTAAAATTGGATTGGTTTTATTGGTATTTTTAAAATAGAGGTACTCTTTTAAATTCTATAAGTATTTCCATTTTGATTCGCTGGTAAAAAGATAATTCATACACACAATGATTATAGTTTTACTTCTTTCTTCAATATTTGGATTTGTTCTATCCAGTACACTTTTATTAAAAGGCACTACCAATACAATAGCAACCCGAATATTAGGTTGTTTTTATTTGCTTTTATCTCTATATGCTTTACATACCTATATTTATGATGGTGGTTACTTAGAACATTTTCAATGGTTTTTTCTTTGGCCATTACTTTTGTACAATTTTATTTTTATTCCAATCTATTATTATTTTAAGGTTGTTTTAACCGATCGACTCAATTGGCATAAAGCAGAACTTATTTTGTTTATTCCGCTTTTATTGGGCCTGGTAGATGTGGTTTATATATACCTTCAGCCTGCCAGTGTTTATAATAGTATTCTCTCTGAAACAATATCCTCTCCCGAAACAAGACTTAGTGCTCAATATTTGTTGTTAAGACTGGATCAACATCTATTAATAAGACACTGTTGGCAACTGGGTGTTCTGTTGCTTTTATTACCTAAAATTAAATTTTTTATTACGCATGGTGAAGCCGATGCAATGAAGAGTATTCTTAATAAATGGCTTTTAGTTTTTTGGGGGATTTTAATGCTTATGGCTATTCTGGCAATTTTTTATGCATTGGAAAAAATGGCGCTCGTAAAAGTTTTCGACTCCTTGATTATTGTTGGGGAAAAAGGGGGGATTATTACTTTCTTTCTTTATATCGCACTTTTTATTATTGGGGTAATCCCCATTTACTTTCCCAGTATATTATATGGATACCCTCAACGTGCCAGAACCACTTCAAATGGCAACAAAGATGTGAAAATTAACGGGCTTAAATTTGGGTTAGACGAGGAGGGAATGAATTTAAAATTGGAAAAGATAAAACAAAATAAATTATACCTGAAGAAGAATTTTAATCTAACTGAATGCGCAAGAGTGCTCCAGATGCCTTCTCACCATATTTCTTACTTTCTTAAACAACAATATGAAGTGAGTTTTGCAGAATATAAAAATGGTCTGCGAATGGAGTATGCTGAAAAACTCATTAGGGATGGATATCTTGAAAATAATACCATAGAGGCTTTGGCGCAGGAGTGCGGTTTTGTAAGCAGAACTTCCTTTAGTAAAACTTTTAAGAGCCATGTGGAAATAAGTCCCAGTGAATATGCATTAGCTGTTAAATAGCTGTTTATGAACTATTAATTATTCAATCTTTACGTGTCCAAATCGAATTTAGATACGGATTTTGCTGGATTTTAAGAGCTTCAATATTTTTTTTTTGATTTTTTTTGTCTGTTATAAAATTTTGTGCATTTCAATTTTAGATGATGTTTTTTGAGTAGAACCAATCTTTAATCAATTTAAATGCCACCTAATAATTTCATTGGAACTTTAAACCAAACTCAATCTATCTTGTATGAAAAAACTTTTACTTCTTTTTTTTATGATTTTTATCGGCATTTTCAGTTATGCTAAAACCAATCAAATGTCTCCTCATTTAAATATTAGTTTTATTGAGGGCAAATCCTATCTTAGAAATTCTGGTATTTATGATGAGTATCCTTACCTGGATTTAGCGAATAAAGTTTCTGCTAATTTCAATAAAAACGATGCTGATAATACTACTTCAGAAAATTGGAGAACATTCTATTCTGATAATCGAATTGAAATTCAATTCAAATATTCAGAATGTGATGATGTCCAAAACGATAAATACTTCAGTTATTATTTAATAAAAATTAAAAACAAAACCAATAATGCTATTATAGTCAATTACATTTTAGGAGAAAACGAAGGCGATCGGGAAAAATTGAAAGAAATTTCTTTACGGCCTAATGAGGAAATAAATGGAAGTTGTAATTCGAATGATTCTAGACTTAGAATATTTGTTAATGACCGTAAGAATAATGCGAAACCTCAAAAACGCCCTTTTATGATCTCTAAAATTAAAAGCTATGAAATATAAATTACTCTTTATAAATTTTGCTTTCGCTCTTTTCTCTTTTTCTTTAAATGCTCAAACAGTAGATTTTACAACTTCCAAACCTAGCGGAGATTGTGATAATACGAGCGTAGACTTTTATGGAACAGCTAGCAGTACAACTACAGCTACATCTTTTACATTTAATGGTGGGGTACTTCCAACAGGATGGTCATCCTCTCCTTTTGCTGTAGATGCTTCAACATGCCCCGGACAAAATTCTCCTGATAATTCTGCCTATTTTTGGGCTACCGATACAAACGCTCAGGGAATTCGTTTTGTTCAAACCAATGCAGTAGATGTAAGTTTAGGTGGGGATATTGAGTTTTATATTCGATACGGTAATGATGAAGGAAGTGGATGTGAACAACCGGATGCTGCCAACGAGGAAGTTTATCTTCAGTACAGTACAGACGGGGGGAATTCTTGGACTGATATCTATGGAGATTGGGATACTACTGGCACGGGAAGTTTTGCATGGTACAATTGGTACTGGAATTCAATAGCTATACCGGCGGCAGCACAAACAGCAAATACTATTTTTAGATGGTATCAGCCTTCCAATTCAGGTACTACGTTTGATAACTGGGGGCTTGAAGATGTTTCAATTAGTGCTGTACGTCCAGTTACTGTAACAGATTGGTCCTGGGATTTCGGAGATGGTAATACAGCGAACACTCAAGATGCAGCAAATACTTTTGTTTCCACACCAGGTGAAACAAACTATACTGTGACTTTAACAGCAACTTTTAGTGATAGCTCAACTAGCACAGAAACTAAACAATATACTGTTTATGTAGATAATACACCACCCACAGCAACCTGTAATACAACGACGTATGATTTATATACAGACAATGCTTCCTGTACAACTCAATTGCCCGATTTATCTGGGCAGATAGTTGCAAATGATGATTGTAGCACTGTAAGTATTACCCAAATTCCCGCCGCGGGAACTACTTTAAGTGCAGGAAATCATACAGTAGAGTTTGAATTGGAAGATGAAAAAGGAAACAGGACGACCGTTTGCCCTATTTTAGTTGAAGTTATAGATGATCAAGCTCCAAGCTTCACAAATTTCCCTTCTAATGTTGTGGTAAATGTAGATTCCGGAGAATGTGGTGCAGTGGTAAATTATGATACACCTCAAGCTACAGATAATTGCGAATCTAATCCAACGATTACTTTAGAGAACGGTTTAGCCAGTGGTGCCACTTTCCCTGTGGGCCAAACCACAGTAACTTATAAAGTTTCTGATGGAGCCAATAGTATTTCAAGCTCATTTACTGTTACAGTGACAGACAACGAATCACCGACCTTGAGTGTTCAAGATTTAACAAAAAAACTTACTTCTATCAACGGGTTAACGGTACTTGCTACAGATTTTATTACTTCTGTAAATGATAATTGTACCTATACTATTTCCCCAACTAATTTTAATTTTAGTTGCTCTGATATTGGAACACAACAAATTGCTATAACAGTAGAAGATGCTTCCGGAAATCAAACAACCAAAAATGCAAGTATCACTGTAGAGGAACCAGACCCTCTCGTTGAGCCAAGCGAAGGCAATACTATATATTCTACATCCCAGGATTTTGCTGTAATCGATGCAGGCATAATAATCAATTTAACGGACAATGTTGATGGAGCTATCATTTCTATAAATGATAACTTTCAGTCGGGAGATGTTTTAGAATTGCCCACAAGTTTTACTTTACCTTCAGGTGTAACTAGTAGTTATAACCCATCAACCGGAGTTTTAACTATTTCTGGAACCATCACTCCACAGGAGCTTCAGGCTATTTTTCAGAATATCCAGTTCAGTACTACTAACGGCAGTATGCTGCAAAGAGAAATAATATTTAATATTGGAGGGGGGGTATCTAACTCAGATAATAATCATTACTACGAATATGTAAGTGGATCATTTACCTGGAGTCAGGCCAAGGCTGATGCAGCCACAAAAACTTTAAATGGTTTACAAGGTTATCTCGCAACGGCTACTTCAGCTACGGAGAATGAATTTATTCGAACTAAACTATCTGGCGACGGTTGGATCGGAGGGTCCGATAGCTTTTCTGAAATCAATTCTGCAACAGGAAATAACGTTTATAATAATCAAAACGAAGCGGAAGGAAAATGGTATTGGGTTACTGGTCCCGAAGCCGGTACTCAATTTTCAAATGGTTCACAAAGCGTAAATGGTCAATTCGAAAACTGGAACTCTGGAGAGCCTAACAACTCTGGAAGTTCGGAACACGCCCTTCAGATATATTATCAAAATGGTGGTTTATGGAACGACTTGAATGGAGGCAATAGTTCTATGGGCTATATTGTAGAATACGGTGGTCTTGCCGGAGATGAATCTTGTTTTGATTATTCTGCTGCAAAAACTATTGAATTAAACAATGCTCCTGAAATTTCTGAGATAGCAGATATTGAGAACTGTCCTTCAGAATCATACAATTTCACTGTTGACATAACAGATGTTGAAGACCCCCATCAAAACCTAAATGTAACAGCTACTTCAGATAATCAAAACTTAGTGCCAGATGCTAATATTAATGTTGCTCATAATGGGACTAACTATGATGTAACCATAGTTCCTGTTGAAGGAATGCACGCAAGTGCAGAAATTACTATTACAGTTACTGATTCTCAGGGAGCATCATCAACTGAAGGTTTCAATTTTACTGCGATAGATGACGTGTCTCCAGTAGTTATTACTCAAAACATAGTAGTTCAGCTTGATGCTCAAGGAAATGCAACGATTTCACCGGAAATGATTAATAATGGCTCATCAGATAACTGTGAAATAGGCAGCATGAGTCTTGATATCACGCAACTAGATTGTGATAATGTGGGACAAAACGTCGTAACTCTTACTGTAACTGATTTATACAATAATCAATCTTCCGAAACCGCACAAGTAATAGTTGAAGATAATATATTACCTCAGATAATTACTCCTTCACAATTAGTTTTCGAATCCGACCCTAAATTGTGTGGAGCATTAATAGATTTGCAATTTACAACTCAGGATAATTGTGCCAGCACTGGAAACATAGCTTATAACGGAAATGCCGCAGGTGGTCTTGAGGGGTGGAATATTACTGAAAACGGCGGAAATGGCTGGACTGTAAATAGCAACTCTTTCAGAACCTCATATAGTATAGCGAAAAAATCCCAGGTTATAGATTTAATGGCTCAGGGCTATGACAGGTCATTGTTAGAAAGTGAACCGGAAATCTCCATTTCGGAACGTTATCGTGGAGTTGGACCAAATTTCAATGATACTTATGTTTTTAGGATTGAATTAAGAGACAAAACTGGAAATGTTATAGAAGCATTTGATTCCGGTACATTGACTGCAGACAATACCTGGCAAACCGTCTCTAAAACTTTTAATAATTACGGACCTGGTTTGCGATATATATTTATTGAACACGGGGGTAAAGATGCAGAGTATTGGGTCGGGCATTACGGTACGGAAATCGGAAACCTTACTGTTACATTAGATGCTCCTAATGTAACCCCCAACCTGCCAACTCAACAAATTTCTGGTATTCCTTTAACTGAAGAATTTCCTGTTGGAGAAACAGTGAATTCCTACGTTGTAATGGACTATTCAGGTAATAAAACTTCTTCAGCTTTTACGATAAAAGTTGAAGATAATACGTCACCCGAGGTTATAACCAAAGACATTACCGTACAACTGGATGAAAATGGAATAGTTTCAATCATTCCTACAGATGTAGATAATGGTTCTAATGATGCCTGTGGTATTGCAGACCTAAGTTTGGATATCACTGAATTTAGTTGTGAAGATGTTGGTGAAAATACGGTTACTCTTACCGTAACAGACAATAATGAAAATGAAACCACAGCCACTGCAACAGTAACAGTAGAAGATAATGTAGCGCCGGTTGCTTTAACCAAAGACATCACCGTACAACTGGATAAAAATGGAACAGCGACTATCATTCCTACAGATGTGGACAATGGTTCTAATGATGCCTGTGGTATTGCAGACCTAAGTTTAGATATTACTGAATTTAGTTGTGAAGATGTTGGTGAAAACACGGTTACCCTAACCGTAACAGACAATAATGAAAATGAAACCACAGCCACTGCAACAGTAACGGTAGAGGATAATGTAGCGCCGGTTGCTTTAACCAAAGACATCACCGTACAATTGGATGAAAATGGAATAGCGACTATCGTTCCTTCAGATGTGGACAATGGTTCTAATGATGCCTGTGGTATTGCAGACCTAAGTTTAGATATTACTGAATTTAGTTGTGAAGATGTTGGTGAAAACACGGTTACCCTAACCGTAACAGACAATAATGAAAATGAAACCACAGCCACTGCAACAGTAACAGTAGAAGATAATGTAGCCCCGGTTGCTTTAACCAAAAACATCACCGTACAACTGGATGAAAATGGTACAGCTACTATCGCTCCAGCTGATATTGACAATGGCTCTAATGATGCCTGTGGTATTGCAGACCTAAGCTTGGATATCACTGAGTTTGGTTGTAAAGATGTTGGTGAAAACACAGTTATCCTGACCGTTGTGGACAATAACCAAAATGAAACGACGGCCACTGCTACGGTAACAGTAGAAGATAATATCGTTCCTATACCTAATATTGCTAATCTTGAAGATATAGTTGTAAAATGTGAAGTTTTCCCTGGAAGAATTACCGCTCCAACAGCTAAAGATAATTGTTCAGAATTAACTGCGACAACTTCAGATGCGCTAACATACAACGAAATAGGATCTTATGTTATTACCTGGAATTTTGACGATGGGAATGGAAATACAACTACACAGACGCAAAATGTAATTGTAGAACCTTCACCAATAAACGCGGTGACATTTGATGACGCAAGTTTTGAATATAATGGAAATCCCCATAGCCTGGAAGTTAATAACCTTCCTGAAGCCGCCTCTGTTGAGTATTCTATTGTTCCGGAAACAGGAATTCAAAACGGCGCTATAAAAGCAGGGGTGTATACTGTAACGGCAAATCTATTTTCGGGAACTGAAACTTGTCCTGACACCCAATTGACTGCTACACTCACAATCGAAAAAGCTCAGGCAGAGATAAATGCAGATGCTGTTCAGACTTTTACGTATGATGGTACTGCCAAGAATGTAGTAGCAAACTTGAATCATTCAGAAACTGAGTTGACCTATACTCCTCAAAAAGGGTTCGTAGAACCTGGAACTTATGAAATTACAGTGAATTCAGTTGAAACTGAAAATTACTTCGGGACCTCAAAAGAGGTAACTTTAGTGATTGAAAAAGCAGAATTTACGGGAGTTAGTTTTGATGGTAACACTGAGGCTTTTGTTTATAACGGCACAGAGCACAGTATATTTGTATCTGGACTTCCAGAGGGTGCTACGGTAGAATACACCAATAATGGACAAACAAATGCCGGAACTTACGTGGTTACGGCAAAAATTAGCAAACCCGGATATGAGGATCTGCTACTGACTGCCACTATGCTTATCAATAAAGCATCACAAAGCATCACCTTCGATGAGCTTGAAGATAGAAATCAATTATCAGATGAACATTTTCAGCTAAATGCTAGTTCTAATTCAGGTTTACCGGTTACGTATTCTTACACTTATGAATCTGAAAATCCGGCGGCTACCGTTGGCCCAAGAGGTTTTGTGAGAATTCTTGGCGGTGGAGTAATCACAATTACTGCTACCCAGGAGGGGAACCAAAACT